>JBDLRN010000019.1:0-11406 GCA_039800005.1 Actinomycetota bacterium | reverse complement strand
ACTCTGCGCGATCTGATCGGCGACAAGTTCGTGGCCATCGAACTGCCGTCGTCGAAGAAGAGCGATCACTCGGTGCTCACCGAACAGCGTGACGAGGCGAGCGTGCAGCGCGTGCTGCAGTTCTTCCGCGACAAGCTGCTCTGAGCCCGGAATCTGGTGCGCGATCTTCACCTATACGGTGAAAAATCCTCACCAGATCACCACTCGCCAGGTCACCAGGTGAGGGTGAAGCGGGGGTGGGTCCAGGCGGAGAGGGCCTTCAGCGGATCGGTCGACGGTTTCGCCGCCACGGTTTCCAAGAGGTGGCGGGCGAGAAGACCTTTGGCGGCCTTCGCGTCGTGGCCGGCCACCTTGCCCGACTTCTCGACGAAGCTCACCACGACGTGTTCACGCAATCCGTCACCGGGAATCCACGCCGCGCGATGTTCGTTCGGCAACAAATCGATCACCACGCGGCCGTCGGCCCAGTCGTTCAGCGCGCGCGACAACGGTTCGCGCCACCACGTCGACAGCTTGCCCATCGGCTTCAGCGACGCACCCATCTTCACGCGGTAGTCGGGCACCGGATCGTCGAAGCCCACCAGTCCCAACAACCCCGACACCACGACAACCGACTCGCCGGCCGCGACGCGGGCCTTCGTCGACAGCGTGCTCGGTGACAGGTGTCCCCACACCACGCCGGTGTAGCGCTCACATGCCGGAAGCGTGAGCGCACCTTCCAACTCTCGGTTGGCCTCCTGGGCACGGGCGAGATGTTTACCGCTCACGCCCAGCAACTTCGCGTCCCCGCCCTTGGCGGCCAGAAGTGCCGCCACCACCTCGGCGCGGGAACGGCGCAACGAGGAGCCGAAAGTTCCCCCGCCGACCTTCCACCTGGGTGTGTGTCCACCCTCGGCCTTGCCCTCCGACGGAGGGAGCAGGATCGCCAGGGGAGCGGGACGTCGCGAAGCCACGTCTCTGATTCTCTCCCACTAAGTTCGCCTCATGCGCATCCACGTGGACTCCGAGAAGTGCCAAGGTCACAACCGCTGCTACGCCCTGGCCCCCGAACTCATCGACGTCGACGACTACGGCAACGCCGTGGTGATCGGCGACGGCACCGTGTCGCCCGAACTCGAGGAGAAGGCGCGCCTCGCAGTGGCCAACTGTCCCGAGTTCGCCATCACCATCACCGAGTGATCGCTGCGAGACGAGACCGACATGACCTCCTACAACACCCCTCCCTCGATCTACGGGCCGGTCAGCGACTGGGCCACCGACTTCGACCACGGCGACCCCGAGTACAACCGGCACGCCCACGCGATCTGGGCCCAACTGCGCGGTGAGTGCCCGGTCGCCCATTCCGACCGCTACGGCGGAACCTGGTTGCCGGTCACGCACGAGTACGTACGAGAGATCGCCTACGACACCGAGAACTTCACCAGTCGCGCCGTGGTGGTGAGCACTGTCGTGCCCGAGGACCCGGCGCCCATCGGCGGCGCTCCGCCGATCACCAGTGATCCGCCGTTCCATCACGAGGCCCGTCGTCTGGTGCTCCCTCCTTTCTCGCCGAAGAAGATCGCCGAGTGGGAGCCCGAGATCCGGCGCCTCTGCAACGAACTCCTCGACAAGATGGAGGCCGAGGCCAAGGGCGGGCTCACCGTCGATGCGGCCATCGAGTACGCACAACACATTCCGGTCAACGTGATCGCGCGCATGCTCGGCTTCCCACTCCAAGACGACGAACTCTTCCGCGAGTTCGTGCACGACATCCTCGAGAACATCAACGGCGATCCTGAGGAGCGCATCCGCTCGTTCGAGAAAATCGACGCGTATCTGAAGGCGCAGATCGACGATCACGTCGCGAATCCGCGCGACGACCTGACCGGCTATCTGCTCGACGTCGAACTCGGTGGCGAGAAGCTGCCCCACGAAATGGTGGGCGGCTTCATCCTGCTCCTCCTCGTGGCCGGCATCGACACCACGTGGAGTGCGATCGGCTCGAGTCTGTGGCACCTCGCCACGCACGCGAGCGACCGCAAGCGACTCGTGAACGAACCCGAACTGATGGCGACCGCGATCGAAGAGTTCTTGCGCGCCTACGCGCCGGTCACCATGGCGCGTCTCGTCGCCAAGGATCACGACTTCCACGGGTGCCCGATGAAGAAGGACGAGTGGGTGCTGTTGCCGTTCCCGGCCGCCAATCTCGATCCAGCTGAATTCCAGAATGCCGACGAGGTGCTGATCGACCGGGCCGAGAATCGCCACGCGGCTTTCGGCCTCGGCATCCATCGATGCCTCGGATCGAACCTGGCTCGCCTCGAACTGCGCGTCGCGGTGGAGGAGTTCATCAAGCGGTTCCCCGACTTCGAACTCGCCCACGGCGAAGAGGGTGTCGTGTGGAGCGTCGGGCAGATCCGCGGGCCGCGTCAGTTGCCGGTGCGCGTCGCGACCGCATGACCGAACCGCACGAACCGCTCACTGAGGCCGGTCGACGTTGGGCCGAACAGTTGCGAGCCTGGGCCCTACCCGACGAGATCGTCGCGCAGGCCGAAGTCCCACCGTGGTCGCACGATCCGAAGACTTTCGCGGTCGACGACACTCTGCGACCCGACAGCCCGATCTTCGAGATGGCGCGCGAGTTGCTGCCCGCCGAGGGCGGAAGCGTGATCGACATCGGTTGCGGCGGCGGACGCTCGTCGATTCCGCTCGCACCTCGCGCCACGCATCTCACCGGGGTCGACGAGAACCCGCGCATGTTGGAGCGTTTCGCCGAGTCGGCCGTGGCCGCTGGTTGCACGCATCGAGAGATCCAGGGCCGGTGGCCCGATGTGGCCATCGCCGCCGAACAGGCCGGTGCACCCATCGAGCCGCACGACGTGGCGGTGTGCCATCACGTCTTCTACAACGTGCCCGATCTCGAGCCCTTCGTGGTGGCGCTCACCGCGGTGGCGCGACTCGGTGTGGTCGCCGTCCTGCCGCGACGTCATCCGCAGTCGGCGTGGAACGAGGGTTGGCGGCACTTCTGGAATCTGAAGCGCCCCGACGGCCCCACCGCCGACGACGCGGTGGCCGTGCTACGCGCACTCGGGATCGAACCCGAAGTGGTCGTGGTGCCGCGTCCGCCGATGTCGCGCTTCGCCGACGATCCGGCCGAGTTGGTCGATTCGGCGCGGCTGCGTCTGTGTCTGCATCGCGATCGCAACGCCGAGATCGAAGCGTGGCTGCGCGATCACCCGCCGGCATTCATGAGTGACGTGGTGGTGTTGCGTTGGCCCGGAGGTCTTTCGTAGCACCGCGACGCTGGCCGTCATAGATGCCGCGTTCCGACGACACGGCGTAGGCGACGATGCACACCACCGCCGCCGGCACGGCGATCTCACCGCCGAAGAGTTCGATCGCCAACACCGTGCAGGCGATCGGCGTGTTGGCCGCGGCGCCGAACACTGCGGCCAGGGTGGCGGCGGCAACCAGAGCGGGATCGAGGCCGAGTGGGGCCGACAACGTCGACCCCAGAGTTGCGCCCACCACGAACAGAGGCGTGACTTCGCCCCCGGGAATCCCCGAGCCGAGCGCAATGGCCGTGAAGAGGATCTTCAACAACGGTTCGAACCAGTCGGCGGTGTTGCCGGCGAGCGCTTCGTCGACCAGGGGCAATGACAACCCGAGATAGTCGCGGCCGAACAGACCCATGAGAGCGAGGGTGGCGACCGCGCCGACGACCGGACGCGCCGGCACCCAGGAGACGATGCGTCGCACGGCCTGCTTCACGGAGTGCAGCGAGAGCACGAAGAGACGGGCGGCGAGACCAGCCACCACACCGACCACGGCGAGTCGCAACACCGTCCACGCGTCGAGGTCGACCGGTAGAGCGACGAGGGGAGTGGAGCGACCGAGACCTTCGACCACGTAATCGGCCGTGATCGACGCCGCCAGCGCGGGCGCGAGGGCCTCGTAACGGATGCGCCCGGTTCGCTGCACTTCCAATGCGAAGATCGCCCCGGCGATGGGAACGCCGAACGCGCCGCCGAACGCGCCGGCCATGGCGGCGATGAGGGCGAGACGCATCTCGTGCGCCGGCAGTCGGAGAGGGCGCAGCAACGTGGTGGTCAGCGATCCGCCGATCTGCAACGCGGCTCCTTCGCGTCCGACCGATGCACCGGTGAGTTGGGCGATCCAGGTGGCGCCGAAGATCATGGGCGCCATACGCATGGGCACGCGCGGTGAGCGCTCGACGTCGTCGGCCGACTCGGGAACGAGCGACTCGGTGATGACGAGCGACGTGCCGCGGTTCGCCTCGGCCCCCACGTAGTGATAGGCCGCGCCGAGAGCGAGGGCGGCCACCGGGAGCAGCCACACCAGCCAGTCGCGGTCGAGGCGCGTCGCCGTCGCCGAGTCGAGGGCTTCGAACAGAGCCCATGCACCCACCCCGGAGGCGGCACCCACCACCGCCGCCATAGCCGTGACGGCGAGAAGGTGCAGGGGAGCGCGGAGATCCGAAGGCACCTGGATCACGCTACTCAAGGTGGGTTTCTCACCCGACTCTTACGTGATGCGGGCAGACTTGCGAGGTGAGTTCTTCGCCTCAGGTGCTGGTGGTCGACGACGACCGTGCCGTGCGCGAGTCGCTGGTGCGGGCGCTCGAGCTCGAGGGGTACTCAGTGCAAGCGGCATCCGACGGCGCGAAGGCACTCGACGCCATCAAGAACGAACCCCCGGATGTGCTGGTGCTCGACGTGATGATGCCGGCGGTCGACGGCCTCACCGTGTGTCGCGTGCTGCGCGCCGAGAAGAACAAGGTGCCGATCCTGATGCTGACGGCGCGCACCGAGACCAGCGACCGAGTAGCCGGACTCGACGCAGGAGCCGACGACTACCTGCCCAAACCCTTCGCGCTCGAGGAGTTGCTCGCGCGTCTGCGCGCACTGTTGCGGCGCTCGCAACCCGACCCTGACGAAAGTCCGTCGGAGACGATCGTGCTCGACACACTCCGCATCGATCCGGCGGCGCGACGTGTGTGGCGAGGCGATCACGAGATCGAACTGTCGAAGACCGAGTTCGAACTCCTCGAACTGCTCGTGCGCAACGCCGGCATCGTTCTCGAACATTCCACGATCTACGACCGCATCTGGGGGTACGACTTCGGCCCCGACTCGAAGAACCTGGCCGTGTACATCGGCTACATCCGTCGCAAGGTCGACCTCGACGGCGAGAAACGTCTCATCCACACGGTACGCGGCATCGGCTACACGGCGAGGGTGTCGTGAGTCTGCGCCTCAAGATCGCTCTTCTGTTGGCCGTGATCGTGTCGGTCGGAGTGGCCGCGGTGAGTCTCGTCACCTATCGCACCACCGACACCCGTCTCATGGAGGAGGTCGACCGCTCGCTCGTCCAGGCCACCGAGAGGTTCTTGCAGCGCCCTGGTGGTGGTCGTCTCTCTCGTCCTGGGAACACCGTGATCAACATTCCCGAACGTCCGCTCGGTATCGAACAGTTCGTGGTGCAGGTGTCGGATCGATCAGGTGAGGTTCTGGCCGCCACCGACGGCGTGTCGTTGCCTCTCACACCGGCGAGCGTCGACGCCGAGGGCCGATCGGTTCCCACGTTCGCCAGCGTCACCTCGCTCGAAGGAGTCGACTACCGCGTGCGCACGGTCGCTCTGCAGCTCGGCGTCGTGCAGCTCGGGCGCGACCTCACCGAGAACCAGAGCGTGCTCGCCGACCTTCGTCGCCGTATGGCCCTGGTCGCAGTCGTCGTCGCGGCGATCGCCGCCCTCATCGGCTGGTTCACCGTTACCGGCGTGACCCGGCGTCTTCGTCGCCTCTCGCACGCGGTGGGTGAAGTCGCCTCCACCGGACGGCTCGACGTGGAGGCGCCGCAGTCGGGCACCGACGAAGCCGGACGACTCGGGCGCGCATTCTCCGACATGCTCGGCGCACTCTTGCGATCTCGTGAACAGCAGCAGCGCCTCGTACAGGACGCCGGCCACGAATTGCGCACCCCGCTCACGAGCCTGCGCACGAATCTCGACGTGTTGCGTCGACACTCCGAACTCGATCCGTCCACTCGTGCACAGATCGTGAACGATCTCGACCGCGACGTGAGCGATCTCGAAGCATTGGTCGAAGAGGTGGTCGCGCTCGCCGCCGACCGCCACACCGACGAACTTCCACAGCCGATTCGACTGCGCGACCACGTCGCACCACTGGTCGAGCGCGCATCGCGCCGTAGTGGTCGGACGATCGATCTGGTCGCTGACGACTCGCTGTGCATCGTGCGCCCACAACTGTTCGAACGTGCGGTGTCGAACCTGATCGACAATGCCCTCAAATTCGACATCTCGGGCGGGGTCATAGACGTCGACGTCTCGAATGGCACGGTGACCGTGTCCGATCGCGGGCCAGGTGTCGAAGTGGGCCAGGAACACGTGATCTTCGAGCGCTTCCATCGGGCCACCTCGGCGCGCACGCTGCCGGGATCAGGCCTCGGTCTGTCGATCGTCGCCGACGTCGCGCAGTCCCACGGCGGTTCGGTGTTCGCGCGTCGACGCACCGGTGGTGGTGCCGAAGTCGGCTTCACCTTGCCGACGGTGTGAACCCACGCTCCGGCGACGAGTGGCCCTACTCTTCGTCCGTGTCGTCCAACCTTCCGTACCTGCGCATCGGAATTCTCGGTGTGCTCACGATCGTCGCCTACGGATCGTGGTTCTACGGCTTCGGCGTGTTGCTCGACGACATGGCCGCCGACTTCGACTCCGGCGTCGGCATCCTCACGATGGGCTACACGATCGCTCAGATCCTCACTGGAGTGCTCGGCATGTGGGTCGGGCGAACGTTGGATCACCATGGTGCTCGCCGACCCTTTGCGATCGGTGCGGCCGTCGGGCCTGGAGTCGTCGTGGCGTCGACGTACCTCGAGTCGCCGGCGCTGTTCGCCGTTGTGTTCGGGATCGGTGGTGGTGTGTTGGGAGCGTCGAGCTTCTACCACCTGACCCAGACCGTGGCGGCACGTCTGTCGGCGGGCAGTGAGGCGCGCGCCATCGCCCAACTCACCATATGGGGGGCGTTCTCGTCGCCGATCCTCATCCCGGTCACCGAACTCATGCGTTCGTGGATCGGTTGGCGCGACACGGTTCGCGTCTCGGTCGTGGTCGTCGGAGTCGTGCTCGTGGTCGCGGCCGTTTTCGTCGACCGAGACGGGGTGACCCGTTCCACTTCGCCGTCGGCTTCCTCGCGTCTCGCGGTGATCGGAGCGTGGAAGGAGCCTCTCGTTCGCCGTTACGCGTTCTCGTCCTTGGCCAGTTCGTTCGGCACCTCGATCATCATGGTGCTGCAAATTCCCGCCATGGTGGCCGGTGGTCTCGAACGTTCGACTGCGGCCTCGATGGCCGGAGCACGTGGATTCGCTCAGTTGTTCGGGCGATTGCCGTTGGGTCGTGTGCTCGACACCTGGCCGACGCGCAACGTGCTCATCAGCGCCAAATTGCTCATCGTGGCGGGTGGTGTGTTGCTCGCCTTCAGCGGCAACGTGGTCGTGGCCGTGCTGTTCGTGATCGTGGGCGGCGTGGGAATCGGGGCGGTGTCACCCCTCGACGGCATCTATGCACGTGAGGTCCTCCCGACGCACGATCTCGGCACGTTGATGGGTTCCATGCACTTCGTGGGCGGATTCATGGCGGGCATCGGCCCACTCGTCGGCGCTCTCGTGATCGATCTGACCGATCGCACGTGGAGTGGTCTGGTTCTGGCGAGTGCGACCGTGCTCATCGGTGCAGCCTCCCTCGTCATGTCGCCGCGGCGTGCACGACCCCGATGACCACACCGGCCGGTACGAGCCAACCGGCGCCGATCTTCGTGGTGATCAGCAGGACCAGAGCGACCGCGGCTACGAGCCATGTGAGCACATCGACCAGGGCGGCGTCCCCGAGTCGCACGAGCACACCGGCCATGAGCCCGAGCGACGACACCGTGACACCGTTCAAGAAGGCGAGGGCGGCCGGACGAGCGCGCAACCATCGCAGGAATCGATCGAGCAATCCGACGAAGAAGAACGATGGTCCGAAGATGCCGAGCGTGGCGAGAGCCGCGCCGGCCACACCGAGGATCTGCCAGCCGATGAACGTCGCCGTGGTGAACACCGGACCCGGTGTGATCTGACCGACCGCGATGGCATCGAGTAGTTGTTCGGCGGTGAGGTACGAGTGGTCGGTCACCAGGCGACTGTCGAGAAATGCGATCAATACGTATCCGCTCCCGTAGAGGACCGAACCGACTTCCAGGAAGATCAGGAAGATGCGAGTGAGCGATGGCTGCGAGGCGAGCAGAGAGAGGAGGCCGACACAGGCCATCGAGTTGGTGCGGTTCCTCGCGTGACGAGGGAGATGGACGAACGTCCACACGAGTCCGAGCGCAACGAGGACGATCAACTCGTGCATGCCGATCAAGTAGGCAGCGAAGGCGGCGGCGGTCGTCGCGAGTCCGGCCGGGTTGCGGAGATTGGCTCGGCCGAGCCCCCACACCGCGTGGGCGATCACGGCGATGATCACCGGCAGGACGCCGTAGCGAATGTCGAACACCAAGGGATCGGTGCCGCGCTCGGCGTAGAGCCAGGCGATTGCGCCCACGATGACGACTGCCGGCACGATGAACGACAGACCGCCGACAACCAGACCCCGTACACCGGCGCGCTTCAGGCCGATGTGCATCGCCATCTCGGTGGAGTTCGGACCTGGAATCAGATTGGTCGCACCGACCATCTGCATGAATTCCTCGTCGGTGAGCCACTGCCGACGACGCACGGTCTCGTCGCGCATCATGGCGATGTGGGCCGCCGGACCGCCGAAACCGATCACGCCGATTTTGAGCATGAGGCGCGACACCTCGGCCACCGCAGACTTCACCCGCACATTGTGGGTCATGTCGGCCGGATCGTCCCAGGTCAAGCGGTGAATTCGAGGTGAATCCCGATTCTCACCTTCCTCTCACCTGACCCTGGTTCGCTTCTCACCTGGGTGTCGCACCATGAGAGTCGTTCCGGCCGAACCCCCTACGGCCGGAACGCCAACCAACACAGGTGCGACGCACCGGACCCGGAGAGAAAGATGAACGAGACAATGATGAACAAGAGAACGACGAAAGCACGCAAGTGGATCGTGGCCGGTGTGAGTGCCGGTGCACTGGCCGGTGGTGTCGCCGGCTTCATGGTGACGGTGCCCGGTGGAGCCGGCGCCGCCACCTCGAGTGCGGTGGTGAGCGTCAGCGACACCGCCACCGACGGTGACTCGACCGTCGAGGCTCAGCACCACGGTCGCCCGCATCACAGCCCCGAAGAGCGTGCCGCCAAGTTCACCGAGGTTCTGCAGTCACTCGTCGACGACGGAACCCTCACCTCGGCTCAGGTCGACGCGATCGTGACCGCACTCACCACACGCCCCGAGACCCCGCCGGCCGGTGAGCGTCCCGATCCGACCACGATCATGACCACTCGTCTGCAGGCCCTCGTCGACGACGGCACCATCACCACCGCCGAACGCGACACGGTGATCGCCACGTTGCAGGCCGCTCGCCCCGACCACGAAGAGGGTGAAGGCGCTGACGGAGGACGTGGCGGTCGTGGTGGTCGTCACCTCGGTGAGGCCCTCGAGACCGCTGCTTCGGTGATCGGTGTGACCGCCGACGAACTGAAGACCGCTCTGCAGAGTGGCGAGTCGATCGCCGACGTGGCCACCGCCAACGGAGTCGACCCGCAGACGGTGATCGACGCTCTCGTGGCCGAAGCCACCACCAATCTCACCCAGCGCATCACCGACATGGTGAACGGTGTCCGTCCGGCCGACGCGCCGGCCGATCCGGCCAGCTGAGGCACTTCTTCATCCATCCATTCACACGGTTTCCGCCCGCGGACCACGGCCGCCCCTTCGGGGGCGGCCGTTCCCGTTCCTGACACATCCCATTCCTAAGATGGTCGTTCCATGAGTTCCGGCGCCTACGACCCCTCCTTCCGGCCCGGACCGATCGATCTCAGCGGACTGAATCCGGCCCAGCGCGACGCTGCCGAACACGTCGACGGTCCGCTCCTCGTGGTGGCTGGCGCCGGATCGGGCAAGACCCGCGTGCTCACCCACCGCATCGCCCATCTCATCGGCACCCACGGCGTGCATCCGTCCAACATCCTCGCCATCACCTTCACCAACAAGGCGGCGGGCGAGATGAAGCATCGCATCGAAGCACTGGTCGGCCCGGTCGCGCGGTCGATGTGGATCTCCACGTTCCACGCCGCGTGCGTGCGCATCCTGCGCGTGCACGCCGAGCGACTCGGCTATCCCAAGACGTTCAGCATCTACGACCAGACCGACGCGCAGCGCCTCACCGGCTACGTGATTCGCGACCTCGGCTTCGACACCAAGCGCTTCACGCCGCGCGCTGTGCACGCCGTGATCTCCAACTGGAAGAACGAACTGCTCGGACCCGGTGAGGCCGCCGATCGCGCCGCCCACATCTTCGACCGCAAGCACGCCGAGATCTACAAGGAGTACCAGTCGCGTCTCGTTCGCGCCGGGGCGATGGATTTCGACGATCTGCTCGTCGAGACGGTTCGGCTCCTGCGCGGTCATCCCGACGTGCTGCGTGAGTACCAGCAGAAGTTCAAGTACATCCTCGTCGACGAGTACCAAGACACCAACATCGCGCAGAACGAGATCGTTCTCATGCTCGCCGCCCAGCATCACAACGTGTGCGTGGTGGGCGACACCGATCAGTCGATCTACAAGTTCCGTGGCGCCGACTTCCGCAACATCATGCAGTTCCAGGACGCCTTCGACGACGTCGCGGTGGTCGTGCTCGAACAGAACTATCGCAGCACGCAGAACATCCTCGACGCGGCCAACGCGGTCATCTCGCAGAACCTCGGGCGTCGGCCGAAGGAACTCTGGACCGAGGCCGGAGCCGGCGACAAGATCGTGCGCTTCCACGCCGACGACGAGAGCGACGAGGCCAACTTCGTGGCCAAGACCCTCGAGCGACTGCAACGTGGCGGACGCACCTGGCGGTCGATGGCGGTCTTCTACCGAACCAACCCGCAGAGCCGTGCGGTGGAAGAAGCGCTCATGCGCTTCTCGATTCCCTACAAGGTGGTGGGTGGTACGCGGTTCTACGACCGTCGTGAAGTGAAGGATGCCATCGCGTACTTGCGCGCGGTGGTCAATCCGCTCGACGAAGTGAGCGTGAAGCGCGTGATCAACGTGCCCAAGCGCGGGATCGGCGACACCAGCCTGGCTCGCATCGACGTGTTCGCCCGAGACAACTCGATGAGTTTCGTCGAAGCGTTGCGTCATTCGGCCGAAGCCGGTGTCACCGGCGCAGCGCGCAAGGGCATCGACTCCTTCCTCGGAGTGCTCGACGAGTTCACCGGCCGACTCGACGACGGACC
>JBDLRN010000018.1:0-20094 GCA_039800005.1 Actinomycetota bacterium | reverse complement strand
ATTCGTACGAAGATTCAGGAGACAAGTCGTCGTAACGGTGTACGGCGTTCCCGTGATGAGCAATGGCGAAGTCGTCGCCGACCGTGGTCACGTCCATGAACGTACGGTACTGCGCATTACCTGTGTACGTTCCGAGTCTTGCCCATCGAGGTGGTATTCGCGTACTCGATTTCGATTTTCGCCAGTCGAGGACATTTGTATTGCGAATGCGAACGAGGCGATTCGGGAAGATGAACTCGTGAGGTCACCAATGACACCGATCCCGGCAGCTTTGCATCGGGGGGGGCATGCATCTGAGCATCGTCACCACTAGTCCGGTCATCGCCGAGGTGTTGGCCGAGGAGTTGCGTGAGGTGCGCGGGGTGTCGGCCGAAGTGGTCGACATCGTCTCGGTCGAGAACGGCGACTTTCTTCCCGAGGTCGACGACGTCGTGCTCGTCACCGAGGCCGCGATCGATCGCTGGTGCTGTTGGCGGATGCAGTCATCGTCTTCGGTCACCTCGACCGTCGTGATCGGCGCCCTCGGTTCGCGATGGTTGATGCACGAATCCCCCGAGAACCGAGGGTTCGTCGGCTGCATCGACTTCAAGTGGCCGGCGCGGGATCTGGTTCGTGAACTCGACGTCATGCGTTGCAGATCAGCCGTGAAGTCCGAGCCGGCTGCATCGTGTTCGTCCGGCGACGATCGAGGCGCGATGTGCCACGACGACATCGACCGTCGAATCGCCGCTTACATCACAATGGGGATGTCGGATCGGGATATTGGTGCCAAGGTCTTCCTGTCATCGCAGACGGTACGCAATCGTGTGAGTCGAATGCTGGTGCGCACTCAACTGACTAACCGCACCCAACTCGCCATGGCCTGCATGGTGAATCCGGAGATCATGCGGGTTCAGAGAACCGAGGACGTGTCGACACCATGCAGAGAGAGCATCGCACGATAGAAATCGATCGCCAGTTGGGTGCGGTTCGACATTCCGGATTCGAGGAGCATGTTGCTCACCCGGTTGCGGACGGTCTGAGCGTTGAGATTCATCAGTTCGGCGATCCGTGAATCGGTGTGACCGTCCACGATGAATCGAAGGATCTCGACGTCGCGTTCGTCCCGACAGTGCGAGCAGACGAGAGAGGCGATAGGTGGATTCGATTCGAACGTCCACGTCGTGGTCGCACCGACCGAAGGTCCCAGCTGAGCGATGTCACGGAGGGTTGAGAGCACGGTGTCGCTCGGCAGCGACAGGTCGATCACGTCGGCGAATCCGAAGAGGCGAGCACGCGATACGTGGAGGGTGTCCGGAGACGACGCCAGGTAGACCGCGACGAGCGACCCCCGAATGTCGGCGTCGAGTCGAGCGAAGAACCGACGGCACTCGTCGAGCGGAGCGGCGTGCGCCACCAGTAGGTCGGCGCTCCGAAGGGTCGCCGGCAGAGACGTGACATCAGCGCTTCCGACCACCGCGACGACCTCGACATCGGCCTCGCGACCGAAGAGAACTCCGAGGGCCTCGGCAATCAGAGCGATCGGGCTCCAGATCACCAATCTCATCGTCGACTCCGCAAGAACGAAGTCTGATCGGCAACGAATGAGAGGGTGTGAAGTACTTTTCTACTTCGTACCGATGTGCCAGCGACGCTTCGGTCAGAACGGGCGTCCGCGGCGGGACACGATCGGAGGAGACCACCAACGTCCGCTGAATCGCCACGACGTGCGACGCACCGGATTCGATTCGACCATCACGACCGGCCGGGGCCACAACCCTTCGATCGCCGCGGCGATGGCCACGGCTTCTTCGTCGGTCGGGGTGGGAGAGATCTCGGTGGTCACGAACGGATCCTGATCAAAGCGGCATGTTGCCATGCTTGCGGCGCGGCAACTCCTCGCGCTTGCTGCGCAGCATGCGGAACCCGGCCACGACCTTCTGGCGTGTCTCGGCCGGATCGATCACGTCGTCGACGTAACCGCGCTCGGCTGCGGCGTAGGGGTTGGCGTACTTCTCGGTGTATTCGGCCACCAGTTCGGCGCGGCGAGCCACCGGGTCGGCGGCCTGCTGGAGCTCGCGCCGATACACGATCTCGACCGCACCGTTCGGACCCATCACGGCGAGTTCGGCGGTCGGCCAGGCGTAGGCCAAATCGGAACCGATCGACTTGGAGTCCATCACCACGTAGGCGCCGCCGTAGGCCTTGCGAGTGATCACCTGGATGCGCGGCACGGTGGCTTCGCAATAGGCGTACAGCAACTTGGCGCCGTGACGAATGATGCCGCCGTACTCCTGGTCGACGCCGGGGAGGAAACCGGGAACATCGACGAAGGTGAGGAGAGGGATGTTGAAGGCGTCGCACGTGCGAACGAAGCGGGCGGCCTTCTCGGCGCTCTCGATGTCGAGAACTCCGGCGAGCACCATGGGCTGGTTGCCCACGACACCGACGGTCTGACCGTCGACACGCGAGAAGCCGCACACGATGCTCTTGGCCCAGTAGGGGAAGTACTCGAAGAATTCGCCGTCGTCGACCACCGACATGATCACTTTCTTCATGTCGTAGGGCTGGTTGGGCGAGGGCGGGAGAATGTCGCGCAGGTCGTCGCAGAGACGATCGGGATCGTCACCGGAGTCGATGGTGGGCGGCTCTTCCATGTTGTTCTGCGGGAGGAACGACACCAGGTAGCGAACGTCGTCGAGGCAGGCCTTCTCGTCGGCCGACACGAAGGTGGCCACACCCGACTTGCTGGCGTGGCTCATGGCGCCGCCCAACTCTTCGAGGGTCACTTCCTCGCCGGTCACGGTCTTCACCACGTCGGGTCCGGTGATGAACATGTGGCTCGACTCGCGCACCATGAAGATGAAGTCGGTCATGGCCGGCGAGTACACCGCACCACCGGCGCAGGGTCCGAGAATGACCGAGATCTGGGGGATGACGCCGCTCGACAGAACGTTGCGGTAGAAGATGCCGCCGTAACTGGCGAGTGACACCACACCTTCCTGGATTCGTGCGCCGGCACCGTCGTTGAGCCCGATGACCGGCGCACCCACCTTCAAGGCCAGGTCCATCAGTTTGTGGATCTTCTCGGCGAACACTTCACCGAGTGCACCGCCGAAGACCGTGAAGTCCTGCGAGAAGACGAAGACCTTGCGACCCTCGATGGTTCCCCATCCGGTGATCACGCCGTCGGTGTAGGGGCGTTCTTCCAGTCCGGCCGCATGGGCTCGGTGGCGGGCGAGCATGTCGAGTTCCTGGAACGAGCCCGGATCGAGCAGGTATTCGAGGCGCTCGCGGGCCAGCATCTTGCCCTTTTCGTGCTGGCGCTCGACGGCGCGCGGCGATCCGGCCTGCAACGCCTGCTGCTTGCGGTCACGCAGGTCGTCCAACTTCTCGTGCATCGGGTTGCCACTGGTCACGGGTGGGAACGCTAGTCCTCCTCGGACGAGGCTTCCCCATCCCACTCAGCACTTTCCCGCCGCGATGTTCGACCGGCGACCTGGCGATCTGGGTCCGAAAAGCGTCGGAAAATGGTCATTTTTCAGACCCAGAACACCGGGATGGGGTGAGGATTCGGGGGTGTGCGTTACGGGGTGGAGGTCGGGGTGGGGGCGACGGTCTGGCCGATCGGCACCAAAGCCGTCATCGGCACCGTGACCACGCTGGCCGCCGGGGCACCCGTGGCGGAAACGGCCCCGCCGACCGCCGAACCGCTCGTCACCGAACCGCTCGCCGACGTCGTCGGGGTGATGACGGCCTCGGGAGCGACGCCGTCGCCTCCCGTCACCGACACCGCATAGGTGACCGAGGGCAGCGGACCTTGCGGCCCGTTGCCGGTCACGACAGCGGTCCAGAGTCCGGCCACACCGAAGGGGATGCCCTCTGACAACGGGAGGCGCGCCGCCCCCTTGCCGTCGAGCGGAACGTTCAACGTCACACTTGCCGTGTTCGGCGTGGGCGGATTGAACTGCACCGTCAGATCGGTGAGTCCGGCTTCGGGTGAATACACGTCGATGCGGACGGCGTTGACGCCCACTTGCGCCGGGGTGATCTTCAACTGCACGTCGAACGATCCACCCGAACGATCACCCACGTACGCGTACTCCGTGCGGTCGGTTCCCGGCGGCTCGACTCGATCAGGAAGGGTGGCCACCGCCCAGGCCGAGATGGCCAGAACGAACACACCGATGGCGGCTTCGGTGGCCACTGCACGTCGCAGACTCGCCGTCAACTTGGCGTTCAGGACCTTGGCCTTGCGGAGTCGTGTGGCCACCACCTGACGAGTGAGCATGCCGAGATAGACCATGCCGGCGACGCCGATCGACTTCAACACGATGAGTCGACCGTGACGGCTGGCGAGGATCGCACCACCGTCGAGCACGTAGAGATGGATCATCCCCGACACCACGGCGATGGTGATGAACGCCGGCGCGAGACGGGTGAAACCGCGCACGGCATGCACCAGGTCCTCTTCACCGGGTGCCACCAAAACAGCTTGCACGAGAATCGCCAACCCGCCGATCCAGAGGGCGACCGACACGTTGTGGAACAGCCCGGCCGCGGTGCCCACGATCGAGAAGTCGGGGTCGGCGCGAGTGAGGGCCAGGCTGGCCACGGCCAGACCCGACGGTGCGAGCGCGACGAGTTGGGTGGCCGGATCGATGAGCCGCTCGGGTCGCATCACGATCGAGAACGAGACGGCGACGAGGACGAAACGCAGAACCACTGCGGCACCCGACCCCGAATCGAAGAGTTCCATCCACGAGGTGGGAACGATGGTGCTGGTGACCGAGTCGCCGGTCTTCAGGCTCGTGCTGAGCGCGGCCACGAAGAAGGTCGAGACGAGGGCGAGGAGCCAGGCGACCCGCAGGTAGCGCGGCACGTGCATGTCGTCGACACCTTCGGGCCAGATGAGGGCGAGGAACACGGCGCCGCCGAACAGGGCCGCCAGAGCCAGATACGACACCAGGCGGGCCAGGCCGAGCGGTCCGCTCACCGGCGGGGGATCACTGGCCAGGTTGCCGCCGTCGGTGGGATCGGTGCCCGAATCGCCGATGGCTCCCGATGCGGGATCGAGGATCTCGAACGAGAAGCCACCCGTGGCGACTTTGCCGTCGGCCTGCGGCACCGAGTAGGTGACGTTGCAGGTGCCGATAGGCAGTGGACCCGTGACGGCCGCCGACAACGAGATGCCGTCGGCACCGACTTGAACGGGTCCGAGCGGAGCCGGTTGCTGGTTGCACACCGCCTGGACCACCGAGTTCGGTGGAACCGCCTGATCGAAGACGACGCTGATCTGCGCAGGAGCCACGGTGAGTTCCGCCCCGTCGGCCGGTGACGAACTCACGAGAGTGGTGTCGGCCGAGGCCGGAGCGACGAACGCCGACAACATCGCGACGAGAGTCGTCATCAAGATCGTCGCCGACATGACGAGGCGGACGACGAACTTCCGGGTCATCGTGAGTCGGCCCATGGTCGCTCTCCACGGTAGTTGGCGTCGACGACCCGTTTCCGGACATTCGGCCGTTTCACCCCCTGAGTAGAGTCGTGCGGTGATGGCCGAATCGACCGAATATCAGGCGCTGTATCGGCGTTACCGGCCGCAGCGATTCGCTGAATTACGTGGTCAGGATCACGTCGCTCGGGCACTCAAGAACGCGGTGGCCAACGACCGGGTCGGCCACGCCTATTTGTTCTCGGGTCCGCGCGGCACGGGTAAGACCACGACCGCCCGCATTCTCGCCAAGGTCCTGAACTGCGAGGCGACGGTCGACGGCGAACCGTGTTGCGCGTGTTCGTCGTGTGTGGCCGTGCAGTCGGGCAACAGCTTCGACGTCATCGAACTCGACGCGGCGAGCAATCGCGGTATCGAAGACATCCGTGAGATCATCGCCACCGCGGCGCTCGGGTCTCCCGGCCGTCACAAGGTGTACATCCTCGACGAGGTGCATCAGCTCACCGGACCGGCCGCCGCGGCGTTGCTGAAGACGCTCGAAGAGCCCCCGTCGCACGTGGTGTTCGTGCTCGCCACCACCGATCCGGAGAAGGTGCCCGAGACCATTCGCAGTCGATCGCAGCATCTGCAGTTCCATCTCCTGCCGGTCGACGATCTCGAGAAGCACATCCGTTGGGTGGCGTCAGACGCCGGGATCGATCTCGACGAACGCGGCCTCGAAGCCGTGCTTCGACAAGGTGGTGGCTCGGCGCGCGACACGTTGTCGGCTCTCGAGCTGTTGGCCGCCACCGGTGGAGTGCTCGACGAGACGACTCCGGTCGACGAGTTCATGGAAGCCCTGGCCGACTTCGATCCGGGTCGTCTGCTCGCCGCCGTCGCGCGGACCGTGCATCACGGTCGCGACCCGCGCACGATCGTCGACGATCTCGTGCGTCATCTTCGCGATTGCTTCCTCACCCAGATGGCCCCCGAACTCGTGCAGGTGCAGGAGCATCGGGCGCAGATCCTCGCCGATCAGGCACGCCGCCTCGGCACGGCGCGCGTCGTCAAGATCATCGAGACCCTCGGAACGGCGCTGCTCGAGATGCGCGGCGCACCTGATCAACGGGTGATTCTCGAAGTGGCACTCGTGCGTCTGGTGCATCGTCAACTCGACACCGGAATCGACGCGCTGTTGTCTCGCGTCGAGAAGCTCGAGCGTGAGATGGTCGAACGCGCCACCACACCAGCCCCGGTCAATCCGTCGACCGGACGAGCGGTTCTCGGTGGTCGCGCCGGCCGGGATCCTTCCGGACCGGCCCCGCGACCGTCAGTCGTCGAGCCTCCGGTTGCCGAGGCTCCCGCGCCTTCAGCGCCAGATTCGCCCGCCGCGCCCGGTGGTTCACTCGAGTCGGTGGTCGACAATTGGTCGGGAGCCGTGGTCGAGTCGATGGTGGGCATGCGTCGCGCGGTCGCGCAGATGGCCAGGCCGGCGGTGCGCGACGGCAAGATCGTCCTGGTGGTCGAGAACGAACACGCGGCCAAGCGAGTGCGCGACTATCTCGACGATCTCAGCAAGGCGATCCGACAGGCAGCTGGTCAGCCGTGCGAGGTCGAGATCGAGGTTCGCGACGAGAAGCCGACGACGAAGACGGCGACGAAGACGGCGAAGAAGGCCAGCGACCCGATCGACGACGACGAGTTGTCGATGGAAGAGATCGCCAAGTTGCCCACCGCCACGGCCAAGACGGCCGAGCAGGAACTTCTCGAAGCGTTCCCCGACGCCAAGTTCATCACGAAAGACTCCTGAGGGACTCCTGACTCGTGGCGTCCACGTACACCCTCCCGGTTCAGAACCTCATCGATCACCTCGGACGTCTGCCGGGAATCGGCCCACGGTCGGCGCAACGCATCGCTTTCCATCTGCTCAAGTTGCCCGCTGAAGACGTGGAGCGTCTGGCGGCCGCCATCTCCGATGCCAAGGCGCGCGTTCGGTTCTGCAGCAAGTGCTTCAACTTCGCCGACGACGACCTCTGTCCGATCTGTGCCGATGCTCGTCGAGACGGTTCGGTGATCTGTGTGGTGGAGGAGAGTCGCGACATCATTCCGCTCGAACGGACCGGTGAGTTCAAAGGCCGCTATCACGTGTTGCTCGGTGTCATGAATCCGATCGAGGGCATCGGACCCGATCAATTGAAGATGCGCGAATTGGTGATGCGAGTCGGCGAGGAAGACGTGAAGGAAGTGATCGTGTGCACCAACCCCAACACCGAAGGGGAGGTCACCGCTCAGTACATCGGGCGGCTCTTGAAGCCGTTCGGGATCACCATCACGCGTCCGGCGTCCGGGCTTCCGGTGGGTGGCGATCTGGAGTACGCCGACGAACTCACCCTCGGCCGCGCCATCAGCGGCCGTCGACGGCTCGACGATTGAGCCCGGACGCGGTCCGAGGCACTGGTCGGTGCTGGCCGCGGGCGGAAAAAGGAGCCAGAACCGGGTCAGTGCCCCGGATCCATCAGTGAGGTGACCCCCCACTCATGTATGACGATTACGTTACGAAAATGACGGATCCGGGTCAAAGACCAGCGGGAATTTTCCCCTGACCTGGGGTTTCAGCGTCGATCAGACCGTGCGCACGATGATGGCGTCACCTTGGCCGCCGCCACCGCACAGGGCGGCCGCGCCCACGCCACCACCCCGGCGCCGGAGTTCGTGCAACAACGTGAGGGCCACGCGGTTGCCGCTCATACCGATGGGGTGACCGAGGGCGATGGCGCCACCGTTCACGTTCACGACGTCGTCGGAGATGCCGAGATCGCGCATCGAGGCGATGCCCACGGCAGCGAAGGCCTCGTTCAATTCGAAGAGGTTCAGATCGCTCACCTGCATCCCCACCTTGGCGAGGGCGGCGAGGATGGCGCGACTCGGCTGCGTGAGCAGCGACGCGCTGTCGGGTCCGGCGACCATGCCGTAGCTGACCACCTGTCCGAGCGGCGTCACACCGCGCGCCTTCACGGCCTTCTCGCTCATGATGACCATCGCCGAGGCGCCGTCACTGATCTGCGAAGCGTTGGCTGCCGTGATGGTGCCCTCTTTGTCGAAGGCCGGCTTCAACGTGGCGAGGGTGTCCATGGTGGTGTCGGCGCGCACACCTTCGTCGGTCGACACGATCTTCGGATCGCCCTTGCGCTGCGGAATGCTGATCGGCACGATTTCTTCGGCCAACTTGTCGACCGCCGCTGCGGCGCGCTGGTTGCTCTTCATGGCTAGATCGTCCTGCTCGGCGCGCGAAATTCCGCCTGCCGTGTAACGCTCGGTGCCCAGACCCATGAGGCAGGCGTCGAACGCGCACCAGAGTCCGTCGGCGATGATGGCGTCGCGCAGTTCGGTGTTGCCGTAGCGGAAACCACCGCGTGCACCGTCGGCGAGGTAGGGAGCATTGGTCATGCTCTCCATGCCTCCGGCGATCACGATGTCGGCGTCACCGGCCTGGATCATCTGATCGGCGAGATAGATGGCGTTCAGACCCGAGAGACACACCTTGTTGATGTTGACCGCCGGGACGTTCATCGGGATGCCGGCCTTGACGGCGGCTTGGCGACTCGGCACCTGTCCCTGACCGGCCATGAGCACCTGACCCATGATCACGTGATCGATCTCGTTGCCGGCCACACCGGCCCGCTCGAGGGCGGCCTTGATGGCGAACCCGCCGAGGTCGGCGGCCGAGAACGAGGCGAGGGCACCGCTCATCTTGCCGATGGGGGTGCGAGCGCCGGCGACGATGTACGAACCAGGCATGACGGGCCTTTCGAGTTGGTGCCGGAGGCACGGATGAGCGAGTGGGTGCCGGAGGCACCGATGACGAGGGCGAACCTACTCGCAAGTAACCATGTGATCGACATCCGAACGGCCCGCCGGAATTCGATTCCGACGATGACCGAACCTCGTGGCAGGCTGACGGCATGATTCTCACCGAAATCGACCACGTGGCCATCGCCGTCCGGGACCTCGAGGCGGCCATCGACTACTACCAGCGTGCCTTCGGTGCGACGGTCGATCACCGGGAGATCGTCGAGCGTGACGGCGTCGAAGAGGCCTTGTTGAAGGTCGCCGAAAGCTACGTGCAGCTGCTCACCCCCACCCGTGACGACAGCCCGGTGGCCAAGGCGATCGAGAAGCGGGGCGAGGGTCTTCACCACGTCGGGTACCGCGTCGACGATTGCGCGGCGGCCCTGAAGGCCATGGTCGAGGCCGGGGCGACGCCGATCGACAAGGAGCCGCGCCCGGGTAGTCGCGGCACGACGGTGGCGTTCATCCACCCGAAGGGTTCCTTCGGCACCCTCATCGAACTCGTCCAGGAGTAGCCGTTCACCGGTGTTCTGGGTCGCGAAAACGGCAGGAAATGGTCGTTTTCGCGACCCAGAACACCGAGACGAGCGAAGGTTCAGAGGGCGCGGAGCACGAGGCCGGTGAGGTAATCGGCTTCGGGGAAGTTCAGGGGCACCGGATGGTCGGCGGGTTGCGACAGTCGCTCGACGACGTGCATCTCGCGCCGGGCGTCGAGCGCGGCACCGGCCACGATCTTCTGGAAGAGTCCGGCGTTCACGGCACCCGAACACGAGAACGTGAACAGATGACCTCCCGGTGAGAGCAACTTCGCGGCGAGCAGATTGAGATCCTTGTAGGCCCGACTGGCCTTGTCGACCTGCGCACTGCCGTGAGCCAACTTGGGCGGATCGAGCACGATCACGTCGAAGATCTCGCCGCGATCGCGAAGGCGGCGCAGTTCGGAGAACGCGTCGGCCTCCACCACCCGACCGATGTCGACTCCGTTGGCTCGTCCGTTCTCGGTGGCGAGCGCGAGAGCCGGACCCGACGAGTCGATCGTGGTGATGTCACTCGCACCGCACCGAGCGGCGATCACGCTGAACGATCCGGTGTACCCGAAGACGTTGAGGACTCGACGTCCGCTCACGTGTCTCCCGAACGACGATCGACTGTCCCGTTGGTCGATGTAGAAGCCGGTCTTGTGGCCGCTCGCCACGTCGACACGGAACCGGAACCCGTTCTCATGAGCCCACACCTCGTCGGGAAGCCGACCCGAGGTGGCACCGTCACGGTTGGCGAGACCTTCGCGTGAACGCGCGTCGGCGTCGCTGCGTTCGAAGACGCACGACACTCCCGAGATCGACGCGAGGGTCGAGGTGACGACGTGACGCCAGGCCTCCATTCCGGCCGTGGTGACCTGGAACACGACCACCTCTCCGTAGCGATCGACGATCAGGCCGGGAAGTCCGTCCGCCTCGCTGAACACACAGCGCACTGCATCGCCTTCGCGAACGAGATCGCGACGTCGCTCGATCGACGCCGTGATGCGCGCGGCCACGAACTCGTCGTCGATCACGTCGTCGACGTCGAAACTCCACACGCGGGCGCGGATCGACGAATACGGACTGAACGTGGCCCAGCCCAAGGGCCGGTGTCGCGAGTCGACCACGAACACCGTGCCACCCGGTGTCGGGTCGCCGTGCACGGCGTCGATCGATCCGCTCATGATCCACGGATGACGACGCAACACACTCTTCTCGCGTCCGTCCCGCAGAACGATGGTGGGTCGTGAAGAGCGTGAGGTCATCGGGAAGTCCTGGACGGAATCTTGACCCACGGCGATGCGGTCCCGTGGGAATGTCGAAGTCTCGCGGGAGGAGGAAGGGATGAACGTCGTCGTCATGGCGATCTTCGGCACAGTGATGTGGATGGTGGCGTGGCGGCCGACGGAGCGTTTCGTCGATCGATCTCGTGTCGACGTCGCGATCTGGACGGTCGTGAGCGCAGTTCTCGGCGGGCTGATCGGTTGGCGATTCGACGTCGGCCTTTTGGCGATCACCGCGTGCACGTTGGCCGTCGGACTCGTCGTCCTCACCGAGATCGACCTTCGCACTCGGCGTCTGCCCCGCGAGATCAGCTACCCCTTGTTCGGATCGGTTCTGACTCTCGTCGGTGTCGTGTCGTGGGTCGGAGAGGGCGATGGTCGGATCATCCAGACCGTGCTCGGGGCGACCGTGGCCACCGTCGTACTGTCGATCCTCCACTGGTCGAGTCGCGGTCAACTCGGTGACGGCGACGTCCGCCTGGCTCCGGCCCTCGGAACCGTGGCGTCGTTCGGCGGAGTGTCGGCGGTGTGGACGTCGCTCCTCGTGGCCTTCGTCGCCGCCGGAGCCTTCGTGATCGTTCTCATGGTGTCGGGACGTGCGACGCGCACCACCACCGTTCCCTTCGGACCGTTCCTGGCCGGCGGAGCGATCGTCACCGTCCTCGTGACCGGCGTGTGATCACGTGTTCGTGAGGGGTTTGGCCAGTCTGATCGACGCGATCGTGTGAGGTCGGGCGAGGGCCTGCATGGCCACGTCGAAGTCGGGCAGTGCGAACACCTCGCCGTCGTCGGTGATCATGACGAAGCGATCGAGGCTCGACAGAAAAGTTCGGTCGTGACTCACGGCGACCACCGTGCCTTCGAAACCGTCGAGAGCCTGCTCGAGCGCTTCCGACGACTCGATGTCGAGGTTGTCGGTGGGCTCGTCGAGCAGGAGCACGTTGTGGCCGTCGAGTTCGAGACACAAGATCTCGAGGCGCGCCTTCTGGCCACCCGAAAGTGTCGGGAACTCCTGGCGGGCGGCACCGTGCAGTCCGTAGCGGGCGAGGGCCCGCATCGACTTCTCCTCGTCGATCAGACGATCGCGCACGATGTCGATCACCACCCGACCCGTGAACTCCGGTCGATCGTTCACTTGCGTGAACATGCCGACCGAGGTGCGGGGGCCGAAGGCGATCGAACCGTGTGTCGGTTGGTTCTTGCCGGCCAGCACGTCGAGCAGATGCGTCTTGCCGGTTCCATTCGGGCCGATGAGTCCGATTCGTTCACCGTGGTGGATCTCCTCGGAGAATGGAAGGAACAGATCGTCGATCGCCACCTCGTCGAGCTTCGCCACTCGTCGAGCGGCGTCGGCACCGCGCAGTCGAACGTGGATGCGTTGATCGGGCACCGGCGGCGGCGGAGGTCCGGCCGCCACGAACTTCTCCCACCGGGTCTCGGCGGCGTTGGCCTTGGTGGCGTTCTTGAAGTTCTGCGCGGCCCGCTGCTTCATGATCTTCATGTGATGGAAGAGTCGACGCTCCTCGTCGTTCCATCGCTTCAGTTCGTCACCCAACTGCTCCTGACGCTTCGCCCGCGCTTCGGGAAAGGTCGTGTACGACCCGCCGTGCACCCACGCTCCGGACCCTTCGATCACGACGATTCGGGTGGCGACTCGTTCGAGCAGCGCGCGATCGTGGCTCACCATCAGCACCGTGCTCTTGGTCTCGAGCAGTCGTTCCTCGAGCCAGCCACGCGTGGGGATGTCGAGATAGTTGTCGGGTTCGTCGAGCAGCAAGACGTCGGCGTCGGAGGTGAGCAGGAGATCGAGAACCAGACGTTTGCGTTCTCCACCCGACAACTCCGACACGAGACGGCGCGAGAAGTCGTCGACCTTGGTCTTCACACTGCGTTCGGCGGCGGCGTGCCACTTCGTCTCGAGTTCGTAGCCGCCGAGATCACCCCAGTCGGCGAGTGCTTCGGCGTACTCCATCATCGCCTTCTCGTCGCCGAGGTCTCTCTCGGCCGCCGCCAGTCGACGACCGGCCGTGCGCAGTTGCGGGGGAGCGACCTCGATGAGCATGTCGCGCAGCGAATCGGTGGGCCGCGACATGCCGACGTCCTGGGTCATCGAGAGAACGGTGCCGAGGATGTTGTGATCGCCGTCGTCGGCCTCGATCACGCCCGACAGGATGCGGAGAATGGTGCTCTTTCCCACGCCGTTGGCACCCACGAGAGCGGCTCGTTCTCCCGGAGCCACCCCGAACGAGACGTCGAAGAAGAGTTGATCGCCGCCGGGTGGGGCATAGGCCAGGTCGGACACGGTGATGCTCACCGATCCATTCTTCCGGCGTCGGTCGCGAATCGGGCATCATGTCGGGGTGATCGTCCATCTGGTCGACGGAACCTACGAGCTGTACCGACAGCACTACGGCCAAGCGGTGCGTTCGTCGGCGCCGTCTCCGAATGCGGCCACGATCGGCGTCCTCAACTCCACGTTCCAGTTGCTCGCCGAGGGCGCCACGCACATCGGCGTGGCCACCGATCACGTGATCGAGAGTTTCCGCAACGACCTCTACGAGGGGTACAAGACATCCGACGGCATGGAGCCCGAAATCCTCACGCAGATACCCATCGTCGAAGAAGCACTGCGCGCCATGGGCGTGACCGTGTGGGCCATGGAAGAGTACGAGGCCGACGACGCACTGGGATCAGCGGCGGCGGTCGCGGCGGCCGACCGGCGGGTGAAGCAGGTGCGGATTCTCAGTCCCGACAAGGATCTCGGGCAGTGCGTCGTGGGTGAACGCGTCGTGCAGATCGATCGTCGCAAGATGGCCAAGGACGGCACCGGACTCGTCGACGAAGCTGCGGTGATCGCCAAGTTCGGAGTGTCGCCGTCGAGCATCGCCGATTGGTTGGCGTTGGTCGGTGACACCGCCGACGGATTCCCCGGTCTGCCCGGATGGGGAGCCAAGTCGGCGAGCGCGGTGTTGGCGGTCTACGAACACATCGATCGCATCCCCGATCGAGTCGACGACTGGGACGTGCCGAACCTGCGTGGCGCCGCCAAGCTGGCGACCTCACTCGCCGACAATCGCGATCTGGCCGCGCTCTTCCTGAAGATCGCCACCGTCGTGACCACGGTTCCGGTGGGATCGGTCGACGAATGGCGATGGACGGGTCCCACGTCCGACTTCGCCGAATTCTGCCGTGACCTCGGTGTGCCTCGCCTGGCCGATCGGGTCGCCCAGCTCGCCGAGTCCACCAGCCGGTAGCCTCGGGACGACGTACTCCTGTCCAGTGAGGTGACGGCCGGGTCCTGTGCAACGGGCCCCCGTGAATCAGGTCAGGACCGGGAGGTAGCAGCCTTCAGCGGACTCGCTCGTGTGCCGCAGATCGCCTGGCCGTTGCCTCACCGGGCAGGAGAACGCCATCGGGAAGGATGCGAGAGCGGCCGAATCGGCAGCACTGGAAATGCTGTGACCTCGCAAGGGGTCCGTGGGTTCAAATCCCACTCCTTCCGCCATGAACGACGTCGAGGCGATGTCGACAGCGCTCGATGAAGCGCGTCGTGCTCTCGAGCACGACGACGTGCCGGTCGGGGCCGTCGTACTTCACGACGGACGAGTGATCGCCGCACGTCACAACGAACGTGAACTGCTCGCCGACCCCACGGCTCACGCCGAAGTGTTGGCCCTGCGCGATGCGGCGGTGGCCCTGGGTCGTTGGCGGCTCGACGACTGCACGCTCGTGGTCACCCTCGAACCGTGCGTGATGTGCGCGGGCGCCTTGCTCAATGCTCGCGTCGGCCGGCTGGTCTACGGTGCGGCCGACCTCAAGGCCGGTGCCACGGCGAGTCTGTACAACGTGTGCGCCGACCCGCGGCTCAACCACAATCCACCGGTCACCCACGGCGTGCTGGCCGCCGACTCCACTCGTCTTCTCGAAGACTTCTTCGCGGCTCGCCGCTGAGCCCATACGTAGCGATGGAAGTCACGAAACAGGTGTCGCGGTGGCTGAGTGCCAATCCGCTGCGCCTGCTACCGGTGGCCTTCGCCACCTTGATCGGACTCGGCACGCTGTTGCTGTCGTTGCCGATCGCGAGGGCAGAAGGGCAGCGGATCGATCTGGTGGAGGCGTTGTTCACCGCCACGAGCGCGGTGTGCGTGACCGGGTTGGCCGTGGTCGACACCGCGACTGCGTGGTCGGGTTTCGGTCAGACGGTGATCCTGCTTCTCATCCAGCTCGGTGGCCTCGGCATCGTGACTCTCGTGAGCGTGGCGATCCTGCTCGTATCCGATCGGATCGGCATGACGCACACACGAGCATTGGCCGCCGAGGTCGGCGTCGACACCGTGTCGAGCATCTCGAAGCTGGTGCGTCGCATCGTGATCACCACTCTCGTGTTCGAAGCGGTCTTCGCCGTGGCCCTGGCCCTCCGGTTCCACTACGGCTACGGCCACGACGCGTTGAAGGCGTTCACTCACGGTGTGTTCCACAGCGTCTCGGCATGGAACAACGCCGGCTTCGCTCTGTACACCGACAGCCTGATGGGTTTCGCGTCCGACGTCTTCGTGCTCGTGGTCATCAGCGTCGCGGTGATCCTCGGCGGCATCGGCTTCCCCGTTCTGCACACGATCGGCCGTCATCGTCATCACTGGACGAAATGGTCTCTCCACTCGAAGTTGATGGTGATGGCGACCGGTGCACTGCTGTTGGTCGCCTTCGTCGGCTTTCTCGCCTTCGAATGGTCGAACCCGGAGACTCTCGGTTCCTTGGCTCCACAGGATCGGGTGAGCGGTGCCTTCTTCTTGTCGGTCCAACCCCGAACCGCTGGTTTCAACGCCGTCGACACGGCCGAGCTGTCCGAGGAGTCGCTCGTCGTGTCGATCGTGATGATGTTCATCGGCGGAGGCAGCGCTTCGACGGCCGGCGGCATCAAGGTCACCACCTTCGCGTTGCTGGCCTTCGTCATGTGGGCCGAGATCCGCGGCGATCGCGACGTGAACGTGTTCAAGCGGCGCATCCCCGAATCGATCCAACGACTCGCCCTCACGGTGAGTCTGGCCGGTGTGGGAATCCTGACCGTGTCGACTCTCGCGCTCATGGTGATCGGTGACGGTGGACTGGCGGTCAGCGCGTTCGAGGCGGTGTCGGCACTGTCGACCGTCGGCTTGTCCACTGGTCTGTCGGAGGATCAAGGCACGTGGGGTCGACTTCTCCTGGCGGTCTTGATGTTCGCCGGGCGACTCGGGCCGGTGACCCTGGCCACGGCGATTTCGCTCCGGAGCCGTCCGAATTTGTATCGCTATCCGACCGATCAACCACTGATCGGATGATCGATCACGTCTCGTAACGTGTTCACCGTCCCGTGCGACGAGGAGAATTCTCATGACGAATCCGAACCCGATGGCGCAGTCGCCCGACGATCGAAGCGGCGTGTTGGTGGTCGGGCTCGGACGATTCGGTGAAGCGCTGTGTCGGGGTCTCGTCGAACAGGGCATCGATGTCCTCGCCGTCGATTTCGACGAGGACATCGTGCAGCGGCTGGCCGGCGACATTCCCAACGTGGTGCAGGCCGACGCCACCTCGGCGCGTGCGTTGCGACAGATCGGGGCCGACAACTTCACTCGTGCGGTCGTGGCCATCGCCACCAACATCGAGTCCTCGGTCATGGCCACGCTCGCCCTCATCGACGATCTGGGCATCCGAACGGTCTGGGCCAAGGCTCTCTCGATCGAGCACGCCAAGATCCTCGAGCGCGTGGGCGTCCAGCGCGTGATTCAGCCCGAGCACGACATGGGTCTGCGCACCGCTCGCAGCATCGCACGTCGGGTCACCGACTACTTCACGGTGGAGGATGACTTCGCGCTGGTCGAAATGGTCGTGCCGACCCGTTACGTGGGTACTCCTCTCGGAGACACGGGTATCCGGGCGAAGTACGGCGTGACGGTGGTCAGCCTCAAGCATCCGGACGGGAAGTTCCAGCACACCGATCAGACGACCGTCCCGCGAGCCGACGATCTGATCCTGCTGGCCGGACACCCGCGGGATCTCGACCGCTTCGTCGCAGACGCCTGATCGGGCCGATAGCGTCGTTCGACGGAAGGGTGCCCGAGCGGCCGAAGGGACACGCCTCGAAAGCGTGCGACGTGCAAGCGTCCGTGGGTTCAAATCCCACCCCTTCCGCCAGATCCCTGCGGGGTGGTAGCCGGCATGGAACGATGACGACATGCGCCGTCGACTGCTACCCCTCTCGCTCGTGTGTGTGCTCGTCGCCTGTGGTTCGGGCACCAGGGACGGCGAAAGCACCTCCCGGCCGGAGGGTTCGGACGCCACTGCGGTCGAAGGTGTCGAGACCTCCGATTCGGTGCCGGACGGCGTGGACGGCAGCTTCGATCAGTCGACTTTGGCGGCCGAACCGTCGTTCGTCGAACCGCAGGTCGATCCGGTTCGCTCGGTCGAACTCGACGTGTCGGCGGTCGAGGGCGGATCGCTCTCGCTTCCGCTCTCTCCTGACGTGGTCGCCACCCTCGACATTCCGCCCGGAGCGCTCGATCAGGACCACACCGTCATCATGTCGGCGGTGACATCCCTCGGAGACGACGACCCGAACGTTCTCGGTGTCGACATTCAGCCCGCGGGGCTGTGGTTCCGACCCGACGCGATGCCGAGGTTGTCGTTCGACGGCGTGTCGAACGATTCGACGATCGTCGGATGGAACGACGACGGAGTGGCGGAGATCATGGCTGCTCTTCCGACGTCGGACGACGGTCTGGTCGTCGGAATGACCCATTTCTCGGGGGCCGCGGTCTCGAGCCGAATCGCATCGGTGACGAATGCCGTCGATCACCTAGGTGTGGAGATACGAAGCGACTTGAAGGCTGAGCAGTATCGCCAGTTCACCGGAACCGATGATCCGGAAGTGAAGGCAGAGGTCGAGGAACGCTGGAAGCAGCGTTTCGCTGAAGTCGACGCGAATTTCATCCGCCCGATGTTGACGGCGATCGCCTCCGGACCATGTGGCTACCAGGCCGAAGATGCACTCCGGATCGCGGTCAGTCTGGTGCAGCAGGCAGGGATTCTCGTTGTCCCCTACCAAATGGACTCGCTACTCGTGGAGAAAGTCATCGACCACGAGAAGGAGTGCGCCCGCCAGGCTTGTCGCGACGGGAACCCGACAGCGGGTGGGCGTTTCGTGACATGGGGTCGGTGGTCTTGGCTCCTCGGACTCGATGACGGAACAATCTCCGACGAGGATTTCCAACTCTTCTCGACCTGCGTTCTCTATCGAGTGACGGTGATGGGGAAAACACTACTACGCTTCCCCACCGGTGACCTGGGCGACGCGTTCGTCACCAAGGGCGTCGTCGCGTTGGAGGCCTCCGGAGATCCGAAGGACCCTGGACGCATCAACCGCCTGCCGCTGACGATCACGACCGGCGGCGTTCAGCCGTGGGACACCACCATCGTCTCGACGCTCTTCCAGGGTCTGGCTGCGGCCATGGGCGGCGGCGGTGGTCCTGTCGAGGAATGCACGTTCGAACCGATCGGTCCGTCCGTGGCGCAAGTCGACGTGTCTCTCGCTCAGTTCGATCCGAGCACACCCGAACTCGAACCCATGGTGCGCTTCAAGCCTTTCGTGTTTCCTGGGACCCGGTCATGCGCCGGGTTCGACTTTCCGTACGCGGCCGAGGTGACCTTCGCGTCCCACGTCGCCTTTCGGTCGTTCATCTTCAACGGCATCGACATACGTCACGATTTCAAGGCATCCGAGAGAGACTCGTTCGGGGTCTATCGAAAATCGGAGACCATCGACCTGGGCCCATTGCTTGCCGGGGGTCTCTCGGGCACGTCGTCATTGTTGATGAACGTCCAGCACGTCGCCCACTTTCAGCCGCTCTCAGGTGAGGGCCTGAAGACGGACCTTCTGGTCGACGCCTACGCAGTCGCGGCCGGGGCGTAGGCCTTCTCCGGTCTCAGCACTGCGTTTCGTCGTCGGGTGCTTCCAAGTCGATCAGGTAGCGATCGACCACGTCTTGAGCGCACGTGCTCGCGCTGTATCCGGTGTGCTGTTCGGCGTCGACGATCAGCAGACGTCCGTCCTCCAGTGCACGCGCCATGTTGCGGGTGCTCTCGAGCGGAGTCGACGCATCGCCGGTGGTGCCGATGACCACGACGGGCCCAGCGCCGATGCCGGTGATGTCGACGCGCGGATCGAGAGCGGCCGGCCAGAAGGTGCACGAGTAGTCGCCGAGTGTGTACGGAGAGAAGCGCGGGGCCACCTCCTGGAATCGGGGAACGAACGCGTCGGCTTCTTCGATCGTGAAGCGCTCGTCCTCGTCGGCACAACCGATGGCGACGAAGGCCTCGAGTTCGTTGCCGTACGTGCCGTCGGGCTGCCGCTGGTAGTAGGTGTCCCACAAGTCGAGGAGTTCGCCACCGTCGCCGTCGGCCGCTGCGACCAAAGCACCCTCGAGCGTCGACCAGTACTGCTGGTCGTACATCGCCTGGGCCACGGCGGTGAGGGCCATGCCCCGAGTGAGGTCGGGTCGACCCTCACGTGTCGGTAACGGGTTCTCGTCGACGAAGTCCATCAACTCGTCGAACGCACCCTCGGCGTCACCGTCGTTGTGGAAGCGGCAAGCCCGATCACTCGAGCACTGGGCCAGGAATCGTCCGAGTGCTTCCTCGAATCCGCGTCGTTGCTGAAGACTGGCCTCGATCGGATCGGTGCTCGGATCGGCCGCACCGTCGAGCACGGCGGCGCGCACGGTGTCGGGGAACATCGTCACCCACACCGCTCCCAACTCGCTCCCGTACGAGAAGCCGAAGTAACTGATCGTCTCCTCACCGAGAGCTCGACGGATGCTGTCCATGTCGCGAGCCACGTTGTTGGTCCCGACGTATTCGACGAAGTCGGCGTTGTCGCCGAGACAGATCTCGGCGTACTCCTCGACCTTGTCGATCGCTTCCTGTCGTTCGGCGTCGGTGTCGGGCGTGATGTCGCCCTCGGTGAACCAGAGGTCGTAGTCGTCGACACAATCGA
>JBDLRN010000017.1:0-19473 GCA_039800005.1 Actinomycetota bacterium | reverse complement strand
TTCTGGTGCGGGATCTTCACCTATGCGGTGAAATTTCCTCACCAGATCACCAGTGGGCGCAGAGGGACTCGAACCCCCGACATCTTCCTTGTAAGGGAAGCGCTCTAGCCAACTGAGCTATGCGCCCGCAGGGTTCCCGAGCCTACCGTCCGCCCCATCGGTGACATTCCGGTATCCACCAACCACGTGGACCGCACAACTACCGTTTGGGCGTGGCACCTCGCCCCAGTGACGCCGAATCGGAACTGCTCCGGCAGTATCTCGACGACATCGGGACGTATCCGCTGTTGTCGGCCGACGACGAGCGTCGATTGGCCGCCGCCATTCTCGAGGCTCGCTCGGCCCAGGAGCGCCTCGACGCCGAACCCAAGCCCGCCGGACGCGAGCGCACCAAATTGATCAAGACGGTGCGCACCGGTGACGCTGCCCGTCAGACCTTCATCCAGTGCAACCTGCGTCTCGTGGTGTCGGTCGCCCGACGCTACGAGGGATCCGGTCTCGGCCTCCTCGATCTGATCCAAGAGGGCAACCTCGGCCTGATGCGCGCGGTCGAAGGATTCGACCATCAGAAGGGCTTCAAGTTCTCGACCTACGCCACGTGGTGGATCCGTCAGTCGATCGGACGCGCACTCGCCGACTCGTCGCGCACCATCCGAGTGCCGTCACACGTGCGCGAGGTCTACTCCCTCATCGATCAGTCGACCGAGAAGTTGGCCGCCGCCCTCGACCGTCAGCCCACCGTGGAAGAAGTGGCCGAGTTGTCGGGCGTGAGCGCCGAACGAGTCGCCCTCGTCCGCCAGCATCGTCGCCCGTTGGTCTCGCTCTCCACGCCACTCGACAGCGAAGGTGACACCGAGTTGTCCGAGATCATCGCCGACGACATGGCGATCTCCCCCTTCGACGCTGCGGCCGCCGCGCTCGAGAAGCGCGCGCTGATCGAGCAGCTCCGTCGCCTGGAAGAGCGCGAAGAGGAAGTGTTGCGCGCTCGCTTCGGGATCGACGGCCCACCCAAGACCCTGGCCGAGATCGGCGAGATGCTGGGCGTCACCCGCGAACGCGTCCGCCAGATCGAAGCGCGTGCCCTCGGCAAGTTGCGGCATCCGAGCGTGTCGCGCGTGTGGCATCAGGGCCAGCAGGCCGTCGACGCCGGCTGAACCGCCGCCGCTCGACTCAGGGCAACGTGGCGCGAACCCGTAGTGCTCGGTCGATCGTCCGTGGATGGGCGGCCACGGGCGTGCGCCTCACCTGATGATCGAGCACGACGAGGTCACGACCGTTGGCGTCGTGAATCGCCAGTCCGACTTCCCGTCCGATCAGTAGCGCGCCGGCGTAGTCCCACACGCCGTGCGCATCGACCGAACAGTCGATGAATGCATCGAGGGTTCCGTCGGCCACCAAGCAGATGTCGATCGCCGAGGCACCGAGCGCTCGGTACTGCCACCAGCCCGGATCGGCCGGAAGCGGTCCGGAGACCCCGACCACCGACTCCGACCATGAACGCGCCATGGGTGTCGACAGTCGCTCGCCGTTGCGCCAGGCGCCCTCTCCTCGGATGGCCCACCAACGAACCGGAGCCGCCTGATGGGCGACGAGCGCGACCAGCGGTCCATCGGCGTCGATCGCGCACAACGACGTCGCGAAATGCGGAACTCCCCGACTGGCGTTGGTCGAACCGTCGAGTGGATCGACCACGACCACGACATCGCGATCGAGATTCTCCGAACCTGATTCCTCCGACAACACTCCGACGGGAACTCGACGCAACAGTTCGAGCACCGCTTCGTCGGCCGACACATCGGCCCGGTACTGGCCGTCTCGCTCACCCGACGGACCCCAGTCGGTCACCTTCCCCAGGACGTTCGCCACCGTGTCGGCGACGCTGTGGAAGAGGTCGAGCAGCCCGTCAGGAGACACGGCGCACAGAGTAGTGTCGTCGTCGTGGCCGTCATCGATGTCGCCGGTTTCGTGTCCGACATGAAAAGTCACGCGATCGATCACGGCTTCCACGTGCACGACGAGCGCCACTTCGTCGAGACGTACTCGCTGCGCCAACTCTGGGAGGTCGACCTCCACCCCGAGGAGGCCTGCGACGGTCCCATCGACCTGCATCTGTCCCTCGAAGTCGACCCGCGCGCCCTTCTCGGATTCGAAGACGCCGTGGCCGCCCTCGACCCCGAGAGCGACGAGGTTCCGCCGGACGGATTTTCTTTCCCGTTGTTGTTCACCTGGACTTTGCCTCCCCTGCAGCAACCGCCCGATCTGCTCGTGTTGGCCACCGAATTGGCGGGCATCGGCGGGATCGATCTGCCGCTCGAGGTGTCGGCCATCGACTCGACGGCCTCGGTCACCGACGCTCCCGAACGCAAGTTGTCGATCGTGGCCCGACTCGAGGTGCCGCTCGTCGAGGTGTACGAGAACGACGACCAGCAGTTCTGCGCCACTCTCGATCGCTGCCGCGACGTGAGCCTCTATTTGCTCGAAGTGGCTCCCGCGTGGCTCGGAGAGTCGTGATCTCGTCTCCTCGGCGTGGGAGACTTCGACGATGAACGTCGCCGAACTCATCGACATCTTGAAAGACCTCGATCCGGAGGCCATCGTCGAGTTGGCGATCGTCGCTCCCGTGGTGTCCGACGACGACACCATCACCGTCGATCAGTACACGGTCGAGGGCATCCTGCCGCGCGACCCGGCCGATCACGACGGCGAGTCGGTGGTGTGGCTGATCGGCGGCGAGGCAAGCGACGTCGACGAGTTCATCGAGGCGATCGGCGGCGAGGAGGAATTCCCGCCCTCCAGCGACGGCGACGTCATCGAGATGGAACGCTGGTCGCGCTGATCAGCGACTGATCGCGCGTACCCGACGTCGCGCCCACGCGATCGTTCCACCCACGGCGAAGAGTCCGATTCCCACGAGGATGGCGTCGACGTCGAGAAGGGCGATCATCCAGACGGTGACAGCGAATCCGACGGCCGGAAGCACCGGCCAGCGACCGATGGTCCACGGCGTCCGGAACGGCCGAGTGCGATCCGGTTCTCGGAGGCGCAACACGATCACCATCACGTTGACCGACAAGAAGATGGCGTAGATCGCGACATCGGTGGCGCTGGCCACCAGTTTCAACTCCCCCCACACCACGAACCCAGCGGCCACCGTGGCGGCGGCGATCACCGCGGTGCGCGGACTTCCGTTCTCCGACAACCGCGCTCCCCGCGCCGGCAGGTCGCCGGTTCGACTCATGGCGAACACCATGCGCGATGCCGCCGTGAGGATCAACACCACGGTGTTGGTGGTGGTCAACATGGCGAACACTGCCATCACCGCCCCGGCCCGCTCCCCCACGGCGTCGGCGGCGACGTCGGTCAACGGCTGTGACGACGACGCCAGCACTTCGGCTCCGAGAACGTCGACGGCCGAGATCGACACCAGCACGTACAGGACGGCCGAAATGCCGAGAGACCACAGCAATGCTCTTGGCGTGTTGCGGGTCGGATCGGACGTCTCCTCCGACAAGGTGGCCACTTCGTCGAAGCCGATGTAGGCGAAGAACACCAGGGCCGCACCGGACATCACGCCGGTGAAGGAATCCCACGGCGATCCACCGCGGCCACTCAGGAGATCGCCGTCGCCCAGGTGGTCGATGCCGACCGCGATCACGAACAACAGACCGGTCACCTGCACGACGCTCAGCGCGATCACCAGCTTCGACCAGCGATCGGAGCCCCACGCGACGATCGAGGCGGCCACGAGAAGAAGCACGAGACCGGCCCATCGCTCGTCGACATCGACGAAGTACTGGGCGTACCGAGCGAAGCCGAGGGCGACGGCCGCCGCCGCGATCACCAGACCCGCTGCCATGGCCCACCCGATCATGAAGGTGACCGAACGACCGAAGACGTGACTGGAGTACTCGTACTCCCCGCCGGTTCTGGGGAACATGGACGACAGTTCGGCGTAACTCAGAGCCGTGAAGGCACACACGACAGCCGACACCAGGAACGACAACCACACCAATCCACCGGCGTCTTCGGCGGCCGAGGCCAACAGGACGTAGATCCCCGCCCCGACGATGATGCCGACGCCACTGGCGACGACATGGACGAGTCCGAGCACCCGCGGTAGTTCGCCTCGTTCACTCACCTACGGCACACTACGAACGAGCGTCGCCAGTACCGAGGACTCATGTCAGGGCCTATAGTCGGACGAATCGAATCGAAAGAGTTGAGGTTGCGAATACCCATCGACTCAGGGGAACTGAACGTCTCCGTGAAAGGGGTCGGCCCGCCCGTACTTCTTCATCCCTCCCTCGGTCGTTCGATCGTGGATTTCGATCCCCTCATGGAGGCGCTCACGTTCGCCGGTTTCCGATGCATCGCAATCGATCCCCGTGGCATCGGCACCTCGACGGGTGATGTGAGCGACTTGACGATGACCACCTTGGCCCACGACGTTCTTCGCGTCGCCGAAGCTCTGAGCATCGACGACTTCGTCGCCGTGGGACACGCTTTCGGCAATCGTGTGATGCGAACGGTTGCCTCGGTTGCGCCTGATCGGGTGGCCGGACTGGCGTTACTCGGAGCCGGAGGTCGCGTCCCGGGAGATCCCGAGGCTCGCGAGGCGGTGGGTCGATGCTTCGACACCTCCTTGCCGATCGACGAGCGTCTCGCGGCGATCTCCACAGCGTTCTTCGCTCCGAGCAACGACCCGCGAGTGTGGCTCGACGGTTGGTACCCGGTTGCCAAAGTTGCACAACAGCGCGCCTTGATCGACAGTGACTGGACGTCATGGTGGTTCGCCAACGACGCACCACTTCTCGTCGTGCAAGGTTTGCAGGACCGGACGGCTCCACCAGCCAACGGCCGGCTACTCGCTGCCGAGCGACAAGCGCCCACGCACTTGACGGAGATCGACGGAGCCGGACACGCGCTGCTCCCAGAACAGCCAGAGGATGTTGCCCGTGCAGTCATCGAGTTTCTGCGAGACCTTCCACTCTGGTCGATGTCGAACGCCGACTGAGTGTGGGGCGGGCAGGGATCGAACCCGCGACCCAGGGATTATGAGTCCCCTGCTCTGACCAACTGAGCTACCGCCCCCGAAATGGGGCAGGGTCCGCACATGGCGGACCCTGCAAGTGCTCCGAGAGCAGGGCTCGAACCTGCGACCCGCTGATTAACAGTCAGCTGCTCTGCCAACTGAGCTATCTCGGAAAGGCGACCCGAGACTACCAGCGAGCCTGGGGTCGGCCCACGACGACCGTCAGGACTCGAGGTCGATCGGCTCCTCGTCGGCCGTGCTGAAGCCTTCCTCGGCCGCACCGTCGAGGCCGGCAGCGGCCCGGACCTTGGCCGACAACTCGACCATGATCTCGGTGTTCTCGGTGAGGAAGTTCTTGGCGTTCTCCCGACCCTGGCCCATCTGTTCGCCGTCGTAGGTGAACCAGGCGCCGGACTTCTTCACCAGCCCGAGGTCGACGGCGATGTCGAGCAGAGAGCCTTCGCGGCTGATGCCCTTGCCGTACATGATGTCGAATTCGGCCTGACGGAAGGGCGGGGCCACCTTGTTCTTCACGACCTTCACCCGCGTGCGGTTGCCCACGACTTCGGCGCCGTCCTTGATCGATTCGATACGACGGATGTCGAGACGCACCGACGAATAGAACTTGAGGGCCCGACCACCAGGAGTGGTCTCGGGCGAGCCGAACATCACGCCGATCTTCTCGCGCAGCTGGTTGATGAACACGGCGATGGTGTTGGTCTTGTTGAGATTGGCGGTGAGCTTGCGCAGAGCCTGACTCATGAGGCGCGCCTGCAGACCCACGTGAGTGTCGCCCATTTCGCCTTCGATTTCGGCCTTCGGGGTGAGGGCGGCCACCGAGTCGATGACGACCACGTCGAGCGCACCCGATCGCACGAGCATGTCGGCGATCTCGAGGGCCTGTTCACCGGTGTCGGGCTGAGAGATGAGGAGCTGGTCGATGTCGACACCGATGGCTCGGGCGTACACCGGGTCCATGGCGTGTTCGGCGTCGATGTAGGCGCACACTCCACCGTTGCGCTGGGCCTCGGCCACCACGTGCATGGCGAGAGTCGACTTACCCGAGGATTCGGGGCCGTAGATCTCGACGACGCGGCCGCGGGGCAGACCGCCGACTCCGAGAGCGATGTCGAGAGCGAGTGCCCCGGTGGGAACCGTTTGGATCCCCTTGAAGGACTGCTCGCCCATCCGCATGATGGAGCCCTTGCCGAACTGCTTGTCGATCTGGGCGAGGGCCATGTCGAGGGCTTTGTCGCGGTCTGTACTCATTGGTCTGCCTTTCTGGTGACGTGTGATGTGGTTCCGGTGGTATCCATGAACGATGCGGACCCTACGAAGGGGGTGTGACAACGAATGACAGGAGCGTAACTACGAACAGGCGTTCGGTCAAGCATTCGATCGATCAGATGTTCGATCGGGGGATGCGAGGTCTCGAACCCCTATCGGCCCGAGAGCCAGAGGTCAGCCTCGGCCGCTTCCTCGGCGCCGACCGGACGGACCCGCAGGTCGATGGCCAGCCAGATGGTGTGGGTGATCGGCCAGGTAGCCAGCGGAATCGCGATCGCCGCCGACGCCAACACCACGTAGAGCGTGAGCACCGGGACGTCGGGCACTGTGAGCGCCACCGCCACCGCCACGGCGAGCAGCACCAGTCCGATGTTCAGCACCAGAGCGATCGTCAGGGCACCGAGTTCGTGCCCGTCGACACCGCGCGTGCGACGAAGTCCGCAACCGACGCACCGCTCCCCTTGCCGGAACCAGTTGACGAACCAGGCTCGCCGATGACCGCAACGCGGACACGCCCGAAGGATGGCGCGCGACAGATAGCGGCCGAGTGAACCGGAGTCGATCACCCGCGGTGACGACACGAGTCGTCAGCCAAGCAGTTCGTCGACGAATTCGGCGAACACATTTGCGTAGACCAAGGCGTCGGCGTCGGTGTGCATCACCGAGATGAGCCATTGCTCGTCGAGACCGGGCGGCAACAACACGCCGCGGTTGATGCCGTGGATCCACTGGGCATAGGCCAGATCGAAATCGGTCGCCTTGTAGTCGCGATAGTTGCGAATCGGCTCGGGCGACCACGTGACGCAACCCTTGGCCCCGAACTGCACGGTGTGCGCCGGAAGACCTGCGTCGCGGATGATTCGCGCGCACTCGTCGACGAGCATCGTGTTGCGGGCGATCGTGCGATCGGTGACTTCGGGAGTGCACACCTCGGTGAGAACGGCCTTGGCGGCCGCCATGCACAACGGGTTGCCGTTGTAGGTGCCGAGGTGGATCACTCTGCCAATCGTGATCTGGTCCATGTATTCGCGCTTGCCGCCGAAAGCACCAAGCGGAAGTCCGCCACCGATCGACTTGGCCAGGCTCACCAGATCGGGAGTGACTCCGAGTGCACCGGTCGCGCCACCCCAGCCGGCAGTGATGCCGGTCTTCACTTCGTCGAATATGAGAAGCGTGCCGTACTTCTGCGTGATCTCGCGCACGGCTTGCAGATAGCCGGGCTGCGGCTTGCAGATGCCGATGTTCTCCATCACGGGTTCGACGATGAAGCACGCCACGTCACCGTTGCGAAGTACTCGTTCGAGTGCTTCGGGATCGTTGTAGGGAATCACGATGGTGTCGCCCAGAACCGCCTGCGTCACACCAGCGGTCGACGGCACGGAATTCGGACGGTCGGCGGGGCCGGCGAGTTCGAGCGGCGGCTTCATCGAGATCATCACTTCGTCGTGATGCCCGTGATATCCGCCCTCGACCTTCACGATCTTGTCGCGCCCGGTCACTCCTCGGGCCACGCGGATCGCGTCCATGGTCGCTTCGGTTCCCGAATTCGTGAACCGCCACATCGGCAAGCCGTAACGCTCGGCGAGAAGTTCGGCCACGTCGGCGTTCATTTCGCACGGCGTGACGAACAACGTGCCGTTGTCGAGCTGACTCTCGACGGCCCGTCGCACCGCTGGATGGACGTGACCCGAGAACAGGGCCCCGTAGCCCATGTCGTAGTCGACGTATCGATGGCCGTCGACGTCTTCCATGTGAGCGCCGTAGGCCGAGCGCACCACGATGGGATGCGGCTGATAGGCCTGGAAACTCGACGGGACCCCGAGTGGCAGGACCTTGCTGGCCCGCTCGGTCGCTTTCTGCGAACCCGTGGTGCGCTCGGCGTAGTTGGCGATCTCACGAGCGGTGATCGCTCGGGCCCGCTCCGCCAGGTCGCGGGCACTCTTGGTGGTCGAATCCGTGGCCGACACGGTTATCACTCCTTCAGAGTTGACAGTGAGCCTAGCAAAGGTGTCGCGAACCCGAACGAGCGACGACCGGACGGTGACGAAACTGTGACTGACCTGGTGCGATCGGGGGTTCCATCTGGCAGACTTCGGGGGTTCATGGTGGACGTAGCTCAGTCGGTTAGAGCGTCAGGTTGTGGCCCTGAAGGCCGGGGGTTCGATTCCCCTCGTTCACCCCAGATCTCTCGTCATTCGATGGTCGACCCCTTCGTCTCGGGTCACTCGTCGGATACTTGGGTCGGTTCTGCGCTGGCGCCTACACTTCGCTGTCGCATTGCGCACCTCTAGCTCAACGGCAGAGCAGTGGACTCTTAATCCATTGGTTCAGGGTTCGAATCCCTGGGGGTGCACCAATCGTTGCTTCGGCTGCGGTGTGCTGGGGAAGGAGGCCGGGTGAACGCCACCGTGGTCTACGCCCATCCCGACCCCGAGTCCTTCGGCCGTGCCGTTCTCGATCGGGTGGTACGCGGCCTCGAGCGTTCCGGACACGACGTCACCGTTCTCGATCTCTACGGTCTCGACTACCCGGGCGCCATCTCCCCGGCCGAATGGCAGGCCTACGGCACCGGTTCACCGATCATCGACCCGACGGTGGCGCACCACGCACGACTGGTCCAGTCGACCGATGCGCTCGTTTTCGTCTACCCCACGTGGTGGAGTTCGATGCCGGCGATCATGAAGGCCTGGCTCGAACGCACCCTCGTCGAAGGAGTCGCCTTCGCTCTCGAAGGACCCCGGAACCGTCTCACACCGAAACTCACCGGACTGCGCAACGTCGTGGGTGTCACCACCTATGGCTCGTCGTGGTGGTACGTGAAACTGGTCAACGACGCCGGACGGCGCAGCGTTCTTCGCACGGTCGGACTGCTCTCGGCCGGTCGAGCCCGCTTGTCGTGGCACGGTCTCCACTCGCTCGACGGCCAGACCGCACGTCGTCGGGAGCGTTTCCTCGACGACGTCGAGCGCGCCATGGGAGCCCTGCGATGAGTCGTCGTGTTCTCGTCGTGTTCGCTCACCCTTCTCGAGAGTCGCTCAACGGCGTGGTTCTCACTCGTGTTCTCGACGGACTTCGACGGGGTGACCACGACGTACGGCTGCGCGACCTCTACGCCGAGGAATTCGATTCGCGGCTCACGCTGGCCGAGAAACGCGGTCATCTCGATCCCCCCGAGACCAAACCCCAGTTGACGCGCGACTTCGACGATCTGCGCTGGTGCGACACCCTCGTGTGCGTCCACCCCACGTGGTGGGGCGCACAGCCAGCCATCTTGAAGGGCTGGTTCGATCGCACGTTCGCGAACGGCGTGGCGTTCACTCTTCCGCCAGGTGCGAAGAACATTCGGCCGGCCCTCACCAACGTTCGCCGCATCGTCACGGTCACGACTCACGGATCACCGTGGCGTGTCAACGCGATTCAAGGAGTTCCCGGCCGACGCATCGTCGATCGCGGCATGCGCGCCGTGTGCCATCCGCTCTGTCGCACCTCGTGGATCGCTCTGTACGCACTCGACCGTGTGTCCCTGTCGCGTCGCGAACGATTTCTCCGGCGCGTCGAACGCCGAATGACCCGCCTCTAACGCTCGACGAGCGCCGACGCGATCTCGGCCGCCACCTTGGCGTTGTTCTCGGCGAGCGCGAGATTGGCCGGGACGCTCCGGCCGGCCGTGGTCTCGGCGATTCGCCCGAGCACGAAGGGGGTGACCGCGGCGCCGGTGATGTCGGCTCGCGTGCACTCGGCGAGCGCCTCGTCTACCACCCGATCGAGTTGCTCCTGGTCGAGTTGGTCGGCTTCCGGAATCGGCGCGACGACCAGTACCCCGGTGCTCTCACGCGACCGATGCGAGAACACCGCCGCCACGTCGGCCGCCGATTCCACCCGGTGCGGAACACGCAGACCCGACGAGCGCGTGTAGAACGCCGGGAACCAGTCGTGCTGCCATCCGAGAACGGGCACTCCGTAGGTCTCGAGGTACTCGAGGGTGCGCGGAAGATCGAGGAAAGCCTTGGCCCCGGCACACACGGTGATCACCGGATGCGACGCCAAGGCATCGAGATCAGCCGACACGTCACCGGTGATCTCCGATCCGCGGTGCACGCCACCGATTCCTCCCGTGGCGAACACGTCGACGCCGCCCGCGGCCGCAATCGCGACCGACGCCGACACCGTGGTGGCCCCCACGTCCCATCGCTGCGCGACGGCGACCGCGAGATCACGCTCGGCCATCTTGCGCGCCGGGCCGAGAATCCGCTCGTGCTCGTCGTCGCGTAGGCCCAATCGGACGACTCCGTCGAGGACGGCGGTGATGGCCGGCACGACACCGGCGTCGCGCAAAGCGCGAGTGCAGCGCTCGAGAGCTTCGGCGTTGTGCGGTGACGGCAGACCGAGATGGGAGAAGATGGTCGACTCCAACGCGACCACTGGCCGGCGGGCGGCGATGGCTTCGAAGACTTCGGTGGAGACGACCGGGGCGAGCACGGTCAGATCTTTTCACGCCGGACGAACCGAGACACGGCTTCGACGTGATGCGTGTGCGGGAACGGATCGAGCACTTCGACCCACTCGAGGTCGAAGCCGGCCTCGACCAAGAGACGCGCGTCGCGACCCAACGATGCCGGATCACACGACACGAGGGCCACCAGATCGGCACCAGTTCGTTCGATCGCCGCCACTCCCCCGGCCCGCAGACCGTCGCGCGACGGATCGGCCACCACCACGGCGGCACGAACCGGATCCCACTCCTCGACCCGACACGACTCGACGCTCGCCGAGTGATCGCTCAGATTCCGTCGGGCATCGTCACACGCGAACGGATTGGCCTCGACCACGACGACCGGACGATCGTGCGGAGCGACCGTGGCCGAGAAGAGACCGATTCCTCCGTACAGATCGACGAACGCGCCCTCACGCCATGCGTCGACCGGACCGAGTGCGGCGGCCACGGCGTCGACGATCGCCTCGGCGGCACCAGGAGACGACTGGAAGAACGATGCCATCGACACCTGCAACTCACGACCGTGCACGGTCTCGAGAAGACGTGCACCGGCACCAGTGACCGTGTGACCGCCGAGCCCGTCGACGTCCGCGTGGGACGGCTCCCACCAGGCACCCACGACTCCGGAGACCGCCGACACCCGCAGCGTGATCTCCTCGACGTCGGCCGGAGCGCGCACTGCGCCGAAACACGCGTCGAGTTCGGAGCGAACGACCGGACAGTGATCGACCGACAGAACGTCGTGGCGCCGTCGCATGCGAAAGCCCAGCGAGCCGTCGACGGCGCGTGCCACGCGCATCGTGGAACGCTCACCGACGCGCGACTCGAGCCACGTCGAGCGAACGTCGGGAGACGAGACGCGACCCAATCGCTGCAGCGACTCGCGGACGATGCCGATCTTGATCGATCGCTGCAGCGACAGCGACGCGTGCTGAAGATCGCAACCTCCACAACCGCGTGCGACGTTCGGACACGGTGGATCGACGCGTTCGTGGCTGGGTTCGACGATGCGCGCGATGGTGGCCCGTGCGTAGTCACGCGACTGCTTGACGATCGAGATCTCGACCGTCTCCCCCGGCAACGCACCTTCCACGAACACGACTCGTCCGTCAGCGAGACGCCCGAGTCCGTCGCCTTCGGCCACGACCTTCTCGACGCGGACGATCTCTCCGGAACGCGCCGAACCTTCGTGGGTCGGACCATGGGACGAGGCGGAGGGCGACGACATCTCGATCGGAGGCTAGAGGTCGGGTGAGGTAGCGTCGGGGCGTGGCCCTTCCGATCCAGATCGTGCCCTCGGTTCTGCCGTGCGATTTCGCCCGCCTCGGCGCCGAGATCGAAGCCCTCGACGCCGCCGGGGTCGATTCGTTCCAGTGGGACGTGATGGACGGCCAGTTCGTCCCCAACCTCACCTTCGGCCCCGATGTGATCGCCGCCGCTCGTCGGCACACCGACAAACCCTTCGAGGCCCACCTGATGGTTCTCACACCCGACGTCATGGCGGAGAAGTACGTCGGCGCCGGTTGCAGTCGCTTGATCGTCCATGCCGAGGCGTGCCCACACCTGCATCGCACCCTGGGCAACATTGCGTCGCTCGGGGCGGCGCCGGCGGTGGCTCTCAACCCGCACACGCCGATCAGCGCGATCGAGCACGTCCTCGACCTCGTCGATCTGGTTCTCGTGATGACCGTCAATCCGGGCTTCGGCGGCCAGTCCTACATCGCGTCGATGGAACCCAAGGTGAGCGAATTACGCGATCTGATCGGACGTCGCGGCCTCTCGGACCGCGTGAACATCGAGGTCGACGGCGGCATCGGTCCGTCCACGATTGCCGGAGCCGCCGCAGCGGGAGCCAACGTTCTGATCGCCGGCACCGCACTGTTCCGCGACACCGAGGGCCTCGCTCACGCCGTCAGCGACCTGCGGGCCCGCGCCGAGGCGGCGCGCCTCGCCGACTGAGCGCTTCAGGCCCCGACGAAGCCTCTCCGTTCCACGTCGCCTTCACGCGCCGACCGAGCGCCCGCACGGCATTGGCCCACATCGCCAAGGCGACGAGTCCGCCGAACACCCAGACCGCCGGCATCAGCAGGGCCCGCAGCAGTCCCGATCGATCCGTCGACAACGGAGCCAACACGCCGCTCTCCACACTGGACCCGTCGGTGAGCAGAGTGCGTACCGCGTCTTCGACCTCGGGGCAGTCGAGGGGACGTTCTTCGATGCCGATCACCTGATTCCCTCCGAAGAGCGGCTCGGGATCGCGCACCTTCGACTGGAGCCGTCCGGAGGAGGTGTCGACACCGACCGCCACGAGATACTCGGCCCCCGATTCCAGGAAACGAATGTCTTCGCCGTAGTCGACGTCGACGAGACCGTTCACCGCGAAGCCGTCGAGTGATCCGCCGCGGATCTGCGCGACTTCGAAACGCCCGGTGCGTCGATCGGTCGCGGCCAGTCGTCCGACGAAGGTCGCTTGCACCGGTGTCGGCAATTCGCATCCGGCGGGAATGGTGGTGCTCGGTACTGACACCGGAGGCGGGGTGGTCGCCCGCACGGGAACGACCGACAGAGACATCGCGAGCCCGACGAGTGTGACGACTCGTCCGGCGAACATGGCCCCACGCTAGTGAGGCCGGCCAGAGCCGTGGTGGCAGGTCAGCGACCGCGGAAGTTCGGCGTGCGCTTCTCGACGAACGCCGCGATGGCTTCGGGCGTGTCCTTGGTTCCGAAGTTCACCGTTTGCGCCACACCTTCGTCGTCGAGCGCTTCTTCGAGCGTCACCTGCATGGCGTTGTTGAGGAGGCGCTTCGACTGGGCCAGGGCGATGGGCGGCAAGGCGAGGAGTCGTTCGACCCATCCGTCGACGAAGGCGTCGAGTTCGGCGTCGGCCACCACGCGGTTGACGAGACCGATGCGATCGGCTTCGGCGGCGTCGATGATGTCGGCGAAGAAAGCCAACTCCTTGGCCCGATGGAGGCCGATCCGACGCGGGAGGATCCACGACCCACCACCATCGAGCGACATTCCTCGCTTGGAGAAGATCTCGGAGAAGCGCGCATTGTCGGACGCGACCACGAGATCGCAACCGAGAGCGATGTTGCACCCGACGCCGACCGCCACTCCGCGCACCTTGGCGATGGTGGGCTGGGGCAGACGAGCCAGCGCCATGATGACCGACGTGATCTCGCGCATCGAATAGTACGAATGCGTGTGCGTACGGCCCGATCCGTCACCCATGTCGACGAGATCGGCGCCGCTGCAGAACTCGCCTCCCGCTCCGGTGAACACCACCACACGATCGTCGGACCGGAAGTAGATCTCGGTGAGCGCGTCGAGCAACTCGATCCACATCGTTCCGTTGGCGGCGTTCTTGCGCTGCGGGCGGTTGAAGGTGACGGTCACCACGCCGTCGCTTCGTTCGACGACGATCGTCGAATAGGACTTCTCCGGTGAATTCGCCGTGGTGCTCATGTTGCCGACGATAATGAGGGCATGGGGTTCGACCCGTACCGGAAGTTCCGTGCCCGCCCGGCCGACTACGTGTTCGTCGCCGCGGCGATCGTGGCGGCGGTGGTTCTCGTCGCCTGGGCCTTCCTTGGCTGAGAAGAAGCGTCGCAAGCCGGGAATCTGGGACGGTCTGTACGGGCCTGTCGAGGTTCGTCGTATCCAGCCGTACCAGGCGAGCAAGCAGTACGTGTGCCCCGGCTGCCACCGCGACATCCCGGTCGGACTCGGCCACGTGGTCGCCGTTCCACGCGACGCACCCGACCTGCGCCGCCACTGGCACCATGCCTGTTGGCGTTCGCGAGCCTCGCGCGCCTGAACGGCGTCAGAACGCTCCTTCGATCACCTCGAGCCGCGGACCGACGACCGTCGCCACGTCGAATCTGATCACTGGCGCCGACACGCGGTGTTCCCTGATCCAGGCGATCGCCAAGCGACGCAATCGCGCCTGTTTCGCCGGCGTCACCGCGTGCGCTGGCGAACCGTATCGATCGGTGGATCGCGTCTTCACCTCGCACACCACGAGTACCGGGCCACGTCGCGCCACCACGTCGATCTCGCCGATTCCGACACACCGCCAATTGCGATCGACGACCTCGTAGCCGGCGCTCTGGTACCACTGAGCCACGCGATCTTCGCCCCAGGCGCCGAGGCGCGAACGATGGGGTGCGGTGGTCAGCCGAGGTCGGTCATCGCGTCGCGTGGAAGTTCTTCCACGTTGACGTCCTTGAAACTCAGGACCTTCACCTTGGGGACGAAACGGCTCTTGCGGTACATGTCCCAGACCCACGCGTCGACCATCTCCACCTGAATCACCGGACGGGTGGGATCACCGATGACCGAGACGTCGACCTCGTTGGCCAAGTAGAAACGCCGTTCGGTCTCGACGGCGTAACGGAACATGCCCGAGACGTCCTGGTACTCCTGAGCCAACTGGAGCTCGCGCTCGGCCTCGAATTCCTCGAGGTCGTCAGTGCCCACTGTGGGAGCCTCGCTCGGCGAAAGGGATCAGAAGTCGCGCTTTTCGCGAACCTTGGCGGCCTTACCGGTGCGGTCGCGCAGGTAGTACAACTTGGCGCGACGCACGTCGCCCTTCTTCACCACTTCGATCTTGGCCACGCTCGGGCTGTGCACCGGGAAGGTGCGCTCGACGCCGACGCCATAGCTGATCTTGCGAACGGTGTAGGTCTCCTGCACGCCGGAGCCCGAACGAGCGATCACGTTGCCCTGGAAGATCTGGACGCGCTCCTTGCCGCTCTCGACCACGCGCACGTGGACCTTCAGTTCGTCACCGGCGCCGAAGGCCGGGATGTCGGTGCGGAGGTTCTGCTGATCGATGATGTCGGTGGTCTTCATACGTCGTCCTGCGGTGAGGCCGATCCCGTTGGACCGGCGAAAGGTCAAGGATACGGGACGGCGGGGAACTCTTCCAACAGACGTCGCTCCTGGTCGGAGAGCCCGCCCCGGGCTTCGATCAGGTCGGGCCGGACCCGCATGGTGCGGTGGATCGCCTGAGCCCGTCGCCAGCGTTCGATCCGGGCGTGATCCCCCGAGAGCAGGACCTCGGGCACCGTCCAACCCCGAAAATCGGCCGGCCGCGTGTAATGCGGCTCTTCGAGCAGTCCTGACGTCCCGAAACTCTCGGTGATCGGGCTGACCTCGTTGCCCATGGCTCCGGGCAGCAGACGCACCACGGCCTCGATCACGAGGCAGGCGGCGACCTCACCACCCGACAACACCACGTCGCCGACACTCAGTTCGCCGTCGACGAGGTGTTCGACCACCCGATGGTCGACTCCTTCGTACCGCCCGCACAAGAGGCTGAACCCGCCCGAGGCGGCCAGTTCATGAGCGTAGGCCTGATCGAAACGTCGCCCACCCGGACTGAGCACGAGCAGTGGTCGGGGTGGATCGGCGGCTTCCACCGCGACGAAGAGCGGTTCGGCTCGCATCACCATGCCGGCTCCCCCGCCGTACGGAGCGTCGTCGACCGTGCGATGGACGTCGGTCGTGCGATCGCGCGGGTCGTGAAGCCGCAGATCGAGCAACCCCGAACCGCGCGCCTTGCCGAGCAGGCTCTCGGAGGTGAAGGCGTCGAGAATGCCCGGGAAGATCGTGAACACGTCGATTCTCATGATCGACCGTCGTTGGCGTCGTCGGGTGAGCGATAGATCTCGAACAAGCCCGGGGGCGGATCGACGACGACCACGATGGCGTCGTCCTCGCGTTCGATGCGATCGACGAAGCGAGCCGGCACCAGTGCCCCGTCGTCGAGTTCGAGCAGATCGTCGGCCGGGTTCGCCACGACCGCCACACATGTGCCCTGATCGGCACCACTCATGTCTCGCACGCGCGCCCCGATCACTTCGTGGATCCACACGGCTTCGGGGTCGTCGATCGGCTCGGCCCACACGGTGCGATTCACGATGCGTTCGGCGCCGGTGCGATCGGCGATCTCGTCGAGAGTCAGCACCCAACGTCCGGACTGTTCACGGGACGCACCGACGGTGAACCATTCACCGGCCCAGAGGCGCGCCCCCGGGTGCACACGCTCGGTTCGATCGGTGCTCAGGTTGATGGTGATCTGACCACGCACACCGTGCGGACGACCGAAACGGCCGACTTCGAGAAGATGAGGCGGACGGGACTCGGGCACGGCCGAGTCGATCTCAGTCGACGAAGTCGACGTCGACTTCGTGGCCGTCCTTGGCCGCCGCAGCGCGCACCAGGACACGAATGCTCTGCGCCGTCCGACCACGGCGGCCGATGACGCGCCCGAGATCTCCCGGGCCGACGGTGACTTCGAGCTTGGGACGATGGCGGCCTTCGACTTCGTCGACCCGCACGGCATCGGGGTCGTCGACGATCGAGCGAACGACATGCGTGAGAACGGCGATGGCCGTGGGAGAAGCGATCTGGTTGGGATCGGTCATGACCGGACGCCCCGGGTCACTTGCCGCGATTGGCGGTGTACTGAGCCCACGCGCCCGAGATCTCGAGGAGCTTGCGCACGCGCTCGGTGGGCTGAGCGCCCTTCATCAGCCAGGCCACGGCCTTGTCGTTGTCGATGTTGACGCCCGACGGTTCGAGACGCGGGTTGTACTGCCCGATGATCTCGAGGAAGCGGCCGTCACGCGCCGTGCGGCTGTCGCTCGCGATGACGCGGTAATGGGGCTGCTTCGTCTTTCCGATTCGAGTGAGGCGCAACTTGACGGCCATGCAACGGACTCCTTGAGGTGACGGGGGGCCCGTCTTTCACGAAAGGGAGAGGCTAGCGGTGGCGTCCGGTCCTCGCCAACGCTGGTCAGAGGACCGGGACCGGACTCAACGGGACGGCGGGAACGGGAATCCGGGGCCGTCGGCGCCCGGCAGCGCACCGGGAAGGCCCGGCATGCCTCCGCCGAGGCCGGCCAGAGCACCGAGTCCACCCTTCTTGCCCTTCTTGCCCTTGCCACCCCCGAAGCCCCCCATGCGCTTCATCATCTTCTGCATCTCGCCGAACTGCTTCACGAGACGATTCACCTCGGCGATGGTTCGCCCGCTGCCCGTCGCGATGCGCTGACGGCGACTGCCGTTGATGATCTCGGGCCGGCGACGTTCCTCCGGGGTCATCGAGCGGATGATGGCCTCGATCGGCTTCAGGTCGTCGTCACCGATCTTGGCGTTCTTCAACTCCTTGGGCATCCCGGGCATCATGCCGAGGATCCCGCCGAGCGGGCCCATCTTCTTCAGCGACTGAAGTTGTTCGAGGAAGTCGTCGAGCGTGAACTCGCCTTCGAGGAGACGAGCGGCGGCCTGTTCGGCCTGATCCTTCTCGAAGGCCTTCTCGGCCTGCTCGATGAGGGTGAGCACGTCACCCATGCCGAGGATGCGGCTCGCCATTCGGTCGGGATGGAACTGCTCGAAGGCGTCGAGCTTCTCGCCGGTGCTGGCGAAAGCGATGGGACGGCCGATCACTTCTTTCACCGACAGCGCCGCACCACCGCGCGCGTCACCGTCGAGCTTGGAGAGGATGACACCGTCGATCTGCAGCGTGGCGTGGAACGCCTCGGCCACCGTGACCGCGTCCTGACCAGTCATGGCGTCGATCACGAGGAACGTGTAGTTCGGGGACAATTCGTCGGAGATGCGACGGATCTGCTCCATCATCTCGGCGTCGATGGCCAGACGGCCCGCCGTGTCGACGATCAGGACATCACGACCGAGACGTCGAGCCTCGGCGAGACCGCGGGTCGCCGTGGCGACCGGATCACCGGGTTCGCTGAACACCGGTACTCCGATCTGATCACCGAGAGTACGCAACTGCTCGACGGCAGCCGGACGCTGCAAGTCGGCTCCGACCAACAGCGGATGGCGTCCCTGCGACAGGAACCACTTGGCCAACTTTGCCGAGTTGGTGGTCTTGCCCGAACCCTGCAGACCGGCCATCAACACCACGGTGGGCGGTTTGCTGGCGTAGGTGATCTTGAGGGTCTCACCGCCGAGAATCGCCGTGAGTTCGGCGTTGACGAGCTTGACGACTTGCTGACTCGGGTCGAGAGCCTTGGACTGCTCGATGCCGACCGCACCTTCGCGAATGCGGTTGACGACCGAACGCACGACGGTCACGTTGACGTCGGCTTCGAGCAGCGCCGTACGAATCTCCTTCAGGACTTCGTCGACGTCGGCTTCCGACAGACGACCCTTGCCGCGGATCTTCTTGAAGATGCCTTCGAAGCGGCCGGACAGGGTCTCGAACATGAGACGTGAGGCTAGCGACGGTCCCGGAGTGGCGAACCTTCGCTCACCGCGGTCATCCCACGTAGACCTCGGTGACGACGTCGTCGACGACGGTGAGATTCACTCGCTCGGTCGAATAATCCATCGTGATCGGGAACTCCTCGCCGTCGCGGGCGACCACGCGTACGACCCACCCTTGCGCCTCGCCGGCCTCGACGGCCTCGGCTTCGGTGAGGCCCACCAACGTCTCGGCTTCCTCCGGTGCGATACCGATCGCCACGTCACCAGGTTCGGCGGGCTCCGGCTCGATCGGCATCGGTTCGCTCACCACCGGCGGCTGCACGATGTCGAGGTACTCACTCGGGATGGCGGGCACGGTGTATCGACCGCGGTAGCCCCACTCGTCCTCGGCCGCCACGAAGGTGTAGCCCGGCACGAG
>JBDLRN010000016.1:0-61423 GCA_039800005.1 Actinomycetota bacterium | reverse complement strand
TCGGCGGTCTGCATGGACAAGGCCATGGCCAAGGACGTGTTGGCTCGCCACGGCATCCCCCAACCTCGTCACGTCGTCGTCTCACCGACCACGGTCGGTGCCGCCCGACTGGAAGCGATCGTTCGCGACCTCGGCTACCCGCTGTTCGTCAAGCCCGCCAACATGGGATCGTCGATCGGCGTGAGCAAGGCGCGCTCCGACAACGAGTTGCGCTCGGCACTCGATCTGGCCTTCGCGTACGACGACGTGGTGCTGATCGAAGAGGCGATCGTCGGACGCGAGGTCGAAGTCGCGATTCTCGGCAACGACGACGCTCGCGCGAGCGTCCCCGGTGAGATCGTTCCCGGCAACGAGTTCTACGACTACGAAGACAAGTACGTCACCGACGGCGCACAACTGCTCGTGCCGGCCGCTCTCGACGCCGGCGAAGTGGCCGACGTGCAGCAACTCGCGCTCGACGTGTTCCGCGTGTTGCGGTGCGCCGGCTTGGCGCGCGTCGACTTCTTCTACGAAGTCGGCGGTCGTGGGTTCCTGTGCAACGAAGTGAACACCATGCCCGGCTTCACCCCCATCTCGATGTATCCGAAACTCTGGCAAGCGTCCGGAGTCTCGTACCCCGAGCTCATCGATCGCCTCGTGGAACTCGCGCTCGAGCGTCACGCTCGACGTCACCGCAACACGTCACGTTGAGCGTTCGGGTGCGAGCGAGGCCCGCAAGAACGCCACGAGTTCCGAACGCAAGCGGCGCAGCCCGGCCGTGTCGGAATTCCACCCGACCACGCGCAACGCTTCCGGTTCGGTGGCGATTCCCGTGACGGTTGCGTAGGCCAACGCGATGACGATCGACGGATCGCCGCTCCGCAGGCGGCCGGCCTCCATTTCGTACCGCATCCAGTCGATGGCTCGATCGGCCAGCGGTCGCAGGTGTCGGGTCACTCGTTCGTTCGTCTCGGCCGGTAGCCGGCTCAGTTCGCGGATGAGCCCGAGCAGCGCGGGCCGCCGCACGGCCGGTCGAAAGACCGCTTTCACGACCGCCTCGATGCGATCGAGGGGATCGTCGGGCGCGGCGCGAATGGCCGCCTCCACGACCACTGCCAGTTCGGCGGCGGTGGCCGCCATCACGTTCTCGACCAGGTCGTCCTTGGACGGGAACCAGTAGAGCAGGGTCTGCTTGGCCACCCCGACGTCCTGGGCGATCTGGTCGAGGCTGACGGCCTCCACCCCCCAGCGCCCGAACAAGTCGGTAGCTCGCTCGAGGATCAGATCCCGAGTACCGCTCCGGCGTGCCATGAGGCGTTCCTATCAGTTCTGACGCTCGTTCTCTACCATTTGGTAGAGAACTGTGCTACAACGGGTCCATGATCGCTGAGGCTCTGGCCGGACGCCGGATCGGTGTCACGGGCGCGACTGGTTTCGTCGGCACGGCGCTCGTCGAACGTCTCTTGCGGTCGGTCCCCGAGTGCGAACTCGTGCTCCTCGTACGCGACGGCAAGCGCACCCCGGCCGCCGAGCGCGTGCGCCGCGAGATCCTGAAGAACAACGCCTTCGATCGCCTGCGCGCCGAATGGGGCGACGACTTCGCAGCGATCGTCGCTCGCCGCGTGACCGTGGTGCGCGGAGACGTGGGAACCGACGGACTCGGATTGTCGCCCGAGGACCGTCGAGTCTTCGCGTCGTGCGACGTGATCATCCACTCGGCGGCGAGCGTGGCCTTCGACTCCCCGCTCGACAGCGCGGTCGAGACCAACCTGCTCGGCCCGATGCGCATCGCCGCGGTGTTGAACGGCGAGGAGTCCCCCGACGGACGCCGCGCGCATCTCGTCGCCGTGTCCACGTGCTACGTGGCGGGTAACCGCCGCGGCAACGCTCCGGAAGAACTCGTGAGCGAGGGTCCGTTCGACATCGGGCTGAACTGGCGAACCGAAGTCACCGCGGCGCGACGGCTGCGCAGCGACGCCGAGGCCGCCAGTCGCGAGCCCGACATGCTCACGAAGTTCCGCACCGAGGCCCGACGTGAGCTCGGCGCCGCCGGTGCGCCGGCACTGGCCGAGAAGACCGAGAATCTGCGCGAAGAGTGGGTGAAGGACCGGCTGGTCGAGGCCGGACGGGCCCGAGCGGCAAGCGTGGGTTGGCCCGACGCCTACGCATTCACCAAAGCCCTCGGCGAACAAGCACTCCACGAGACCAAAGGCGACGTGCCGGTCAGCATCGTGCGGCCGTCGATCATCGAATCGGCTCTCGCCGAACCTTTCCCGGGTTGGATCCGGGGTTTCCGCATGGCCGAGCCGGTCATCATCTCCTACGCCCGCGGCTTGTTGAAAGAGTTTCCCGGCGTCCCCGAGGGCACGATCGACGTCATCCCGGTCGACATCGTGGTGGCGGCCATCGTCGCCGTCGCCGCCCTCGGACCGGACGACGCGCCGCGCATCACCCAAGTGGCATCGGGTTCGACCAACCCGTTGAAGTACCGCACTCTCGTCGACAACGTGCGCGACTGGTTCACCGAGCATCCGATCTACGACAGTCACGGCCAGCCGATCGTGGTCCCCGACTGGAACTTCCCCGGTCGCGGCCGCGTGCAGAAGCAACTCAACCGAGCCAAGACGCTGGTGACGCGCACCGAACGAACGCTGCAAAGCCTTCCCCTTCGTGGCACGCAGGCCACGTGGTCGGCCCGACTCGAGGAGCGCCGCGGCGACATCGAGCGTGCTCTGGAATACGTCGAGCTGTACGGCCTCTACACCGAGTGCGAAGCGATCTATCAGGTCGACAACTTGCTCGCGATCCACGACGGCCTCGACCAACACGACCGCGACGTGTTCTGCCTCGATCCGCGCGTCGTCGACTGGCCCACCTACATCTCGACCATCCACCTGCCCTCGGTCGTACTGCACGCTCGCGTGAAGACGACTCCCGGCCGCACCGTGGTCGACCGCCGCGACCGACTCACGCGCCAGGTTCTCGACCCCGCCCGACACGTCGCGGCTTTCGACCTCGAAAACACCCTCATCGCGTCCAACGTCGTGGAGAGCTACTCGTGGTTCGCGACTCGCCGACTCGACACCCCCGAACGGCTTCGCTACGTCGCGCGAACTTTGCGAGAGGTGCCGAGTCTGTTGTCGATGGATCGCAAGGATCGTGCCGACTTCCTGCGGTACTTCTACCGACGCTACGAAGACGCGCCGGTCGAGCAGATCGACACCGATGCCGTCGAACTTCTCTCGCAATTGATCATGACCAAGTCGTTCCCGGCCGGCCTGCGACGCGTCCGCGAACATCGCGCCCTCGGCCATCGCACCGTGCTGATCACCGGCGCGTTGAGTTTCGCCGTCGAAGGACTTCGTCCGCTTTTCGACGAGATCGTCGCCGCCGAGATGACCGTCCGCCCCGACGGCACCTACTCGGGCGAGTTGTCCCGGGTGCCACCCACCGGCGAGACACGGGCCCAGATCCTCGCCGACTACTGCGCCGCCGAGGGTTTCCGCATGGAGGAATGCGTGGCTTACGCCGACTCGACCAGCGACCTCCCCTTGCTCGAAGCGGTCGGCTTCCCCGTGGCCGTCAATCCCGAGACTCGTCTGGCCGCCATCGCGCGCAAGCGCGGCTGGCTGGTCGAGAACTGGGAGAAGGCCGACGGTGCGCCGCGTCGACTCCTGCCGATCGGACCACTGGTCTCCGAAGGTGAACGCAAGCGCTTCGATCCACGCCCGGGCCGACGGGAGCGTTCGTGATGCGAGCGCTGCGCATCGATCGCAAACCGGCCAAGTTGGCCCTGGCCCGTCTCACCGGGTCGGTGGCCCCTCTGAGCGGAGTGCGACTCGGACCACTCGACATGGTGTCGATGGATCCCCCCGACCTGCCCGGTGACGGCTGGACTCGTATTCACCCGCGGCTCACCGGAATCTGCGGCAGTGATCTGTCACTCGTCGAAGGGCGCGCCTCCACGTACTTCCTCGACTGGGTGTCGTTCCCCTTCGTACCCGGACACGAGATCGTCGCCACGGCCGACGACGGCCGCCGCGTCGTCGTCGAACCGGTGCTCGGCCATGCGTCGCGCGGCTTCGATCTCCCCTTCCCTGATGCCGCTCCCGGCGACGGTGACGACTACGCGCACCTGGTGGGCGGTTCACTCGAGCCCGGAATCCAGACCGGCTTCTGCTGTTCGACGGGTGGCGGATGGTCGACCGAACTGGTCGCCCACGAGAGTCAACTGCACGACGTTCCCGACGACGTGAGCGACGAACGAGCCGTCCTCGTCGAGCCGCTCGCCGGCGGAATCCACGCCGCGCTCGCCGCGTGGCCGATGGTCCGGCGCGCGACCGAACGCGGCGAGACACCGGTCGTCGCGGTACTCGGTGCCGGCACCATGGGACTCGCCGCCGTCGTCGGACTCCGTCGTCATGTTCCCGGTGTGCGCATCGTGGTCGGCGCGCGCTATCCGCATCAGCAGGCCTTCGCACGCGCGTTCGGTGCCGATGTGGTGGTGGCCGACACCGAACTGGCACGCGCCGTGCGACGGGAAGTGGGCTGCCATGTGGTGGGCGATCATCTGTCGAGCGGTGCGCACGCGACCATCGACGCAGTCGGCAACTCGGCGAGCATCGCCGACTGCCTACGTTTCACGCGTCCGCGCGGCACCATCGTGATGCTCGGAATGCCGGCCTCGGTCGAAGTCGACCTCACCGGACTCTGGCATCGCGAGACGGCGATCGTGGGCGCTTACACCTACGGCACCGAGACCATGCCCGACGGACGTCGCCGTCGCACCTTCGATCTGGCGATCGAGGACGCGCGTGATCTGCCCGTCGATCGCCTGCTGTCGGCCACCTACCGGCTCGACGACTACGAGGACGCTCTCGCCCATGCGGCCACCGCCGGCCGCCGTGGTGCCGTGAAGATCGCCTTCGACCTCCGCCCGAACGAATCGCCCCGAACTCAGGAGACTCGCTGATGCCCCGTCCCGGTTTCGTCCTCGACGTCGATCGATCGACGCCCCCGATCCTGTTCTGGCGCGGCGAGAACTTCTCCCTCGAGAAGCTCCCCGCCGGTCGTAGCCGCGTGATCTACGCGCCCGAACCGCTGCCGGCGATCGAGGACGTCGACGGCGCGATCCGCAATGCACTACTCCATCCCATCGATCAGGATCCGCTGCCGGCCCTGCTCTTCCCGGGCATGAAGCTCACCATCGCCTTCGACGACGTGAGCCTGCCACTCCCCAAGATGCGGCGACCCGACGTCCGTCAACGAGTGATCGAAGCGGTGCTCGATTTGGCCGCCGAGGCGGGCGTCGACGACGTCCACATCATCTCGGCGCTCGCGTTGCACCGTCGCATGACCGAGGCCGAACTGCGCCATGCTGTGGGCGACCGCGTGTACGACGCATTCGCGCCGCGTGGCCTGCTCTACCAGCACGACGCCGAGGATCCCGATGCTCTCACATACCTCGGCACGACCCCCCACGGTGAGGACGTCGAGATCAACAAGCGGGCCGCCGAGAGCGATCTGCTCGTGTACGTCAACATCAACCTGGTCGCCATGGACGGCGGATGGAAGAGCACCGCCACCGGACTCTCGTCGTACAAGTCGCTGCGTCATCACCACAACCCCGAGACCATGACGCATTCGCGCAGCTTCATGGATCAGCATCGCAGCGAGTTGCACAAGAGCAACTGGCGGATGGGCAAGGTGCTGCTCGACAGCGGGGTCAAGGTCTTCCAGATCGAGACGACGTTGAACACCGACACCTTCCCGTCGCCGTTCAACTTCCTGTCCAAGCGCGAATGGGAGTGGTCGGCTCGCGATCGGATCACCTACCTCGGCACCACCAAGGCCCTGAACCGCACGCCGCACCGTCTCGCGCGCAACATCTTCCACTCGATCGAGGCGCCCCATCAGATGACGAGTGTGCAGGCCGGCGAGGTCGAGGCCGTGCACCGCATCACGACCGAGAACGTCTACAAGCAGCAGCTGGTCGAAGTGAAGGGCCAGACCGACATCCTCACCATGGGCATCCCGTACATCAGCCCGTACAACGTGCACTCGATCCTGAACCCGATCCTCGTGCAGGTGATGGCGATGGGCTACTACTTCAACATGTACCGCGGCATGCCGCTGGTGCGCGAGGGCGGCGTGATCATCATGACGCACCCGTGCCGCCCCGAGTTCAACCCGGTGCACCATCCGAGTTACATCGACTTCTTCGAGCAAGTGCTGGCCGACACCACCGACCCTCACGTGATGTCGCAGAAGTGGGAGAAGCAGTACGCCGAGGACGAGTGGTACAAGCACCTTTATCGAACCGGCTACGCCTACCACGGCGTGCATCCCTTCTACATGTGGTACTGGGGTACGCACGGCATGAAGCACTGCAGCCGCATCATCGTGGTGGGCGGCGACCCGAAGACGGTGCGCCGTCTCGGCTTCGTGCCGGCCAGCACCATGGACGATGCACTCGAGATCGCGAGCGACGTGGTCGGCCGCGCCCCCACCATCACCCATCTGCACACTCCTCCGCTCCTCGTGGCCGATGTGAGTCTGTGATGGCACGCGACGACGCTCCGTGGAAGCCGAGCCGTCTGGCGGCTCTCGGTCGGGCCGGCGATCAGGCGGAACGCCTGGTCCGTCCGCTGGCAACGCGATTCGTTCGTCGCGGGTTCCCCTACACCGCGCCCACCGTGCCGCGCGGTGTCACGGTGCCGGCGGACGAACCCGATCTCGGCGCCGACTACGACACCGACTGGGCCCGTCGAGGTCCGGCGAACGTCGTTCGACGCGGGCTCGTCAACGGGCCGATTCGTTGGATGGTGAAGGGTGTGGCCAGTCCGACCGTGTACGGCACCGATCGGCTCGCCGATCTGTCGCGTCTCGACGATCCGCCGGCGCTCATCTTCACGCCGAATCACCATTCGCACCTCGACACCGCGCTCATGGCAACCGTCGTGCCCGAGCCGTGGCGATCGAAACTGGTGGTGGCCGCCGCGGCCGACTACTTCTTCGACAAGAAGTGGAAGGCCACCATGGCCGCGCTGTCGTTGAACGCGATTCCCATCGACCGAGAGGTCACCGGCCGCAAGTCGTCGGAGATGATCAAGACGTTGATCGAGGACGGTTGGAGTCTCGTGATCTATCCCGAAGGCGGTCGTTCCCCTGACGGATGGGGCCAGGACTTCAAAGGAGGCGCGGCCTATCTGTCGTCGCGCACCGATGCGCCGGTGGTGCCGGTGTTCATCGACGGAACGGGCGCGATCTTCGGAAAGGGCATGAAACGTCCCAAGGCCGGCACCACCAAGGTGGTGTTCGGACATCCGTTGCGAGCCGACGAAGGCGAGAACACCCGCCGGTTCTCGGCGCGCATCGAAGCGGCGGTCACCGCGCTGGGCGACGAGTCGCTCACGGACTTCTGGACGGCACGTCAGCGCGCCGCCCGACAGGAGAGTCCGCGTCTGACCGGCCCGGAATACACGGGGTGGCGACGGCAGTGGGCGCTGTCGGAGCGTCGCTCACTCGGCACGGCGGGTGTGCGACGCCGCCAGAACCGCCGCTGGCCCAACCTCGACTGACCCACAATTCCAGCACTTGGTGTTCTGGTGAGGATTTTTCACCCTGGGGGTGAAGATCCCGCACCAGAAAATCAGTGGTCCGAAAACTGGTGCGGGATCTTCACCTATGCGGTGAAAAATCCTCACCAGAACACCGCATCAGGGTTTGGTGCGGGCAGGGATGTTGATCTCGTCACCGGGCAGGATCACCACACCGGAGTCGACCCAACCGTTGGCGGCCAACAACGCCGACAACTCCACGCCCCACGCATCGGCAATCTTCGACAACGAATCGCCCATCTGCACGGTGTACTTGCCTTGTCCGGGCTCCGGCGACGGCGCGGTGGTCTCAGTGGGGATCGGCAGACCGGGAAGAGTCGTCGTCAGATTCGGCGCGGTGGGCGGGATGAGAATCGGCATACCCGGTGACAGCGGATGCAAGATGCCGTCGGCCCAACTGTTGTAACTCGCGATGTCCTCGGCGCTCACCCCGAACTTGGCGGCGATGGCGTACATCGAGTCACCGGTCACCACTGTGTAGGTGAACGGCGGGGGCAGGGTGTTGGCCGGGTTCAGCGTGGTGACCACCGACGGTGGGGTCGTCGCATAGTTCGTCGACGTGAGCGGCCGCAACGTGGTGGCCGTGGCGGTCGGGTCGCTTCCGCACGCCGACGCAGACATGACCACCACACCGACCAACGCCGCACAGACCAGCGGGGATCGCTTCATCATCGAACGGGTCGAACGCACGGCCCACAATCTAGTTCTCGACGGTCGTTCCGAGGTGGCAGGGTCGCTCCGAGAAGGAGTGATCACACGAGCCGTCACACGAGGGGGCGATCGGTGGGACGCACCGGCACGGGCAACGACGAATCCCCGAGCAGGAAACGATCGACCCCGGCGGCACACGCGCGCCCCTCGGCGATCGCCCACACGATGAGGCTCTGACCACGGCCCATGTCACCGGCCACGAACACACCCGGCACCGACGACATGTACGAGTCGTCGCGTTTCACGTTGCCACGCTCGTCGAAATCGACGCCGAGACGATCGAGCCAGCCGCCCTTCTCGGGACCGACGAAACCGAGCGCGAGGAAGACATAGTCGGCCGGCAATTCGCGATCGGTTCCTTCGACCTTCACGAACTTGCCGTCCTTCATCTCGACCTCGTGGATCAACAGTGCGCGAACCCGGCCGTTGCCGTCGTCGACGAACCGCTCGGTGTTGACGCTGTAGATGCGCTCGCCACCCTCTTCGTGCGCCGACGACACGCGGTACACCATCGAGTACTGCGGCCACGGATTGCCATTGGAACGCGACTCCGGCGGACGAGGCATGATCTCGAGTTGCGTCACCGAGGCCGCCCCTTGACGATGCGCCGTGCCGAGACAGTCGGCGCCGGTGTCACCGCCACCGATGATCACTACGTGACGACCCTTCACGTCGATCGGCGACTCGGAAAGATCACCCTCCTGCACGCGGTTGGCGTACGGCAGATACTCCATCGCCTGATGGATTCCGCCGAGTTCCCGTCCGGGGATCGGAAGATCGCGCCACGCCGTGGCACCGCACGCCAACACGACGGCATCGTGCGACGCGACGAGCACGTCGATGTCGACGTTCTGACCGACGATCGCATTGGTGCGGAACTCGGTCCCCTCGGCCTCCATCTGGGCCAGGCGACGATCGACGTGACTCTTCTCCATCTTGAACTCGGGGATGCCGTAACGAAGCAGACCGCCGATGCGGTCGGATCGTTCGAGGACGACCACCTCGTGGCCCGCCCGTGTCAACTGCTGAGCGGCGGCGAGACCAGCCGGCCCCGATCCGATCACGGCCACTCGACGACCGGTCTTCACACTCGGCATCTGCGGAACGACCCAGCCCTCGGCCCAGGCGCGATCGACGATCTCCACCTCGACCTGCTTGATCGCCACCGGATCGGCGTTGATGCCGAGCACACAGGCCGATTCGCACGGTGCCGGACAAAGGCGACCGGTGAACTCCGGGAAGTTGTTGGTCGCGTGCAGACGATCGATCGCTTCGCGCCAGTGCTCGCGGTAGACGAGGTCGTTCCAGTCGGGAATCAAGTTGCCGAGCGGACAACCGTTGTTGCAGAACGGGATACCACAGTCCATGCAACGACCTGCCTGCCGCTTCAACGCCTCACGGTCGAACGGTTCGTACACCTCTTTCCAGTCCCGCAAACGCACGGGAACCGGACGACGCGAGGGCCCTTCGCGGTCCCACTTCAAAAAGCCCGTGGTCTCACCCATTGGACACCTCCATCACGTGACGCAACGTCTCGTCCTCCGACCAGCCCTTCTCGAGTGCCGATTCGAGCACGGCGAGCACCCGCTTGTAGTCGCGCGGCATCACCTTGCGGAAGTGCGACACCTCGGCGTCCCACGCGTCGAGAATACGACTGCCGACCGCACTCGCGGTCTCCTCGACGTGATCGGTGATCGTCGTACGCAAGAAGTCGAGATCGGCCGACTCGAGTGGTTCGAGAGCGACGAGTTCGTAGTTGACCTTGGCCGCGAACACTTCGTGCGGGTCGTACACGTACGCCACACCACCCGACATGCCCGCCGCGAAGTTGCGGCCGGTCGCGCCGAGCACCACGACACGTCCACCGGTCATGTACTCGCACGCGTGATCGCCCACGCCTTCGACCACTGCGGTGGCGCCCGAGTTGCGCACGCAGAAGCGTTCGCCCACCATGCCGCGAAGATAGATCTCGCCACTCGTCGCGCCGTAGCCGATCACGTTGCCGGCGATCACGTTGTCTTCGGCCACCAGCGTCGAATCACGATCGGGACGTACGACGAGCCGTCCACCCGACAGTCCTTTGCCGAGATAGTCGTTGGCGTCGCCCTCGAGTCGCATGGCGACTCCGGCCGGAACGAACGCTCCGAAGCTCTGGCCGGCCGATCCGCGGAAGTCGATGCTGATGGTTCCGGCCGGCAGACCGGCTCCCTTCCATCGCTTGGTCACCTCGTGGCCGAGCATGGTGCCCACCGTTCGGTTGACGTTGCGGATCGCCTTGTTGATGCGCACCGGCGTGCCGTTCTCGATCGCCGAGCGCGCCTCGGCGATCAGCTCGACGTCGAGTGCTTCCGACAGCCCGTGGTCCTGAACGACACTCTGGTGCATCGTCTGGGCGTACGGATTCTGCGCCGGCGCCAGAACGGGCGCCAGGTCGAGTCCCCGCGCCTTCCAATGATCGAGGGCCGGCTTGGTGTCGAGGAACTCGCTGTGACCGACCATCTCCTCGATGGTTCGGAACCCGAGTTCGGCCATGAGTTCGCGCACTTCCTCGGCGATGAACTCGAAGAAGTTGACCACGAACTCGGGCTGACCCGAGAAGCGCTTGCGGAGTTCCGGGTTCTGCGTGGCGATGCCGACCGGACAGGTGTCGAGGTGGCAGACGCGCATCATGATGCACCCGCTCACCACGAGTGGCGCAGTGGCGAAACCGAACTCTTCGGCGCCGAGCAGAGCGGCGATCACGACGTCGCGGCCGGTCTTCATCTGGCCGTCGGCCTGCACGACGATGCGGTCACGCAGGCCGTTCAGCAGAAGTGTCTGCTGGGTCTCGGCCAGACCGAGTTCCCACGGCGCACCCGCATGCTTCAACGAGGTGAGGGGTGACGCACCCGTGCCACCGTCGTGACCCGAGATCAGCACCACGTCGGCCTTGGCCTTGCTCACTCCCGCCGCGACCGTGCCCACACCGACCTCGGCCACCAACTTCACGTGCACACGTGCCGACGGGTTGGAGTTCTTGAGGTCGTGGATGAGCTGCTTCAGATCTTCGATGGAGTAGATGTCGTGGTGCGGCGGCGGACTGATGAGGCCCACACCCGGCGTCGAATGACGAGTCTTGGCGACCCACGGATACACCTTGTGGCCGGGCAGCTGTCCACCCTCACCGGGCTTGGCGCCCTGGGCCATCTTGATCTGCAGATCGTCGGCGTTGGTGAGGTATTCGCTCGTGACACCGAAGCGACCCGACGCCACTTGCTTGATCGCCGAGCGGCGTTCGGGGTCGTGGAGACGATCGGAGTCCTCGCCGCCTTCGCCCGTGTTGCTCTTGCCGCCGATGCGATTCATGGCCACGGCGAGCGTCTCGTGCGCCTCGGCCGAGATCGACCCGTAGCTCATCGCTCCGGTCGAGAACCGATGCACGATCGACGACACCGACTCCACTTCCTCGATCGGCACTGCCGGCCGCACACCGCGTCGCAGTTCGAAGAGACCGCGCAATGTCGCGAGGTGCTTCGATTGATCGTCGACGGCCTTGGTGTATTGCTTGAAGACGTCGTAGCGCTTGGCGCGCGTGCTGTGCTGGAGGCGATACACGGTCTCGGGGTTGAAGAGGTGGTACTCGCCCTCGCGACGCCACTGATACTCGCCGCCGAGCTCGAGCTTGCGGTGCGCACGGTGCTCGGGATTGGCCGGGTGCGCAGTGGCGTGACGCATCGCGACTTCGCGCGCGATCTCGTCGAGCCCCACACCGCCCAGACGACTGACCGTGCCGGTGAAGAAGTCGTCGATCAATTCGCGTCCGAGTCCGATCGCCTCGAAGATCTGCGCACCGGTGTACGACGCCACCGTGCTCACACCCATCTTCGACATGATCTTCAGCACTCCCTTGCCGGAGGCCTTGATGTACTTCTTGACCGCGGTCACCGGATCGACGTCGCCGAGTCCGTGCTGGCCCTCGCGGATCATGTCCTCGATCGACTCGAAGGCCAGATAGGGATTCACGGCCCCGGCGCCGTACCCGATGAGGAGCGCCATGTGATGGACCTCGCGGGCGTCGCCGCATTCGACGATCAGACCGCACTGCGTGCGCTTCTTCTCGCGGACGAGATGGTGGTGCACGGCCGACGTGAGAAGCAGTGACGGGATCGGCGCGAGCACTTCGTCGCTGTTGCGATCCGAGAGCACGACGACCCGCGCTCCGGCCTCGATGGCCGACGACACCTCGGCGCAGATCTCGTTCAGCGCGCTCCGCAGCGCGTCTCCTCCCCCGGCGACGCGATACAGACCCGTCACCACGTGAGCGTGGAGTTCGGGGAACGCCCCGTCGTCGTCGGCGTGCACGATGCGAGCGAGTTCGTCGTTGTCGATCACCGGGAACGGCAGCACCAATTGGCGGCAACTCGACGGGCCGGGATCGAGCAGGTTGCCCTCCGGCCCGATGGTCGATCCCACGCTGGTGACGACCTCTTCGCGAATCGCGTCGAGCGGAGGATTGGTCACCTGGGCGAAGAGCTGCTGGAAGTAGTCGAACAACAGTCGCGGTCGGTCGGACAGTACGGCGATCGGCGTGTCGGTGCCCATCGAGCCGATGGGTTCGGCGCCGGTCTTGGCCATGGGCGCCAGGATGACCTTCATCTCCTCGTGCGTGTAGCCGAAGGTCTGCTGACGGCGCAGAACACTCGTGTGGCTGTACACGACGTGTTCGCGTCGGGGCAGATCGTCGAACTCGACCAGACCATCGGCGAGCCATTCGGCGTACGGTTCGGCGGTGGCGAGCTGCTGCTTGATCTCCTCGTCGTCGACGATGCGCCCCTGCGCGGTGTCGATGAGGAACATGCGTCCGGGCTGCAGACGACCCTTCTTCACGACCTTCGACTGGTCGACGTCGATCACGCCCACTTCCGACGCCATGACCACGAGTCCGTCCGACATCACCCAGTAACGACTGGGGCGCAGACCGTTGCGGTCGAGAACGGCGCCGATCACCGTTCCGTCGGTGAACGCCACGCTGGCCGGGCCGTCCCACGGCTCCATGAGCGACGAGTGGAACCGATAGAAGGCGCGCTTGTCGGCGTCCATCGTCTCGTGGTTCTCCCAGGCCTCCGGGATCATCATCAGCACCGCGTGAGGCAACGAGCGACCACCGAGATGAAGCAGTTCGAGCACTTCGTCGAAACTCGCCGAGTCACTGCCGCCCGGGGTGCAGATCGGGAAGGCCCGCTCGAGACCCGGGATCAGGTCGGACGCGAGAAGCGCCTCACGGGTCCGCATCCAGTTGCGGTTGCCCTGCACCGTGTTGATCTCACCGTTGTGGGCGATGAAGCGATACGGGTGCGCGAGAGGCCACGACGGGAAGGTGTTGGTCGAGAAGCGACTGTGCACGAGGGCGAGCGCGCTCTCGACGCGCTCGTCGGCCAACTCGGTGTAGAACGCGCCGAGCTGCGGCGTGGTGAACATGCCCTTGTAGACGATGGTCCGACTCGACAACGACGGGAAATAGGTCTTCTGCTCGATCGGCAGGTCGTGCTCGATGCGCTTGCGGGCCACGAACACCTTGCGATCGAGGTCGATCCCCTGCGCGCCGGCCGGATCGCTCACGAACAACTGACGGAAGGTCGGCATCACCCGTCGGGCGGTGGCTCCGAGGGTCGTGGGGTCGACCGGAACGTCGCGCCAGCCGAGGACGCGCAGACCTTCGTCGGCGACGATCGATTCGATCGACGACTGGGCCTTCTCGGCATCCGACGGATCAGCGGGCAGGAAGCCGACGCCGACCGCGTACTGGCCGGCCGGCGGAAGTTCGAACGACACCACGCCCCGCAAGAAGCGGTCGGGAACCTGCAGCAGGACTCCGGCTCCGTCTCCGGTGTCGACTTCGGCACCTGTCGCGCCTCGATGTTCGAGGTTGCAGAGGGCGCCCAGGCCGGTCATCACGATGTCGTGGCTGGCGCGGCCGTGGATGTCGGCCACGAACGAGACGCCACAGGCGTCGTGTTCGAAACGGGGGTCGTACAAGCCAATGGCCTGAGGCAGGCCGAACTCGTTCACAGGGATGCTCATCGTCACTCTCTCGGGTCCACGGACAACGCTTGTTGGTGGCCCCCGGGACGACGCTGGCCCGAACGGCTCTCGAAGTGTAGGTGGGACCGATCGGACCCGCCAACCATGTGCGGGGGCCCGATGTCCCGATGGTCACACCGGGTCGGCGAAGACTGCGTCCCGCTTCTCGAAGTTGGACATCACGGCCTCCACTTGGTTCGGCCGGCCGATGAGGCTGCCGATGATCCGCCGTTCGGCGGCGAATTGCTCGGCCGCACCGGCGTGGAACATCTGGTTCAAGAGGGCCTTGGCGCCACGGACCGCGTCGGGGCTGCGGCCGGCGATCTCGGTCGCCATCGCCAACGCATCGGCCCGAGGATCGTCGGACAGACGGGTGGCCAGTCCGAGGTCGAAGGCTTCGCGGCCCGAGAACACGCGCGCCGTGAACACCAATTCCTTGGCGATGTCAGGACGAACGAGACGCGACAACACCAACGATCCGGTCATGTCGGGAACCAGACCCCAGTGGATCTCGCGCACCGACATCTGCGTGTCGGGATGCACGATGCGAATGTCGGCTCCGAGAGCGATCTGGATGCCACCGCCGAGGGCGTGGCCGTGCACGGCAGCGATCACCGGCACCGGGATTTCCTGCCACACCCACGACACCTGCTGACCGAGGTGAGTGATCCGCCCTTCGGCCATGCTGCCCGGGTTGCCGGCGTCGTCGGAAGCCGTCGCACCGCCGGCCATCTGCTGGAACGAACCGAAGTCGAGACCGGCGCAGAACGACGAGCCCTCGCCCGAGAGCACCACGACGCGCACCCCCTTCTCCGACTTCAGCCGCTCACCGACGCGCGCGAGACCCTGGAACATCTCGCCATCGAGGGCGTTGCGCTTGTCGGGGCGGTTGAGTCGCACGTCGGCAACTCCCCCATTGATGGACACGGAAACACGATCGTCGACGGACATGAGGCCATGTTGGCAGGTCGGCCACCTGCCAGACTCACCGTGTGCGCCGGCTCCGACTCGCTCCCGAGCACTGGGCCGGCGGACTGGCCGCGATCGGCGCCGTGGCGATCGCCAGCGTCCAGTTGCGGGACGGAATCGTTCCGCTCCTCGACACGGTGACCTACTGGAGCGGAGCGGAGGCGGTGGCTTCGGGCCGACCGTTCACCACGAACCTCGCGCCGTCGTTCACCAACTTCGACGCCACCGAATTCCTCGACCGCGGTGGCCGACTGCCCTTCGTCGACTTCCCGGTCGGGTACCCGCTCGTGGCCGGTTCGTTGGGGGCGATCATCGGAGTTCGGGCGGCGATGCAGACGCTGGTGGTGACGGCGCTCGCCGTGGTGGCCGCGCTGATCGTGATCGGAGGGCGGGTCGCTCGACACGACGATCACGTCGACCGATGGACCGACCGACTCCGACTCACATGGCTGGGGGTGTTCGGCGTCGCCGTCGTCGCGCTGCCCACCACCCGACTGGTCACCCAAGGTGTTCTGTCCGAGACCCTCTTTTGCGCATCGGCGATCGCGCTGGTGATCGCTCTGGCGCGCTACCGCGACGGCGGTCGGTGGTGGCCGGTGGCCGTCCTCGCCGTGACCACGTCGTTGCTGCGCTTCATCGGCGCACCCCTCGCTGTGCTGGCCGGCTGGGAAAATTGGCGTCGCACCGGCGACAAACGAGAGTCGATCGCGCGAACCGTGCTCCTCATGATCCCGGCCGGTGCGAACATCCTCCTCGCATCGGCGTTCGGTGGCGGCCACAACGCGGGATGGCGCGGACTCGATCGTCTCGACGTCGAGGTGTTCACCCGCTCGGTCGGCGGATGGCTCGATTCCCGGCAAGGCGATCTTCGTCGCACCTATTTCACCGGAGAAGGTCCGTCGTGGTGGGCCTGGATCGTGACGGCGATCTGGCTCGCCGGTCTGGCCGCAGTTCTCGTCGGCTATCTGCGCGGCCGCAGTCGTCTTCCGGCCACCAGCCAGTTGGCCTTGATGTCGGCGGGCATCGTCACGACCGGCCTCGTCGCCGGGATGATGGGATTCGACGCACTCGTGATCGCCGACAACCGCTTGATGCTGCCGAGCGGAATCCTCACCATGGCCGCTCTCGTGTGGGCCGTTCCCGGGTCGCGTCGAGCGCTCGGCGCAGCCGCCGCGATCGTGCTCGTCTGGGTCGTGACCGCCGTCGATCCGTCCTCGATCACCGAACGATTCAGCGACGAAGCGGGAACCAAGCCGTATTCGACCGCCGCCGTCGCAACGGGCGCCGCCATCGTGATCTCGAACGACGCCGACGGCGTGCACTGGGACACCGGCGTTCCAGCGGCTTACGCGCCCACCCCGACGAAGATGCTCACGGGTGAAGCGGTCGACGTGGAACCGATCTACGCCGCGCTTCCCTGCGCGTTGCTCGAAGCCGATGGCGCCGTGGTGCTCAGCGATCAAGCCATGTTCTTCGCCGCCGATCTGGCCTTGCTCGACCGTGAAGTCGACAACGGCCGACTGACCCGCGTCGACGACACGGGATCGATCGTCTACGAACCGACCGACTCGGCCTGCGACTGACCGCTCGCCCGTCGCGTCACACGACGCGTTCGCCAACCGCCCACGAGACGAACGACGACGACGCCGACCACCACCGTGGCGAGAGGATCGACCGCCGTGCGGAACCGCGATTGCTCACCGAGTTCGGCGACCGCACCCACCACGACGGTGAAGAGAGCGAGCGACGACGCCAGGCCGATCGTCCAGTCCTCGGCGGTCATCGACCGTCGTCGCAGTCCACGAATCGCCGTCGCCACGCCGGCCATCACGAGAGCGCCGTAGACCGGCACGAGGATCAGGCCGAAGTCGGTCGGGGCGACCAGTCGACCGTAGATGGGCGTCCCCCACCCCTCCGTCGAGAGCACTCCCCGATAGTCGAGACGGCCGACGGAATAGACGTCGTCGAGGACGCGCATGACGATCGACGACGACTGTCCGGGCCGGTCGGCCACCGCGAACGTGGTGCGCAACGACCACAGTCGGCCTTCGAGCCAGGCCTCGGGATGTTCGCGGATGACCGCCCACGCATCCTCGCCGGCCTGATCGAAGAGGGGCAGGAAGCATTCGTAGTTGAAGTTCGGGCTCACCGGATCGGTGGTGCGCATCGGCTCGGCGAGTGAGCGATGGGCGCGGCTCGGTTCACACGGTTCGACCACCGACTCGTACAGCGAATAGCGGCCGAACGGCCCGATCATGGCGATGTCGGACACCGCACCGTCGGCGTACATCTCCTCGAGTTCGTCGAGATCGAGCACGGGTATCACTGCTCGCTGCAGATTCATGCCGAACCAGCTGGACAGGTTGGCGTGGCCGAAGAGGGCTTGATTCTTCACCATCCATCCGCCGACCACGACGAGGGGGACGAGAACTGCGACCACGAGACCGCGCTGCGTGAACGATCGCCGACCCCACAGCCCCAATGGCACGAGGATCAACGGGATCAGAATCGGATGGTAGAGACTGCGCGTCATCACCAGAACCGTGAGCACGATCGACAACACGACGAAGGCTCGCGAGAAGCGAGCGTTGCGATCGAGACGCAGAACGGCCAGACACACGGCGAGCAGAAGGGCCGCCACGCCCAGTTCGTAGTTGGGTTCGAATGCACCTTTCAGAACTTCGGGATGAAGCGTGGCCACCAGTGCGAGGGCAGTTGCGGCCCGTCGCCCGAGACCGAGACGCTCGGCGAGACGCACCGCCAACACGACCACCAGCAGCGCCGCGACCAGCATGAGCGCCTGCACCGTGACGCGGTCCGACAACGGCGAGATCCACGAAGGCGCACCGAGGAACAGGTTCCAACCCGGCGGCTGCACGTGGAGATACCAGAGACTCCGCCACGGATCGCTGGTGAGCACGTCCCACGGGATCAACTGCCAGCCGTAGTTCAGGTAGCCGGTGTCGAAACCCACCCCGGTGACCACCAATGCGGCGTACACCGCCGACCAGATCGAGACCGCCGGCAACACCGCCGACGAGGTCCAGACGACGCGGATTCGACCCACGAGATCAGTCGGCATGAACCGCTCGAATCGTGGCGTCGATCCAGTCGACCAGTTCGGGCGCGTACTTCAGGTCGATGTGCGCGCCATCAGGTCGCATACGCGGCTCGAACTCGCCACCGGGATGAGCGCGCACCGCAGCGGCGAAGTCGGCGAACACCACTCGATCGTCCGCGTCGGCGACTCGTTCGATCAGTTCGTTGTACCGATCGGCGCGATCGCGTGAGGCTTCCGCAAAGGGTGGAATGCCGGTCTCCCCCGCCACGTACGGCGGATCGACCGAGGGACTCGAGAACCACACGACCGGCGCGCCCGTCGCGGTGACGTCGTCGACGAAAGAGGTCATCTGGCCGAGCAACCATGCGTCGTACTCGGGTCGTCCGATATAGGACCACTCGCCGGAACCGGGGATCACTCGATCGGACAGGTCGGCCGTACCGCCCACGATCACCACGAGATTGGGTTTCAACTTGCCGACGATGGCCGGCAGAGCGCTGCGCCACTCGGCGCATCCCGGTCGTCCATCGGACTCCGTTCCGAGATAGCGGATGCGCGTGTTCTCGGCGATTCCGCAGCCCACACCGGGACTCGGCACGAGGAAGACACCGTTCTCCTCTTCCCACGTATCGAGGCCCGCTGCCAGCACCCAACTCTGCGAGTCGCCGACGAAGAGAACTCGCGCCGGCAACTCGGGATCGACCGACGACGAACTCGGCGCGTCGTCCGGAACGGGAGGAAGTTCGTCGACCGCCCGTTGCTGCATCTCGAGCGCGCTCGTGTCGAGAGTGCTCAGCAGATCGTCGGCCGAGGCGCGGCGATCGGATCCGACGACGACGATCAGCACACCAGCGAGAGCGATCGCCCCGAGCCACACGTACAGACGCGAACCCACCCACATCGTGCGCTGTCGCACCGGATTCTCGAGGAGGTAGTAGATCGCCGCGACGATGGCCAGGGTGATCGTCGCCTTGATGCCGAACGTCCAGAAGCGATCGACCAGCACCCAGTCGACCACAGGAATGCGCCACCGAGGCAGCGACGGATCGATCTTCAGCGACTCCCACCACAGGAACACCGGCCAGTGCACGAGATAGATCGTGTAGGTGGTGTGCCCGAGCCAGACGATCGGCTTGAGGGCGAGGAAACGGGTCATGCCCACGTCGGCGATCGAGTACGCGATCAACAACAACGTGAGTCCGCCGTTGAAGAGCACTCCCCACGGGAAGAAGACGTCGGCGTACTCGTTGCGCCAGCCCAACTTCCACCACACGAGATACGAGAAGATCAACAGCGGCCACGAGAGTGCCACGAACATCGGCCGACGCAAGGTGGCGACGATGGTGGGTGCCACCTTCCACACCGACCAGAGCACGGCGACGGCCGCGCCGAGCAAGAACTCCGCCACGCGAACTTCCGTCGCGTAGTACGCGCACGACGAACCTTCGCATCGCGCGGCGAGGCCTGGCAAGCGGTCCCACAGTGGACGATTGGTCGTGTAGTACGCACCGAGCGCGAACCCGATCGCCGAGAGAGCGATCAACACCGTGAACAGTCGCCACACCGCAGCCCGTGAATGCCGACGCTTCATCAGCAGAAGCACCAGGACCGGGAAGACGAGATACACCTGTTCCTCGAGCGACAGGCTCCACAGGTGTTGGAGAGGATTTCCGAGTCCGAACAGACCCCCGTAGTCCTTGCCGGCCGACTGCAGGTAGACGTTCTCGAAGTAGAAGAGACCGCTCAGCCATTCCCATGGAGCGAACCGTCGACCCGATCCGGGGAAGATCGTCCAGAGTGCGGCCACGAGGAACAGAACGACGAACGAGGCCGGAAAGAGGCGGCGCACTCGACGTTCGTAGAACGAGCGCAGCGAGATCGTCTCGGTGCGACCCCATTCGGCCACGAGGAGACGGGTGATCAGGAATCCCGACAGCGTGAAGAACATCGAGACGGTGAGTTCACCGCCGGTGATCCACGTGATGCTGTGGTGATACAACATCACGATCACGACGGCGATGCCACGCACACCGTCGAGGCCCGGTACGTGGCCCAGCTTGGGGGCGACGACCGGCTCGGCCGAGCCTTGCTCCACGTCGCTTCGGGCCCCAGTCATGACGTGTCGAGGGTAGTTCTCGAGCGACGACGACCGAGGTCTCCCGGTGTCATTGCACGACGAACCGCGTCACTCGACCAGGCGCAGACCGCTCGGAGCCATCGAGGGCTCCGCCGACGGAAGATCGACCACGAATTCGGTGCGATGGGCGGCGAAGACGTGCTCGGAGAGCAGAACCGGTCGTCCGTCGACGTCGGTGGTGGTGCGCGTGCAACGCAGCACCGGCGATCCGACCGGCACGCCGAGCAACACGGCGTCGCCCGCATCGGCCGCGTCGGCCCCGATCGTCTGAGTCGCACCTTTCAGCGGCACGTCGAGCAATTCGTAGAACGGCGATCGTTCGACGTCGGCCCGGGACAGGTTCTGACCCAGGTCGGCCCGACACCACACCGTGACCACGGCGAAGGGTTCGCCGTCGGCCAGATTGAGACGTTTCACCCGCAGGACCTGGTCGGCACCGAGCACCGACTTCACTCGCTTGGTCGCCCGCTCGAAGGCGAATTCGAGCACGCGTCGCTCGGGACGGATGCCGCCCTCGGCCAATTGCGATTCGATGGTGGCGAGTCGGCCGAGACTCTGCTGCAACGGAGCACTCGCCACGAACCAGCCGAAACCTTGGCGGGCGTCGAGCAGACCTTCGTCCCGCAGTGATTCGAGGGCCCGTCGGATGGTGACGCGGCTGGCATCGAATTCGGCGACCAGATCGGACTCCGATGGCAGCAGTCGACCTGGTGCGTAATCGCCCGACGCAACGCGTCGACGGATCTCGTCGGCGATGGTTCGATACCTGATCTCCCGCACACTTGTATTATACTTGTCTCTATGAGCACCGTGTCCGCCGGAACCCCCATCGAACTCGTCAACAAGGTTTACGCCACCCTGCCCGAGCGCGTGGCTCTCGGTCGTCAGCGACTCGGTCGTCCGCTGACTCTCGCCGAGAAAATTCTGGTCAATCACCTCGTCGACCCGGCCAACCAGGAAATGGAGCGCGGTGGCAGCTACGCCGACTTCAACCCCGATCGCGTCGCCATGCAGGACGCCACGGCTCAAATGGCTCTGCTGCAGTTCATGACCGCCGGCCTGCCCACCACCGCCGTGCCGTCGACGGTGCACTGCGATCACCTCATCCTCTCCAAGGTGGGCGCCAAGATCGACCTCGGCGTCGCCATCGAGGACAACCGCGAGGTGTACGACTTCTTGCGCACCGTGTCGGCCAAGTACGGCATCGGCTTCTGGGGCCCGGGTAGCGGCATCATCCACCAGGTCGTGCTCGAGAACTACGCGTTCCCGGGCGGCATGATGATCGGCACCGACAGCCACACACCGAACGCGGGTGGCCTCGGCATGGTTGCCATCGGTGTCGGCGGCGCCGATGCCGTCGACGTGATGACCGGCTTCCCCTTCAACGTGAAGTGGCCCAAGGTGATCGGCGTGAAGCTGACCGGCACGTTGAGCGGCTGGTCGTCACCCAAGGACGTCATCCTCGAAGTCGCCCGCGTGCTCACCGTCGAAGGCGGCACCGGCGCCATCGTCGAATACTTCGGTCCCGGCGCCGACAGCATCTCGGCCACCGGTAAGGCCACCATTTGCAACATGGGTGCCGAGATCGGCGCCACCTGTTCGGTGTTCGGCTACGACCAGAACATGGCCGTGTACCTGAAGGCAACCGGTCGCGAAGCGATCGCCGACGCGGCCGACAAGGTCGCCGAGCATCTGCGCCCTGATGATGGCGCACACTACGACCAGATCGTCGAGGTCGACCTCGATCAGTTGAAGCCGCTCATCAACGGCCCGCACTCCCCCGACCGCGCCCACAAGGTGGGCCGAGAGGTCGGCGATGCTGCAGCCGCCAATCAGTGGCCGCTCGAGGTGTCGGCCGCCCTCATCGGTTCGTGCACCAACTCGTCGTACGAAGACATCACTCGCGCCGCGTCGATCGCTCGCCAGGCCGCGGCCAAGGGACTGCGCGCCAAGTGCGAACTCCTCATCACTCCGGGCTCCGAGCAGATCCGCGCCACCATCGAACGCGACGGTCTGCTCGCCGATCTCGAGGCCATCGGCGCCACCGTGCTGGCCAACGCCTGCGGTCCGTGCATCGGCCAGTGGGAGCGCGCCAAGGAGATCACCGACAAGCCGAACTCGATCGTCAACTCGTTCAACCGCAACTTCCCCAAGCGCAACGACGGTTCGGCCAACACGCTCAGCTTCGTGACGTCACCCGACACCGTCATGGCCATCGCGTTGGCGGGTCGGCTCGATTTCGATCCGACGACCGACACTCTCACGGCACCGGACGGTTCACAGGTTCGCCTCGATCCCCCGGTGGGTGAAGTGCTCCCCGATCGTGGCTACGACCCGGGCAGCAACACCTTCACCGCCCCTCCGGCCGACGGCAGTTCCATCACCGTGTCGGTCGATCCGAAGAGTTCGCGTCTGCAGTTGCTCGAACCCTTCCCGGCGTGGAACGGCCAGGACCTCCTCGGATTGCCCGTCCTGATGAAGGCACAGGGCAAGTGCACCACCGACCACATCTCGGCGGCCGGCAAGTGGCTCACCTATCGCGGTCATCTCGAGAACATCTCGGGCAACCTTTTCCTCGGCGCGGTCAACGCCTTCACCGGCGCCACCGGAGAGGGTCTCGACATCACCGACGGCGGAACCCGTTCGTATCCCGAGATCGCCAAGCGCTACAGCGAGGCCGGTATCGCATGGTGCGCCATCGGTGATCGCAACTACGGCGAGGGCTCGTCGCGCGAACACGCCGCCATGGAGCCTCGTTTCCGCGGCGGTGTGGTGATCTTCGCTCGCTCGTTCGCCCGCATCCACGAGACCAACTTGAAGAAGCAGGGCCTGGTACCGCTGACATTCGCCGATCCGTCGACGTACGAGCAGATCGGCGAAGGCGATCGCATCAACGTTCTCGGCCTCCCACCGGTCCCCGGTCGTCACGTGCGTTGCCAGATCGTGAAGCCCGACGGTTCGACCGTCGACTTCGAAGCCGTGCACACCTTCAGCGACGAACAGGTCGAATGGTTCAAGGCCGGCTCGGCTCTCAACATCGTGCGCGCCAAGGTCGCCGGCAGCCACTGACGTGGATCTCGTCGACGCGATCCGCGGCACCGGAGCGGCTCGCTCCTTCACGTCCGACCCCGTCGACGATCACACGCTCGCCCGCATCCTCGATCACGCGAGGTTCGCGCCGAGCGGAGGCAATCGACAGCCGTGGCGCGTGGCCGTGGTGAAAGACCTCTCGATTCGCGAGCGTCTCGCCGCAGCGATGCAGCCGGTGTGGGACGAGTACGTGCAAGTGTCGGCCAGTGGAGTCACCCCTTTTTCGGTGGTGCCACCGGCGTCGTACTCGCTCGCCTCGACCAAGCCCGGCAACACGCCCAACCAGTTGTTGTCGGAGATCGCAACGATCCCTGTGGTTCTCGCCGTGGCGGCCGACCTGTCGTACATCGCGATGATGGACAAGGACCTCGATCGCGCCCCCATCACGGGTGGCGCATCGGTCTATCCGTTCTGCTGGAACGTGTTATTGGCGGCGCGCAGCGAGGGGCTGGGCGGAGTCATCACGACCTTCGCTTCACGAGTCGAGCCCGAGACCGGCCCCCTGCTCGGACTCCCCGAGAACCATGCCTTGGTGGCCACCATCTTCCTCGGACGTCCGGTGAAGCAACCCACCAAACTCACCCGTCGTCCGGTCGCCGAATTCACCACCGTCGATCGTTTCGACGGCCCAATGTTCCCGACGCCGTAGCTGATCGGTACTCGTCACCGCACCGCCGGTCTACGGTGGAGTCGTGCGCATGGGCCTTCTCTCCCTCGGCGATCTCATCACCGACCCCGTCACCGGTCGGCGACGATCCTTGGCCGAACGGCATCGAAACCTCGTCGATCAAGCGGTGTGGGCCGAGGAGTGCGGATTCGATTCGTTCCACCTGGGCGAGCACCACTTCAGCGAGTACGTACTGTCGTCGCCTCAAGTCGTGCTCGGAGCCATCGCCGAACGAACGTCGACACTTCGACTTTCGACCGGAGTGACACTGGCCGCCAATCTCGACCCGGTACGCGTGGCCGAGGACTACGCGACGATCGACGCTCTCTCGAACGGGCGCGTCGAACCGTGCTTCGGTCGCGGTACGTTGTTCCCCGACGTCTACACCGAGTTCGGTCAGGAAGAACGCCACGCGAAGGAACGATTCGCCGAGAACGTGGAGTTGATCCTTCGCCTCTGGACCCAGGAGAACGTCGACTGGACCGGGCGCTTCCGCGCCGACCTTCATGACGTCACGGTTCAACCGCGACCGACCCAGAGTCCCCGACCGCCAGTCTGGATCGGCGCCGGCATGTCGCTCGACAGCGTCGATTTGGCCGCCCGGCTCGGCTGCCGACTGCTCCTGCCCACCGTGTTCGGATCATGGGAACTCTTCCTTCCCGCCGTCGAGCACTACGTCGAGCGGTGGGAGCACTACGGACACGACCCGGCGGAACGTCGAATCGGGGCCATCAGCCATGCCGGCATCGCCGTCGACTCGTCGTCGGCACGGGAACGTTTCGAACGCCGCTACCTGCGATACCTCGAACGAGTGGGCGACTGGCAGACCGAGAGTGCCAAACGAGCCGGATGCACACCGCTGCCGCGCATCTTCGGCGATTTCGAGACGATGACGTCGACGATTGCGATGTGCGGATCACCGGCTGCTGTCGTCGAACGCATGGGTCGAGCCAAGGAAACACTCCACCTCGACACTCAGCTCGTCATGATCGACATGGGCGGCATGCCCGACGACGACATCCGCACCTCACTCGAACTCTTCGGCGAACACGTGATTCCCGAAGTGGCCGCCTGGACGTGAATCAGTCGGTACCCGGACGCCGCTTCGACTCGCGAGACGGATCGCCCGAATAACCCGGCGGGTACGTGAGCGCGAGTTCGGCGGGCGTCGGCGTGCGCTTGACCCGCGCCTCGGCGGGAAGCAGCGCCGTGATCTCTTTCATGATGCGCCTGGTGGCCGGATCGGGCTGCTTGCCCCGCAACACGAAGGGTTCACCCACGCGAATGCGCACCAGCGGCGGATTGGTGACGTTGAGAACGTGCGGAATACGCGACGAGCGGGGCCAGACCTTCTCGGTCCCCCACAAACCGACCGGCACGACCGGCGCCTTGGTGGCCATGGCCAATGTGGCCGCACCCCAGCGACCCTTCAGCACCGGATCGAAGAAGGCCGGGCCGCGCGGAATCGTGCCCTCGGGCATGATGGCCACCATCTCACCGGCGGCCAATGCGTCCTCGGCGAACTTCAACGGCTCGTCGCTGCCGGTCCCGCGGTCGACGCGGATACCGCCGAGGGCCGCTGCCAACTGTCCGATGCCCGGCGCGTCGAACACTTCTTTCTTTCCCAGAAAACGCACGGTTCGACCAGTGCGCGCCACGGCGATGGCGACGGCGAACACGTCGAAGTACGAGCGATGGTTCCCGCACAGGATGGCCGGGCCGTCGGCGGGCACGTTGTCGGTTCCGTCGATGTCGAAACGAGCGAACGGAAAGAAGGCCGGACGCGCGAATTCGAGGGCGACTTTCTGGAACTCGACATTGGCGATGGGCACCTTGCCGACTCCGGACGGAACGTCGAAGTGCAGCACCGGCCAGCGGCGCGCCGTGGCAACGATCTGCAGACGTGGATCGGGATTGACCGCATGCGGAAAACCGACCGACGACAACAGCGGGATGTCGTAGACGCTGTCGGAGTATGCATACGACGCATCGAGGTCGACACCGGATCGAATCGCCCACTCGCGCACCGCCGACGCCTTGCCGCTGTTCCACACGAACGGACCGTCGATTCGTCCGGTGTACACGTCTCCGTCGTACTCGTAACGCGTGGCGATCACGTCGTCGAAACCGAGCAGAGCGGCCAAGGGTTCGACGAGATCGAACGGTGTGGTGGTGGCGATGGCCAACTTGCGACCGGCTTCACGATGTTCGGCGACGACGGCTCGCGCGAATGGTGGCACGAGTTCAGCGAGACGCGGCGCGGCGCGGTCGGCGGCCGACCGCACGGCAGCGCGCGACTTTCCACGGGCCAACGACGCACCTTGTCGCGTGAGCGCCATGGCCGGCAACGTCTCGCCCACCCGGTTGAAGACTTCGAAGAGCAACCGTTCACCCGGCACCTCACGACCGCGCAGTCCGGCTTCGCGTAATGCCTCCGACAGCACCGGCCCCGATGCGCCGACGAGCAATGTTCGATCGAGATCGAAGATTGCTGCGCCTGTCATGGTGGCCACACTACGAACCTGGTGACAGCTCGCGTTTCGCCGGAGAACGGGAAAGGCCCCGCTTGGGGGAAGCGGGGCCTCTCAACCTGGGGTTCCTGTGGCGGGGGGAGCCACTTGGTGGAACCACGTCGTGTGTGTTTGGGGGAAACACACAACGATCTACATGTGAAAGTATGCACGTGAACGAGAGAACGTTCAAGTCGATACGGCAGATACCACCTATCATTTGTGGAGATAGGCCAAGTAGGGTGGCCCCGTGGACCTGCGCCAGATCTCCTCGCTGATCGCCATCGCCGACCACGGGTCGTTCTCGGCCGCCGCCCGCGCCCTCTACACCGTCCAGTCCAACGTCTCGGCCCACATCGCTCGCCTGGAACGAGAACTGGGTGTCACGCTGGTCGATCGCACATCGGGAACCATCACCGACGAGGGCGCCCTGGTCGTGGAGCGGGGTCGACGCATCCTGCGGGAATTCGACGAGATCACCGCCGACATCGCCGCCCTCGACGACGTGGTCTCGGGAGACACCCGCCTCGGGGTCATCGGAACCACCGGACGCTGGCTGATGCCCCAGTTCCTGACCAGACTCAACGCCGACCACCCCCACGTGCGGCCCACGATCTCCGAGGGCGGCACCTCGAGTCTCGTCCCGCGTCTCGTGGGAGGGAACCTCGATGCCTGCATCGTGCACCTCCCGGTCGAGGATCCCGAGGTGCAGGTCGTCCCCCTCTTCGCCGAAGATCTGGTGTTGCTCGCCCCGGCTTCGCATCCATGGTTCGAGAGCGACTCGCTCACCCTTCATGATCTGGCTCTCCACCCGATCCTGTTGCCACCCTCGTCGTCGACCCTACGTCGCATCATCAACCGGGCGGCCGACAACGCCGGGGTGACGCTCACGTCACAGGCCGAAATCGACGGCGTGCGCCTCATGACCTCGCTCGCCTTCGAAGGGTTCGGACCGGCCATCGTGCCGGCAACTGCGGTGCCACGTTGGCTGAAGGGTGAGTTCCGACGGATTCCCGTTCCCGAGCTTCCCCGCCGGGTCGTCGGGTGGGTGCAACGTCGCCGCCCCCGACCAGGTCCACCGACTCGGGCCGCGTTCGACGTGGCCCGGGAACTGATCGATTCGCGCGGTCCGCGACAGCCCGGCGTGCACGTCGGCGCCGAAGCCTTCCCGTTGAAGTCGTCGTAGACGTACTGTTGATCCGTGGCCGTCCATCTCCAGACGCGTGTTCCCGGAGCGGCCCGTGCCCAGGTGCGCGTCCTCGGTGATCGTTCGGTGGTGTGGGTCGACGTGAGCGGCGACGTGCACAAAGGAGCGCTCAGCAAAGAGGCGTCGTCGATCATCGAAGCCGGCGCACGCACCGCCGTCGCCGAACACATTCCGATCGTCACGGTGATCGCGTCGTCGGGAGCCGACATTCGTGAGGGTATTTCTGCCCTCCACGGTTGGGGGCTGGCCGCGCGCGCCCTCACCGACTGCTCGGGCAAGGTGCCGACGATCATGGTGGTCGACGGCCCGGCGGTGTCGGGTCCGGCTCTTCTCCTCGGCATCGTCGACCACGTGGTGATGACCGAGTCGTCGTACGCCTTCGTGTCCGGCCCGACCATGGTCGCAGAATTCACCGGCGTCACGATCGACAACGACGAACTAGGCGGGGCCGCGACGCACGCGCGCCACACCGGCGCAGCGTCGGTGGTGGTCAACGATCTCGAATCGGCTGTCGTTGCGGTCGAGCAACTGCTCTCGTACCTTCCCGACAGCTCCGACGCCGAACCGCCCTCGTTCTCCACCGACGACGATCCGATGCGGCCGACTCCCGAAGCGGGCGAGAAGATCCCACCGTCCTCGACCGGCAGTTACGACGTGCGCGACGTGATTCGCGCCATGTGCGACGACGGCGACTTCTTCGAACTCCGTCCGCGCTGGTCGGCCAACCTGGTCACCGGCTTGGCCACCATGGGCGGACGAACGGTCGGGTTCGTCGCCAATCAACCCATGGTGCTGGCCGGCACCCTCGACATCCCGGCCTCTCAGAAGGGCGCGCGCTTCGTCGCCTTCTGCGACGCCTTCAACATCCCGATCATCACCCTCGTCGACACCCCCGGGTTCTACCCCGGCAAGGATCTCGAGTGGCGCGGCATGATCCGCCACGGCGCCCAACTGGTGTTCGCCTACGGCCGCGCGACCGTGCCGCGCATCTGCGTGATCCTGCGCAAGAGCTACGGCGGGGCGTACATCGTCATGGACTCCAAGCGCATGGGCAACGATCTGTGCGTGGCCTGGCCCTGGGCGGAGTTGGCTGTGATGGGGGCCGGCCAAGCCGCGGCCATCCTCCAACGCCGGGCCACCCCCGAGGAGCGGGCCGCCTTCGAGGCCGACTACACCGAGCGACTCCTCAACCCGTACGTGGCCGCCGAACGCGGTTTCGTCGACGCCGTGATCGAGCCCGCCGACACCCGTGCGGTCATCTGCGCGGCCCTCGACTCGTTGATCGACAAGCGCGAGCATCTGCCGGGCCGCAAGCACGACAACTCACCGCTCTGATCCGCCCCGCCATCGGCACCCGAGTACCAGGATCCGCCCGGACGGAATGAGTTCCGACCAAAGGGCTGGGTTATCCTCGATGCACGGGGGAGAAAGCCTCCGTACGCAGGACTCGGCCCGAACAACGGGCCGCCGAACCGAAGGGGACGAGCAAGGTGCCCGACACCATCACGATCATCGACGACCGCACCGGCAAGAAGGTCACGGTGCCCATCGAAGGTGGGGTCTTCCCCGCTTCGGCAGTTCGCGAACTCGATCCGTCGCTCTACATCTACGACCCGGCCTACATGCAGACCGCGGCGTGCAAGAGTTCGATCACTTATCTCGACGGCGATGCCGGAATTCTGCGCTACCGCGGCTACCCCATCGAACAGTTGGCCGAGAAGAGCACCTATCTCGAAGTCGCCTATTTGCTGCTCAACGGTGAACTTCCGAACAAGGCGCAGCTCGAGAAGTGGACGCACGACGTCACGCACCACACGTTCATTCACGAGAACATGCGCAAGCGCTTCGTCGACGGCTTCCACTACGACGCCCACCCGATGGGAATGTTCGTGAGCTCGGTCGCCGCCCTCGGCACGTTCTACGACGACGCCAAGGACATCATGAGCAAGGAGAGCCGCGACAAGCAGATCCTCCGCCTCATCGCCAAGTCCCCCACTCTCGCCGCCATGGCCTATCGCTTCTCGGTCGGCCTGCCGTTCGTGTACCCCGACAACACGCTGTCGTTCCCGGCCAACTTCCTCAACATGATGTGGAAGGTCGGCGAGTACGAGATCGATCCGCGCCTCGAGCGGGCCATGGACGTGCTTTTCATCCTGCACGCCGACCACGAGCAGAACTGCGGAACCACCGCCATGCGCGTGGTGGGTTCGAGCCAGGCCGACCCCTACTCGTCGGCCGCTGCTGCGGCGTCGGCGCTCTACGGCCCGCTGCACGGTGGCGCCAACGAAGCCGTCGTGCGCATGCTCGAAGACATCGGCTCCATCGACAACGTGCCGGCCTTCATCGACGAGGTCAAGAGCGGCAAGGGCAGTCGTCTCATGGGCTTCGGCCACCGCGTCTACAAGAACTACGACCCGCGGGCCAAGATCATCAAGAAGACGGCCTACGACGTGTTCGAAGTGACGGGCAAGAACCCGTTGCTCGACATCGCCTTGAAGCTCGAAGAGACGGCGCTCAGCGATTCGTACTTCGTCGATCGCAAGCTCTACCCCAACGTCGACTTCTACTCGGGCCTGATCTACCAGGCTCTCGGTTTCCCGGTCGCCATGTTCACCGTGCTGTTCGCCATTCCACGGACGGTCGGTTGGCTGTCGCACTGGCAGGAACTGCTCAACGACAAGGAGCAGAAGATCTCTCGCCCGCGCCAGTGGTACACGGGCGTCGACGCTCGCGACTACGTGCCGGTCACGTCGCGCTGATCTCGCCAGTTCTCCGGTGACCGAACTCGCCGAGGTCGATCCTTCGGCCCCTCGTGAGGTCGTCGCGCCTCCGCCTCCCCCGCGCTGGGCGGGCGCGATCTCCGGTGTCGTGGCGGCCGCCCTGGCGCTCTTCACGGGCCATGTGATCGCTCTGATCGGCGACGGGTCGGCTCCGGTCGACGCAGTGAACAGTTCGTTCGTCGATCGCGTACCGCGCTGGCTGAAGGAATGGGCGATCGCCACCTTCGGCACCAACGACAAGATCGCGCTCGAAGTCGGCGCCTACCTCGTGATCTTCGGCATCGCCATCGGACTCGGTGTCGCCTCGCGGCGGCAGTCGGCCCCGTTCGTGATCGGTTCGTTCGTCCTCGCTCTGGTGGGCACGGTCAGCGCCGTCGAACGTCCGGGTACCACCGCAACGACGATCGTGGCCCCCTTCGTGGGTGCCGTGGTCGGATCGATCGCTTTCGTCGTGGCCTGCGACGTGACGGTCGGACGCTGGCTGGCCAGTCGGCGTCCACGCGTGTCGCAGGTTCCCCTCGGCTGGGATCGGCGACGCTTGCTGCGCACCACCGCCGCGACGGGAGCTCTCGCCGTGGTCACCGGAGTCGCGTCACAACGGCGCGAGACCGGGCGCGCACGACGTATCGAGACCCAACGGCGCTTCGAATTACCGCCCTCCGACGACGGCGCGGTGTTCGCCGACGCGATTCATCCCACCGATCCGTTCATCACACCGAACGACCGCTTCTATCGCATCGACACCGCGTTGTCGTTCCCGCGCGTCGATCTCGAGACCTGGCGCTTGCGCCTCGGCGGTCTGGTCGACGGACCGATCGAGTTGTCGTTCGACGATCTGCTGCGCCGTCCTCAGGTGGAGCGAACGATCACGCTCTGCTGCGTGTCGAACGAGGTGGGTGGATCGCTCGTCGGCAACGCCGTGTGGCAAGGAGTGCTCCTCGCCGATCTGTTGGAGGAAGTCGGAGTCCGACCCGAGGCCGAGCAGGTGTTCAGCACCAGCCTCGACGGATGGACCTGCGGATTTCCGATCGACGTGGCCCGCGACGGCCGCGACTGTCTGATCGCCGTCGGTATGAACGGTGAGCCGCTGCCCGTCGCCCACGGTTTCCCGGCCCGCTTGGTGGTGCCGGGCCTGTACGGGTACGTGTCGGCGACCAAGTGGCTGTCGTCGATCGAACTCGACACGTGGGATCGCGAGGGCTACTGGATTCCGCGTGGTTGGTCGCAACTCGGGCCAGTGAAGACGCATTCGCGAATCGACGTGCCCCGTCCGCGCCAGAGCGTGCCATCGGGTGAATTCACCATCGCCGGCGTGGCGTGGGCGCAGCACACCGGCGTGGCCCGCGTGGAAGTGCGCATCGACGACGAGCCGTGGCGCGAGGCCACGCTCGCCGACGACGTGAGCGACGACACCTGGCGTCAATGGACGCTGACGTGGAACGCGACTCCGGGAGAACATCGCATCACGGTGCGCGCGACCGACAAGAGCGGCTACACCCAGACCGAGACCGTCCGACCGGTCGCGCCCGACGGTGCCACCGGTTGGCACAGTCGACTGGTCAGAGTGGGCGACGCGAACTGATCAGTTCGCGCAATTCCGGGACGATCACCGAGCGCGCGAGTTCGGCGGCGTATTCCCGCTCGAGATGCACTCCATCGGGTCGTTGCTCGCGATCGAGTTCCGATCCGGCCGGCGCGAACAACGACGAGTACTCGAACACGTCGACTTCGTCTCGTTCTCCCCAGCGGTCGACCACCTCGTTCCAGAAGTCGACCAACTCGGGATCGTCACCGAGCACTTCGTCGTCGTTGCGCACGTATGGTGCGTCGAACACCACGATCGGACGGCCGTCGGCCACCTCGACCAATGCGTCCATCGTTCGTTCGAGATCGGCTGCGTAGGCCTCGGTTCCGGGTTCGATCAACGTGCCGGACAGGTCGCGATACGACCAACGGCTGGGTGGACCGACGGCGATCACGATGGCGTCGATCGCCGTCCAGTCGAGAGTGTCTCGCACCAACGCGGCGGGGAACGGGCAGTAGGTCGCGTCACGTGATCCGCCCGGAACGTCGAACACGCGCGTGGCGAGAACGAGTGGACAGCCGATCACACCCGCGTCGACCACACCCAGGTCGGTATCGCCGGTGTCGGCGAGGGCGCGGGCCACGTTGTTGGCCGTCGAGTCGCCGATCACGAGCAAGGTGAGGGAACGCTCGTCGGGAACGGTGCTGGTGGCGGGCGACTCGTTTCCGTCATCAGTGATGTCGTCGGTTGGCGCCTGACTGGTCGTGGTCACGAGGACGACCGGTGTGGTGGACGGCGCACCCGGCCCGTCGGCCAATACGACGAGTGGCAGGACGACGGAGACGACCACCCCGACTGCGAACGCCGACAGTGCACGAGGTGCATCGACGAGACGGCGGCCGTCGCGAATCGGTCGTTCGAACCAGCGGTGACTGGCCATCGCGATCGACAAAGTGATGGCCACGCAGAGGACGATGCGTCCGACACCGCCGAACCCGAGCCGATTCTCGGACAGGAACACGAAGACCGGCCAGTGCACGAGGTACACGCCATAGCTGATGCGCCCGAGAGCGCGCAACGGGGCGAACGACAAAAGACTGCGGATCGGACCGACGACCACCGAGGCCACGACGAGCACGATCGACAGGAGGGCGAAAGCGGGCAGTGCTCCCCCAGCGACCCAACCCGACCGAGTGTCACTGGTGATCGACAACGCGATCACGGCCAACAATGCGAGCGAACCGGCACCGCTCGCGAGACGTGACACCTGAGCCGAGACGGAATTGGTCAGTCGGTGGCTGACGAAACAGGCGAGCACCGCGCCGAGCAGCAACTCGGCGGCGCGAGTGTCGGTCCCGTAGTACACGCGATCGACACCCGACACGGCGACGCCAGTGATCGTCGAGGTAGCCGCCAATGCGAGGAGGACGACACCGAGTCGACGACGCGACCAACCGAGAGCCAACACGCCGACCACGAGCAGCGGTACCACGACGTACAACTGCTCCTCGATCGACAACGACCAGATGTGTAGCAACGGACTCGGCGCCGAGAACAAGTCGGCATAGGAGTGCTCGGCGACCACGAATCGCCAGTTGCTCACGTACAGGGCCGCCGACACGGCATCACCTTTGATGCGGGACGCCTCCGACGACGTGCTGAGCCATGACGCCAAGGCGACCACGACCACGATGGCGGCCAGGGAGGCCGGAGCAAGGCGACGAAGTCGGCGCGACCAGAAATTCCGCAGGTCGATCCGACCACGTTGTTCGTGCTCGGCGAGCAACAACGACGTGATCAGATAACCGGACAAGGTGAAGAAAATCGACACCCCGAGAAATCCGCCCGACATCCACGAGATGTCGGCGTGGAAGAGCACCACCAGGGCCACGGCCAGGCCGCGTAGACCGTCGAGACCGGGTTGGTGAACCAGAGTCGGGCGACGGAAGCCGGTGTCGTTCATGAGGTCGGCTGGGTCACGAACCGATGTCGATCAGGATCTTCCCGGTGTTGGCGTTGCTGGCCATGAGTTCATGGGCGCGTGCGATGTCGGCGAAGGCGAAACGCGAATCGACGATCGGACGCAGAATGCCGGCGTCGAAGAGCGGCAGCATCTCGGCGATGAAACGCTGAGTGACGGCCACCTTCTCCTCGAGCGGACGAGCGCGAAGAGTGGTGCCGATCCAGCGAACTCGTTTGGCGAGAAGTGCTCCCACGTTCACCTGGGTGGACGCACCACCCATGAGACCCACCTGCACGATGGTTCCCTTGGTGGCCACGACGCGCAGGTTGCGGTCGACTTCGTCGCCGCCCACCACATCGAGCACGACGTCGACGCCGGACGGCACGGCCGCTGCGAGTTCGGTCGCCCAGTCGTGAGGAGAACGTTCGATCACGAGATCGGCTCCGAGGGCGCGGCACGCGTCGGCTTTGCCGGCCGAGCAGGTGACCGCGATCCGCGCACCGATGGCCCTGGCGATCTGGATCGCCGCGGTACCGACACCCGATGCACCGGCGTGCACCAGCGCCCATCGCCCCGACGTGAGGCCACCTTGCAGAACGAGCGCGTCCCACGCAGTGAGGAACACCTCGGGGATCGCCGCCGCATCGGCGAGCGAAACGCCCGCCGGCACCGGCATGAGTTGCCGCTCGTGCGTGCACACCAGCTCGGCGTAGGCACCTCCGGCGTCGATGGCCATCACCTGATCGCCGATCTTCCACTGAGTGACGCGCCGTCCGACGGCGCGCACCGTGCCGGCGAACTCGAGTCCGGGGATCTCGAGGCCGAGGCCACGACGCGGGTCGGGATAGGCCCCCATACGTTGCAGGATGTCGGCCCGGTTGAGGGCGGTGGCGCGCACGGCCACCAACACCTCGTCGGGACCTGGCTCGGGGTCGGGAACGTTCTCGAAAGTGAGGACCTCGGGTCCGCCGTAGGAGCGGAGAACGACGGCCTTCACGAACTCAGGCCATCTTCTGCTGGAGACGACGATCGAGGGCGGCGAGGTAATCCTCGGTCGTGAGCCACGGCTGATCCTTCGAGATGAGGATCGCCAGATCCTTGGTCATCTCTCCGGCTTCCACGCTCTCGACGCATACCCGCTCGAGGTTCTCGGCGAACTCGATGAGCTTGGGATTGTTGTCGAGCTTGCCGCGGTGCTTGAGACCGCCCGTCCACGCGTACACCGAAGCGATCGGGTTGGTGGAGGTCTTGTTGCCCTTCTGGTGCTCACGGTAGTGACGCGTCACGGTTCCGTGGGCCGCTTCGGCTTCGACGGTCTTTCCGTCGGGCGTCATGAGCACCGAGGTCATGAGACCGAGCGAGCCATAACCCTGCGCCACAGTGTCGGACTGCACGTCACCGTCGTAGTTCTTGCAGGCCCACACGTAGCCGCCCTCCCACTTCATGGCGCAGGCGACCATGTCGTCGATGAGACGGTGCTCGTAAGTCAGACCGGCCTTGTCGAAATCGGCCTTGAACTCGGCGTCGAACACTTCCTGGAAAAGATCCTTGAACTGGCCGTCGTAGGCCTTCAGGATCGTGTTCTTGGTGCTCATGTACACCGGGTAATTGCGGGCGAGACCGTAGCGGAACGACGCGCGGGCGAAGTCGCGGATGCTGTCGTTGAAGTTGTACATGCCCATCGTGACGCCGCCGTCCTTGCCGAACTTGGCGACTTCGAACTTCATGGGCTCGCTGCCGTCGTCCGGCGTGTAGGTGATGGTGACCGTTCCGGCACCGGGAACCTTGAAGTCGGTGGCCTTGTACTGGTCGCCGTGGGCATGACGGCCGATGACGATCGGCTTGGTCCAGCCCGGCACGAGACGCGGGATGTTGTTGCAGATGATCGGCTCGCGGAACACGACGCCACCGAGAATGTTGCGGATGGTGCCGTTGGGCGACTTCCACATCTTCTTCAGCCCGAACTCTTCGACGCGCGCTTCGTCGGGTGTGATGGTGGCGCACTTGACGCCCACACCGTGCTTCAAGATGGCGTGCGCAGCGTCGATGGTGACTTGATCGTCGGTCTGATCGCGGTACTCCATGCCGAGGTCGTAGTACTCGAGATTCACGTCGAGGTACGGGAGGATCAGGCGGTCCTTGATGAACTGCCAGATGATGCGGGTCATCTCGTCGCCGTCGAGCTCGACGACCGGATTGTCGACCTTGATCTTCGCCATGTCGGTGCTGCTTTCTCGGACCCGCGGTCCGGCTACTTGTCTTGCACTTGTATCTTAGGGCCTGGCCGTGCCGGATCGGGTGTTCAGCGCCCGAGAGCCACCAAGGCCACGGCCACCCCGGCCCCCACCAGCCCCACGGCCTGGCTGCGGCTGAGTCGTTCCCGGTCGAAGCGAACGGCGAGCAGGATCGTGCTGACCGGATACAGCGCGGTGATCACCGAGACCAGTGACAGCAATCCTTCACGGGTGGCCAGGACGAACAACACGTTGGCTCCCATGTCGAACACTCCGGCCAGAACCGCGAAGAGTCCGATGCGACTCACCGGACCGCGACCTCGACGACCAAGCACGATGGCGACGGCTATACCGATCGACACGGCGCGAGCAGCGGCGAGTGGCCACATACCCGACTCGTCGGACGTCTGATCGAGAAACACGTAGAGCAGCCCGAAACCGATACCGCCCACGACGGTGAGAGCGACGATGCGCGGCGAAGTGGGAACGTGAGGAGTTCCGATGGCCCCGGTGACGAGCACGATGCCCGCCAAGGCGGCGACGATTCCGAGGATGGCGAGACCGCTCGGCCGTTCGCCGAGGGTGACGCCGACGATCACCGGCAACACGGCACTGACGACGGCGGTGAGCGGACCGACCACGGTCATCGCCCCGTTGGCCAAGCAGTAATAGAGAAGGCCGAGGCCCACCAATCCGCTCGCACCGGCCAACGCACCCCAACCCCAATCGACCAGTGGCGCGACCGGATCGCCGAAGCCCAACAGAGCGACTGCGAGCAGGATCAGACCGAACACCTGGCCGTAGAGAGTGACCGAGATGCTGTCGAGCCGTCGACTGGCGCGACCTCCGCAGAAATCGCCAAGGCCGTACACCCACGCGGCGGCCGCGGCTAACACGATCTCCACACCTCGTTCTTAGCAGACGGCCGTCATCGGTGACGCCTTCCGAACTTCAGCAGGATGTCGATGACCTAGTGTCGGCCCGTGCATCACGTTCGTTTCGGCCACACCGGCCTCAAGGTGTCGCGTCTGTGCCTCGGCACGATGACCTTCGGCTTCCAGTGTGACGAGGACTCGTCGCGTGCCATCCTCGACACCGCTTTCGACGCGGGCATCGATTTCATCGACACCGCCGACATGTATCCGGTGGGGGCTCCCCCGTCGAGTTTCGGTGCGACCGAGGAGATCGTCGGCCGGTGGATGAAGGGTCGTCGTGACCGAGTGATCGTGGCGACCAAATGTTTCTTCCCCACCGGGCCGAAGCCCTGGGACGCCGGTAACTCGCGCAAGAACATCATGCGTTCGATCGAAGCGTCACTCGCTCGACTCGACACCGACTACGTCGACCTGTATCAGATCCACGCCTGGGACCATCACACGCCGATCGACGAGACCTTGTCGGCCATGGACGATCTGGTGCGCTCGGGCAAGGTGCGATACGTCGGATGTTCGAACGTGCTGGCCTATCAACTGGCGCGCGCCATCGGCCGATCCGAGGTGCTCGGTGTGCAGAAGTTCGTCTCGGTGCAGCCGCGCTACAACCTGCTCTTCCGCCAGAACGAACGAGAGTTGCTTCCTTTGTGCGCCGAAGAAGGCGTGGCCGTGATTCCGTACAACCCGCTGGCGGGTGGCTTCCTCACCGGCAAACACTCACGCGGCACACCGACCGAGGGGACGCGCTTCACACTCGGTTTCGCCGCCGAGCGCTATCAGGATCGTTACTGGCACGACCACATGTTCGACGTGGTCGACGTGATGAAGGAGATCGCGCTCGAGACCGGCGTGAGTCTCGCGACTCTGGCTGTGCAGTGGGTGCTGGCCAATCCGGTGATCACGTCACCGATCATCGGGGCCAGTCGGCCCGGTCAACTCCACGATGCGATCGCCGCCGTCGGCTCTCCGATCGACGCCGAGGTGAAGGGGCGTCTCGATGCGCTCACTGCCGTTTTCCGTCACGGCGATGCAGTGGTGTGACGGCCTCCACCGAGTCGGTATATGGAACCAGGAGCTCGACCAGACGACGAGTCGAAAACGCCCAGCCCAACTGAGTTCGGTTGACGCATCCCGACCTCTCGAGCATCGCACTGACTCGGTTCCTGACCGCCTGCAGGGAGAGGTGGACCGCGAGGGCGATTTCTCGATCGGACGATCCCACCGACAAGAGATCGACGATCTGCAGGTCGAGTTCGTCCACCGTGACATCAGCCAGGTCAGGCACTGGCGCGAACTCGAAGGTTTCGGTCCACAGTCGATCCTGTCGCAGTCGTGACTCGCCGAGGTGAATGCCACGAACGTGATCGAGCATCTCGTGTGCGGTTTGTCCGAGATCGACGATGTCGAAAAAACCGCGACGGGAAGCCAGGATCTTGAGAGCATCACTCGAGGTGAAGGAACCCAGAGCGCAACGGGCATCAGGACAACCCCCGACGACGAGGCAATGCAGCAACAAGGTCGACAGCACGAGCCACGAGGAATCCACCAGTACCACCTCTGGCCGAAAACGAGCGACCGTCTCGGAGATGCGATCCGGGGATATCCGGCGATCGAAAGTCCCGAAAGACAGATCCGTCGCGGAATCGGAGAAGACATCGGCGAGTTCGGGAACGGCCAGCTGGACAGCAGAACTCACGACGATTCGCACGTGACGTCCTTTCCATTCGGCCGAGGGCAGTCCGTCAGGAGTCGAAACTACGCATCCTTCGGTCTCAGCGAAGTCGGATGAAAGTACTTTGTCCGACACCCGTCACCTCGATCGAATCGTCCACGGGTGCCTTTCGACACCCTGATACGTTCTCGGAACCGACGAGCTCCGGCTTTTCGTGCGACGGCGAGAGGAGTCGACGATGCTCAATGGCTGTGTTGCGGGGTGGCGATCCCCCGAAGCCGACCTCGCTCATTCACGACTCTCCGGTCGGGCGGACTTGCGAATCCTGCCGGTCCGATCAACCGGTGTGGAGGTCGTCGAGACACTTCGCTCCCATCCGGTGGACGTGGTGCTCCTTCCGATGGACTGGGTCGACGTGGCACGAGCGATCAAGAAAGACGTCCTCCCGGCCTTGGCCACCACACCATCGCTCGTCCTCATCGCCCATGCACCGAGACTCAGCACCAGAGCCCGAGCGCTGGCGAGCGGTTTCGACGGAGTCGTCGACCTGGCGGAAGACACCGAGGCCGTCGTGGCCGCACTTCATCGGATCACGACCTCGTTGACAGCGGACGAAAACGACTTCATGGTCAGCGACCTCGGCATCATTCCCGATCTCCTCGCGCGCAACCTCTCTCTGATCGATCAACACGACTCCGAATTTCTCGATCTACTGGCGATCGGAACATCCGACGAGGAGATCGCCCTCGCCATGGAGTGGAACGTCCAACAGGTTCGAAATCGAGTGGCAGCGCTCCTGGACGCGAACGGCCTTCGATATCGAACTCAATTGGCGGTTGCACACGTATCGTCTGCTCGCATCCCCGACTTCATCCGTCCGATCTCCGAATGATCGAACAGGGGTGTCGACTCCTACCGGAGGGCACTGACACCTTCGAGATCGTCGACTGCCCGGAGTTCACGGTGGTGACCGGGGACGGCGAGATCTACACCTTGTTCCGGATCGTGCGGATCACCCACGACTGCACGGAGGCGAAACTCCCGTGGACCCACTTGGCCAATGTCTCACGAGTCGTCGACCAGGCCATCGGAGTCGCCCGACTTCACGTCGTCGATCGCGTCATCGTCGACGCGTCGGTCGTCATGGCCCTCCACGACGACTGAGTCGCCCTCCCCACCCGTCGGAGATTCCCCTCGATAGCCGGCCGGCACTCGACACCATCGAACGGCAGCAAGGCGCCCCAGCGGTCGCATCGACTGCAGGCGCATCCCGCAGACCCGCATGTTGCCCCTTCGCACAGCACGTACTTGCGAACGAAAACCCCTCCGACACGTCCCCGCAGTCCTGGAGAAGAGCCTCCGACAGGACGTGGCTACCGGACCGTCCGGCGAGGCATCGGGGTCGAGGTCGCCGACGCAGGACACAACGTGTGGCAAACTCTCCTACCGAATCCGGATTTCGAATCACGTCCCTCATCGTTCGCCGAGACAATCCCAAGGTGCAATGAATCACACGCCTACACGAGCAATGGTGCGGGTCCACTCCAGAGCGAGGTTCACTCGAGAGCATCCTGTTTGCAGTCAGAGAGTCCGGCGTAAGTCGCGTCTATCCATGTTTCGTATACCGCGTGCCGCCGTACACGACGTCCCAGAACGAGCTCGCTCTTGACCATGCTTGCACTCTTCTATTTCGAGGTCGCTGCTGTTGCCCATTCAGGAGCGAACAGAATCAGCCACAACGATCTCGAGGTGACCCCCGCCAGCAATCGGTCCCAAGTCGCGGCAAAGCTCGAAACCATGCCGATCTCCGCCATTCTGCTCCCGACTCGATCATTTGCGAGCTGGCTCGTGATCGAGCAGCAATTGCGGTCACACATCACGATGCCTCGCATTCTCGTGGTCAGCTCGACGCAGCACGCCGCAATGTGGACTCCGGAACTCGCAGACAGTTGTGGTTTCGACGGCTTCCACCACATCGACACGACTCAGACGGTGACCACGAACGCCGATGAAATAGTTCGCGCCATACTGGGTTGCACTTCGAGCGGTGCTCGACAACCCAAGAGCCTGGTCGACGTCCCACATCATCCGACGCTCGACGAAATCACAGCCGGCGACAAGGTCAACCTTGAAATCATCAACGAAATCGTGCTGGGCAACACCTACAACGAAATCGCAGCAATGATCTCGCTCTCGCCACAGACGGTGAGAAATCGCGTCGCTCAAATGTTGCAACGAGCTCTCGTCGGAAACCGCTCGGAACTCGCGATTGTGTTTCAGCAACTACAGAACACCATGGCGGAAACCCATCTCTTGTGAGCGAACGACCGACCGTCAGATGCTCGCCGACCCATGCTGGGGACCTTCTGGTGGGCGTGGTGGGACTCGAACCCCGTTCTGATCCGCAACCCGCGTTAGGACGGGGCACCCCAGTCGGCAATTGGATACATGAACTAACTCAACATGCTTAACGGTATGCTCAATCTTTGAATGTGGACGGTTCATCGTCCCCGTCAGACGGAAAGAGCGTTCATGACCCGAGGTCACCTATTCGCTGTTGCCTTGGCTGTCGTTGCTTCGGGATCGATTCCCGTCACAACGAACGGTGCGAGCGCCACGGCCGAGCCGGTGTGGGGCAATGGCGCGACCGCAACCTTCCCCGTCGGTGTCCAGAATTCGACCCCGGGCGGCGTCATCGGCAGCGTTTCCTGCCCAACCCAAACGGACTGCGTCGCCGTGGGCTCCTTCTACAACTCCGACGGGGGTGGCGAGTCGTTTCTCATGACATCCACGAATAGCGCCTGGAATCAGGCCCAAGCGGTCGTGCCCGCGGACGGCATATCGAATGCGACGTACCGCGAGGACGGGTTCAGAAGCGTGTCGTGTTCTTCAGTCGGCAACTGCACTGCCGTCGGCCAGTACATGAATGCCAGCGGACGCAAAGTTGGCTTCACGATTTCGTCGGCCAACGGATCGTGGGGTCAACCGTTGTCAGTCAACTTCGGGAACGGTGCGGCCCAGCAGCACCCAAACTATGCAGATGCCGACTTGCTCGACGTCACATGCCCGACTGACGGCAACTGCACTGCTGTCGGATATTTCAGAGACCTGAGCAACCATCACAAAGCGTTCGCTATCACCATGTCCAACGGAACATGGGGACTTCCCGTTGTCGCGGACATGACTTCGATTCCTGGCGGCGAGACTTGGGCCCAATTCAACTCGGTGTCGTGCCCGTCGGTGGGCAACTGCACGGCTGTCGGCCAACATGAGACGCCGGGCGGATACATCGTGGCCTTCACCATGACCTCCACCAACGGCACCTGGGCCATCCCCGAAGACGTCACTTTCTCAGGTTCGATGGCACAGCAAACCGAACCCGATGCATGGTTGAACTCGGTGTCGTGCTCATCGCCCGGCAACTGCACAGCGGTGGGCTACTTCTCGCCCGACTGGGACTACGACTACTACGCACTGATCGTCACATCGACAAATGGCTCGTGGGCGCATGCCCAGATCGTCACCTACAACGCGACACTCCCGAACACCCGTTTCGAGGAACTGAGGGATGTCTCGTGCACATCCCCGGGCAACTGCACGGCCGTCGGCTACTACCACGACGCCACGAACCGCGCGACACCGTTCACGGTGACCTCCACCAACGACGCATTGGCCACCGCTCAGACCATTTCGTTCCCGGCGGGGTTGCAGAGCAATGACCCGAATGCACTATTGCAGAGCGTCTCATGTTGGTCGGCGGGAAATTGCACCGCAGTCGGCAGGTATAGATACGACCAATCTCTTTTCGAGGGGTTCTCGATGACCTCGATCGACGGCACATGGGGCCCCGTGAGGGTAGCCACCGCCTCGATCGCGAATCCCAACGGTGCACGAGTCTTCGAGCTCTTCAGCGTGGCATGCGGTTCGACTGGACTGTGCACCGTTGGCGGAAGGGTCAGAAACGCTTCTGGAAGCATGGAAGCGTTCACCATGAGGTCGGCCGACGCACCGCCACCTGCACCCAGCGTCGCACCCCCGGTGATCTTCGTCCCGCCACCTGCCACGCAGACCCCGACCTCGACGACTGTCGTTCCATCGCCGCCTTCCACCACGTTGCCGGCACCATCACTCGCCGAAGTTGAGTCCCTCCCCTCGGCACCGCAGCCAATCATCGCCGTTTCAAGCGTGAGTTCGGGCGAGTCGGTCGTCGTCTCATATGGCGGCTTCACGCCGTTCGAATATGTTCAGTTGGTGGTCGCCTCGACTCCTCAAGTGATTGGCGCCGGATATGCCGATGCGCAAGGTGTTGTGACGATTTCGGGAAACGTTCCGAGCAATCTCTCTCCGGGCCGACATACCCTCGCCGTGTTCGCCCCGGTCAGCGGAGTGGGGTTCAGACAGCCCATCACGGTGTCGACACCCTCCCTGCCCGTCACCGGCTACGACGGCGGAGTTGATATTCAAGTCGCGCTGTGGGCCGTGACTCTGGGCTTGGTGGCGCTTTGGTTTGCACGCCGCCGGCTTCTCAACCGATCCGACACGATGGGGCCAGCTCACGGAAGAGACTGACTCGCACAAGAGGCTCAGCCGATTCTGGTGGGCGTGGCGGGACTCGAACCCGAGACAGCCACCGTGTCATCGGCCGGAAGACGACTTGACAGGTCTCAGCAGGTACCAGGCCTGCATCCACTTCGGCCGCCGCGAATCAACTCCTCTCATACTCTTGGATGATCGCAAGCATCAGAGTGATTTCGCGACCCCACTGACGACGTCCGCCAACTCGACCACTCGACACAAGAATGGAGAATGGTCGGATTCGAGGACGACAGTGGTCGATGCGCGCCTTGCCATCTCGGCCTGGTGATCGGGATGGAGCGCCCGGTCCTGCGAACACACGACGTATGTGCTCCGAACGGACCTCCACCCTGCGGACGTGAGCGGTTGCATGAAGCCACCCATGTGTTGCGCATCGAGCCGTTCACTCGCCGACTTCCCAACCTCCGTCGAAGACAGGTGATAGAAAGCCTCGATCGCTCCGGCTCGGTCGATCGTCGTCGTCTCTTCCGTCGGTCCGGGGCGCATCACCGCTGAAAGGGCTACGTCTCGCGGCTCGAACGATCCCAAGAGACCCATTGGGCTCTCCCCCGTATCACCCATGAACGCGGCGACGTACACCAAAGACTTGACCTGGTCCGACATCCCGCATGCCTCGGTGATGACCATGCCACCATACGAATGACCCACCAGCACCACAGGTCGATCGAGTCGGCGAACGAGCGCCGCAATCGACCGAGCGTCATGATCCAACGGACCGAGGGCGTCATTCGACGATCCATGACCGGGAAGGTCCGGCGCCAATGACGGGACCCCCCGACGATCCAATTCACTCTGAAGAGCCGACCAACACCAACCACCGTGCCAGGCTCCGTGCACGAGAACAACCATCGGAGTCGTCATGGCCGACACCTCCCGCCTCTCGACTTTCGAGACTCACCTCTCGGATCTATGAATAGTTCTGACCAGTTCACATTGTTCTCCTCTCACTCGCTGCGTTGACGGTCATTGCTCTGCGAAGCGGTCTCGTAACTCTCGCTTCAAAATCTTCCCACTAGGGTTCTTCGGCAGGGACTCCACGATGAAGACCTTCTTCGGGGTCTTGAAGCCCGCCAAACGCTCTCGGGCGAAAGCGATGAGCTCCTCGGCGGACACCGTGATCCCCTGACGCGGAACAACGCACGCGGTGACTGCTTCGATCCACAGTGGGTCAGGGAGACCGAAGACCGCAACTTCGGCCACTGCAGGGTGCTGGAAGAGACACTCCTCGACTTCCTTGCTGGCGACGTTCTCACCACCCGACTTGATCATGTCCTTCTTGCGGTCGACCACCGTCAAGTAGCCCTCGTCGTCCATGACTCCGAGGTCGCCGGAATGAAACCAACCGTTTCGGAACGTGTCTGCAGTTCTCTCGGGGTCGTTCCAATATCCAGTCATCGCCTGCGGGCTGCGATGCACGATCTCCCCGATGGTTCCTGAGGGAACTGGGCGATCCTCGTCATCGACGATGCGTGTCTCGACGTTCATCACGGCAACACCGGCCGAGCCGGCTTTGCGAACCTGATCACCGGGCTTCAAGATCGTCGCCACCGGCGACATCTCCGTTTGCCCGTAGAAGTTCCACAACTCCACCTGGGGAAGGCGTTCTCCCAGTTCGCGTAGGACTTCGACCGGCATGACCGAGGCCCCGTAGTAACCCTTGCGTAGCGACGACACGTCGTGACGATCCAAGGCCCCGGAACGGAGCAGAGAGATCCAGACGGTGGGAGGGCAGAAGAGCTTCGTGGCTCGGTGGCTCTCGACGGCTGCGCAGATCGACTCCGGATCGGGTGCCGGAAGAATGACGCTCGTTGCGCCCACGTAGACATCGGGGGTCAGGAAACAATGCAGCTGAGCGCAATGGTAGAAGGGAAGCGAATGGACCTCGACATCGTCGGCTGACATGCTTCCGTCGACGATGCAGCTCACGTACTGCGCGATGAGCGCCCGACTCGTCAACGTCACACCTTTAGGCCTCGATTCGGTCCCGCTGGTGTACATGATCTGAATGGGATCGTCGTCGGCCACGACTACATCCGGTGGAACATCCTCGCCGTCACGATCGAGCATCTCGGTGTCGACGAAATCAGGGGGCGTTAGGTGTTCGGTGCGAATCCAGGCTTTGAGTCGAGCAGCGCGCGAGCCGTTGGCCCGTCGCCATGCTTCGCTCATCGTTTCCGACAGTCGGTCCTCGACGATGTAACCCACTGCATCGGAGTGGGACAAAATGTAAGCCAACTCGTCGGCATTGAGCATGAAGTTCGCCGGAACGGAGATGGCTCCAAGACGCGCCAGAGCGAAGTAGTACACGATGAAGTCACGCGAGTTGTGCGCAAAGATGACTACGCGATCGCCGAACCCGATGCCCAGTCGACTCAGGGACGACGCGACACGCCCCACGAGCCGATCGAGTTCCTGGTAGGAGTCGATCTGATCGCCCCACACCAAGGCAGGGTGATCCGGCTTGCGCCGAGCCGTTCGCGACAGCAAGTCGGCGATTCCGTTCCGTCGTGCCGACTCGACCAGCGATTCGTTCGTCATGGCTGTTCCTCCTGCCGACAACACTTCAGTCCCTCAGCGTCACCGGCAGCGACTTGACCCCACGAAAGCCAGGATTGACCTTCCACTCCAATTGATCCTCGTGGACCCGGTAATCCGGAGCCCTCGTCAGGAGAACCTCGAGAAGCAACCTGGCCTGCAGCCGGGCCAACGGGGCGCCGAGGCAGAAGTGAGGCCCTCGCCCGAACCCGAGGTGCGGGTTCGGGTGGCGATCGATCACCAATTCGTCGGGGCGTTCGAAGCGCCGACCGTCGCGATTGGCCGATCCGTACATCACGAGAACCGACTCACCTTCTTTCATCTCCTTTCCATGCATTTCGACATCTCGCGTCAAGGTCCGATGGAAGCGATTGGGCCCACAATCGAATCGGACGAGTTCCTCGTACGCGATCGGGATCAGTTCGAGATTCTCGGCGAGACGAGCCCTCGCCTCGGGGTGAAGAGCAAGCGAGCGAACAGCGAGAAGGAACTGGGCCGTCGACGACTCGAGACCTGCACCGAGGAACGTGAACATGATCCAGGTCAACTCCTCTTCAGTGAGTCCGGCTTGAACCAAGGAAGACACCACATCGCGGCCCGGCTTCGACTGGCGAGCCCGTATTGTCTCGCCGACCACGCCGAGAACCTGGCCCATGGCGACTGCCCGTTCGGGGATGTCATCGGCCGGATCAGCGCCCAGACGAAGAGGTTCGTCGAGTACGACCATGAAAGCATCGGCCAGAGACGTCTGCTTGGTCAGTTCGACACCGAGAACTTCGCCGAGAACCGCCGCACTCGACGGAAAGGCCAAACCCGATCTGAGATCGACAGGGCCCTTGGCACCCAACAACTCGTCGATCGCGCGTTCGGCCATCTTTCTCATCGGCGCCTCGAAGTCACTCACGGTTCGTCGAGCGAATGCCTCGTTGACGAGACCACGCAGTTGATCGTGCTTCGGCGGATCAGTCGTTCCCAGAGTCCGACCAGCTCGTGCTGGATTGTCGTTGACGATGTTCCCCTTGGCCGACGAAAACGTCTGCGGATCGAGCAGTGCCGCAAGCACGTCTTCGTATCTGCTCAGGGCCCATGCCTGAGTCGACTCGCACCACAACACGGGGTGCTCGTCCCGCATCACGCGATACAACGGGTGAGGATCGATGGCCACTTCGCGCGAGTACGCGTCGAAAACGAATTCCGGCGCTCGTCGATTCATGAGAACCTCCATTCGTCGTTGACCCCCGTCAACCGAGTCCGTAGATGTCGATGGTCGTGGCACCGTTGCGCAACGAATCCATGACGACTGCTTCTTTCGCCTCGCGTGCCCGTCCGGCAATCAAGGTGGCCTCCGCATCCTCGGCCGCTATTGCGACCACTCCGTCCTGGTCACCGACGAGGAGGTCTCCGGGTCGAATGACGACCCCGCCGATCTCGATCGCTCCTCCGAGTCGACCGACTTTCGACTCTTTGTCTTTGATCGTTCCCCGGATGCAGGGCCCGAGCGACACGACCGGAAAGCCGACGATCGGAAGAGCCGCGTGATCGCGGCTACCGCCCTCGAGTACTAGCCCTCCCAGGTTCCTCACCTGAGCCGCAACCGAGAGAATCTCTCCCCAATAACCCCACAAGGGTTCCCGATCACCCGTACTCACGACCAGCACGTCCCCTGGCCGTGCGGCATACAAGGCTCGATGGATCCACAGGTTGTCACCTGGGGGACACACGATGGTGAAGGCCGGTCCCGCAAGAGCCATTCCAGCCGAAACCGGACGGAAGCGAGCGGGAAGGTCGCCAATTCTCCCAGCCGCTTCGTGAATCGTCGCCGAACCGAGCGAGCGTGCCAACGACAGGGATTCGGCGGTCAGGCTCGTCATGAGCGCCTCGACTGAAGCGAGTGATAGTCGAGGCGCTGTCGAATGTCTCGGAGGCGATCACCCTCAGCTACTGCGTTTCGGATCAGACGTTCGATTCCGGCGATATCCTCGGCGGCTTCGAGCACGCTCTCCACACGTGATGCAGGGATCACCACGACACCGTCGGCATCCCCGACGATCCAATCGTCCTGCTCGACACGAACACCCCCCAACTGCACGGGCTGGCCGTACGCCTCTGCAGAGACTCGGTCCTTGCCGGTTCGCATCGTGTTGCCGCGGCTGAAGATCGGGTAGTCGAGTTCGATGCTTCGCGCGACGTCACGGCAGACACCGTCGATGACCGTTCCCGCCAATCCATCGCGATGGGCAACGGTCGTCAGAATGTCGCCCCATACCGTTGCGTCGAGACGACCGCCATTGTCGATCACGACGACCTGGCCTCGGCCAACGTCATCGATGTAGTCGCCAACGCTCTTGCCTGAGAGACCTCGCGGGAGCATCCGCACAGTGAACGCCCGCCCCACCGACCGGAAGCGCCGATCGACGGCATGGATGCCGAGCGCTTGGCCGTCCAGACCCAGCCGGTCGAGGGCATCCGACAATTCAGGTGTGTCGAGCGCAGCCAAGCGATCTTCGATCGACAATCCACTCGTCATGCCTGCTCCTTGTGCCCTGGATCGGTCATGCGTTCGTATGCGCCGCCCATGGCGATTCCGACGGGCGTTCCCTGAGCGATGGCCCGGGCCATGTCCGCTTCGGTGCCAGCGATCATCTCGGCAGCCGCGATCACGCTCTCGACCTCCGCTGCTGGAATGAAGACGATCCCTGTCGAATCGGCGATGACGTAGTCACCCGGCGCCACCCTGATTCCGTCGAAGGTGATGGGCTCGTTCCACGCGTGTTCCTGGGTTCGGCCTCTCGCAGTACGCGGGGTGGAAGCAGTGGCGAACACGGCGTACCCAACCTCTCGCGCCTCGTCGATGTCTCGAGCCGCCCCGTAGACGAGGGTTCCAGCGACTGCACGTTGGTCGGCAGCTCGTGAGAGGTTTCCTCCCCAGCCAGCACAATCGGATCTCCCTTGGTGATCGACGACGATGACGTGTTGCGAGTCAGAGTTCTCGACCGCCGAGGTGCACAGGTGCCGGGTGGCGATTTGTCCGGTGACCGGACCGAGGCGAACGGTGGTGACGACACCTGCCACGCGTCGAAGATTCACCAAATTTTTCACGCTGGTGACGACCGTGTCGGACAAACCGAGGCGATCCCGCGCGTCGGAAACCGCGCATGTGTCGAGGCGGCGAAGGCGATCGACCAAGTCGCTCACGAGGGACCCCACGACGCGAATGCGAGGCCAGTGCCCGTGCCAGCCGCCGTCCGGTAGCCCGGAACGTAGTCGATCACCTCGAACGCGAGGTGATCACACGCCCCAGCCACCGCCATCCAGTTCTTGATTTCCGACGACCCCGACTGAAGAGCCCGCTCGGAGATGTTGCACAGTGCCTCGAGATCATTGGCCTTGCAAGCATCGAGGACCATTCGATCGAGAGTCTCGCTGACGAGGAAGTGTGACAGCCCCCCAGAGGCGATCACACCGACGCGCCTTTCTCCGGGGGACGACGTGATCGCCGATCGCAAAGCGCGACCGAACTCGATGCACCGACGGGCCCTTGGCTGGGCCGGCGGCACGTAGGTGTTCAGGAGAACGAGAACAGAAGGGACTTCAGGCGGAGCGAGATGTCGGTGCACGTACTGAAAAGCGTGACCCTCGGACCGATTTCCCGGGAGTTGAGACGAAGTCGCCACGTCGAATCCGTCATCGAGAAGACTGTCGATCACACTTTCGGCGAGCTCGACGTCGACCGGGTAGTCGCGCCGCACTTCGGGTTCGTAGTAGCCCAGGTCCATCAGGCGAATGATCTCCGGCGCGCCAGCCGGCGTGGATGGAGTCTCGTTCCGAACCGACGGTCCGTGGTGAATCAGAATCGGCGGCAGATTCGAGGAATCGATGTGCTCGCTCTGATCGTCCCCGACGATCACCAGTGCGTCGACGTTCGCTTCCCGAATGCGCTCGGCGAGGGCAGTGGTGGCCTCACGGCACCGCCGACCCTTTTCTTCCAGAACCTCGTCCGACAGCTCCGGTTCGATCGAACCGGCTCGTGATTCGACCCATTCCGAGAAGGAGCGGATGAACCCCGATTCGTCCGCGAGGTCGGCAAGGTTCGGATCGCGTCGTTCCCCCCACTCCCTCCAGCGGGACGGGGGCAGAACAAGCATCGGGCTATGCGAGCTCCCTACACCCAGAACGATCTCGCTCACTCGGTCTCCCCCACCTCGAACTTCGGCCAAAAGTAGCAACGGCAGACCGCTGGAGTCAATATTGGATCCAAATATGGTCGGTGTGTCAGCGTTGCCGTTCAGTACGATCGGGCTAGTGAAGGTCGACCCTCGACGCGACGAAATCACGCCCGATCGTCCCAAACTCGTGAAGACGGGCGACGCGGTGATCCGAGCAGTCGACGAGATCCGGTATCGGATCATGACGGGACGGTTGGCCGCCGGCGAGCAACTCCGACAAGAAGAGCTCGCGCGCGAACTTCTGATCAGCCGTGCTCCGATTCGCGAGGCTCTTCGTGCCCTGTCGGACCAGGGCCTTCTCGAACACCGCGTTCACAGCGGCTACTTCGTCAAGAAGAGGCCGGCGGAAGAGCTACGCCAGATCTACCAGATCCTCGGCTTTCTCGAGGGCCTCGTGATGGAGGAGTTGCCGCCTGCGACTCCAGAAGTGATCGACAGGCTTCGCAATATCAACGACAAGATGCGCGAGTTCATACGCACCGATGACTGGTCACCCATGGTCGACCTGAATCGTCAATTCCACTTCGAGATCTTTCGCCTCTCCCCCCTGAAGGTCGTCCTCGAAGAGCTGGAGCGGCTGTGGACGATCGCTGCCCCGTACATCGCCCAGAGGTACACGACCGAAGCAATGCGCGCCAGAACGATTTTCGAGCACGAGGGCCTCATCGATGCACTCACCTCGCGAGACTCGGACGCCCTCACCGAACGACTCGCCATTCACCGTTCACAACGCCAAACGGCGAACTGACTTCCACCGGCCGCCAAGCCCTGGCACCGCGCGAAGGTGCTAGACCTCCCCTGCAACTCACAATCGAGACGAATGGAGAGAAGGCATGGCAGAGTCGATCGAAATTGCTGGACTGCACCACGGCGGCATGCCGATTCCCTTGGCGTCTCGGGTCGGTCCACTCGTGATGTCGAGCGGGATTCTCGGCATGGATCCCACCACTGGAGAACTACGTGAGGGCCTCGACGGGCAGGTCGAGCAAGCCTTCACCAACATGCGGGCCATCATCGAAGCTGCTGGCGGAACGCTTGCCGACATCGCGAAAGTCACGTGCTTCGTCAACGACCGCGCAGCGAGAGACTCGATCAACCAACAGTGGATCCTCTCGTTCCCACGCTCCGAGCAGAGGCCGGCCCGTCACACCTTGGTGCAGCAACTGCCTCCCAGCGCCCACGTACAACTCGACTTCGTGGCCTTCGTGACGAAGTACTCCTAGCGGCTTCTTGACTTGCAAAATTGGCGCCAATTAGCATGAGCGCAAAGTCTCGTCCTCCCCGATAGCGACGCTCGGCCTGTCTTCTCAGCAGCTGCGTCGCCGGTGAATCGTGGCCCGACCACAAGGAGAAGTACGTGATCAACGGCGTCAAAGTCCTCGATGTACATGCCCACGTGAGCCATCCCATGGAGGGAATGGGGCGGATGTTCATGTTCATGCAGGGAGCGAACATGAACTTCGACAGTCCCATCGGCACCCCGACCGCCGACCAATTCGGCCTTGGCGATGAGGCCTTCGCAGTGGCGGTTCAGGACCACATCGACTGCATCGACGAACGAAACATCGATGCCCAGATTCTCGGGCCACGACCGTTCCTCCTGATGGGCTGGATGGAGCCGCACCTTTTGCCTGGCTGGACCCGACTGGTCAACGACGCGATCCACCATCAGGTCGCCATGCATCCAAAACGCTTCGTCGGGGCCTGCCAGCTCCCGCAGAACGCCCATGCCCCCGACTCCACACACATGCTGGAGGAGCTGCGACGAACGGTCGACGACTACAACTTCGCCGGCGTCTACGTCAGCCCGGATCCAGACGGACATCGAAACTCCCCTGGAATGGCCGATCGCTACTGGTATCCGCTCTACGAGGAGTGCTGCGAACGATCGCTTCCGATCATCGTGCACGGGTCGAATTCGCTCGACCGGCGATACGCCCACGTGCCACACAACTACCAATTGGGCTTCGTCGCCGAGCAGTACTGGGCCGGCCAAATTCTGTCCCACAGCCGAGTCTTCGACGATTTTCCCGAACTCCGGGTGATCATCTGCCATTGCGGCGGAGCGCTCGACAGATGGATACCCACCGATCCCCATCTCGCACAACGAGACCTGAGCGACAACCTTCTCTACGACACGTGCGCCCACGACCTGCACTTCCTCGAGGCAGCCATCAAACAGCGCGGTGTTCAGCGCATGTGCTTCGGTTCGGAGGCTCCCGGTTCAGGGCGTGCAGTTCGGCCTGAAACCGGCCGCACCGCCGACGACCTCGTCCCGGTGATCGACGCCTTCGATTTTCTCAGTGAGACCGACAAGCGACAGATCTTCCAGGACAACCCAGCTCGACTGTTTCCTCGTTTTCTCGAACTCGGGTGAAGCAGCCACGTCGGTTGCCGAAGGTGAGAGTCCTCGACAACCGACGTGGCCCGCTCAGGTCACTCTTCAGCCACCCGCCAACTCGGCGATCGGGTTCAGCGCCTTACCGTTGTAACCATCCATGATCGACACCAGCGTGTCGCCTTGCTGCTGCTGGATTCCGATCGAGAAGCCGCACAGGCTCGGGAAAGTCGCGTTTCCACCACACTTGAATTCCCCAACTCCTGCCCACATCGGGCCCGTGAATGCCTTCGCTGCGTCACGGAGGGCGGCGGCGTCCAACGCCCCGTCGTTCATGAACTTGACCAAGGTCAACAGCGAGCCGAACGTTGGGCGACCGAAACCCGTGTACTCAGGATTCTCGACGCCGGTCTCCCGTGCCCACGCAAGAGCGACATCGATGTAGGTGTCGTTGTCCGGATTGCCCGGGATCTCGTAGGCATAGCCGTAGTCGCCGAAGTACCAGCCGTCCGGCAACGAACCCGGGGCACCTTTCGCACTCAGGTGATCCTGCATCGGAACGCCGGAACACAATCCGGTGGTGACCACTGGAATTGCGATTCCGAGAGTTGCCAACGCGTCGTAGATCCCGACACAACCCTGAACGGTGACAATCGGGTACAAAACGTCGGCGGTGTCGGCGCCCGATGACTGGAGTGCTGCCGCCATCTCGGTCGGTCCTGCCGTATCAGGCAGAGGAACGGCTGTGACCTCGATTCCGAATTTCTCGAGAATCGGCTTGGTCAGAACCTCGAAAGCCACAACTCCCGCGGGATTTTCGCTGTAGACGACAGCAACCTTCGTGACTTCTCGGTTCTCGTACTCGGAAAGATACTTGGCTGTGAAGACCGCCATTCCTTGAATGACTCCCGGACCACCGGGGGTGAATGCGTACGCGTCAGTCGCCGTGAACTCTTCAGGTGTCAAAGGATTCGGAATGAAAACAGGCTTCTGGTCCTTCAACGTGTCGAGCAGCGGAAGGTTTGCGCTCGCCATTGCTCCGACCAAAACTGCCTGGACTTCATCATTGGCGAGCATTTCCTGGGCGCACTTCTGAGAGTCGGTTTCGTCGACCACGTAGCACTTCACGAGCTCGATCGGTCGTCCTCCAACTCCGCCGAGGAAGTTGTTGACGAACCAGACTCCGGAATCGACACCCACCGAGGTGTCGGGGAAAGACGGAACACCACCCTCTTGGTTGACATATCCGATCTTGATCGGCTCACCTGAGGCCACCCCGCCTGGCCCTCCGGTGTAGGCGAGGCCAGTGTCGATCGACGACGACAACACCGGAAGTTCGACCGGCGGAGCCTCGGTGGTCGGGGCCTCGGTCACGCCCGTCGTTTCCGTGCCGGAAGCCTCCGTCGACGAAGGATCGGTTACGGGTGCACCCGAATCGCTGTCTCCCTCGCTGCAGGCCGAGCCAAGAAGGCCCACGACAGCCACCACGGCTGCCAGCCCTTTCAGGCGTTTCCTCATCTCACATCCCCCTTGTTGTCGGAAGGCCGGATGACGTTTCACTCCGGCCTGACCGGAATCTCTAGCACGTAGACATTATTGGCGCCAATATTGACTGTGGATTTTCGGCGTTCATGCGCTCCAGGTCTCAGCCCGCAACAGCGCAGCGGTCGACCACGCTCCAGTAAGGGGACGAAGGGTGATCGCCAAGTTCCGATCTTCGGAAGGGCCGAATCACGAGTGGAAACTCCGGTGGGCGTGGCGGGACTCGAACCCGAGACCTCCACCGTGTCATGGTGGCGCTCTAACCAACTGAGCTACACGCCCGAAGAACCCAGATCCTAGCCCCAGGTCGACCGAGACCCCACTCAGCGCAGGCGCAACGACACCTCATTGGCCATCAATCGCCCCCGCCGCGTGAGGACGGCCCGCCCGTCGTCGACCACCACCAGCCCGTCCAACAGGTCGAGATCGGCGGCCGAAAACGCCTCGGCCGGCACGCCGTCCCGAGTGCGAAGTGCCAACTGCAGACCTTCGATCCGCCGGGTCTCGTCGTCGAGCACTTCCTCCGACGACTGGGGCGAGCGACCCGATTCCACGGCCTCGATGTAGCGATCTGGGGTGCGCACGTTCCACCATCGTCGGCCGCCCTCGTGCGAGTGGGCCGCCGACCCGAATCCGCGGTAATCGCCTTGGTCCCAGTACACGCGGTTGTGACGCGACTCATGACCTGGGCGAGACCAATTCGACACTTCGTAGTTGAGAAGTCCGGCCGCCGTCAGCAGATCGTCGACCACCTCGTACATCTCGGCCTGCACGTCGTCGTCGGGATGTTGCTCGGGTCGATCGGCCAGAGGTGTTCCGCCCTCGACTGTGAGACCGTACGCCGACACGTGCGGTGGTTCGAGTTGGACGACCGATCGCACGGTTCGCTCCCAATCGGCAACGGATTCACCGTGCGCGCCGTAGATGACGTCGAGATTGAAGCTCAGTCCGACTCGCCGGGCAGCCCCCACACCACGCGTCACGTTGTCGGGGTCGTGGGTGCGACCGAGCGACAGGAGCACGTGTTGCTCCATCGACTGCACGCCGAAACTCACGCGGTTCACTCCGTGGTCGACGAACACCCGAAACATCTCCTCCGACACGTCGTCGGGATTGCATTCGACGGTCACTTCCGCGTCGGTCGCACGTGGGATCTCGTCGAGGATCGACACCAGGAGTTCAGGGGCCAGTCGCGTGGGTGTTCCTCCCCCGAAGAACACCGTGTCGGCCATGAGCATTCCCTCGGCCCGAGCTCGGCGAACGTCGGCACGCACGGCGTCGACGTAGCGAATCATCAGGTGGTCACGGTCGGTGAAGGTCGCAAAGGCGCAGTAGTCGCACCGGTGCCGGCAGAACGGCACGTGCACGTACACGCCGAAGTCCCTCATCGCTTTGGTCGGTACAGCAACTCCAGCGCGTCGAGGCGTGCCGTCACGTCCTCGAGCGGAACGTCGAGCATGGCGGCGATGGCGCGCACGTCGTGAGCACGGATCGTGAGGACCTTGCCGTTGAAGTCGCCGCGTTGCACCTGGATCATCGACAGGAAACGCGTGAGCATCTCGGCGCTCGGTCCGGTCATCTCCGCCAGCCTCACCAGATCGATGGCCAACTTGCGGGAGCGACTCGACACCGAATCGGGATCGAGACCCGGTTCGGACTCGTCGAAGGGCAGTAGTTGCGCGACCGGCACCGAATACACGTCGGCGAGCCGTTGGAGACGAGGCAATGAGATCGCGCGCTCCCCCCGTTCGTACGCCCCCACCACCGAGGCCTTGAACTCGCCACTCGACATCTCGTCGACTTCCTGCAGCGACAACTTCTTCTGACGCCGGATGGCTCGGAGACGTTCGCCCACACGACGGCTGTAAGCGACGTCGGCCGGGTCGATGACCCCGTCACCCGAGGTCTCGCGCGCCGTCGCCTTCTTCGCCATTCCGAGCACTCTACGAGTGCTCTCGCCACTCTCCGTGGTCGCCGTCGGTCGAGAGTCGGAATCGACTCAGGGGCTTCGGCGGTGACGATCGACGAGTATCGCTCCGGCCACCACTGCCGCGGTTTCGGCGCGAAGAATTCCCCCCGGCAGGGCAACCGTGCGACGACCGGAAAGTTCGGCCGGGCTGAAGCCACCTTCGGGTCCGACCGCGATCGCCGACACAGTTGCGTCGAGAACCGCGCCACCGGGTTCAGCCAGTGTGACTTCACCCACCAGAGCGACGGCCGCGGCCAAGGAGGGCTGCACGTCCTCGACGAGAGGCAGATGGACCTGGCGACTCTGCATCGCGGCTTCGCGCGCCACCTTGCGCAAACGCTCGACATTGCGTTGCGACTTGTCGTCGTCCCACTTCACCACCGACCGTTCGGCCACGAAAGGCACGATGCGCGCCACACCCAACTCAGTGAGCTTCTGCACTGCGGTTTCGGGCTTGTCACCTTTGCTCAAGGCGAACAGCACCGTCACGCCTCGGTCTCGACTCTCGGTCTCGATGTCACCATCGACCACGAGACCGGCACCCTCGAAACGACATACCCGCCAACGGCCGCTCCCGTCACTGGCCGTGACCCGCTCGCCGTCGCGCAAACGCAACACTCGCGTGAGGTGATGAAGGTCGTCGTCCCTCATTGCGGGCGTGGTGAGGTCGTCGACGAACACGTGCGCTGAAGCACGTCGCCGATCGTTCACGAGAAAGCCGACTTGATGCGCGAGAAGAATCCCTGTTCCTCGGGCGCCACCTCGTCACCGCGTGCCGCTGCCAACTGACGCAGAAGCTTGCTCTCCTCGTCGGTGAGCGAGCTGGGAACCTCGATGGCCGTCACGAGACGCAGGTCCCCGCGACCACGGCCCTGCAGACGCGGCACACCCCGACCGCGCAAGGTGAACACTCGACCGGCCGGAGTTCCAGGCGGCACGACGAGGGTCTCGGTTCCGTCGAGCGTCTCGATCTCGATCGATGTGCCGAGGCACACCTGCGGATACGACAGCGCGACCTCCGACACCAGATCGTTGCCGTCGCGCGAAAACGTCGCGTGCGGAGCGACCCGCAGGTGCACGTACAGATCGCCGGCCCCACCACCACGCGGACCGACCGCGCCCCGTCCGGTGAGACGCAATGTGGATCCGGTGTCGACACCGGCCGGCACGTCGACCTGGTAGGTCTTGTCGGTGACGATGCGACCCTCACCCGAGCAGGTGGTGCACGGTGTGGCGATCACCTGGCCGAAACCACGGCACCGCTGACACCCCTGGGTGCTGATCATCTGACCGAGCAGGCTCTGGCGCACTCGCTGCACCTGGCCCGTGCCATTGCACTCGACGCACGACACCGGCTTGGTTCCTTGACCCGCCCCCGAACCTTCGCAGTCATCGCATCCCACGGCGGTGCGCACCGTCACCGGAAGCGTGGCCCCGAACACCGCGTTTTCGAAGGAGATGTCGGCCACTACTTCGAGGTCCTGGCCTCGCGGCGGCCCACTCGGTCCACGCGTGTTGCCGAACGGACTCGCGCCGCCGAAGAACGCGTCGAAGATGTCGCCGAGTCCCCCGCCGCCGAAGAAATCGCCGGCGCCGCCAGCACCGCCCACGCCGGCCTCTCCGAAACGGTCGTAGCGAGCGCGGGCCTCGGGATCGGACAGAACCTCGTACGCCTGGGCGACCTGTTTGAACTTCTCCTCGGCCGCCGGATCGTCGGGGTTGGCATCGGGGTGCAATCGTCGCGCCAGCGCGCGGTACGCCTTTTTGATCTCGTCGGGCGACGCGCTTCGCGACACGCCGAGGAGTTCGTAGTAGTCGGCCATGAATCAGCCCTCGCCGAGTCGCCGACCCAACCGGTCGGACACGACTTCCACCGTGGCCATCGCCTGCGGGTAATCCATGCGCGTGGGTCCGAGCACGCCGATGGTGCCCATCTGCTGACCGTCGACCACGACTGGCGCCACGACGACCGAGCAATTGGCAAGTGGCTCGACACCATGCTCGGCGCCGATGGCCACGCTGAGTCCACGATCGAGAACGTCTTGCACCAACGTGACCACGAGGAACTGCTGCTCGAGCGTATGCAGCACCTGGCGCACCACGTCGACGGCATCGAAAGCGGCTGCCATCGACGACACGCCACCCAGGAAGACGGGATCGTCGACGTTCTTGGATCGCAGAGCATCGAGCGCCGACTGGCACAAGGTGTCGACATCGGCGTCACCGGAGACCGGCGCCGGAACATCGGCAAGGGGGCGACCCGACGCGACCGACTGCAACGCGGCGCTCGCCGCGATCACGCGCGACTCCTCGGCGTCGTCGGCAAGGTCGAACTGCTGGCTCTCGACCTGTCCGTTCGAGAGGACCGCCACCACCAGAACCGCCCGAGGTGACAGGGCGACCAACTGCATCGACTTCACGGCCACCTGCTCGGCGGTGGGCCCGAGAACCACCGATGCGTAATTGGTGAGGCCGGCCACCAATTGCGAGGTACGGGCGAGCAACTCCTCGAGCCGGCCGTGCGCGTTGTCGAAGAACTGCCGAACCTGCGACACCTTCACGTCGTCGAGGCGCCCGGGTTGTGTGAGGTGGTCGACGAAGAAGCGATACCCCTTGTCGGTGGGCACTCGACCCGCCGAGGTGTGAGGCTGGGCGAGGTAGCCCTCTTGCTCGAGAACTGCCATCTCGTTGCGTACCGTGGCCGACGAGACGTTCACGCCGTTGGCGTGAGTGATGTGAGTCGACCCCACGGGCTGACCCGTGCCGATGTATTCCTGCACGACTGCTCGCAGGATCGCGGTCTTGCGTTCGTCAAGCATGATCGAACCGAAGTCTACTCGTCAGGTTCCGCTGACCGCCTTGTAACGCGCCAGTGCCTCTTCCCGCTCGACGGCGTGGTCGACGATCGGTGCGACATAGCCGAGCGGCACGCCACCGCCCTTCGACCACGGCGCATGGATCTGCGACGTGGGCAGATCGGCCAGTTCGGGAACGAATCTCCGCACGTAGTCGCCCTTCGGGTCGTAACGCTCACCCTGCGCGATCGGGTTGAAGACGCGGAAGTACGGGGCGGCATCGGTTCCGGTGCCGGCCGTCCACTGCCATCCGTGAGCGTTGCTGGCCAGATCGCCGTCGACGAGGTGCTGCATGAAGAACCTGGCACCCCACTGCCACGGCAGATGCAGATCCTTGACGAGGAAGCTGGCCACGATCATGCGCACACGGTTGTGCATCCAGCCGGTCGTGAGCAGTTCGCGCATTCCGGCGTCGACGATCGGATACCCGGTTCGCCCCTCGCACCACGCCCGAAATCGCTCGACGGCCACTGGACCCTCGTCGTGCACCATGGCGTCCATCTTGCGATTGAGATTGCGCCACGACGTGTCGGGATGGTGGTTCAACACGTCGCCGTAGAACTCGCGCCAGGCGATCTCGCTGCGGAACACCTGATGGGCTTTGGAGTCACCCAGCTCGTGGAGCAACTGACGCGGATGCACGAGCCCCCAACGAAGGGCGGTCGAAAGTCGGCTGGTTCCCGGCACTCCCGGATCGTTGCGGCGCTCGTCGTAGCCGTCGAGCCCCTCGGACCCGCGATCACGAAACTCCTCCCACTGCTCCCACACGCCACGTTCGGAGTGCGGCGGGAGGGTCACCTCGACCTCGGGGCGTTCCGGTCGCCCGGCACACGGAATCGTGGGCGCGCCCAGCCAATTCGGCTTCTTCGGCGCGGCGATCGGCGTCGACCACCCGTGGGCGAGCCACCGGCGTGAGAAAGGTGTGAACACCGCATAGGGAGTGCCGTCGTCCTTGAAAACGGAGCCCGGTTCGACCGCGTAGGGCGAACCGACCGTCACGAGTCGACACCCCGCAGCAGCCAGACGGTCCGACACGGCACGGTCCCGCCGTCGTCCGTAGGGCGCGAAGTCAGCCGCCATGAACACTGCAGATGCTTCGCACTCCTTCACGAAGGTCGGCAACACATCGACCGGGTCGCCGTAGCGGTACACGAGAGCGCGACCCATGGCCTCGTCGAGCGCGTTCAACGTGTCGCACATGAAGGCGAGCCGCGGCGCACCCGAACGGTCGAACAGATTCGGATCGACGACGAAGAGCGGCACCACCTCGTCGAAATCGGCCAACGCCTGGGCGAGGGCCGGGTTGTCGGTGAGGCGGAGATCCCGCCGGAACCACATGACCGCTCGACTCATGGCACGAGTGTGCCAGTCGAGACGTCAGTTCGTCAGATCGGGGAAACGAAGGCGCAACGCGTTGCCGTGGGCCGAGAAGCCCTCCACGTCCGACAGCGTCACGATGCTCGGTGCCAGTCGGCGCAACGCCTCGGCCGACGCCCGCGCCACGGCGGTGCGCTTCAGGAATGCGTCGACCGTCACACCACTCGTGACCCGGGCGAAGCCGTTGGTGGGCAACGAGGCCGGGCAGCCGATCACGAAGTTGGCCGCCGAGAACGGGGTGTCCTGACCGATCAGGATCTCACCGGCGTGCACGAGGCCGGACAGTGCTCGGTCTTCGTCAGCTGTCCGGACGACGAGTTGCAGATGTTCAGGTGCGAAGGCGTTGGCCACCTCGAGCGCGTCGTCGAGCGAATCGACCAGTACTCCACCGCCGTTCACCCCGAGTGACGCCCGGGCCGCGTCGGCGCGTTCGGCCGGCAGCGCCGCGATCTGTTCGCTCAATTCGGTGTCGACCGCGTCGAGCAAGGTCGCACTGGTGGAGACGAGAAGCGTGCAGCTGTCGGTGCCGTGTTCGGCTTCGATCAAGAGGTCGGCGGCCAGACGACGCGGATCGGCCGAATCGTCGGCCACCACCACGCTCTCGGTCGGACCGAGCGCCATCTGCGTGGCCGTTCCGTAACGCTGGACTTCGAGTTGGGCCACCGTCACCGGCCACGAACCCGGGCCCATCACCTTGACGACGCGCGGAATCGATTCGGTGCCGAAGGCCAACGCGGCGATACCGGCCGGACCGTTGGCGCGGTACACGTCGGCCAAGCCGAGTTCGTCAGCCACTGCGAGCACCACCGAGTCGACGGCGCCGTTGGCACCGGGCTTCGGTGGAACGACCACGCGAATCTCCGGAACGC
>JBDLRN010000015.1:0-11241 GCA_039800005.1 Actinomycetota bacterium | reverse complement strand
TCCGACGACGACCGCGTGGTGCTCATGACCATGCACGCCGCCAAGGGACTCGAGTTCCCGGTCGTGTTCATCGTGGGTGTCGAAGAGGGATTGTTCCCGCACGTGCGCGCGCTCACCGATCCCGACGAACTCGAAGAGGAGCGCCGCCTCGCCTACGTGGGCATCACCCGCGCACAAGAGAAGCTGTTCCTGTGTCACGCGTGGTCGCGTCAGCAGTTCGGCACCACGCAGTACAACCCGCCGTCGCGCTTCCTCGACGAGATCCCCGACGAGTTGGTCGAGCACGAAGGCAACGTGAGCACCCGCCGTCGCTCGTCGCGTGACGACGACTGGTCGACACGCCCGCGTCGTGCCGTGTCGTCGTTCGACATCGACGACGACGATCGCGAAGCCACGCGCGCGAAGCGGGAGCGCATCGTCGATCAGGCACTGGCGGCCGGTCGACCCGTGGAACCCACCAATAGCCACACGCTCGGACTTCGGGTGGGTGACCGGGTCGAGCACGGCACCTTCGGCGAGGGGATCATCATCGACATCTCGGGTGCGGGCGACAAGACCGAGGCCGTGATCAACTTCTCGGCCAAGGGCACCAAACACCTCCTCCTCGCCTGGGCCCCCCTCAAAAAACTCTGACCCCCGACGTGGCGCTGATTGGTGTTCTGGTGAGGAATTTTCACCGTATAGGTGAAGATCGCGCACCAGATTCTTGGTCGACGAGTGATCCGGGACCAGAATGAGGAACGTGAAAGCCGCACTGTTGATCGAAAGCCTCACCGGAAACACCTGGCGCGCCGCCGAGATGGTGGCCGGCAACCTTCAACAAGAGGGGTGGTCGATCACCGGACTGTCGCCGATGCGTGCGCCCGATCACGCGTCGATCCAGGACGCCGACGTGGTGATGATCGGCACCTGGGTGCACGGCGCGTTCATCATCGGCCAGGCCCCGTGGAACATCGGAGCGATTCGCGCCCTGCCCGCGTTGCGTGGCAAGAAGGCGGTCACGTTCTGCACGTACGCCCTCAACCCCGGCAAGACCCTCGGTGCGATGGAGTCGGCAGTCGCCGGACTCGGTGCCGACGTGATCGGCGGGATGGCGCTGCATCGGGCCAAGTTGGGTGCCCACACCGAGGAATTCGCGGCGCGACTGGTGGGAGTGCTCAGCGCCAGCTGATTTCTGGTGCGGGATCTTCACCTATGCGGTAAAGAATCCTCACCAAAACCTCACACAGGCGCATCGCAAGGTCGAGCTGGTGAGGTGGGAACGGGTAGGTGATCCCACATGTCGGCGATCAGGTCGTCGCGCATCGCTCGATGAGCCGGGTCGTCCCACAAGTTCACCTGCTGCAGCGGATCGGTCGACGTGTCGTACAACTCGCCTTCGGTGCCGTCGTGCACCGTGCCGGCCAGACACGCCGTCGCCGTCCAACCGTCGCGATGGATGGTGCGCATCCGAACGATCTTGCCGAACAGCACCGAATCCCACTCGGTGAGCACGCGCTCGTGACCGAGTGACGCTGCCTCGACATCGGACACCGGTAGACGTTCGGCCTCGGTGTACGCCGGGCGGGGGAGTCCGGCGATGTGGGCGAAGGTGGCGGCCAACGACACGAGTCCCACCGGCGCAGTCACTTCGGCCGGCGAAACGTTCGCCGACGGAGCAGGTCGCCACACGAGCGGCAGACGCATGAGCGAATCGGTGTGATACGGGCCCTTGAACATCAGCCCGAAGTCGCCCTGTAATTCGCCGTGATCGGTCGTGAACACGACGTCGGTGTCGGCGCCCCAACCCTTGGCGTCGATGTGCGCGAGCACACGCCCGATCGCCTCGTCGATCAACTCGTTCTCGATGTGGGTGAGCGCGTTGATCTCGCGCACCTGATCGTCGGTGAGCGTGCTGGGCACCCAACTGTCGGGGGCCTCGTAGTTCGAGAAGAACTGGCCGTCGTACCACATGCGCCAATGCCGAGGCTTGCGATCGAGGATCGCCTCGCGCTCGGCGCGGTCGGCCGGATAACCCTCGGGCAGGTCGAGGTCGCGCCAGTTCACGCGATGCTTCTCGCTCGCCGGCGGATCCCACGGATGGTGCGGATCGGGGAAGCTCATCCAGCAGAACCAATCGGCATCGGACGGCAGCGAATCGAGCCAGGCCATCGTGCGCTCGGCCACCCACTCGGTGTGATACCACTCGCGCGGAATCGCGTTGTCGTGCACCTGCGGGCCGCCGGTGTCGCCGCCGCCGGCCGCGTTCACCTGCAGACGCATGTCGAGCACGCGGTAGTACATCCCGACCGCCTCGGGATGGTTCTGCATCAGCCATCGCGCATAGTGGAACTGGCCCATCCCGCCGTGCGAGGCCGACTCCATGTGGTCGAACCCGCGGTGCAGATGTCCGTCGACCATCTTCGAGAACTCGCCGGAGTTGGCCAACTGGTTCTCGGTGAAACGCAGGAACGGGTCGAGGAACGGTTCGAAGTGCGCCTTGCCGATGAGGGCGGTCCTGTAGCCGGCATCGTGCAGGGTGGCAGCGATCGACGGCGCCGACTCGGGGAGCGGCACACCGTTCATCCACACGCCGTGCGTGGCCACGTGTTGTCCGGTGATCATGGTCGAACGCGACGGCATGCACACCACGCTCTGCGGATGCGACCGTCGAAAGTTCACGCCGTTGCGGGCGAGAGAGTCGAGCACCGGGGTGCGCGCCACGGTGCCGCCGTTGCATCCGAGAGCGTCGTAGCGCTGTTGGTCGGTCGTGACGAAGAGGATCTTGCGGCCCATCACCGTGCCTCCATCATGTTCTTGAGCGTCTCGAGCCCCTCACCGGCCGCGCCGGCGATCATCAGAGCCATCACTTCGGGGTCGGCGTCGGTGGAGTAGACGACCACGCAGCGGTCGGGGCCGTCGGGGATCACGTCGACGGTGCCGAGATGCGACTGCACGATCGCGTTGTTGACGATTCGATACTGGAAGCGGCGCAGATCGTGGTCGAGGGTCACGATGTCCTCTTCGAAGCGCAGGCCGCTGGCGAGCGACACCCATCGCTTCGATCCCTGCACTTCGGTGGCCGTCGACGGAAACCAATCGTGGAGTCGACCGGGGTCGCCCACCAGGGCCCAGACCTGGTCGGCCGAGCGCGCGATGAAGACATGTCGACGAACGGTTCCCACGCGACGACCTTACTGGAAGCCCTGGTCAGGTGTGCTAAACACGTGTCGACCGACGACACGGAGGGGGTGTCATGGCGGGTTCATCGACTCGATTCGCGCCCTTCAATCGCGCACTCGCTCCGCTCACCCCGGCCCTCGCTCTGGTCGTCGTGCAGTTGATCTTCTTCGGTGTGCCGTTCGGTGCCTGGATCCGCGGCGTGGTGATCGGGCTCCTCACCGCACTGCTCGCCATGGGCATGGCCCTCGTGTACCGCGCCAATCGCGTGCTCAACTTCGCGCAGGCCGATCTCGGATTCGTCCCCGCCGCGCTGTCGGTGGGTCTCATCGTCTTTTCGGGTCTGCCGTATCTGTTCGGACTCGGCGTGGGGCTGGCCGCCGCGGTCGCCTTGGGCGCCATCGTCGAGTTGGCCATCGTGCGACGCTTCGCGCACTCGCCGCGTCTGGTGCTCACCGTCGCCACCATCGGCATCACCCAGTTGTTGGCCGTCTTCGCCATTCGCATCCCGCGTCTATGGGACGAGAGTGCGGCGTCACAGCGCATCCCCGCTCCGCTCGACTGGAAACTCACCGTCGACGCGTTCATCCTGAACGCCAACGATCTCGTCGCCGTGATCGTTGCGCCGCTCGCCATGTTGGCGGTGGGACTCTTCCTCACACGCACACGTATCGGCACCGCGGTACGAGCGGCCGCCGAACGCAGCGAGCGAGCCTCGCTCCTCGGCATCCCCGTGGGCGGTCTGTCCACCGTCGTGTGGATGATCGCCGCCGCGTTGTCGTTCCTCGCATTGTTCCTGCGGGCGGGCATCCTCGGAATTCCGCTCGGCTCGGCCCTCGCCATCGGCACGCTGGTACAGGCACTCGCTGCGCTCGTGATCGGGCGTCTGCGCAACCTGGTCACCATCACCGTGGCCGCGGTCGCGCTCGGCGTGCTCGAGTACGGCGTGTCGTGGAACGCCGAGAGTCCGCTCCTGGTCGCGCCGTTCATCGGAGCAGCCGTGATGGCCGCACTGTTGATGCAGCGGCGCAGCTCGTCTCGCCTCGACCAGGACACCACCGCGTCGTGGCGACTCGCCGACGAAGTGCGTGATCTCGAGCCCCACATCAAGAAGCACGATCTCGTGTTCTTGATGCGCGCCACCACCTACGTGTTCGTCGCCGCGGGTCTCGTTCTGATCCCTCTCGTGTTGCGGTCCGATCAGGTGGTGAAGATCACCGCCATCGCCATCTACGGCATCATCGGACTCTCGCTCGTGGTGCTCACCGGCTGGGCCGGCCAGATCTCACTCGGACAATTCGGCTTCGTGGCCATCGGGGCGGCGGTCAGCGCCAAGTTCACCTCCGAATGGAACGTCGATCTCTCGCTCGCACTGCTCATCGGCGCGGCGGCCGGAGCCGTGGCGGCGTTCGTGGTCGGTCTGCCGGCTCTCCGTCTGCGCGGCCTGTATCTCGCCGTCACCACGCTGGTGTTCGCACTGTCGGTCACGTCGTGGTTGCTCAACGACCGTTTCTTCTCGTGGGTGCCGGGCAGTCGTCGCTTCGGACGCCCCGACCTGTTCGGCCGCGTGAGTGTCGACACGCCCACCCGCTTCTACGTGTACACGTTGGTGGTGCTGGGCATCACCATGTTCGCCATTCGCGGCATCCGACGCAGCCGAACCGGGCGCGCGATCCTCGCTCTGCGCGACAACGAGCGCGCCGCTCAGAGTTACGCGTTGTCGGCCACGTGGCTCAAGCTCACCGCTTTCACCATCTCGGGCGCGGTGGCCGGTGTGGCGGGGGGATTGTTCGCCCACCTCAATTACAGCTTCGATCTGTCGAGTTACGGCGTGAACCGGAGCCTCGAGGTGTTCACCGCCTCGGTGGTGGGCGGCCTGGGTTCGATGTTCGGTGCCGTGCTCGGTGCGATCTATCTGCGCGGCACGGAGTGGTTCGTCACCGCCGAGGAGTGGCGCTTCGTCTCGTCGGCCGCCGGTGTGTTGCTCGTCCTCTTGATCGTGCCGGGCGGACTCGGCGCTCTCGTGATCAGGATCCGCGACCAACTGGCCTTCTTGATCGATCGTCGGGCTCGTCGCCGGGAGGAGAAGTCGTGAACGCCACGTCCGGTCTCTGGTCGCGCTTCTGGTTCGGCGTTCGTCATCCGAGTCGCTGGTTGCGCGACGTGTGCGGTGGGGAAGCGGTGTTCCCGATCGTCGTGCTGTTCGGCCTCAACGCGGTCGACGAACTCGACCGGGCCGCCTTCGGCATCCTCTTGCCCGAGATCCGCGAACACTTCGATCTCGACTTCGGCACCATGCTCGGACTGGTGGGTCTGGCCAGTGTGGCCGCGCTCGCCCTGCAGGTACCGATCGCTCAGATCGCCGACCGTTCGAAGCGAGCGCGCCTCGCCGTCATCGGCGCACTCGTGTGGGCGATGTTCTCGGGTCTCACCGGATTCGCCACCGGACTGATCGTGCTCACCATCGCTCGCAGCGGTTCGGCGCTCGGTAAGGCGGTGATCGATCCCACCCACAACTCGTTGATCTCCGACTACTACCCGATCGAAGCGCGCACTCGAGTGTTCTCGGTGCATCGGGCCGCCAACGCAGTGGGCGCCTTCGTCGGCCCGCTGTCGGCCGGACTTCTCGCCTTCTACTTCGGATGGCGCACGCCGTTCATCGTCTTCATGATCCCGACCATCGTCTTCGCCGTGCTCGCCTTGCGACTCCACGAACCGGTGCGCGGGCGTTGGGAACGCCAAGCCATGGGCGTGAGCGACGACGTGGCCATGACCGAGGAGACGGCGCCGTCGTTCAGCGAGAGTTGGCGCACCGTGCACAAGGTGCAGTCGCTGCGACGCATCTGGTGGAGCCTGCCCTTCCTCGCCACCGGCCTGATCGGCTTCGTCACCCTGGCCTCGCTTCTCTACGACCAGGAGTTCGGCCTCGACGAACGGGCGCGCGGTGTGGCGGCCGCCATCGCCGAACCGTTCCAATTGGTCGGCCTCGTGCTCGGCGCACGCTTCATCGCCAAGCGATACGCGGGCAACGTGGCCGGACTCGCGCGTGTCGGCGCCAACATCGCCATGGTCGCCGCGGTTCTGGCCGGCGCCTTCGCTCTCGCCCCGAACATCGTGATCGCGGTCGCCATCAACTGCGTGATCTCGGCGGCCCTCGCTGTGCTCGCCCCAGCCATCTTCTCGGCCCTCTCGCTCGCCATTCCGCCCCGTGCTCGCGCCACTGGCTTCTCGGTCGCGTCGCTCTGGATCATCCCCGGCCTCGGTGTTCTTCCTCTCATCGGGTGGATCGCCGACGAGATCTCGATTCGCGTCGGCATGCTCGTGATGATCCCGCTCTTCCTCGTCGGCGGACTCATCCAACGCACCATCGGCAACGTGATCGTCGACGACATCGGCCAGGTGTGGCAGTCGGCCGCCGCCCGCTCGGAAGCGCTGTACGAACGGAGACACGGTCGCTCGAAACTGCTCGTCCTGCGCGGAGTGCGATCGGGTTACGACGGCGTCGAGATTCTGCACGGCATCGACCTCGACCTCGACGAGGGGGAGATCGTCGCGCTCCTCGGCACCAACGGAGCCGGCAAGAGCACACTGCTCAAGACGATCAGCGGCATCGTGGAAGCCGATCGCGGCGCGGTGATCTTCGACGGACGCGACATCACGCACGCACCGCCGCACGAGATCGCGGCTCTCGGCATCGTGCAGATGCCCGGTGGGGCCGGAGTGTTCGGCTCGCTCACCGTGGCCGATAATCTCGATCTCGCCGGCTGGACGCATCGACGCGACCCCGAGTCGGTCCGCGCGGCGCGCGCCGAAGTTCTCGAGATCTTCCCGATGCTGGCCGATCGTCTCGACCAGCCAGCGGCCAATCTGTCGGGTGGACAGCAGCAGATGCTCGCCCTCGGCATGAGTTTCGTGATGCGGCCGCGGGTACTGCTCATCGACGAGTTGTCACTCGGTCTGGCGCCGGTCGTGGTGGGTCAGATGTTGCCGATCGTCAAACGATTGTCCGACGAGGGTGTGACGGTCGTGCTCGTCGAGCAGAGCGTCAACGTCGCGCTCACCGTCGCCGAGCGCGCCTATTTCCTCGAACGAGGAGAGGTTCGCTTCAGCGGTCCCACCGCCGAACTCCTCGAACGTCCCGACGTTCTGCGGTCGGTGTTCCTGTCGGGCGCGTCGGTGGGCGAACGGGCGTCGTCGACCGATGCGACGGCCGCGGGCGACGCGGTCGTGCTCGCGACCCGCGGGGTGGTCACCAGTTTCGGTGGCATCCGTGCCGTCGACGGAGTGTCGATCGAGGTTCGTGAACGCGAGATCGTGGGTGTGATCGGTCCGAACGGGGCCGGCAAGACCACGCTCTTCGATCTGATCTCCGGCTTCGCACCGCTGTACGCCGGGTCCATCGACGTGGGTGGCGTCGACGTGAGCGATCGGAGTCCGAACGGTCGGGCCCGAGCCGGTCTCGGCCGTTCGTTCCAGGACGCTCGGCTCTTTCCCGAACTCACGGTGCGCGAGACCCTCGCCGTGTCGCTCGAACGATGGGTGGGCAACCGCAGCGCTCTCGCCGCGTCTCTGTATCTGCCGCCGGTGTTCGACTCCGAACAAGCGGTCCGTGTGCGGGTGGACGAACTGATCGAATTGCTCGGACTCGGCGACTACGAGCGCAAGTTCGTGCGCGAGCTCTCCACCGGAACGCGTCGCATCGTCGACATCGCGTGCCTCGTGGCGCATCGGCCCACGGTGATCCTGCTCGACGAACCCACGTCCGGTCTCGCGCAGCGCGAAGTCGAGGCTCTGGCGCCGGTCGTGCGCCGCCTGCGCGACGACATGGGAGCCGCATTACTGATCGTCGAACACGACATACCATTCATCTCATCGGTCGCCGATCGACTGGTGGCGATGGACCAAGGAAGAGTGGTCACGAGCGGACCACCGGGTGCGGTCCTCGTCCATCCGCAGGTCGTCGAGTCATACCTCGGTACCTCGAGTGCCGCGATCGCCCGTTCCGGGCAGGGGGGATAGCAATGCAACCAGCGAGCAGCAGTGGTGGCGGTGGAGGGGGATCCAGCGCCCTGAAGAAGTGGGGGCCGTTGGCGGCGATCATCGTGGTGGTCGCCGTCGTAATCGGTGTGATCGCATCGGGCGGAGGCGGCGACGACGAAACATCCGACACGACGGCCGCACCCGAGTCGACGTCCGCACCCACCGACGCGACCGATGCGCCCGACGGCACCGGCGGCGGTGCGACGTGGACCTACCCGTTGTCGTATCCGCAGGCCGAAGAGCTCGGCGTGGCCGGCGACATCGACTGGGGCGAGCGTTGCGACACCTCGGTCGGACGCATCGCCGTGATCGACTATTTCGCGCCGTTCTGCATGGCGCCTTTCACCGGCGACAACGGCGGAGCGACCTTCCAGGGTGTCACGGCCGACGAGATCACCATCGTGCACTACATGGGACCCGACGGTGACCCGATCATCAACTACATCACCGACGCCATCGCCGTCGACGACACCAATGCGCAAGAAGAAGAGGTCGTGGCCGACTTCGTCCGCTACTTCGAGACCTACTACGAGTTCTACGGCCGCACGATCAATCTCGTCACCTACGAGAGCACCGGTCTGGCCAACGACGTGGTCACGGCGCGCGCCGACGCCCAGCGCATCGCCGAGGAATACAAGCCCTTCGCCGTGATCGGCGGACCGGCGCTCACCAACGCCTTCGGCGACGAGCTGGCGGCACGCGAGATCCTGTGCATCTCGTGCGGTGGCGGTTCGCCCGAGTGGTACGCCGAGCGCGACCCCTACGTGTGGGGAATCGACGGCAGCACCGAGCAGAAGCAGGTGCACGTGGTCGAGTTCATCGGCAAGCAGCTGGCGGGCAAGCCGGCCATCCACGCCGGAGAAGAGTTCCAGAACACCGAGCGCAAGTTCGGCCTCGTGTACGTCGAGAGCAGTGCCGAGTCGAAGGTTCTGGCCGATCTCATGGTGGCGCGCCTCACCGAAGTCGGTGCCGCGCCGGCCGAAGTGATCCCCTACGTCCTCGATCCGGGCAGCATCCAGCAGACCGCGTCGCAGCTCATCGCGAAATTGAAGGCGAGCGGTGTCACCTCGGTGATCCTGTCGACCGATCCCGTCGCGCCGCGCGACTTCACTCGTGAGGCGACGGCGCAGGAGTATTTCCCCGAGTGGATCGTGGCCGCCGCCACGCTCACCGACACCACGGCTTTCGGTCGTTCGTACGACCAACAGCAGTGGGCCAATGCCTTCGGTGTGACGAGTCTGGCCGTGCACGTGAACCCCGAGATCAGCGGTTACTACGCGCTCTACAAGTGGTTCACCGGCCAGGAGCCGGCCGCCGATGAATCGATCGGTGTGTACATGCCGCCGTTCATGCTGCTGATGTCGGCGCTGCAATCAGCCGGACCCGACTTGACGCACGAGTCGCTCGCCGCGGCCATTCGCAGTTTCGAGACCATCCAAGCGGTGAGCCAGCCGTGGCTCACCTGGGGTGATCACGACATCTGGGACGAGCCCGACTACGCGGGTATCGACGACGCCACGCTCTTCTGGTGGGACGCCGAGGCGACCGGCCCCGACGAGAATCGCAAGGAGGGCACCGGCATGCTCTTCTACGTCGACGGCGGTCAGCGCTATCTCCCTGGCGCATGGCCGACCGAAGACAAGTTGTTCCAGCCCGAGGGCGCGGTCGCGGTGTACGACGTGGCACCGGAAGGTGAGGAGCCGCGCGACTTCCCGAGTCCGGCCGGCGGCTAGTCGGGAATCGTCCAGTCGATCGGATCTCGGCCGGCCTCGCGTAACGCATCGTTGGTGCGCGAGAACGGCCGGGAACCGAAGAACCCGTTGTGCGCCGACAACGGCGACGGATGCGCCGACTCGATCACGGTGTGCCGTGACGGGTCGATGAGTGTCTTCTTCTTGCGCGACGGCGCGCCCCACAAGAGGAACACCACTCGTTCCGACTTGTCGTTCACCGTGGTGATCACGCGGTCGGTGAAGCGCTCCCATCCCTTGCCGTGATGTGACGCGGCCTGGCCGGCGCGCACCGTGAGCGTGGTGTTGAGGAGGAGCACCCCTTGACGTGCCCAGTGCTCGAGATTTCCGTGTCGCGCAATCGAACATCCGAGGTCGGCGTGCAGTTCCTGGAACACGTTGCGCAACGACGGGGGAATCGGCACTCCGCGTCGCACCGAGAAGCAGAGTCCGTGGGCCTGATTCGGTCCGTGGTACGGGTCCTGGCCGAGGACGACCACCCGCACGTCGTGATACGGCGTGAGATGCAGGGCGGCGAACACGTCGTCGGCCGGTGGATACACCGGGCCCTGTCGACGTTCTTCGGCGACGAAGGTCTGCAGTTCCTTCCAGTAGGGCTCGTCGAACTCGGCGCGCAGCAGGGGATTCCAGTCGGTCGCGGCCACGGCGTCACCGTAACCTCTGAACCGATGACGACGACATCCGACCCGCGTTCCGTGCCGTGGAACGGAGTGCCTCGCGTGCGGCTGGCCACGCTCCCGACACCGCTCGAGCGCGGTCCGTCGATCGGTGACGGCGTGCAACTATGGGTCAAGCGCGACGACCTCACCGGACTCGGCATGGGTGGCAACAAGGCGCGGAAACTCGAGTTCCTGTGCGGAGCCGCGCTTCATGACGGGGCCGACGCGTTGGTGACCGTCGGGGCCGGACAGTCGAATCACTGTCGCATGACGGCGGCCGCGGGAGCGGTTCTCGGTTGGGAGACGCATCTCGTGTTGGCCGGCGATCGCCCCGATCCGCTCGAGGGCAACCAGTTGCTGAGCCACATGTTCGGTGCGCACATGCACTTCACCGGAGCCGGGCCCGCCGAATGGGGCGTGCTCGAGATCGAACGTGAAGCGCTCACGCAACGACTCGTCGAGCAGGGCTTGCGTCCGTACTCCATTCCGATCGGCGGTTCCACCGAGGTGGGTGCGGTCGGCTACATCGCCGCCTACGACGAACTGGTCGAGCAGTGCGAAGTCGTTCCGCGGGCCATCGTGTTCACGTCGTCGAGTGGTGGAACGCACGCCGGACTCGTGGCCGGTCGAGC
>JBDLRN010000014.1:0-97551 GCA_039800005.1 Actinomycetota bacterium | reverse complement strand
TCAACCGGGGACTGCTCGACGGACTCGCGCCCGCCGACCTGGCGGCACTCGTGTCGGTGTTCGTCTACGAACACCGCTCGAGTGAACCGCCGCCGGCTCCATGGTTCCCGTCGAACGACGTCCGTCGCCGCAGCCGCGACATCGAACGCCTCAGTCGGGAATTGCGCGAGATCGAAGAGCGCGAGCAACTCGGTGTGCATCGTGCCCCCGATCCCACCTACGTGGCGATTGCATACGCGTGGGCGGTGGGAGAGGAGTTCGCCGACGTCGTCGAGACCGAGGAATTGTCGGGCGGCGATTTCGTGCGCACGATGAAGCAACTCATCGACCTCCTGCGGCAGATGGCCGTGATGGCACCGGCAGGCGACACCCGACGGGCGGCCGAACGGGCGGCCGACTTGTTGTTGCGTGGGGTGGTGGCCGCGTCGACACTCCTGCCGTCGCTCGACGAAGCAGACGAGGTGAGCCACGTGCACGACGTGGAGTCGGGCTCGTGACGATTCGTCGGGGGGAGGACTGGGGTCGGACCGGTCCGGCGCCGGCCGATCTCGATTGGTTCGACGACGACGCCGCCGCAGCCAGTGCCTATCGCGACGGGGTGCGCTCGATCGGCGTACGTGGCGGTGATCTGGCTCGCACTCTCGGAGTCGGGCCGGAGACGTCGACGAATGTGGAAGCCACTGTGTCGTTCCCGATCGACGTGGTCGAACTGACCGCGTCCGATGGGCGGCGAACCGTGGCCGTGGCTCACGTGGTCGTTCGCCGTCGTCGTTGGGGATGGTGGCGAGGACCGATTCTGGTCGTGATGAACGTGCAGTACATCGGGCGGGCCGACGTGGCGCCGCGAGGTCATCCCAACGACGGCCGGGTCGACGTGCTCGAGGTCGATGCGGCGATGTCGATTCGGCAACGGATCCTGGCCGCCCGGCGCCTTCCCATCGGGGCCCACGTTCCTCATCCGCTCGTCCGCACACGTTCGGTGACGAACGCGTCGCTCGTCATTCCACCGTCGGCGAAGGTCGAGGTCGACGGCCGGCCGTGGATCCACGGGTCGTCGGGCGATCTCACCGTCACCGTCGGCGTCGTTCCTGACGCTCTCCTCGTGTGGATCCCAGGAGTACGGTTGGAGCCGTGAGTGATCGACCGGTCTCCGAGGCCAAGACCCGAGTCGCCGCCGACGTAGCGGCCAGAGCCGACCGCCTGGTCACGGTGAGCCGGGAGATTCACGCCCACCCCGAACTGAACTACGAGGAGCACTTCGCCCACGACTTGTTGTGTACGACGCTCGAGGACGCCGGTCTACCGGTCGTGCGCCACGCCTACGGAGTCGACACCGCTTTCGAAGTGTCGGTCGGTCGAGAGGGTCCCGAGATACTCGTGCTGCTCGAGTACGACGCTCTGCCCGGTATCGGACACGGCTGTGGACACAATGTGATCGCCGCGGCCGGACTGGGTGCCGGACTCGCCGCGGCGAGTCTCGCCGACGAGTTCGGGGGACGACTGCGCATCCTCGGCACGCCGGCCGAGGAAGGCGGCGGTGGCAAGATCGCCATGGCCCGACGGGGCGCGTTCGCATCGGGTGTGGCCGCCATGATGGTCCATCCGGCCGATGCCGATCTGTTGCGCATGGACTCGCTGGCCATTCACACTGTCGACGTCGTGTATCACGGACGCGAGGCCCATGCCTCGGCGGCACCGTGGGAAGGTCGAAACGCCCTCGACGCCGCCGTGCTCGGTTACATGAACGTGGCGGCACTGCGTCAGCACATCCGCCCGAGCGAGCGCGTTCACGGCATCTTCACCGAGGCCGGTGAGAAGCCCAACATCGTTCCTCGTCGTGCCGCGGCGACGTGGTACGTGCGTTCCGAGACCATGGCGTCGCTGCAGCCGCTGAAACAGCGAGTGATGGCCTGTCTCGACGGCGCCGCCTCGGCGTGTGGTTGCGCCATGGACGCGACCTGGGACGGACACACGTACGCCGAAGTGCGCGACAACGAACGTCTGGCCGCCGCTTATGCGGCCAACATGGCCGAGGTGGGTCGGACCGTCGTCGATCCACGGGTCACCGGACGACGGGTGCTCGGGTCGACCGACATGGGCAACGTGTCGTATCTGATGCCGTCCATCCACCCGATGGTCCAGGTCGCCCCACCCGGTGTGCCGATCCACACCCGGGAGTTCGCCGAGCACGCCGGATCCGACGGCGGGGATCGGGCCGTCCTCGACGGGGCCCGAGCCATGGCCATGACGGTGGTCGATCTGTGGGCCGACCACCGCCTTCGCGACGAGATCGCGGCCGAATTCGCCACCTTGCCGACCGGAGTCGACGTCTTGTCCTGAGTGGCGCTCGATTGCCCCGATCGGCGTAGGTGCGCCAACTAGCGTTCGATCCCGTGACGGTCTACGCCCCCGAGGAGTTCAGCGCCGAGGAGGCCGAGATCCTGCGGCGGTATTTCACGAATCTCGACGGACCAGTGTTCGCTCTGGTCAACCTTCCCGAGGTCGTGAAAGGGGCCCTCTTCGCGCGGTACAGCCGTAGTTCGAAGAGCCTGCGCCGTCTCTTCCTCGACGAGTTCGTCGGCGAACTCGACGTGGCCGGAGATCAAGGAGTCGATGCGACCATCGGACTCGAACGGGCCGAAGAGCTCTACGAACGCGTCTTCTTCGAGTACGGCGACGACTCGGTGGCCCAACTGGGCGGTGTGCACCTGGCGTGCGAGCAGGCATCGAACATTCTCACCAAGATCCTCGAATGGGGGCGCCTCGCGAGCTACCTCGAGCAGAGCACTCGCTACATCGCCTACGACGCTCGACTGGCCGGCCGCTATCGCTACTACCGCGATCAAGCGGTGCTGAGTTCGCGACTCGGGACCCGCTACGTGGGCGACATGGATCGGATGTTCGACTCCTACAGCCTGCTCATGGAGAAGGTGACCGAACACGTGCGCGCCACCGTCCGACGCGATCCGGCCGACAGCGACTTCGTCTATCGGCAAGCGACCCGCGCCAAGGCCCTCGACGCCGTGCGCGGAGTGCTCCCCGCATCGTCGCTGTCCAACGTGGGCATCTATGCGAGCGGGCAGGCCTACGAAGCCATGCTCATCCGCATGCGGTCCCATCCGTTGCCCGAGGCGCAGCACTACGCGGCTCTGATGCTCGAAGAACTTCGCAAGGTGATCCCGAGTTTTCTGCGGCGCGTCGACCTGGCCGATCGTGGCGGTCGTTGGAGCGATTACCTGGCCTCCACCCGTTCCGAGACGTCGGAACTCGTGCGCGAACTCTTCGCCGAGACGCCGACCGACCACAGCGCTCCCGTCGTGCTCACCGACTTCGATCCCGACGGCGAGAACAAGTTGGTGGCGGCGATCTGCTACTCCTACTCGAGTCTCCCCGAATCGCAGATCTTGCGTGAGGTCGACCAGATGAGTCACACCGAGAAGGTCGCCATCTTGAAGTCGTACATCGGCCAGCGCGAGAACCGTCGCCATCGGCCGGGTCGAGCCTTCGAACGGATCGACTACCGATTCGACGTCCTGTCGGACTACGGCGCGTTCCGCGATCTGCAGCGCCACCGTCTCCTCACCATCGAATGGCAACCCCTCACACCCAATCACGGATACACGCGACCCGATCTGGTCGACGAAGCCGGGGTGGGTTCAGTGTTCGACGAAGTGATGGCGCGTTCGGCGTCTTTGTACGACGACATGGCGGGCGACTTCCCGGAGCAGGCTTCCTACGCCGTTTCGATGGCCTACCGCATTCGCTACGTGATGCAGTTCAACGCGCGCGAGGCCATGCACATGCTCGAGTTGCGCTCCTCGCCCCAGGGCCACCCGGCGTACCGCCGAGTGGCCCTCGAGATGCATCGTTTGATCGCCGAACAGGCCGGGCACCGGGCCGTGGCCGAGGCCATGACCCACCTGACCGTCGAAGCCCCCGAACTCGAACGCCTGGCCGCCGAGCGCCGGGCCGAGGAACGGCGGTCGGGACGCGGTTGACCGGTGGTGACTGCTGTCACGACCCGGGCACCTGACCACGACGGTGGGGGTGCCTATGATCCCCGCCCAACAGCCCACCGCAACGACCGCGACCCACCACGACACCGACCACGACACTGACCAGAACACCGACGACGACCCGAACAACGACAAGGAACCACGATGGCCGCTGACGACGAGATGATCGATGAAGAAGATCTGGACGAGGACGGTTTCCTCGACGAAGGGGAGGACGACATCGACCTTCTCGATGACGAGCTCGACGAAGAGCTCGACGAGGAAGGCGGCGACGAGGATCTGGCCGAGGACCTCGACGACGAGATCGGTGACGACGAGATGGACGACACCGCGGCGGCGGTGCGGACCAAGCGAGCCTCCGAGGACGACGACGAGGACCTGACCACGGCTGACGATGTCGAAGCTGACCTGGCGCACATTCTCGACGAGCGACTCCGCGAACGCAGTGAGGTCGACGAGGACGACGAGGAAGAGGAGGAGCCTCCCTCGGCGGCCGATCCCGAGACGAGCATTCAGCCCAAGCGTGCCGACGAACGGATGTGCCCGCAGTGCTTCTTGCTCGTGCGCAAGGGTGCACCCGTGTGTCCCGTGGGTGACGACACGTGTCCGTTGTTCGGCTGACCGATCGTCACCCGATTGGCGTTCTTCGGACGACATGAGTGTCGAGGTGATCGTCCGTGCGGCACGCGAAGCCGATACCGAACAGTGCGAGGCGATCGATTTCTCCGCGCGACAGGGTCTCAGCGATCAGCGCGGGGGAGAGGCCTGGTTGGCCGAACACGAGCCGCTCTCGCATGTGGGCGACTGGTTGACCCATTCGTTCGTGGCCGAGATCGACACCGTGATCGTCGGTTTCCTCGTGGGCGGAGTCGTTGACACCAGTCGCGGCCGAGTGTTCCGGGTCGATCGGGTCTACGTCGTGGCCGACGCGCGGGAACTGGGTTGCGGTGACGATCTGCTCGCCGCGGCCATGTCACGAGCCGGCGAGACGGGGTGTGCTTTCCTGGAGGCGGTTGCCCTTCCGGGCGACCGTGGCACCAAGAACCTCTACGAGCGAGCCGGGGTGACCGCCCGCTCGATCACCGTGTCGAAACGGCTCAGCGGCCCGTCCAGTTCGGCGGACGCTTCTCGATGAAGGCCGTGAGACCCTCTTTGGTGTCCTCCGATGCCATCACATTGGCGAAGAGAGTGTTGGTGAGCGTCTTCAGTTCGTCGTCGGTCTGATACGCGGCGGCCAGCACCACCTGTCGGCTGGCGTACACGGCGAGCGGCGCGCAGGCCGTGATCTGGTCGGCCAGACGACGCGCTTCGTTCATGGCCTCACCCGGGGCTACGAGACGCGACACCAATCCGAGGTGATATGCGCGCTCGGCCGGAATGGGTTCACCGGTGAGGATCGCCTCCATGGCGGCCGCCTGACCGATGGCGCGGGGGAGACGGAAGAGTCCGCCGGCGCCGGCGATCAGGTTGCGCTTGACTTCGGCGAGACCGAAGGCCGAACGAGTGGTGGCGATGACGAGATCGGCGGCGAGAACGATTTCGCAGCCACCGGCCGTGGCCAGTCCGTCGACGGCCACGATGATCGGCTTGCGACGTTCGCGGTACACGAATCCGGCGAAGCCACCGCGCTTGGTGTTCAGCGCACCGGCCTGTCCGGAATTGATGGCCTTCAAGTCGGCACCCGCGCAGAAGACCGGATTGTTCTGGCCCTCGGTGTTGGCGGTGAGGATGCCCACCCACACGTCGTCGTCGGCTTCGAGAGCGTCGATGGCCGCTTCCATGCCGGCGGCCACGTCACCGTTGACAGCGTTGCGGGCGTCGGGCCGGTTGAGGGTGATGATGCCGACGCGACCGTCGGCCTGGTAGGTCACGATGTTGCTCATGACCCCGACCGTAGTGGGGCGCGCCGGTTGGTGATCAGTCGGCGGTGTCGGTCTGTTCGGTCGCCGGGACCTCGGAGGCCGTCTCGGGCGCGGGACTCTCAGCGACCGGAGTCTCGGTTGCGGAAGTTTCGGTTGCCGGAGTCTCGGCGGGCGCGCTCGCGCTCGGCGACGGCGGATTGACCGGGGGCTTGGGCGGAATCTTCTTGGCGGCCGGCTTGGTCGGACGCAGTGGCTTGGGAGTGGGCGCCCCGGCCACCGCCGTCACTCCGAAGATCGCCGCGACGCGCGGCAGAAGGCCGGCCAGACGTTCGACGGTCTTGGTGAGTTCTGGTGTCACCTGCGTGGGCGGAGCTGCGACCGTGAGTGTCGATCGAATCGGGGAGAACGCTGCCGCCTCGAGCACTGCGATCCAACGATCGGGGAAGGCGTCGGTGGTGAGGTTCTGCGCTGCGGCCTCGGCGAGACGACGTCCGAGTTCGTCGGGGAAGATCGCCCCGGCCTTCGGAGGCTGCCCCGCCAACTTCAAGGCGCGAACGACTCGGCCCACCTCCACGGCCGCGCCGATGTCGGCCAGCCACTGCTGGTAGTCGGATTCACTTCGTGTGGCCAGTCCGTTCTTCAGCTCGGCGGCGAGTGACCGACAGTTCTCGTCGCGCTCGATCGCCGGATCATTGGCCGCGGCCACGACGCTGCGAAGATCGCGCAGGTCGAGCGTCTCGAGGTCGCGCTTGGCGGCTTCGGCGCGGTCGAGCCAGTCGGCAACGCGCAACTTCGGGAGAAGATCCTGAGCCATCTGCAACACGCTCTGTTCGGGCATGGTCGGCTTGCCCTCGGCGGCCAGCGCTTCGTTGGCCGACTTCAACCGCTGACGCACGGCCTGCATGCCCTGCAAGGCCAGCTCGGCGATGGGGCGCTGATTCTCGGGGATCTCGGCCAACACCGCTTTGCGATGCTGCGAACCGGCCTTCAGACGCTTGGGCTTGGGGCGAGCGGGCAGTTCGGGCGGCGCCTCGAAGCGCGGACGACGCGGACGCTCGGGACGACGTTCGCGGGCGTCACCATCGGGACGCGGACGACGCTCACCGCGGCCGCCACCTTCACCGCGCTCACCACGATCACCGCGCTCGTTGCGACGCGGACGCGACGGCTTCGAACGATCGCGCTTGGCCAACTGCTGAGTCACGGCCTGAAACGGCTCGTCAGAACCGATCAACGACAACGTCTCGACCTTGGTGGTCTTGACGCGACCGGACACGACACCGAGGATCTCGATGCCGTCGATGTCGAATTCGGCATCGACCTTGACGACATCACCGACCTTGGTGGCGGTCGGGAGCAACGCACCGTCGACGACACCTTTGGGCTCGCGAGCGCCAGCGGCTCGCCAGGTCCAGGTGCCGTCGGGGCGAGAGCTCGTGAGTTCGATGTCGATCCGGCGGGACATGGGTCACGACCCTATCGTGAAAGCACCGGGGGCATGGTCCCGCCTCGTCCGTCGGGCGACGGGTCCGGGCGACGTCGACACTGCGATGTACCGTGAGGACGTGCCCATCTACGCCCTTGGTGACCACGAACCCACCATCCACCCCGATGCATACGTACATCCCGATGCCGTGGTGATCGGCCGGGTCACGATCGGCGCCGGAAGTTCGATCTGGCCGAGTGCGGTGCTGCGGGCCGACGACGGCGACATTCGCATCGGGGATCGCACGTCGGTTCAGGACGGTTGTGTTCTGCACACCACCCATGTGTGGCCCACCGTGGTGGGAGACGACTGCGTGGTCGGCCACATGGTGCATCTCGAAGGATGCACGATCGAGAATCGCTGCCTGATCGGCAACGCGTCGATCGTGATGCATCGGGTGCGCGTGTGCACCGGCTCGGTGGTGGCGGCGAACAGCGTGCTCCTCAACGGTACCGAGGTTCCGTCCGGTGCGCTCGCCGCCGGTTCGCCGGCGGTCATCAAGCCGGGGAAGGCACGACTCGACGACATCGATCTGGCCGTGGCGTCCTACGTGATGCGGGCTCGGCGATTCCGCGACGAACTGCGTCGCTTGGATTGAGCCGATCGACGAAGGAGAACGTCGCGATGACTCGTGGCCTGCGCATCGACACCACCCCGTCCGACGTGGAGGTGGTGAGTGATCGTCTCTGGGCCTTCGGCGCCACGGCGATCTCCGAGGAGTGGAGGAACGACGGAACGGTGATCCTGCGCACTGCTCTCGGTGAGGATCGCGATCTGGTCGCATCGCTCCTGAAACGTGAACTTCCCGACGCCGTCTGGATCGAAGAGGAGATCGATCTCTCGGTCGCCGACACCTGGAAGGATCACGTGTCGGTCGTCGAAGCCACCGACCGACTCTGGGTGCGACCGGCCTGGATCGGTACGGCGACGACTTCGGTGCCGTCGGGAGTCTCGGTGATCTCGATCGACCCTGGTCCGACTTTCGGACTCGGCGATCATCCGACCACGCGCGGGTCGCTGCAACTCTTGAGCGACGTCGTCGCTGACGATTCGACGATCCTCGACGTCGGTTGCGGCAGCGGTGTGCTCGGCATCGCCGCTCTGGTGCTCGGTGCGCGCCGAGCCGTCGGAACCGACATCACTCCGGCGGCGATCGAGACGTCCCTCAACAACGCCGAGGTCAACGGGGTGGCCGATCGATGGTCGGTGACGCTCGAACCACTCGAAGTGTTCGGCGAGCCCTTCGACGTGGTGGTGGCCAACATCTTGGCGCCGACGTTGATCGAGTTGAGCGAACAACTTCGGCGTCTCGCCGGACGCCATCTCATCGTGAGCGGAGTCTTGAACGGCCACGACGCCCACGTGCATCAGGCCTTGGAACCCTTCGTGGAGGTCCACCGAGTCGTGATCGACGGCTGGGCGTCGTCGTTGCTCATGCGACCTGGGTCGCTCACGCGTCCTGACTGACCGTCAGCCGTCGACTCGGCCATCGACCAGGCCGTCGATCTCGACGGCGGTTGGCAGGGACGGCACGGCACCCGCTCGTGTGGCGGCCAAGGCTCCGGCCGCCGCGGCGCGTCGGGCGGCGGTCACCACATCGGACCCGTGAGCGAGCGAGGCGGCGAGGGCGCCACACGCCGCGTCGCCGGCACCGGTCGTGTCGACGGCGCGCACGGCGTAGGGCGGAACGTCGATCGTTCCGTCGGCGGTGATCACGCGAAGACCACGAGCGCCGAGTGTCGTCACGACGGTCGACACGCCGGCTGCGAGCAGAGCATCGGCACCGCCGAGTTGCGTCAACTCGGTCTGGTTGGGCATCACGATGTCACACAGCGACAACAGACCGGCGGGCAGCGCCGTCGCCGGTGCCGGATTGAGGATGGTGATCGCGTCAGCGAGCCGCGCGATGGCGAATGCTGCCTCCACGGCCTCGAGCGGGACCTCCAACTGAGCCAGCACGACGTGCGTGTCGGACAGGATCGATCGGTGATCGTCGATCACGCCGATCCCGACCTGGTGGTTGGCGCCCGGAACGACGACGATGGAGTTCTCGGCGCTCTGGTCGACTGCGATGAGCGCGCGTCCGGTGGGGGCGGCCACGTCGACCACGAAGGCGTCGATCCCTTCGTCGGTCATCACCCGATGCAGGACGTCGCCGGCCGCGTCGCGACCGAGACATCCGATGAAAGCGGTGCGCGAACCGGATCGGCGCGCGGCGACTGCTTGGTTGAGGCCCTTGCCGCCGGGGTGTTCGGCGTAACCGCGTGCAGTCACCGTCTCGCCCGGTGCCGGGAGATGCTCGACGGAAGCGACGAGATCGAGATTGGCGCTTCCCACCACGACGACATCGAAGGATCGAGGGCGATCGGTCGGGGCGGCCATGAGCGAAGTGTAGGACGGGTCGCGATCAGCTGTGGCCGATGGCCTTCAGCAACGGACTCACGTCGAGGTCGTCGCACGCCGGGAGGTACACCCGGGCCGCGTCGTTGCGGAACTTGACGCACAGATCGGGTCGGAAGAAGCGCGCACCCTCGCGTACGACGTAGTTGAGCACGAAGAATCGGTAGGCCTCGGGGAGGAAGAGGATCTCCTCGGGGGAGAGTGGTGCGACCTCGTGATAGGTGCGCACGAACTCGACGAAACTCGGCTCGACCAACGTGTGCGGCGAGTAGGTCCAGTGGGTGCGATCGCCGGTGGCCGACGAGACCCGTGACAAGAAGTAGAAGTCGAGCAGTCGCGACTCCAGGCGGAACCAGTCGTAGTCCCAGCGGCTGTACAGATCGAAAGTTCCGTCGTCGCGGTACTTGACCGAGAAGTTCCCGAGATTCCAGTCCACAAGGATCGGAATGCGACTCCACGAGTCGTAGCGGATGCGCTCGAGCTCCATCAGGAAATGATGCGTGTGTCGCCAGAGGACGCCGATGTTCTCGGGTGCCATGTCGAAGTTGCGGGGAGCGAACGGGCTCGAGAGAAGATCGAGCAGATGAATGGCGTCGGACTTGATGGAGTTGGAGGTCGCCGGAACCCCTGATGCGATTCGCGTGCACTCCAGATGGAATCGCGCCATGCCACGGGCGAGCGAACGAGTTTGCTCGATCGTCAATTGCGGGGGGAGCGACTCGGCCCGTCGGGCCTCCTCGTAGAACGCGACCCATCGATTCTGGTCGTACCAGGTGAAGGGACGGCGGCCGAGGGGAGTGTCGACACCGAGGACCCGGGCCAGGAAGTTCCGGAAGGGTCCGTCGGCGAGAAGTTCGGTGCAACGAAACAGCCGATCGTGGTCCTCGGCGAAGAGGAAGTAGGAGCCGTAGTTCGACACCTTGCCGAACACGTTGGTGCCGTCGTCGAGATGGATGCGATAGACGGTGTTGGTCGAGACCCGAGGACTGGTGTCGTCCACCGACACGATGCGACGGCGATCGCCGTACGCGGTCCAGGCCGCATAGAGAGCGGCGCGATTCTCCTCGAGGCTCACCGAGTCAGTGTCGCACGCCGACGGTCATCCGACGGCGCGAATGCCGATGGGGGCGATCAGTCGGAAGCCGGCGTTGTGACGCTCTTCCTCGCTCTCGCCACCCCAGAGTCCGTACTCGTGGTTCTCACGAGCGAACTCGCGGCACGTGTCGGCCACGATGCAGGAACGGCACACCTGGCGGGCCTCGGCCTCTCGACGCTCACGAGCTTGTGGGCGCTCGGCCATGGCCGGGAAGAACAGATGTGTCATGCCGCGGCACGCGGCCTTGGTCATCCAGCGGTCGTCGGTGCGACGCCGAGTGATGACGATGTCGACTGCCAGAGCACGTTCGATCGAAGACACATGACCCCCCATGTGAAGGCGTCCGCAGCCGCCTGAAGACTGAACTGTCCGATCGGGACGCCGGTCCCGGTCGCCCCCCGACGACATGGTGGACCCTAGACCTGGGTCCGGAGCGCGGCCAAGGACGCGATCTGTGACGTCCGTCGGACCCGGATCAGGTGAGCGACGCCGCGATGTGTCGGACCCCGGCGACGAAGGTCTCCACATCCTCGGGTCGGGTGTCCCAGGCGGTCATCCAGCGGACCTGGGGGAGTGACCAGTCGTAGAAGAACGACCAACGGCGCAGCGACTCCCGAAGCGTGGCGTCCAGCGCGGGATAGATGCTGTTGACCGCCGGGGCCGGTCCGGGGTCGACTCCCGGGACGTCGGCCAACGACCGATGGAGAAGTCGGCACATCTCGTTGGCGTGACGGGCGTTGGCGAGCCAGAGATCGTTCTCGAAGAGAGCGACGAATTGCGCCGACACGTAGCGCATCTTCGACGGCAGCTGTGTGATCTGCTTGCGCAGGTACGGCGCCGCGCGCGCGAGAGTCGGATCGAGATACACGACGGCCTCGGCGTACATCGCCCCGTTCTTGGTGCCGCCGAAGGACACCACGTCGACTCCGGCCTCGGTCGTGAACGACCGCAACGTGTCGACGGTGCCGCCGAGGGCGGCCGTGGCGTTGGCGATCCGCGCCCCATCGAGATGGACCTTCATCCCCATCGAGTGCGCGGTGTCGGCGAGGGCGGCGATCTCGTCAGCCGTGTAGAGAGTGCCCCATTCGGTGCTCTGGGTGATCGAGAGCACACTCGGCTGGACGTGGTGAACCACGCCGAGGAAATGCTCGAATTCGCGGACCTGCTCGGGCGAGATCTTCCCGGCGCGGTGGGGCACGTCGAGCAACTTGGCGCCGAGCACGTGTTCGGGTGCACCGGTCTCGTCGACGTTGATGTGGGCGGCATCGGTGCAGACCACCGCCCCGGCGGGGGAGAGAAGTGACGACAGTGCGAGCACGTTGGCTCCGGTGCCACCCCAGACCATGAGTGATTCGACGTCACGACCGAACAGATCCCGGAATGACTCGGCGGCGCGAGCGGTCCAGGCGTCGTCACCGTAGGCGACGGCATGTCCGGTGTTGGCCGACTCGAGCGCGGCGAGCACCTGAGGGTGAACGGAGGCGTTGTTGTCGCTGGCGAATCGGTGAAGAGGCGGCTCGGGCATGGCCATGGCTCCAGTCTGGCCGGTGGTCGGTGCTCGCATCCGCGACGACAGGTGTCCCGTTTGGCAGGATTTCGTCATGACGAAATCAGACCAAGGGGGACGGGTGCGGGCGATCGAGGTCCCGCGATGCCGACATTGCCGCCGAGTCATGGCCGAGCGGTCCGGGCCGGGTCGCCCCAAGGAATTCTGCAGTCAGGCCTGTCGCCAATGGGACTGGGTGGGTCGACAGCGGGCTCGCGAACTGCAGATCAGCGAGGACGAACTGATCGTGGCGCGCGGAGAGCTCGATGCGCTGTACGACGAGTTGTACGTGCTGTCGTGCGCGGTGGCCGACACCGAACGCGAGTTGACCGACAAGCGGGCCACGGCGACGTCGTTGCGGGAAGCGATGGCCTGGCTGCTCGAAGCGGCTCAGCCGCTCACGGCCCGGGTGACGCAGCGCCCATAATCTTCGTTATGTCACATCTGGACCACACCAAGAACGACCTGGCCAACCGGTGTTCTGGTGAGGATTCTTCACCGCATAGGTCGAGATCCCGCGCCAGATTCCGCTCCCCCTCGATGTCGGCGAGGAGTGGTTCAGCGGACGTCGAGCAGGTCGACGACGAATACCAAGGTCTCGTTGCCCTTGATGACGCCACCGGCACCGCGGCTCCCGTAGCCGAGGTGCGGCGGAATGGTGAGGCGGCGTCGTCCACCGACGCGCATGCCGGCCACTCCGGCGTCCCATCCCCCGATGACTTCACCGGCTCCCAAGCGGAAGGTGAAGGGATCGCGGCGGTCCCACGAGTTGTCGAACTCGCGCCCGTTGCTCCATGCCACGCCGACGTAGTGCATCACCGGACGACACCCGGCGGTGGCCTCGGCGCCGTCGCCGACGGTGATGTCCTCGATCACCAATTCGCTCGGCGGATCGGAGTCGGGAATGGTGACGGCGGGTTTGGTCGAGTCGTGAGCCATGTCTCGACTCTAGGTGCTGGCCGACTTCGCGGACCGAGACGCGCCGGTCAACTGGGGCGCGGCCGAACGTAGGTTCCCTGGGCGACGGCCACCGGCTTGTCGGGGTCGTCGGTCCAGGCTTCGACCGAGCCAACGACGTTGCGTCCGGCCAAGGTGTGGATCGTGGCGCGGGCCCGGATGACCTCCCCTCGTGCCGGGCGCAGGAAGCGAATCGACATCTCGCTCGTGAGGGTCATGGGTTCCATGGCGGTGCAACTCAATGCGGCGTAGAAGAGAGCGGCGTCGCAGATGCTGAACACGGTCGGTCCGCTGATGATCTTGCCGGGACGGAGCTGTGCTGCGCTCGGGTGCATGACGGCGATCGCTTCCCCGAAGCCCATGAGTTCACATGCGTTGGCGGCTCCCCCGAAGTGTCCGCCGATGAAGTCGTTGATCTCCTCGACGGTCACCTTTGGCGGCTGTGTGTGATCCAACACGTCCCCTCCCCCTCACTTCTCCGAACCGATCAGATTCTCCCACTCTGTAGCGCAAGTTCTACTCTCGGGAACTACCGCTACAGAGTGCGCGAATATCGCGGTCAGCCGAGGAGGTGGCGGTGAGCGGCGGCGACCAGGTCGGTCAGCTCCCGCAGTTCGTCGTCGCTCAGCAGGTCGAGGTGTCGGGCCATCAGTCGATCGGTGAGGTCTTCGGCGTTCTCGAACCGCGACGCCACATCCACGTCGATCTCGAACGGCCCACTCCATCCGAACTTCTCGGCCTGGTCGGCTCCCCCATTCGGGTTCGACAGCACGGCGTCGAGGGGTGTCAGCCCGCTCGCCACGCACGACAGAAGGTGCACGCTCCCCCGCAGTTCTCGCGCCACGTGCAACAGGAGATAGCAGCGGCCGGCGGCATCGGCCGGCCGGTCGACGTTGCGCCAACCGCTGAAAAGTGACAGTCCGCCCACGTCGGCGGCATCGACCACCCGACCGAGCAACTCGGCGAGACGCTCGGCTCCGGCAAAATCGCCCAGGCGGCTTCGACCCCACTCGGCACATGCATCGGCGTAGCGGCGAGCCCCGGCCCGGGCGCCCTCGACGACCACGCCGGCGTTCCAGAGCGAGGTGACGAGGCCGGGTGCGAAGAACCCGAACGCGCTCACCACCACGTCGGCGTCGACGTCCCCGAGCACTCCCCCGCGCCCGACGACGTAATACGAGAAGCCGCCGGGGTAACCGGCCTCCTTCCCCGGTCCGAGGACCTCGGGGTGGAGCATGAACGCCGCGCCCATGGCGCCGACCGGTGCGGCGATGGAGCGGGCAGTCGCGAGAGACGAGGGTCGAGACGAGAGGGAAGTCACGCCGTCAACCTAGTTCGCTCCCCGATCGGCTCCGGAACGAGAACTATGGTCGCCGGAACGAGGCAGGTTTTGTCATGACGAAAAAGCCACACGACCACTTCACTCTCGATGAGTTGAGCGATGCGTCCGAGTTCCAGCGTCGCCACATCGGCCCGTCGCTCGAGCACGGCAACCCTGCGTGGCGCGACATGCTCGCGGTGATCGGTGTCGAGTCGATCGACGAATTGATCGACGCCGCCGTCCCCGCGGTCATTCGTTCCACTGAGCCATTAGGACTACCCGCGGCCCGCTCGGAAGCCGAACTCACATCTGCCCTCGCCGAACTCGCCGCACTCAACACTCCCCGCCGAAGTTTCATCGGACTCGGCTACTCCCCGACCATCACTCCACCGGTGATCAAGCGCAACGTGCTCGAGAATCCGGCCTGGTACACCGCATACACCCCGTACCAGCCCGAGATCAGCCAGGGTCGACTCGAGACCTTGGTGAACTTCCAGACCATGGTGGCCGATCTCACCGGTCTGCCCATCGCCAACGCATCGTTGCTCGACGAGGCCACCGCGGCCGCCGAAGCGATGACCATGGCGCGTCGTATTTCGTCGAATCGCGACGACATCTTCTACGTCGATGTCGACACACATCCGCAGATCGTCAACGTGGTGCGCACGCGCGCCGAACCATTGGGTATTTCGATCGTGGTCGCCTCGCTCGACTCCGTCGATCCTGCCCGCGGATTCGGGGTGTTGGTGTCGTATCCCTCGTCGACCGGCGCGGTGCGACCGCTCCGGGAACTCTTCTCGACGTGGCGCACCTCCGGCCTCGTCGTCACGGTGGCCGCCGATCCCTTCGCATTGGTTCTGCTCGAATCACCCGGTTCGCTCGGGGCCGACATCGTCGTCGGATCGGCACAGCGATTCGGATTACCGATGGGTTTCGGCGGTCCGCACGCCGCCTTCATCGCCACGTCCCACGAGCACGCACGCACCCTTCCCGGTCGATTGGTGGGCGTGAGCACCGACCGTTCGGGTCGACCGGCCCTTCGTCTCGCCCTGCAGACGCGCGAGCAACACATCCGTCGCGAGAAGGCCACCAGCAACATCTGTACTGCGCAAGCCCTGCTGGCCAACATCGCCGGTTTGTACGCGGCGTGGCACGGTGCCGACGGTTTGCGACGAATCGCGTGGCGGATGAACCGCTACGCATCGCTCGTCGCGGCAGTGTTCCGCGAGAGCGGCTGGTCCGTCGTGCACGACACGTGGTTCGACACCGTGGCGGTTCGTCCGTCGGTTCCGGTCGACCTGGCCGTCCAGCGAGTCCGTGACGCCGGATTCGAGGTGCGCCGAGTCGACGACGACACACTGTCGATGACCGTCGACGAATGCACGACTCCCGACGAGTTGGCTCGCTGTCTCTCGGCTCTCGTCGGTACCACCTTGGCGGTCGATCGACTGCTCGCTCTCGACGATCCGAGCCGATCCGGTCTGCCGTCCGAGGCACTTCGCATCGACGACATCTTGTCGGCAGCGGTGTTCCGGTCCCATCGTTCCGAGCACGAGATGTTGCGGTACTTGCGTCGCCTCGCCGACAAGGACTTGGCCCTCGATCGCACCATGATCCCGCTCGGTTCGTGCACCATGAAGCTCAACGCCACGTCGGAGATGGAGCCGATCACCTGGTCGGAGTTCGCCAACGTGCACCCGTACGCCCCCGCCGAGTCGACGATCGGCTATCACCGCATGATCGACGAACTCGAGTCGTGGCTGGCCGAGATCACCGGCTACGACGCCGTGAGTCTGCAGCCCAACGCCGGGAGTCAGGGTGAATTCGCCGGTCTGCTCGCCATCCGCGCCTATCACCTTTCGCGCGGCGACGATCACCGGCACATCTGTCTGATTCCGTCGAGCGCGCACGGCACCAACGCCGCGAGTGCGGTGATGGCAGGGATGAAGGTCGTGGTGGTGTCGTGCGACGACGACGGCAACGTCGACCTCGACGATTTGGCCGCCAAGATCGATCGGCATCGCGCGGAACTCGCCGCCATCATGGTCACCTATCCGTCGACTCACGGCGTGTTCGAAGTCGGCATCGTGAAGATCTGCGAGATGGTTCACGACGCCGGTGGTCAGGTCTACGTCGACGGCGCCAATCTCAACGCGCTGGTCGGGCTGGCGCGTCCGGGGCGATTCGGCGCCGACGTGAGCCATCTCAACCTGCACAAGACCTTCTGCATTCCGCACGGGGGTGGCGGTCCGGGTGTCGGGCCGGTGGCGGTGCGCGCGCACCTCGCGCCCTTCCTGCCGGGCGATCCGATTCGCTCCGACGGTCCGGTGGGTCCGGTGTCGGCCGCACCCTTCGGCTCGGCGGGCATCTTGCCCATCTCGTGGATGTACATCGGACTCATGGGACCCGACGGTCTGCGCCGAGCCACCGAAGTGGCCATCGTCAACGCCAACTACGTGGCCCGTCGACTTTCGGCGCACTTCCCGGTTCTCTACACCGGTGTCTCTGGACTGGTTGCCCACGAGTGCATCATCGATCTGCGGCCGATCACCAAGGCCACGGGAGTCACCGTCGACGATGTGGCCAAGCGTCTCATGGACTACGGCTTCCACGCACCGACGGTCAGTTTCCCGGTGGCGGGAACGATGATGATCGAGCCGACCGAGAGCGAGAACAAGAGCGAACTCGACCGCTTCTGTGATGCCATGGCCGCCATCCGAGTGGAGATCGACGAGGTGGCCGACGGTCGCCAGGCGATCGACGACAGCCCGTTGCGCATGGCCCCGCACACGATCGACGATCTGGTGGGCGACTGGGATCGCCCCTATTCACGCGCGGTGGCCTCGCCGGTGAGCGGGCGTTTCTACCACGTGCCGGTCGGCCGGATCGATGCCGCTCACGGTGATCGGAACCTGATCTGCACGTGCGAACCGTTGTCGTCCTACGCCTGACCGGGACTGAGATAGGTTGAGTCCATGGCCCCAACGAAAAAGCCGAGTTCGTCGAAGCCGAGTTCGTCGAAGTCGAGTTCGTCGTCGGGTGCGAAGAAGAAGACCGTGACAGCCGATCCGGCGTCGTCGAGTTCGCATGCGCACGCGTCGACGGGTTCGGGTGCGCACACGACGTCGTCTTCGTCGCTCGGACTCCACGACGTGTTGTCGCTCATCGGCGGGGTGAATCCGCTCGCGTTGGCCGGGCGCGCCGTCGACACCGCAACGCACGTGACCGCCGAACTGGTCCAGGCACTCGCCAACTTCAACGACACCATGCGCGAGATCAACACGGCGGCCCGTCGGGTCAACTCGCTGCTCGACGAGATCGAGCAGCCGATCAAGATCGTCGTGCCGCAGGTGACGGCCACCTTGAAGCGCGTGGATGCCGTGCTCGGCCAGGTCGGCTCGTTGCCGGGTGACGTGGCCAAGGCGGTGTCGACCTTGGGTGATTTGGCCTCACGGCTCGGTCCGTTGGCTCAGTTCGCCGAAGTCGCCGGAGGCATGTTCGGAGTCCGTTCTCCGCAGAAGTGAGCGACGCCGGTCGGTGTCGCAGTGCTCAGTGAGCGGTGCGATTCGCCAAGAAGCGCGTGGTGGTGATCGTTCCGTCGAGCATCGTGCCTCGCACGTCGACGCTGACCGAAGCACCCATCTCCACATCGGCCCGAACGAAGGCCAGCGCGATTCCGTGTTCCAGAGTCGGCGAGAAGTTGCCGCTCGTGACGACGCCGACCTCCTCGCCCTCGACCAGAACGGTGCAGCCGTCGCGTGCCGGCCGTCGGCCCGGTGTGACGATTCCGACGAGACGTCGGGTCACGCCCCGATCCCGCTCGGCGACCAGCGCGTCACGTCCGACGAATTCCGGTTTGTTCCACGCCACCACCCAACCGAGTCCGGCTTGGAGCGGGGTGATTCCGGCACCCAGTTCGTGGCCGTGCAGAGGCAGACCGGCTTCGAGCCGCAACGTGTCCCGTGCTCCGAGTCCACACGGAGTCGCACCAGCGGCCACGAGGGCTTTCCACAGATCGGCCGCCACCGACACCGGAATCGCGATCTCGACGCCGTCCTCACCGGTGTAGCCGGTTCCGGCGACCACACATGACACGCCGCGCCATTCGACCCGTGCGACGCGACTGCGCGCGACGTCGACGGCTTCGGGGATCACCACGTCCAACACGCGACGACTCGTCGGACCCTGGACGGCGAGTACGGCTCGGGTCGACGTGACGTCCTCTCCACCGATGGCGGCGATCACACTCGTCGTGTTGGACGCATTGGGGACGACGTCGAAGCGATCGATTCCCGAACCGTCGTCGGGTAACCACCACACGATGATGTCGTCGAGCACCGATCCGTCGACGTCGAGAAGATGCGTGTACTGCGCGCGACCGGGCCCGATCTTGGTCAGGTCGTTGGTGAAGGCGCGTTGAAGACGTTCGAGTGCAGCGTTTCCTTCGACGCGTACCGTTCCGAGATGTGACACGTCGAAGAGGCCGCACTCGGTACGGCAGGCTCGATGTTCGGCGAGAGTTCCGGTCGGATACTGCAGCGGCATGTCCCAACCGCCGAACGGCACGATCTTGGCGTCGAGTTCGCGGTGGACGGCGTCGAGTGGAGATCGTCGCACGGTGGATCAGACAGCGCGGCGTTCGAGATGAGCCATCTCGGGGAACAGTGCGACGATCTGTCCGTCGACTTGATCCTTCACGTGAGCGATGGGCAGAAGGTTGAGCACTCCCTGGCCCCGGCGCACCACGTCGATCAGTTCGTCGCCGCGGCAGAGAACGACGCTCGAACCTTCGATCACCAGATGAGCGGTGGTGATGTCCTCGTCGACGTGGCCACGCAAGTAGGAGAAGACGTCTCGCACCGACTCGAGACGCAATCCGGCGTCGAGCAGGCTCTTGACCATCCGCAATTCGAGCAGGTCGCGATAGCTGTAATGGCGACGTGATCCGCTCCCCTTGGCGTCGACGACCGACGGACGAACGAGATCGGTGCGCGCCCAGTAATCGAGTTGGCGGTAACTGATGCCGACGACATCGGCGGCCTGGGTTCCCGAAAATGTGAGTGTCACGATGGGGTGTCCGTTCCGAGAGGTCGAGGGACGTCGGCTCTCCGAGAGGCGACGAGTGGGCAGGGTACGGCCGCAAGGTGAGGTCGTCAACCATTGCCCCGCCCGTCGAGGATCGTCCTCGCAGGACGCCTGCTCAGGGCGCGAAATCTTCGGGTTTGATGCTGTCGATGAAGTCGCGGAACTCGTCGACCAACTCGTCGACTTCCGTACCGTCGTCATCATCGCCAGCCTCGTCATCGAACGACGCGATGCGACCGGCGCGGTCGAGCACCTCGTCGGCGCAGTAGATGGGGCAGCCGGCCCGCACCGCGATGGCGATGGCATCGGACGGCCGGGCCGAGACCGACACCGATCCTTGACGGGAGTTGAGATGGATCTCGGCGAAGAACGTTCCGTCGGTGACGTCGGTGATCACGATCTTGTCGGGGTCGCCTCCGAGTGAACCGAGCAGATCGAGGACCAGATCGTGAGTGAGTGGCCGCGGTGGAGTGCGACCACTCAGCCCGAGTTGGATGCTCGCCGCTTCCGGCTCACCGATGTAGATCGGAAGAACCCGCCGCTCCCCTTCTCGCTCGCGCAGGAACACGACGTGCACTCGCCCGGGCATCTCCAGGCGAACGCCGATGAGTTCGAGCGCGGTCATGAAACGACAGTAGCCGGATTTCGACCAGGGGTTCAGCGCGACTCTGGTCGAGGTTCGCGCAGGGTGCCGATCGCCCGGGCCACGAGAATGGCTCGCAGGCGGCCGCCGAGATCGGTGAGTTCGTCGAGCAATGCGTTGGCCTCGGCCCGGGCGTCGGGGGTGCGACGCCGAAGGACGGGCAACACCCTCTGTTCGAGCAGACCGGCCTCGCGGTCGGCGGCGATCTTCCAGGCCTTCAGATGACGAATGTCGACACCGGATCCCAGGAAACCGGCCGCTACTTCGGCCACGGCCAGATCGTGTTCGTCGAACAGATCGGCCGGGCGACGCCCCTTGGCATCGAGCGCCCCGACCAGACCGAAGGCGACCAGCTCGGCGAACTCACCGTCGGTGAGGCCGGACGCCTCGAGAATCTCGGGGCGGGTGTAGGTCGCGGGGCGGCCGATCGAATCGGAGGGGTCGGGCGGGGCGGGACGACGCGGGGCCTTGTCGACGATCGTGTCCGGGCGAGCGTCACCTCGTGAGCCGCGACGACTGGGATGACTTGCCTTCAGTGGAGCCGGATCCGGCGTTGCCGGTGCAACGTGCTCGGGAGCCGGAGCGGTTGCCGGTGCAGGCGTGGGCTCGATCGGACGTTCGATGCCGCTCGGCGGTGTGTCGAGACGATTCTTGATCACGCGCAGTGGCAAGAAGTTCTCCCGCTGTTCGCGCAAGATGAACTTCAGTCGCTCGACGTCGTCGTCGTAGAACTTGCGGTACCCCGACGCCGTGCGCTCCGGAACGATGAGGCCCTGGCTCTCGAGGAAACGGATCTTGGAGATGGTGATGTCGGGGAACTCTTCGAGCAGCAGCCCCAATACTTCACCGATCGAGAGATAGGGCCGTTCGGCGGTCGAGCGAGTTGTCACGACATCTCCGACGACGCGAGGAAGAGCAGACGAAAGCGGCCGACGAGGATCTCGTCACCTTGCTGCAGAACGACCGAGTCGACCCGCCGTTGGTTGACGTAGGTGCCGTTCAAGGAGCCCACGTCGCGCAACACGTACTCGTCTCCGTCGTGTCGGATCTCGGCGTGGCGACGCGACACCGAGATGTCGTCGAGACTGATGTCGCTCTCCGGATGCCGACCGAGGCGCGTCACGTCGTACTGCAGGGTGAAACGATCGCCCGCCTGCGGTCCCGAACGGACCATGAGAGTGGCCGTCGACACCCGTGTGGCCGTCGAAGCGGGGTCGGGTGCCGGGCCGAACACCGGCTCATGGCCCACCCGGGACAGGACTTGTGTGCGATCGGTGTCGACGACGGTGGACTGGCACGACGGGCACACCGTCGAATCGGTGGGCACTCGATCGCCGCAGGACGGACAGAACACCGCGCTCATCAGGAACCGGTGAGCTTCCGATAAGCCGCCGCGTCGAGCAGATGGGACACGTCGGTGTCGGACATGGAGATCTCGCACAACCAACCGTCACCGTAGGGGTCGGTGTTCACGAGGGCCGGTTCGTCGGCGAGACGTTCGTTGACACGTGCCACCGTTCCGGCGATGGGTGCATAGATGTCGGACACCGACTTGGTGGATTCGACTTCGCTGAACGACTCGCCGGCGGCCACGGTCGTTCCGACCGCTGGCGCCTGGACGAACACCACGTCACCGAGAGCGTCCTGCGCGTAGTCGGTGATCCCGATGCGAGCGGTCGTTCCGTCGATGCGCACCCATTCGTGATCGGTGGAGTACATCAAGTCGTCGGGGACGCGCATGGTGCGAATTCTAGTGGTCAGGACGGTGCGAGTCAGCGAGCCAGGCTGCGCCGGATGGTGGGCACGTACTGGATGGCCGTGACGTAGCTGAGGATCAGCCCGATCGGTCCGATGATCCAGGCCGCCACCGCGAAGAACTCGTCGATGGCGATGGAACTCTCCCCCATGACGAAGCCGGGGAAGGTGAACATGAGGATGAACGTGGCCCACTTGCCGAGATAGGTGACATCGAAACGTTCCATGCCGGCGACGACCGTCAGCAGGGCCACCGTGCCGCCGAACAGCACCTCGCGGACGAGGACGGCGACGCAGAACCACATGGGGGCCGAACCGTCGATCATGATGGCCACGATGGCCACGATGAAGAGGAGTCGGTCGGCGGTCGGGTCGAAGATCTTGCCGAATTCGCTCACCTGATCGAAACGTCGGGCGACCCACCCGTCCACCCAGTCGGTGGCGCCGAGCGCCCCGAGCAGCCAGGCGGCCCAGGCCCGATCGTCGCGGCCGAGCAACAGCCACAGGAAGAGGGGCAGACAGCACAGGCGGACCAAGGTGATGAGGTTCGGCCAGGTCCAGACGTTCCACTGGCGCGCGGCGCGCTCGGTGGTGCTCGGATCGTCGGCCGTCATCAGGGCGAGATTAGTGCAGGGCCTCGCACTCGTCGTCGGTCCCCCGATCGCACGGCCAGAGTTAGTGTTCGGCCATGCGCAGCGGACTTCTGGACGGTCGGGTCGTGTTGGTCACCGGCGGCGCGTCGGGCCTCGGGGAAGCGTTCGCGCGGCGTCTGGCGACCGACGGGGCCCATCTGGTGGTGGCCGACATCGACGAAGCCGGGGCTGGCCGGGTGGCGTCCGAAATCGGCGGCGAGGTGGCGGTCGTCGACGTGGCCGACTCGGCGGCCGTCGACGCGGTGGTCGATCGCGTGGTGGCCCATCACGGGCGTCTCGACGTCATGATCAACAACGCCGGTATCGCTCCCCCGTCCAACGCCGAACGAACGGCGATCGCCGTCGCCAATCAGATGAAGCGAATGGAGGGCCGCGACCAGGAGATGGTTCCGACCGACGCCACGGTGTCGCTGACCGATGCCGAGTGGGATCGCATGGTGAAGGTGCATCTCTACGGTGTCTTCCACGGGACGAGGGCCGCTCTGCGCCACATGACCCCGGCTCGCTCCGGCTCGATCGTCAATCTGTCCTCGATCCTCGCCCTGCGTCCCACGTCGGGCGCCCCGCACTATGCAGCGGCCAAAGCGGGCATCATCGCCTTCACCAAGTCGGTGGCCCAGGAGATGGCACCGTTCGGCGTGCGGGTCAACGCGGTCTGTCCAGGATGGATCGACACGCCGCTACTTGCGCCGATGGACCCGCTGGTGCTGGGCTCGATTCGCATGCAGATCCCGTCCGGTCGTATGGGCACTCCGCAGGAGTTGGCCGAACTGGTTCGCTTCCTCGCCGGACCCGAGTCCTCGTACTGTGTGGGTGACGTCTTCACCGCTTCCGGAGGTTGGGTCTGATGCCCACGATCTTCACTCGCATCATCGACGGTGACATCCCGGGCACCTTCGTGTGGAAGGACGAGCGGGTGGTCGCGTTCTTGTCGATCAATCCGATGGCACCTGGTCACGTTCTCGTGGTTCCGTGCGCCGAGATCGACCACTGGATCGACTGCTCGCCCGAGTTGTCACGGCACCTGTTCGACGTCGCTCACGTGATCGGTCGCGCGCAACAGGAGGCTTTCGACTGTGAGCGCGTGGGTGTCGTGGTGGCGGGTTACGAAGTTCCTCACACGCACGTGCACGTCATCCCCACCGAGGGAATGCACAATCTCTCGTTCGCCAACGCGGCGGCGTCGGTGTCGCGCGACGATCTCGAGTCCTGGGCGGAACGCATTCGCGTTCGCCTCCGGGCGGCCGGTCGTACCGAAGTGGTCTGAGGTCAGCCCGCGTCGACGTCGCGCTCGCTGTGTTCGTGTTCGACTTGGTGTTCGTCGAGAACGTCGAGCAACGACGGATCGTTGTTGCGCACCGAATTCACCCGCGTCGAGACGCGTCGCACGCGCACGACGTCATCGGCGGCCGGTCGCATGAGGGCTTCCAACTCCGCTCGATCGGAATTCGCCGGGTCGAGCCACGCCGTCCAATCGGATCTCTCGACGATCACCGGCATGCGGTCGTGGATGCCGACGATGGTCTCGTTGGCGGCCGTGGTGACGAGACAGCAGGTGTGCAGCCACGGTGACGACGCATCGGCGCGCCACGACGACCAGATTCCGGCCACGGCCAGCGGCTCGCCGTCGGTTCGCGTGATGTAGACCGGCTGTTTGGGCCCGCGAGACGGTGGCGGCGTGTCGAACACGGTTCGCCACTCGTAGAAGCCGTCCATCGGAACGAGACAACGACGATGCGGGACGAGATGTCGGAACGACGGCTTGTCGAAGATCGACTCGGAGCGGGCGTTGATCAGCCGGGCCGATCCGGACGAATCCTTGGCCCACGACGGAACGAGTCCCCAGTGGAAGCGCCCGATGCGTCGGACTCCTTCACGGTCGACGGCCACGCCGAGGACTCGCGTGGTCGGCGCGACGTTGTAGTCGGGTCGGTGTTCGGCGACCTCGGCCGACGGCGGCTCGGTGTCGAAAAGCCGTGCAAGTTCCTCGGGCGGAGTCAGTGAGGTGAAGCGGCCGCACACGTTTCGACCGTACCGGTTCGGCAGCCTCGGCTACGTTCTCGGGTGGGGCACGAGGTCACCCGACACGACGAGGTGACGTCAGTTGACGCCCGGGAGGAGAGCCATGTCGACCACGACCACCACGACGCGACCCGAACTCGGGTATGCGGCTTTCGATGCCGACAACCACTACTACGAAGCCGAGGACGCCTTCACTCGCCACATCCCCCGAGAGATGGCCTCGCGCTGTATGCAGTGGGCCGAGATCAACGGGCGCAAGCGGCTGCTGGTGGGCGGGCGTGTCAATCGCTTCATTCCCAATCCCACTTTCGATCCGGTGTCGAAGCCGGGCGCCCTCGACGACTATTTCCGCGGGCGTGTGGCCGGCGACGACATGCGCAAGTTGTTCGGTGAACTCGATCCCATCAGCCCCGCCTACCGAAATCGCGACGCGCGTCTCGCCACGATGGACGAACAGGGCATCGAGGCGGCCATGTTCTTCCCGACACTCGCGGTCGGCATGGAGGAGTCGTTGAAACACGACGTCCCGGCCCTGTGCGCGGCGTTCCGCGCGTTCAACCGGTGGCTCGACGAGGACTGGGGCCTTCACTACCGCGAGCGCATCTTCGCCGCGCCCTACATCACCCTGGCCGACCCGCAGTGGGCGATCGAGGAGGCCGACTGGGCCATCGCCAACGGTGCACGCGTGGTGGTCATGCGCACGTCGCCGGCGCCGGTCGACGGTGGCGGAACCCGCTCCCCCGGCGACGCGGTCTACGACCCCTACTGGGCGCGTCTGGCCGAGGCGGGCGTCTCGGTGGCCTTCCACTCCGGCGACGCCGGTTACGGCAAGTACATCGACGACTGGGAGTCGACGGGTGAGTTCGAGGCCTTCCGTCAGTCGCCGATGCGCCTCATGACGAGTGATCGAGCGCCGTTCGACATGTTCGCCGTGCTCGTGACTCACGGTGTGTTGAGTCGCCACCGCAAGTTGCGTCTGGCGTCCATCGAGGCCGGAGCCGACTGGGTGCCGAACCTCGTGAAGAAGTTGAAGAAGGCCTATTCGGCCCAACCCTTCCATTTCGCCACGGATCCGGTGGAACAGTTCCGCGAGCAGGTCTGGATCGCGCCCTTCTACGAGGACGACATCCGCGGCCTGGCCGACACCATCGGGGTCGAACGTCTGCTCTTCGGCAGCGACTTCCCGCACGCCGAGGGTCTGGCGGTTCCGACCACGTTCGTGAACGACCTGCACGGTTTCTCCGACGCCGAGATCCGTCGTGTGATGCGCGAGAACGGGTTCGCGTTCCTCGGAGCCACGTCGTGACCGTCGATGTGAAGTTCGATTGGGCCTCGATCGGCGTCGTCGAGACGATGATGGGTTTTCCCGACCCGGATCCGCGTCGTCTGTACGAGTTCTTCCGCGGCAACATCAAGGAGCCGACCAGCAAGGAGACGATGTTCCCGGTCGAGTACCTCTTCAAGCACAACGTGCCGGGAGCGATTCCCGACGACATCGATCCGGTCGAGGTCGCCATCGCCACCATGGATCATTTCGGTATCGAGCGTTCGATGATCGGGATCGAAGGAGAGCCCGGTACGCGCGCCCTGCGAGAGTTTCCCGATCGCTTCATCCCGTCGTGCAGTGCCGACGCCAACAACGGAGTCGACGAGGTGCGCAAGATTCGCCGACTCCACGAGGAGTTCGGACTCAAGGCGGTCGGTACGTTCCCGGCCGGCTGCACGCCGCAGGTGCCCATCGATCACGCCCGCTGGTATCCGATCTATTCGGTGTGCGCCGAACTCGGCATTCCGATCTTCATCTGCGCCGGCATCCCGGGTCCGCGCGTGCCGAGCATGTGTCAGCACGTCGAATTGCTCGACGTCGTCTGCTACGACTTCCCCGAGCTCACCATCGTGACGCGTCACGGGTGTCAGCCCTGGACCGAACTCGCCGTCAAGTTGATGTTGAAGTGGCCCAATCTCCACTACTCCACCTCGGCCTTCGCCCCCAAGCACTACGACCCCCGGATCATCGAGTACGCCAATTCGCGCGGGGCCGATCGCATCATCTACGCCGGCTACTGGCCCATGGGGCTCACGTACGAACGGATCTTCGGCGACATGCCCAATGTTCCGTTCAAGGACGACGTCTGGCCGAAGTTCCTGCGGGAGAACGCGTTGCGAGTGCTCGGCTTGTCGTGAGTCAGGCCGAATAGGGCCTCGACGGTACGAGGAAATACGTCAGCGAGGCCCGCGCGATCGTCTTGTCCGACGTGGCGCCGGTGATCTCGGCCTCGCAGAAGATCAGCGATCGACCGCGTTTCACCACCCAGCCCTCGGCGATCGCCGTCTCACCCACCAGCGCGGTGAGGTACTGGACGTGCATGTCGACCGTCGAGTAGCCGACGTCGGGCTCGAGAGTGCTGCCGATGGCCGGAACCACGACCACGTCGAGGAGCGTCGCGATGGCCCCTCCGTGCACGATCCCCATCGGCTGTTCGAGTTCGGGACGGAAGGGCATCGACATCCGGCAGTAGTCGACCCGTACGTCGTCGACTTCGATGCCCACCAGTTGGGGGAAGTACACCCGATCCCATCTGCCGAACTTCGACCATCGTCGGCGTGCCTCGTCGGGCAATGGCGCATGGGTGAGTGCACGGTCGGTGTCGGGAGTCGAGGCCATACGGCCAGTCTCGCACCCGTGACCACGGAGTCGGTCGGTCCTCACGCCCGACCCGGACCAGCCGCCGTAACCTCGATGCATGCAGATCGTGTCGGCTCTCTTCGTGGAGAACTTCCAGTTGCGCTCGGTCGAGGGTCCGAGCACGCGCATCGACATCACCGGGGCCATGTTCTCGATGGCCTCACCGTCGCCGACTCCCGTGACCATCGATCCGCATCTGGTCGCGCTCATTCATTGCCCGCCCGACGGCTCGGGATCCGGAGTCTTCGAAGTCGTGTTCCGGCGCGGTCTCGACGAGGACAGTGAACAAGTCGCCCGCAACGTGAGTCCCTTCACCGTCGAACCTGGTCGCTTCACCTATCGATTGGTGAAGGGCGAACTCTCCTTCGACGACTACGGAACCGTGTACGCCCACTGCCGGGTCGACCGCGGTCCGTGGACCGTCGTGCCCTTCACTCTCCTGCCGCCCGTGTGAACCGTCGGGTCGCAACCGGGGCAAGTACAGTCGCCTTCGTGACCCACTCTTCCCGACTGTCTCCGGAGGTCGATCGGGCCGCCGTCTCGCTCATCCGTGGTCTGGCCATGGACGCGCCGCTCGCCGCCAAGAGCGGCCACCAGGGAACGGCCATGGCCCTCGCCCCACTCGGCCACGTGCTCTTCTCACGCGTGCTCCGTGCCGATCCCGCCGACCCGCAGTGGCCCGATCGTGATCGGTTCGTGCTGTCGGCAGGACACGCCTCGATCCTGCAGTACGCGCTGTTGTTCCTGCAGGGTTCGGGCGTCGAACTCGACGACCTGCGCGCTTTCCGACAGTGGGAGTCGCGCACTCCCGGCCACCCGGAGCGCGGTCACACACCGGGAGTCGAGGTCACGACCGGACCGCTCGGGCAGGGTTTCGCCAACGCCGTCGGTATGGCCTTGGCCGAACGCCAACTGCGGGCTCGCGTCGGGTCCGACATGATCGATCACCACACGTGGGTGATCGCCGGCGACGGCTGTCTCATGGAAGGTGTGAGTCACGAAGCGGCGTCCTTGGCCGGCCACCAGAAGTTGGGTCGTCTGATCGTGGTGTTCGACGACAATCGCATCACGATCGACGGGCGCACCGACCTCACCTGCAGTGACGACGTCGCGGCTCGGTTCACTGCGTACGGCTGGTCGGTCACTCGACTCGGCGAGATCGCCGACGACCTCGACGCGCTCGAGAACGCACTGGTCGCCGCGCGCGACTCCGACGACGACCGTCCGAAGTTGTTGATCCTGCGTACGCAGGTGGGCGCCCCCTCCCCCGACTGGACCGACAAGCACGAAGCGCACGGCAACCCCTTCACCGCCGAACACGTCAGCCGAACCAAGGCGGCGATGGGTGTTCCCGACGAGCCGTTCTGGGCGCCCTCGGAGATCGTCGAGGCCTGCCGCGATACGGCCCGCCGCGGTTCGACTCTGCGCCGGGAATGGCGGACGCGCTACGAGTCCTCGGATCGTCGCGTGTTGTTCGACACTCTCTGGAACGGCCCGGCGACAGGTTGGGCCGACGCGCTGCCCACGTTCGCGGCCGGCGAGCAGATCGCCACCCGCGTAGCTGTGCAAAGGGCCCTCGATGCAGTGCTCGAGTCGCAGCCGGCCATCTTGGCAGGCGCGGCCGATCTGACCGGGAACACCGGTGCGAAGTTGTCGGGGCAAGGCGCGTTGTCGTCCGAACACCCCGATGGTCGTCAGCTCTACTACGGGGTGCGCGAACACGCCATGGGTTCGATCATGGTCGGCCTCGCGCTGCACGGTGGCGTCGTTCCCGTGGGTGGCACATTCTTCGTCTTCTTCGACTACATGAAACCGCCGGTACGACTGGCCGCTCTCTCGGGCGCTCGGTGCGTGTTCGTGTTCAGTCACGACTCGGTGGGCGTCGGTGAGGACGGTCCGACCCATCAGCCGATCGAACATCTGGCCGCGCTGCGGGCGATTCCCGATCTGCAGGTCGTCCGGCCGGCCGACGCCAACGAGACGTCGGTCGCGGTACGTATCGCTCTCGAGCACGATGGCCCCACCGCGCTCGTTCTCAGCCGGCAGAACCTGCCGGTCGTGACCGACGGATCGGCGGTCGTCGACGGTGCCGGCGTCGTTCGCGACGGCTCCGACGCCGTGGTGATCGCCACCGGAAGCGAGGTGTCGGTCGCGCTGGCCGCCGCCGACGCGCTCGCCGCCGACGGCGTGTCGTGTCGGGTCGTCTCGATGCCGTCCTGGGATCGATTCGAAGATCTGAGTCGACGCGATCCACGACGGGCCGAGTCGATTCTGCCGTCGTCGGTTCCGACGGTGTCGATCGAGGCCGGTTCGACCCTCGGTTGGGCCAAGTACGCCGACGTCTGTCTGGGCATCGACCGTTTCGGTGCCAGCGCCCCGGGTGGAGTCGTGCTGGATCGACTCGGCATGAACCCCAGTGCCGTCGTGGCCGCCGTTCGCGAGCTGCTCGGACGGTGAATCGATGAGCGATCGACTGCGGCGACTTCATGCCGAGTGCGGACAGAGTCCGTGGCTCGACAACTTGAAGCGCGACCTCCTCACGTCGGGTGAGCTCGCGCGTGTTCGCGATTCCGGAGTTCGGGGACTCACGTCCAATCCGACCATCTTCCAGAAGGCCATTCAGGGATCGGTCGCGTACGACGAGCAGTTCCGCCGACTTCTCGCGGCCGGATGTTCGATCAGCGAGTGCTTCTGGGAGATGGTGCTCGCCGACATCGTCGGCGCGCTCGACGTCTTCGCGCCCGTGTACGACGAGAGTTCGGGAGGCGACGGGTTCGTGAGCGTCGAAGTCGATCCCCACCTCGCCAACGACACCGCCGGCACCGCAGCCGCTGCCCTCGACCTGTGGTCGCGAGTCGACCGTCCCAATCTGATGGTGAAGATTCCCGCCACCCGCGCCGGTCTGCCGGCCATTCGGGCCGCCATCGCCGCCGGGGTCAACGTGAACGTCACCTTGATCTTCGGTCTCGAGCGCTACCGCGACGTGATGGAGGCATACGTCTCGGGTCTGGAGGACCGGATGGCGGCCGGCGGCGAGATCGCCGGAGTGGCCAGTGTGGCGTCGTTCTTCGTGAGTCGGGTCGACACCGAGATCGACGCTCGACTCGAGACGATCGGCACCTCCGACGCGCTCGCCTTGCGCGGCCGAGCGGCGGTGGCGCAGGCGCGATTGGCGTACGCCGACTTCCGTCGCGTGTTCACGAGTGAGCGCTGGTCGGCCTTGGCGTCCGCAGGGGCCGCGGTGCAGCGTCCACTCTGGGCGTCGACCAGCACCAAGAATCCGGCCTATCCCGACACGCTCTACGTCGATTCGCTGATCGGTCCCGACACGGTCAACACGCTTCCCGATGCGACCCTCCTCGCCTTCACCGATCACGGAACGCCGCGACGCACGGTCGACGAGGTCGGGTCGGATGCTCGCGAGGTGTGGAGTGGCCTGGCCGAGGTGGGCGTCGACGTGGCGGCGGTGGCCGACAAACTCGAACGTGAGGGCCTCGACTCGTTCGTGGCCAGTTTCGACGAACTTCTCGCTGCTCTGCGCGACAAGTCGGCTGGTTGGGCCGGCTGAAATTGGTGGCCGACGGGGCCGACTGAAGTTCAATCCTCGTCGCGGGCGTCGGACCCCGACAGAAGTCGACTGGCTTTTTCGAGGGCGCGCCGGGCCTGTGTGATCGTCCGGTCCAGATCGGGACGACGTCCGTCGCCGCCGCGGGTGTCTCGGCGCGCCTCTCGGAGGACGTCGAAGGAGATCTCGTCGAGGGATGCGGCGAGGGAATCGATGTCGCGGGCGATCTCGAGCAAGCGGTCCCGATGGTCGGTCATGATCTCTCCGTTCGGCTGGTTGGTCGTGGGGCACTGCGTCGGAGCGATGCGGCCACGATCTCGATCGGGTGAACGACGGTTCGCCCGGTCGCCGCCAAGTGTTGTGCGCAACCCGGGTTGGCCGAGGCGATGGGCAGGGACTCGCACGGGTCGACCCGGCGGATGGCGTCGAGTTTGCGATCGCGAATGCGACCGGCCAGATCGGGTTGCAGCAACGAGTAGGCGCCCCCGGCTCCGCAGCACACTCCGTCGTCCTCGAGTTCGACGATGTCGACGAAGGGTGACAGACACGTTCGGACGTGTTGGTGGCTTCGTTGGACGTGGCGCAGGTGGCAAGGGTCCTGCAGCACGACTCGTCGACGATCCTCGCTCGCCGTGAACGAGGACTCGGTGAGGAGATCGTTCAGTCGCGGTGCCAGCCACTCGTGGACGTCGACCACCCGTGCGGAGAATCGACGCGCTTCGTCGGTGTCGACGAGATGTCCGTACTCCTTCATGGCCGCGCCGCAACCGGCCGAGTCGACGAGGATCGGCCGATCGCCGGGAAAGAGCGACATCGTGTGCTGGGCTCGTCGAATCGCTTCGTGACGCCACCCGGAGTGCGCATGGAGTGCGCCACAGCAGTGACCGGTCGTAGGCACTCCGTAGGAGATGCCGAGGAGATCGAGTGTCTCGGTCAGGGCTCGATGCACCGGACGGAACCAGACGTCCATCACGCAACCGGTGAGGATCCACACCTCGGGAGAGGTCGACGACGAACTGATCCGCGCACCGATCCGCACGGGCAGTCGTCCGAATCGACGCGGAGCCAGTCGCACCCGCTGGAGCGATCCCACGACTCGGGTGCCGAGGCCGAGTAGACGGCGGTGTGTCAACGTCGTCAGTCCGAGTCGTAACCACCACGCCGGTGGGCCGAGTCGTTCGTGTCGAGCGCGCTGGGTGGCCTCGATCAGTTCGCCGTAGGGGACGCCGCTCGGACAGGCCGGCTCGCAGCCGCGACATTGCACGCACGTGTCCAGAGCTTGCCGGACTTCGTCGTCGAAATCGAGTCGATCGACGTGCAGGGCCCGCATGATCTCGATCCGACCACGCGGCGACAGCGCCTCGTCGCCGGTGACGCGAAAGGTCGGGCAGTGAGGCAGGCACAGTCCGCATCCCACACAACTGGCGAGGGCGTCGTCGCTCACGTCGAGGTACGGCACGACTCCACCGTAGCCCCGTCGCGCCCGGCGACGGACCCCTCGTACCCGACGACCTCCTACACTCCGCACATGGCGAACGATGGCGACAGCAACGAAACTCTCACCGATCCGGTGGATCGGCTGTCGACGCTGATCGGTGATCTGGTGTCTCTCGTCGACACCGATCTGGCGATCGACGTGCCCGATTGTCCGGGTTGGACGCTGCGGGATCTGCTCGCCCATCTCGGCCGGGTCTACGGTGCGGTCAGCGCCGTGGTCGACCAGCGAGCGACCGAGCGGGTGAAGCCGGGTCCGGAGGCGTTCCTCGATCCCGTCCTCGACGACCACGGAACACGTGAGTGGTTCGCCGAACGAGCGTCACGGGTCGTCGAGTCGTTGCGTTCGGTCTCGCCGAAGACACCGCTGTGGACCTGGTCGTCGGACCAGAACGCCGCTTTCTATCGGCGTCGCATGGTGCACGAGACGGCGGTGCATCTCGCCGACGCGGCTCGTGCCCTCGGACGATCGTTCGCCGTGGATCGCGACGTGTGCGTCGACGGTGTCGACGAGTACTTCGACGTGATGATTCCCTTCTCGCTGGCGCGCACCGGTGGCACCGTCCCGAGCGGATCGCTCCACTTGCACTGCACCGACGGACCCGGTGAGTGGCTGGTCGTTCCCGAGGGCGATTCGCTGGTGGTGACTCGTGAGCACGCCAAGGGTGCCGTTGCCTGGCGAGGTCCGGCGCGGGCTCTGCTCCTGGCGGTGTGGGGACGCGTCGATCCCGAACTCGACGTGATCGGCGACGAACGGGTGTCGGCCGAGTGGTCGGCCCTCGCTCCGTGACGCCCGCCCAGGTGACGCTCGGGCAGGATCGGTGCGGATCACGCGTGTGACGCGGCCCGGTCTCCGAATCGCACGATGTGCGGGTTCAGAAGGTGTCGCGGGTTGAACTCGGCGTCGAGTCGGCGATGGACGTCGACCGCAGGAATCGGTCGGGACGGATCCGGTCGGTCTCGATGGACCACACCCACCCCGACTTCGGCGACGCCGTGTGACGCGACGACGGCCTCGAGTGCATCGTTCGGCGTCATCGACCAGCGATACGACGGCAGCGCGGGAAGGTCGCTCGGTCGGGCTCCGAGCGATGTGGTGGCCTCGTCGATGTCGAGTGGATGACCTTCGAGGTGCACCCAGAGACGGGAACCGTCCCACAACAAACTCGACGGTCGAAAGAGACGCCGTTGCAGTTCGTCGACTCGCCGTCGGTCGACGTCGTCGATCACGAACCAACGTGCGTCCAGCGGTCGGGGTCGGGTGCGCAGGACGAACTCGCCGAAGAACCCGAGTGTTCCGAGTGCGCCCACCATGACGCGGACCAGATCGAAGCCGGTCACGTTCTTCACGGTCGGACCACCGGCACGAACGAGACGACCACGGTGATCGACCACGAGTGCCTCGAGGACGGCGTCGCGCACGGGTCCGCGCCCGAGTCGATGCACGTCGGACCAACCACGGGCGACCGCTCCTCCCACCGTCCCCGAACCGGGAAGGTCGACTCGCTGACCTCGCTCGGCCAGGACGGCCCGCAGGTCGTCGAGGTCGGTCCCGGCCCCGCAACGCACGATCATCTCGTCGGGCTGGAAGTCGATCACTCCTCCCGGAGCACGCACGGTGACGTCGGGGACCCGTCCGGTGATCTCGTGAGCGAGCAGCCGTCCGGTCGAACGACCCTGCACGGCGACGGTGCGGTCGCTCTCCACCGCTCCACGAACCTCGTCGACCATGGGTCGTAGACGCGCTGGAATCTCGGCCATCAGATCCACATCCCGTCGGTCACGTGGGCGGCATCGCCACACGAGCTCGGACTGGGCAACACCTTGTGCGGATTGGCGAGGTCGAGTGGATCGAAGGCGCGGCGCAAGGCGGCCTGGGCGGCCAGATCGTCGTCGTCGAACATGAGCGGCATGTAGTCGCGCTTCTCGAGTCCGATCCCGTGTTCGCCTGACAGCACGCCGCCGGCCGCCACACTGGCGCGCACGATGAGTTCTCCGGCCGCGTGGACCCGATCCATCACTCCGGGTTCGCGCTTGTCGAACACGATGAGCGGGTGAAGGTTGCCGTCACCGGCGTGAAAGACGTTGAGGACGAGCAGGTCGTGATCGGCCACGATGCGATAGATCTGCTCGAGAACCTCGGGCAGGCGTCGACGGGGCACCACCGTGTCGTGCAGGTAGTAGTTGGGCTTGATACGTGCCACGGCGCCGAAGGCCGTCTTGCGTCCCTTCCACAGCAGTGCTCGCTCGGCTTCGGATTCCGCCCGTCGTACGGTTCGACAACGATGCGAGCGGGCGATCTCGATGATGCGCTCGGTGTCGTGGGCGACCTGGTGGCGCGATCCGGTGACCTCGACGAGCAGAACCGCTCCGGCATCGGTCGGGAGACCGGCCTGCACGTAGTCCTCGACGGCTCGGATGCACAGACGATCCATCATTTCGAGGGCGGCCGGCACCATTCCGGCGGCGATCACGGCACTCACCGTGGCCGCACCGTCGGCGACATCGACGTAGTCGAAGAGCATCGTCTCGACACACGGCGGATTCTGCGTCAATCGCACGCAGATCTTGGTGACGACGCCGAACATTCCTTCGCTCCCGACCATGGCTCCGCGCAGGTCGAGTCCGGCGTGGTCGGATTCGTCGCCGCCCAGCATCACGACCGTGCCGTCGGTGAGGACGACTTCGACACCGAGCACGTGACTGGTCGTGACCCCTTCGGCCAGACAGTGTGGGCCGCCCGAGTTGTTGCCGACGTTGCCGCCGATGGTGCAACTCTGCTGACTGCTCGGATCGGGTGCGAAATGGAGGCCGAAGAGAGGATCGTGGTCGGACACGCCTCGGGTGAGGTCGAGATTCAGCACTCCTGGTTCGACCCACGCCCGTCGATTCACCGGATCGACCGACAGGATTCGGTTCATACGGATGACGCTGACGACGACGGCATCGTCGAGAGGGGTCGCTCCCCCGGCCAGCCCGGTGCCGGCACCTCGCACGACGAACGAACGACGGTGATCGCGGCAGGCCCTCACGATGGACTGCACGTGTTCGGTCGACTCGGGAAAGCACACCAGTGAAGTGGAACCCGACATCGACGAGGCGTCGTGGGAATAGAGCGTGGTCTCGACGGTTCCGGTGCGAACCCGTTCGATGCCGATCTCGTGGGCCAGGCGCTCGTCGAGCGAGGCGACGGGCGATCGACTCATCGGCGCGCGCGACGTCCCGACGTCCGGCGAGCGCGCGCGGGTCGCACGTCGGACGAGTCGGTGAAGCCGGGATCGAGTTGACGCAGCACCACCACTCGCCCGGGCTCGATCGGCTCCCCGTCGACGAGAACGGCATCGTCGTCGTCGAGATCCTCGTCGAGTCCATGAGCGCGACCCTCGACCCGCGCCCACAACTCGTTCTCCTTGGCACGCATGGCTTCACGGCCGTCGCGGACTGCGTCACCTACTTCGGCGACCGATTGCCGAACCGACTGGGTGGCGTCGCGTACCGCTCGGATGGGCGTGATGTTGGCGACCTTCTCCACACGACGACGTACCTTGCGTCCGGTGAACACCATCGTGGCGACGCCGGTCACGACACCGCCGACGAACCAGACCAACCGTTTGATCATGACGACCTCCGACGACGCATGGGAGTGACCGACGCGGTCGACGACTGTGATCGCGCCGCGGCGCGACGAGCTCGCCGTTCGCGTCGCGTCAGTCGACGAGCGGCCCTCGAGGTTCCGGTGGCGATGGCCGCCACCTTGATCACCGGTGCCGACAGTGCGGTGCGTGCCACGCGACTGCTGCCGGCCATCGCACCACTGATCGCCTCGGCCGAGCCCAGTACCCGATCGAATCGGTCGAGATCGCGGCGCGCGTCCTCGACGGCGTCGCGTGCGTCGAGCGTCGACTCGCGCATCTCGGCGAGCAGGGGCTCGGTTCTCTCTCGCCACACCGCCAATTCGTGACGCACTTCGCGGAGTGATTGCAGGAGACGGAACAGGACGATCACGAGAGCCGTGAAGCCCATGACACACAACAGGACGGCGACGAGAATCGCCAGATCACTCGCACTCATCACGTCTCCCTTCCTGTTCGTGACGTCCCCGAATCGGGCTCCGGGGATCCGGTCGGTTCTCCCATTGTGTCTCGCTCGGTCGGAGTGAACCACACGCGGCCGGTCAGGACATCGGGCAGATACTGCTGTTCGACCCATCCGCCGGGATGATCGTGGGGGTAGCGGTAGCCGACTCCGTGGCCCAGCTGGCCGGCCCCCTGGTAGTGCGCGTCGCGAAGATGGGGTGGTACCTCCCCCACGGATCCCGAGCGCACGTCGGCTCGCGCCGACCAGATGGCCAGGGCGGCGGAATTGCTCTTGGGTGCCAGGGCCAGGTGGAGGGCGGCCTGGGCCAGATTGAGTTCGGCTTCCGGAAGTCCCACGTGTTCGAGCGCGTGAGCGGCGGCGACGGCCACGGTGAGGGCGGTCGGATCGGCGAGACCCACATCCTCGGACGCGAAGACGATCATGCGTCGGGCGATGAAGCGAGCGTCCTCCCCCGACTCGAGCATGCGCGCGAGGTAGTGCACGGTGGCCTGCGGATCGGAACCGCGCATGCTCTTGATGAACGCACTGACGACGTCGTAGTGCTCGTCCTGTCCGTAGCGCAGGGCGCTGGTGCCGAGGGCGCTCTCGACGTGTTCGAGCCGAATCGGTTCCGGGTGCGCCAGGGCCGCGGCCACGTCGAGTGAGGTGAGTGCCCGGCGCCCGTCTCCACCCGACCGGTGGACGAGCAGGTCGACGGCGTCGTCGTCGACCTGGGTGGTCAGAGCGTCGACACCTCGCTCGATCAGTCGGCGGATCGCGTCGTCGGAGAGGGGTTCGAGTCGAAAGAGCGTGCTGCGCGAGCGCAGGGGTGCGTTCACCTCGAAATACGGATTCTCGGTGGTGGCCCCGATGAGAGTGAGAGTGCCGTTCTCGACGGCGGGCAACAGAGCGTCCTGCTGCGATCGCGAGAAACGGTGGATCTCGTCGAGGAAGAGGATGGTTCCCTGGTCGTGCAGACCGCGTCGTTCGAGCGCCCGTTCGACGACGTCCCGGACGTCGCGCACACCGGCCGTGACCGCCGACAACTGTTCGAACGCCCGTCGAGTGGTGCCGGCCACGGCGAGAGCGAGGGTCGTCTTGCCCGTTCCTGGTGGACCCCAGAAGATGGTGCTGGTGAGGCGATCCGACTCGACCAGGACGCGCAACGGGCGACCGGGCCCGACGAGATGCTCCTGGCCGACCACGTCGTCGATGGTGCGAGGACGCAGTCGGGCGGCCAACGGTGCTCGTTCGCGCAATCGCTCTTCGGCGGCGGCGGTGAAGAGGTCGGGTGGTTGGCTCATGATCGACTCACGGCAAGAGACGCGAGAAGGCGCGTCGGTAGGCGTCGCGACGCCATTCGACCACCGTCTCGACGAGCGTGTGGGGATCCATCCAGGTCCAGGCGCGAAACTCGCGTTCGTCGACTCGCGGTTCGACGTGATGAGCGTGTCCAAGATCGTCGACGTCGTCATCCGACGGGACGACACCGAACAAGAACCACTTCTGCGCCTGGCCGCGCACCGACGCTCCGAACTTTCGAGTCGCCGTGCGAAGTTCCGGCGGCCATTCGTAGACGATCCAGTCGGGCAGTTCGCTCACCAGACGAACGTGACCGACGGTCAGACCGGTCTCCTCGCCGAGTTCTCGCCAGGCCGCGTCGACCGGACTCTCATCCGGATCGATGCCGCCCTGCGGAAGCTGCCACGAACCTGGAGCGTCGGCTCGCTCGCAGGCGAGCAGCGCGCCGTCGTCGCGTCGGACGACCATCACCACTCCGGCACGGAAGGACTGAGCGGCCACGGGTCGATTCCGATCCGGCTCGATCGTCAACTCGTGATCGACGGCGGCAGGACCCGGACACCCAGCTCGGCCAACTGCTTGGGGTCGGCCGGTGTGGGTGCGTTGGTCATGGGGTCCTGGCCGCTCTGGGTCTTCGGAAAGGCGATCACTTCGCGGATGTTCTCCTCGCCGGCGAGGATGGCGACCAGACGGTCGAGGCCGAAGGCGAAGCCCCCGTGCGGTGGCGCACCGTAGGTGAACGGCTTCAAGAAGAACCCGAACTTCTTGTTCGCTTCCTCATCGGTGATGCCGAGAGCGGTGAACACCTTGCGCTGCAACGACGGTTCGTGGATTCGAATCGACCCCGATCCCAATTCCCACCCGTTGAGCACCAGGTCGTACGCAAGCGAGCGGACCGACAACGGATCGGTCTCGAACTTGTCGAGGTCGTCGGGATGCGGCATGCAGAACGGGTGATGGCCGGGCTTGGGACGCCCGGTTTCCTTGTCGACTCCGACGAACAGCGGGAACTCGACGACCCACACGTAGCGGTACGGGCCCTCGTGCACCGGCGGACGCCCGAGGTCGTTGCGCAACTGGCCGAGGACCTCGCACGTGGTCATCCACTCGTCGGCGACCACCAGCACGAGATCACCCGCCTCGGCGTCGAGACGTTCGACGAGAGCTCGACTCTCCTCGGCCGAGAGGAACTTGGCCACCGGACTGTCGAGGGTGCCATCGGCGCCGACCTTCAGCCACACGAGACCTTTGGCCCCCAGCTTCTTGGCCCGATCGGTGAGTCCGTCGAGTTTGTTGCGTCCGAACTCCTCGGCCCGACCGGCCACGTTGATGCCCTTGATCGACGACACGCCCTGGAAGGCCTTGAACTCGGTCGACCCGAACACGTCGGTGAGTTCGACCAGCTCCATCCCGAAGCGAAGATCGGGCTTGTCGACTCCGTAGCGATCCATGGCGTGCCGCCACGTCATGCGCTCGATGCCGTCGGGACGACTACCGAGCACGGCTTCGGCCGCCGAGAGCACGGCCTCGCCGATGGCGGCGAGCACGTCGTCCTGGGTGACGAAACTCATCTCGGCGTCGAGTTGCATGAATTCGTACTGTCGGTCGGCGCGCAGGTCCTCGTCGCGCAGACAGCGGGCGATCTGGTAGTAGCGGTCGACGCCGGCGACCATGAGCAACTGCTTGAAGAGCTGAGGACTCTGCGGAAGGGCGTAGAACGATCCGGGTTCCTTGCGCGACGGCACGAGGAATTCGCGGGCTCCCTCGGGTGTCGACGGAACGAGCATGGGTGTCTCGACCTCCACGAAGCCCTGACGCTCCATGGCGGCCCGTACCGCCGAATTGACCTTGGCGCGCGTGCGGATGTTGCGCTGCATGCGTTCGCGTCGCAGGTCGAGATAGCGGTACTGCAGACGAACGTTCTCGTCGACGTCGTCGGCGCGGGCGTCGACGGGGAACGGTGGGGCTTCGGCCGAGCGCAGCACCTCGACGCGACACTCGCCGATCTCGACCTCGCCGGTGCCGAGATTGGAGTTGACCGTGCCCTCCGGTCGGGCCCGGACCACGCCGGTCACGCGCACCACGTACTCGCTGCGCACGTCGACACCGTCGTCGATGACGCACTGCACGACACCGCTGTGGTCGCGAAGGTCGACGAAGGCGAGTCTGTCGCCGTGTTCGCGTCGCTTGGCGACCCAGCCGCACAGGGACACCGTCTGGCCGATGTGAACGGGTCGGACCTCGCCGCACATCATCGTGCGCAACGACGTGGCAGAGGGATGAACACTCATGAGGATTCCTTTGGCTGGGACGAGACGATCGCGCGGAGGCGATCGACGAGATCGGAACGGGGCACGACGACCTGGTCGGCCCCATGACGGAGATCGCGGATCACGACGGTGGCGGAGGCCAGCTCGTCGGAGCCGACGATCACGGCGACCCGGGCGCCACTGCGGTCGGCGGCCTTCATCTGGCTCTTCATGCTCCGGCCGTCGAATGCTCGATCGGCCGACAATCCGACACCTCGTAGAGAGTCGGTGATCACCACGGCCTCGGCGCCGCCGGTCGTGTCGACCACGAAGACGTCGAGCGCCCGCGGCGTGGCGGCGAAGACACCTTCGTCGTCGCACGCGAGAAGTGTGCGATCGAGACCGAGAGCGAAGCCGATCCCTGGAGTCGACGGTCCACCCAAGTCTTCGACCAGTCCGTCGTAGCGACCGCCGCCGCCCAGGGCGTTCTGTGCCGAATCGAGAGTCCCCCCGGCGTACTCGAAGGTCGTGAATCGGTAGTAGTCGAGTCCGCGGACGAGCCGTTCGTCGCGAACGAAGGGGATGTCAAGTGCGGTGAGGCCGGCGCGAACCGCGTCGAAATGGGTGGACGCCGTGTCGCTGTAGAAATCGTCGATGCGCGGAGCAGCGGCGATGATCGGCGCGTCCTCGGGCCGTTTGGAGTCGAGGACGCGTAACGGATTGCGCTCGAGTGTGCTGCGACTCTCGGCCGACAGATCACCGAGGTGTCCGGAGAAGTGCTGGTGAAGTGCCGCGGTGAAGCGGGCCCGGTCGGCCGGTTCGCCGAGGCTGTTCAGACGAAGGGTGACCCGCCGCAGGCCGAGGGTGGCGAAGAACCGCCAGCCGAGGGCGATCACTTCCACGTCGAGGCCGGGGTCGGTCACACCGAAGACTTCGATGCCCACTTGATCGAACTGGCGGTAGCGCCCGCGCTGGGGCTTCTCGTAACGGAAGTTGGGGCCGGTGTACCAGGTCTTCCACGGGAGAGCCGGCCGATGCTGGACGAACGCCCGGCACACGCTCGCCGTCTGCTCGGGGCGCAGCGCGACGTGCCGCTCGCCCTTGTCGACGAAGTCGTACATCTCCTTGCTGACGACGTCGGTGGCCTCGCCGACGCGGGAGAAGACCCCGATGTCCTCGAGAAGAGGCGGGATGATCTGGTCGTAACCGGCGGCCTCCACGGTGTCGGCGAACACCTGGACGAATCGTCGCCAACGGGTCGATTCGGGGGCCAGGACGTCGCGCATCCCGGGACTGGTCTGGAACTCCGGCACGATGATCGAGGTTACCGGGGATGGTTGCGAGGGCCGGGAGAAATCGACGTCCCACGGGTTCGGCCGAGGCCCGTGGGACCGATCAGCCGACGTTCTTGTTCAGACCCGTGCCGCGTCGTAGACCCCGTCGATGCGTTTGATGGTGCGGATCACGCTCTCGAGGTGGCCGGGGTCGGCGAGCTCGAACTCGAAACGCATCTTGGCGACACGGTCGTGTCCGGTGTGCGTACTGCACGCCACGATGTTGACGTGCTGTTCGGACAGCGCATTGGCGACGTCGCGCAACAACTTGGAACGGTCGAGGGCCATGACTTCCACGGCGGCGCGGAACACCGTCTCTCCCGACGAGCCGTCCCATTCCACGTCGACGAGGCGGGCCGCCTGGTCTTCGGCGAGAGACTCGGCGTTGGAGCAGTCGGAGCGGTGCACGCTCACCCCACGACCACGAGTCAGGAAGCCGATGATCTCGTCGCCCGGGACCGGGGTGCAACACTTCGACAGCCGAACGAACGTGTCGTCGAAACCTTCGACGTGCACACCGTTGCGGGTGCTCCCCCGACGCAATTCGTTGGGTCGCAGCACCGACATGGTGGGTGCGGAATCGGGGTCGGCGGTGCGGAATCGGTGGGCCAACTTCTGGGCGACGGTCTTGGCACCGAGATGGCCTTCCCCGACCGCGGCCAGGAGAGCGTCGGCATCGACGAGACCACAGGCCTGTGCCTCGTCGTCGACGTGATGACTGGAGAGAACTTGATGCACGGGCAATCGATCGGCCCGCAGTTCGCGCGTGAGTTCCTCGCGTCCGTTCTCGATGGCGTCTTCGCGGCGCTCGCGGGAGAACCACTGCTTGATCTTGTTGCGAGCCCGCGGCGACTCGACGAAGTCGAGCCACTCCTTGGCCGGACTGGCCGTGTCGACCTTGGACGTGAAGATCTCACAGGTGTCGCCCGAACGAAGCTGGTGATCGAGCGGGACCAGGCGACCGTTGACCCGAGCGCCGATGCAACTGTTGCCGATCTCGGTGTGCACCGAGTAGGCGAAGTCGATCGGACAGGAATTCGGAGGAAGGGCGATCACGCGACCCTTCGGCGTGAACACGAAGATCTCGTCCTGGTCGAGGTCGGTCTTCAGGTTCTCCATGAACTGGGTGGGATCGGCGACGTCGCTCTGCCAGTCGATGATCCGGTTCAGCCAGTCGATGTCCGGTGTCTCGTCGCCGGCCTTGTAGGCCCAGTGCGCGGCGACTCCCCACTCGGCCCGCTGGTGCATCTCACGCGTGCGAATTTGAATCTCGAGCGGTTTTCCGTCGGGACCGATGACGGTGGTGTGCAGGCTCTGGTAGAGGTTGAACTTGGGCATCGCCACGTAGTCCTTGAAGCGGCCGACGACCGGACGCCAATGGCCGTGGATGCACCCCAGGGCGGCGTAGCAGTCCTTCACCGAATCGACGACAACCCGGATGGCGATCAGATCGAAGATCTCGTCGAACTCCTTGCCCTTCTGGATCATCTTCTCGTAGATGCTCCAGAGGTGCTTGCCGCGACCGGTGACGTCAGCAGTGATGTTGAGTTCGGACAGCTTCGTGCGCACGTCGGCCATGGCGCGAGCCAGGTACACGTCGCGCTCGGGACTCCGACTGGTGACGAGGTGGTCGAGTTCGGCGTAACGTTTCGGATACAACGACGCGAAGGCCAGGTCCTCCAGCTGTTGTTTGAGTCCTTGCATACCGAGACGATGGGCCAGTGGCGCGTAGATCTCGAGAGTCTCGTTGGCGATGCGCTGCTGCTTGTCGATCGGCATGGCGGCGATCGTGCGCATGTTGTGAAGTCGATCGGCCAGCTTGATGATGAGGACGCGCAGATCCTTGGCCATGGCCACCAGCATCTTGCGCATGGTGGCGGCCTGCTGCGCCTCCTTGGAGTCGAACTGGATGCGTTCGAGTTTGGTGACTCCGTCGACGATGGCCGCCACTTCGGTTCCGAACTCCTTCTCGACGTCGGCGAGAGTGATCTCGGTGTCCTCGACGGCGTCGTGCAGCAGAGCGGCCACGATGGTGGTCTCGTCGAGGCCGATGTCGGCCACGATCTTGGCCACTGCGAGTGGGTGGCTGATGTAGCCCTCGCCACTTCGTCGCGTCTGGTTGGCGTGGGCGAGCCGAGCGATCTCGAAGGCCTTCACCATGGCCACCGTCGAGGTCTTGGGGTGACGACGTCGGAACGTCGTCAGGATCGGAGCCAGATCGTCGTCGGCGTTCTCCTGATGTCGGCGCCAGGGCAGGAGGCGGGTGACGGTGGCCATGGTGTGTCCCGGGGCGTCGTTCCCGGTGTCAGTACCGAAGAAGTGATTCGACGCGACGGTCTCCGAGTCGAGAGCGCCCGCCGAGTCCGGTCAGTTCGAGGAGCACGGCCAGTCCCACGATCTCGGCGCCGAGTGTTGTGGCCAGTCGGCAGGTGGCGGCCGCCGTCCCGCCAGTGGCGAGCACGTCGTCGACGACGAGGATGCGTTCGCCCGGGTGAATGGCGTCCCGGTGGATCTCGAGTTTGTCGGTGCCGTACTCGAGCTCGTACTCCTCGCGCACGACCGCCCACGGCAACTTGCCAGCTTTGCGGACCGGGACGAAACCGGCACCGAGCGCCACTGCGACAGGTGCGCCCAAAATGAAGCCGCGAGCCTCGATACCGATCACTCGATCGACGCCCACGTCGGCGAATCGTTCGGTGAGCGAACGGGTGGCCTCGGCCAGAGCCGGACCGTTTCCGAGCAGAGGTGTGATGTCGCGGAACGTGACTCCGGGCTGCGGGTAGTCGGGAATCGCCCGGATGAAATCGGCGAGCGACGAGGCAGACATGGCCGCAGTCTACCGACGGCGCTTCTTGCGAGGGCGTGGAGGATGCGTGAGAACCGTCGTCGCGCTCTCGGGCTGCGCCGAGAGCGGCCGACCTTCGGTGGCTTCGATCCGTCGTGCGGCCCGGGCTCCGGACGGGAGTCCGGAGATCACCATCTGACGCAACGCGTCGCCGGTCTGATGACCGGAGCCCAAGCCGGCGTACTTGGGTTCGCGCACCTTGAGCACGGCCAAAAGTGGCGTGGCGAGGAAGAGGGACGAGTAGGCCCCGGTCAGCATTCCGACGAGCAGAGCCAGGGCGAATTCGCGCAGGGTCGTCACGTCGAACACGCCGGCGCCGAGGATCAGCAGCGCGAGGACGGGCAGCAAGGACGACACCGTGGTGTTGATCGAACGCATCAACACCTGATTGGACGACACGTTGACGATGTCGCCCATCGGCACTCGGGTGCCGGCGAAATGCTTGACGTTGTCCTGCACCTTGTCGAACACGACGATGGTGTCGTAGAGCGAATAGCCGAGGATGGTGAGGAAGGCCACCACGGTGGCCGGCGTGACCTCCAATTGGAAGATCGAGTAGACACCGACGCTGATCACGACGTCGTGAATCATCGCGGCGATCGCTGCGAGGGCCATGCGCCACTCGAACCGCCACGAGATGTAGATGGTCACGAGAACGATGAAGATGACGAGGGCCCGCACGGCCTTCTCGGTGATCGAACGACCCCACGACGAACTGACCGACGTGACCGACACGTCCTGCGCGTCGACCCCGGCTCGTTCGGCCAGCGCGTTCTGAACGGCCGTTCGGACCTCGGCGGGCTGGTCCCCCACCTGGATGCGCACCGTCGCCTCGCTCGCACTCTGGAGTTTCTGGATCTTGGCGTTGCTCGCGTCGACACCGTTGGCGTCGAGAACCTCGCGGGCGGTGTCGAGATCCATCGTGGCGGTGGCGGGAACCTGCCAGGCCACACCACCCTCGAAGTCGATGCCGAGAACGACGCCGCGAGCGAGGAGCGATCCCAAGGTGACCAGAAGAAGAACCGCTGAGATCACGAAGAAGCGACGACGACGACCGTAGAGGTCGATCGCGGTCTCGCCTCGGAAGAGGCGAGACCACGCCGATCGTCGAACGGTCGTCGGTGAGGTGGTCATGTCGTTCACGCCGCACCTCCGGTGCTGGTCTTGATTCCGAACGCACCGCGAGTTCCGATGCGGTCACTCTTCGCCAGAAGGATCATGGACGGACGGGTGAAGAACCAGGCCACCACCATGTCGGTCAGGGTCGCCAGGCCGAGGAAGAAGGCGAAGCCGCGCACCGAGCCGACGGTCAGGTACCACAACGTGAACGCCGCGATGAGCGACACAGAGTTGGCGGCGATGATCGTCTTCCAAGCCGCTTTGAAACCGCGCTCGGCCGAATTGCGCAACGACCGACCGGCCTTGATTTCGTCTTTCAACTTCTCGAAGAACACCACGTAGGAGTCGACGGTGATGCCGACCGAGACGATGATGCCGGCCGCTCCCGACAGGCTGAGCGCCAGACCGCTGGCGTCGGACAGGAAGGTGATGACGTTCCAGAGGATGCCTCCGGAGACCACGAGTCCGAGGACCATCACGAGGGCCAGCAGTCGGTAGTAGAGAAGCATGAACACGGCAACCAGTGCGATGCCGATGGCGCCGGCCACGAGGGTGGCCTGGAGCGAATCGTCACCGAGCGTGGGCGACACCGTCTGCACGGCCTGGACTTCGAGACGCACGGGCAGCGCACCGCTCTTCAGCACGCGAGCCAGATCCTTGGCCTCGGATTCCTTGAAGTTGCCGGTGATGTCGACGCCACCGCTGAACGACGGCTGATTGACCGTGGGAGCCGACTGAACGACGCCGTCGAGAACGATGGCCATGCGACGGGTGGGACAGGAGCCGGAGCCGCTGAAGCACTGCGACGCGCCGATGTTCCACAGGTCCTCGCCGTCGGTGCCGCCCTTCAACGTGACGCGCACACCCCAACCACCCTGGATGATGTCGGCCGTGGCGTCGCTGTTGAACACCTCGCCGGTGGCGAAGGCCGGACCGAGTTGGTACAGCTCGGTGCCGTCGATGTTCTGCACGATCACCGTGCCGGTCGGATCGTTCGGATCACTCGACACCGGAGTGGTGGCCAGATCGGCCAACTCGGAGCCCACGCCGTCGGGCAACGGTGCCGTGGTGGTCTCCGTCGGTGTCGCAGTCGAGGCGGCATCGGTGGACGGTGGCGCCTCGGTTCCCGCCGGAGCTTCCGTCACCGGAGCAGCCGAGGAGGCCGGAGTCGACGAGTCCGGAGTGGTGACACTCGGAATCGAGCGGGATGGACCGGGTGCTGCCGTCGTCGAAGCGACGGGGACGTCCGTCGACGGCGTCAGAACATCGCTCGTCGGAACCTCGGAACCGGGCACACTCTCCGACGGGGCGAGCGGTGTCGCACTGAGAACTGGACGCAACAGAACCGCTCCGGTGACCTGCACGAGTCGAATGGCCTCGTCCTGGTTGTCGACGCCGGGAAGGTTGACGACGATGGCATCGCCTTGGCGGATGATCTCGGGTTCGGCGACACCGAGCGAGTCGACGCGCTCGCGAATCCGATCGACGGCGACGTCGAGGCTCTCGGAGTTGTACTCGCCGACCGGCTCCTGCGTGACCGACACGCCACCTTGGAGGTCGAGGCCGAGAGCGATCTCGTTGTCGGCCGCGAGGTTGGACACCAGGGCGATCACGATCACCGACACCAGGCCGGCGATCGAAGCGGCGTAACGGCGACTCATGACGAGGCGCTGCCGTCGTCGTCCGTCGCGGAAGACGATTCGGCGGTCTCGTCTCCGGCGACTTTGCGCGCGACCGCAGCACGCGAGATGCGGATCTCGACGTCGTCGGCGATGGAGAGCCACACCGTGTCGCCGTCGAGGGCGGTGACGAAGCCGTACATCCCCGACGTGGTCAGGATCTCGTCGCCTTCCGTGATCGACCGCTGGAGGTCGGACGTCTGGCGCATGCGCCGACGCTGGGGACGGATCATCAGGAAGTACATGGCGGCGCCGATGAGGCCGAAGAAGACGAGCGTGAAGACGAAACTCCCGCCGGTGTTCTCGGCGGAATCCGCAGTGCTCTGGACGTACGACAAGAGGGACATGAAAGTTCTCCGAACGGGGGAAACGACCTCGGAGATGCTACTCCCCTCGCCCGTCGAGCCAGGGTGATCGCCCGGTATCCCGGGCCGAACTCGTCAACCCCATACGTCGAGGATGCGGCGTCGGAAGGTGTCGAACCGACCGTCGTGGATGGCCTGTCGCATGCCATCCACGAGGTGGAAGGTCCAGGCGATGTTGTGCCACGACACCAGACGGGAGGCGGTGGGCTCGTTCACCTGGAAGAGGTGCCGCAGGTATCCGAGACTGTGCCGCCGGCACACGTCACACGGGCAGGCACCGTCGATCGGCTCCTCGGATCGAGCGTGGCGGGCGTTCTTGACCTGGACGCGTCCGGTCGAGGTCATGGCGGTGCCGTGGCGCCCGAGTCGGGTCTGCATCACGCAGTCGAACTGGTCGACACCCAGTCCGACCGCCTCCACGAGGGAGGCCGGATCCCCGACCCCCATCAGATACCGGGGACGATCCTGTGGCAGATGTTCGAGGGCGGCGGCAAGAGCCGGGAGCATCTCGGCTCGGGTCTCCCCGACCGACAGCCCTCCGATGCCGTAACCGTCGAAGTCGAGTTCGGCCACGGTGAGCGCGCTCTCACGACGCAAAGCCGGATCGACACCACCTTGCACGATCCCGAACAACGATTGATCGGGACGACGGTGAGCCACCCGAGCCCGAGAAGCCCAGGCGTGGGTGCGATCGACGGCGAGGCGCACCACGTGATCGGCCGACGGAAGGGGTGGACACACATCGAGAACCATCTGGATGTCGGCTCCCAATTTCTCCTGGGTCTCGACCGCCAGTTCGGGAGTGAAGCGATGACGGCTGCCGTCGTAGGTGCTCGTGAACGTGGCCCCGTCGTCGTCGACCTTCGGTTCGAGGGAGAAGATCTGAAAGCCACCCGAGTCGGTGAGGGTGAGGCCGTTCCAGCCGGCGAATCGACCCAGGCCGCCGAAGTGCGCCACGGTGTCGGCACCGGGCCGCAGCATCAGGTGGTAGGTGTTGCCGAGCACGATCTGGGCGCCGAGCGCTTCGTAGTCGGCCGCGCTCAGATACTTGATCGCGCCGCGAGTTCCCACCGGCATGAAGCACGGGGTCGTGTACGTGCCACGTGCAGTCGCCGCGATTCCGGTGCGCGCCGAACCGTCGCGGGCGATCTCGGTGAAGACGACGGGATGCATCAGGTGGCGTGGCGATCGAGGAGCATGGCGTCACCGAACGACAGGAATCGATACTCGGCGGCGAGTGCTTCATCGTACAGACGACGCCAACGCGGACCGACGAAAGCGTCGATCATCATGAGGAGGGTCGTTCTCGGCAGATGGAAGTTGGTCATCATGACGTCGACGCGACGCCAAGGGAATCCCTCGTGGACGAACAGATCGGTGCGACCGCTCAACCGCCCGGTCGACAGAGCCGATTCGATGGTTCGCACACTCGTGGTGCCCACGGCCACGACTCGCTCGGCGGTCACGATGCGGTCCATGGTGGCCGCATCGACGTGATACGACTCGGAGTGCATCACGTGCTCGCGGGGATCCTCGACCTGCACCGGACGGAACGTGTCGAGACCCACGACCAGTTCGACGTGGGCGATGTCGATTCTCCGTTCGCGCAGTCGACCGAAGAGTTCAGGTGTGAAGTGGAGTCCGGCGGTGGGTGCGGCCGCCGATGCGGCCCGGCGCGAATACACCGTCTGGTACCGATCGGTTCGCTCGAGGCGCGTCGTGATGTACGGAGGAAGCGGCATCTCTCCGAGTTCGTCCAGGACGCTTTCGACCGACCGGTCGCCCAGGAATTCGACGACGAAGGAATTCGGATCCTCGGATCTTCCGTGGAAGACGACCACGTCGCGATCGTGGGCGTCGAACAGGATCTCTCCGGCGCGGAGTTTGCCGCCCGGTCGAACGAGCGCCGTCCAACGTCGTTCGTCGATCGGTTCGAGAACCAGAATCTCGACGTGCCCACCGGTACGCCGCGTCAAGTGGACTCGCGCTGGCAGCACACGTGTGTCGTTGAGCACGAGCAGATCCCCGGCTCGCAGCAGATCGGGAAGATCGGCGACACGGCGATGCTCGGGATGTCCATCGCCGCGATCGACGAGAAGCCGTGCCGCATCTCGCGGTTCGCACGGTGTCTGGGCGATGCGTTCGGGTGGAAGGTGGTAGTCGAAATCGGACAGTCTCATGACGACGGTCGATCAGAGGAGGCGGACGGGAGTGTCGGGTGGCTGCAGACCGAGGTGATGCCACGCCGCCGGGAGTGCGACACGACCCCGAGGTGTCCGCGCGATCAGACCCTGTTGGATCAAGAACGGCTCGTACACGTCCTCGACCGTCTCGGTTTGTTCGCCGATCGCGATCGCCAAGGTCGACAGTCCCACCGGGCCGCCCGAGAACTGCTGGCAGATGTGGGACAGGATCTGTCGGTCGACTTTGTCGAGTCCCGCTCCGTCGACGCCGAACACGGCCAGACCGTCGTCGGCGACCGCTCCGTCGACCACATCGTGTCCGTTCACCTGTGCGAAATCCCGAACGCGACGCAGCAGACGATTGGCGATACGCGGTGTTCCCCGGCTCCGACGGGCGATCTCGTGAGCCCCGTCAGAGGTGACGGCGATGCCGAGAATGTCGGCGGCCCGGGTCACGATAGCCGTCAGCTCGGCGTCGTCGTAGTAGTCGAGCCGAGCGACCAATCCGAAACGATCGCGCAGTGGACCGGTGATCATGCCGGTGCGTGTGGTCGCTCCGACCAGGGTGAAGCGGGGCAACGTGAGGCGAATACTCGAGGCCGCCGGACCCTTGCCCACGACGATGTCGATCTGGAAGTCCTCCATGGCCGGATAGAGGATCTCCTCGACGGTGCGGCTCAAGCGATGGATCTCGTCGATGAACAAGACGTCACCGGTCTCGAGTTTGGTGAGGATGGCCGCCAGGTCGCCGGCCCGTTCGAGAGCCGGGCCGGACGTGACGTGCAGGCGAGTTCCCATCTCGGCGGCGATGATGACCGAGAGCGTCGTCTTTCCGAGACCGGGAGGTCCGGCGAACAACAGGTGATCGACCGCCTCGCCGCGCCGACGTGCCGCTTCGAGCACGATCGACAACTTGCCGCGAAGTTCGCGTTGGCCGACGAATTCGTCGAGACGTCGCGGGCGCAAGCCGGCGTCGTCGACCTCGTCGACGGACTCGTGTGGATCGAGGAATTCCTCACGCACGACGGGCCCCCAGGTTGGACAGCGCCACGCGTAGCAACGCCTCGGAGTCGGTCGATGCACGAAGGTCGTCGGGAAGTTCGCGTAACACGTCGCGAATCTCGGTGTCGGTGTAGCCGAGGCCGAGCAGGGCCTCGCGTACGTCGGCGAGTCGAGTGCTGTCGCCGGTTCGCTCGATCGTGGGCAGATCGAGTCGACCTTTCAGTTCGACGAGAAGACGTTCGGCGGTCTTCTTGCCCACTCCGGGAACGAGAGTGAGGGATGCCACATCGGCGTTGGCGACGATGTCGAGCAACGCCACCGGACTGTGCGTCGACAGGATCGCCATGGCGAGCGACGGCCCGACTCCGTGGGCGGCGATCAGGTTCTGGAAGGTCTGGCGTTCCTCGCGCGTGAAGAAGGCGTACAACGTCTGGTCGTCCTCACGGAAGTGATGATGCACGTGAAGGAACGCCGACGACGACGGCTCGAGTTCGGCGAGCGCCCGCGGCGACACGTGCACGACGTAGCCCACCCCTCCTACTTCCAACAGGACCCACCCCTCGGGATGGCGTTCGAGAACGGTGCCGCGCAACGAACCGATCACGGCCGCCGTCCCGTGGCTGCGTGCAGACGTTGCTGCAGAGGTGCCGACGCGAGGTGGCACAGGGCGATGGCCGCCGCGTCGGCCGCATCGGCCGGTGACGGCGGGCGCGAGAGACGCAGGCGCATCTGGACCATCTTCTGCACCTGGGACTTGTCGGCGGCGCCGTCGCCGGCGACGGACGATTTCACCTGAGTCGGGGTGTACTGCTCGACCGGGACGCCGCGCCGGGCGACCGCGGCCAGCACCACACCACTCGCCTGCCCCACACTCATGGCCGTGCGAACGTTGACCTGGAAGAACACCCGCTCGATCGCCACCGCCGACGGCGCGAACTCGTCGAGGAGCGAGTCGATTTCCGTCTGCAATGCCGCCAGACGCCGGGCCAGATCGTCGTGCACCGGCGTGCGAATCACACCGAGTGAGCGGGCCTCGGGAGCCCCGTTCGGGCTGGTCCCGATCACGGCGTACCCGCATCGGGTGAGCCCGGGATCGATCCCGAGGACCGGTCCGGTCGCTACGAACATGCGTACGATCCTACCCCGAGCGCATGAAGCGTGCCGTGAATCGGCGGTGACCTCCCGTGTCAGCGCAGGCGACCGAGGGCCTCGGTGAGTTCGTCGACCGATCGATAGGTCAGGCCGGCCAGGGCCCGATGCACGTAGCGCACGATCCCCTCCTTGTCGACGATCACGATGCTGCGGCGGACGAATCCGAGCGGGCCGAGTACTCCGTAGGCCGCCGCGACCGACTTGTCGACGTCGGCCAACAACGGGAAGGCGAAACCGTGCTTGCCGGAGAACTGCTCATGACTCGACACGTCCTGGGCCGAGATGGCGAGGACGGTGGCGTCGAGAGCGTCGAACTGGGCCAACTCGTCGTTGTACGCGTTCAGTTGTCGCGTGCAGACCGGTGTCTCGTCGCCGGGATAGAAGACGACGACCACGTTGTGTCCGCGGTGGTCGGAGAGTCGATGGTTGCGACCACCGGTGCCGGGAAGGTCGAAATCGGGTGCGGCATCGCCGACCGAGAGAGCCATGTCAGTTGACCGCCGTTTCCATGATGTCGTCGCTGATGTCGAAGTTGGCGTAGACGTCCTGCACGTCGTCGTTGTCCTCGAGTGCTTCCATGATCTTCAGGATCTTACGAGCGGTCTCGAGATCGGTCACTTCGATCGTGGTCGACGACACCATGGTCGAATCGGCCGACACCACGTTCAGGCCGGCCGCCTCGACGGCGGCCTTCACGTCGAACACCATCGACGGCTCACACGTGACGCGCCACGAGTCGCCGTCGCTGGACACGTCGTCGGCACCTGCCTCGAGGGCGGCCAACATGACCTCGTCCTCGGATGGTCCGGACCCCACGAGCACCACTCCCCGACGACTGAACTGCCACCCGACGGCGCCGGGTTCGGCCATCGAACCGCCCAACTTGCTGAAGATGTTCCGGATCTCGCCGCCGGTTCGATTGCGATTGTCGGTGAGGGTGTCGACCATGAGCGCCACCCCGCCAGGTGCATAACCCTCGTAGACGATCGATTCGTACGATTCGCCGTCGTTCTGGCCCGACCCGCGTTTGATCGCCCGATCGATCGCGTCGTTGGTCATCTGGGCCGCCTTGGCCTTCTGCACGACGGTTCGCAACGTGGCATTGGAGGCCGTATCTGGTCCGCCCTCACGCGAGGCGACTTCGATTTGTCGCGCGATCTTGGCGAAGAGCTTCCCGCGCGCCTTGTCGGCGGCACCCTTCTTGTGTTTGATGGTCGCCCATTTGGAGTGGCCGGACATGAGTCACCTCGTGATGTGAGTGGAGTCGAGAACCTGTTCGAGAAAGAGACGGTGAATGCGGCGATCGGCGGTGAGCTCGGGATGGAACGAACTCGCCAGGCGTGCACCGTGGCGGATCAGCACGGGTTCGCCGTGATGCCGGGCGAGGACCTCCACGTCGGGAGCGATCTCGACCACGAGCGGAGCGCGAATGAACACGGTGTGGAACGGACCGTCGAGACCGACCACGTCGAGATCGGTCTCGAAGGAGTCGATCTGGCGGCCGTAGGCGTTGCGCCGCACCGTCATGGGAATGGCGTCCAGATGGATCTGGTCGACGCGACCGTCCTCGATACGTTCGGCGAGCAGGATCATTCCGGCACACGTGCCGAACATGGGCATTCCGGTCGCCACCGCCTCCCGCAACGGGTCGTGCAAGCCGGACGACTGCACGAGATTGCTCATCGTGGTGCTCTCTCCGCCGGGAAACACCAGACCGTCGAGGTCGACGAGATGTTCGGGGCGACGAACGAGGACGACGTCGACACCGAGGTCGTCCAACGCGTCACGATGAGTGGCGAAGGCCCCCTGGACGGCAAGGACACCGATGCGCGCGTCCACCTGGCGGCCTCCCGGAACTCATCACCAACCGCGTTCGGCGTAGCGCTGATTGACCTCGTCCATGCCGATACCGGTCATGGGGGCACCGAGATCGCGACTGACCTTCACCAAGATGTCGGCGTCCTCGAAGTGCGTGGTGGCCTCGACGATGGCGCGAGCGCGCTTGGCCGGATTGTCACTCTTGAAAATTCCCGAGCCGACGAACACGGCTTCGGCTCCGAGTTGCATGGCGAGCGCGGCATCGGCCGGCGTGGCCAGTCCGCCGGCGCAGAAGATCGGAACCGGCAGGCGGCCGGTCTCGGCGATCTCCTGCACGAGGGGCAGAGGCGCCTGAAGGCGCTTGGCCCAGTCGAAGAGCTCGGCCGAATCGGCGGTTCCGATGCGACGAATGTCGCCGATGATCGAACGAAGATGTCGCACCGCCTCGACGACGTTGCCCGTACCGGCTTCGCCCTTGGACCGGATCATGGCCGCGCCCTCGGAGATGCGACGCAAAGCCTCACCCAGATTGGTGGCACCGCACACGAAGGGAACCGTGAACTTGAACTTGTCGATGTGATGAGCCTCGTCGGCCGGAGTGAGGACCTCGCTCTCGTCGACGAAGTCGACGCCCAACGCCTGCAGGATCTGCGCCTCGACGAAGTGTCCGATACGCGCCTTGGCCATCACCGGGATCGACACCGCCGCTTGGATGCCGTCGATCATGTCGGGGTCGCTCATGCGCGCCACACCACCGTCGCGACGGATGTCGGCCGGGACTCGCTCGAGAGCCATCACGGCGCAGGCACCGGCGTCTTCGGCGACCTTGGCCTGCTCGGGTGTGACCACGTCCATGATGACGCCACCCTTGAGCATCTCGGCCAGACCACGCTTGACCGGAAAGGTTCCGGTGGATGATTGCGACCCTGTCATGGAAGACAGGCTAACGGTGAGTCAGGGCCAGTCGACGTCGGAAACGGCCTGACCGGCCGGGACGACGACGGCTTGACCTTCCCGGATGAGCGACACCCAGGTACGTCCTGGAGTCAGAGCGATGGCCTCGCCGGCCTCGGTCGTGAAGGTCCACGGGGACAGTTGATCGGCACGCGTCCAGGTGCCCTCGATCAATCGTCCGCCGGTGAAGATCCAGGCGCGACCGCTTCCGGTGGTCTGGGCTTCTGGGCTCCGACTGTCGGCCACGCTCGTCTTGTAGTCGCACTCGAGGATCAACACGTTGTGAGCCGAGACCTGGGTGCCGTCGGCCAGCAGATGCGGGTCACGGTCGTGTGTGCGGTCGAACACTCCGCCGGCTTCGTTCCATTCCCAGGACGCGCGCATGCTGCCGTCCATGCGCAACTTGACGCCGGTCACCGCCGCACCCGCGACCGACTCGCCGGGGGCGAGATACTCGAACTGTGGTTCAGGTCGTCCGCCGCGACCTTCGTCGAGGGCCCAGATGCTGGACGTGCGCGTGAACAGGTTGTGCGGCGCCCGAGAGTCCGACGAACGGTAATAGCCGCCGTTCGGTCCGGCAGCCGAAACGCTCATGTTCACGAGTTCGGACTTGTTGATGAGACTGGTCACGGTGGCGTTTCCGCCACTCCACACGAGCAAAGGTCGATCGAGGCTCGTTCCGAGGCTGATGTCCTGAGTGCGGCCCGAGCGCACCGGCCCGACCGGATCGGAACCTTGTGAATGGAACACGGCGGCGAACCGGGTCCAACCTTCGACGTTCTCCTCGTAGACGATGTCGGCCTGATTGAGCCCGGTCTGGGGCCAGGCGCCGGGCGCGTTGTCGATCTTCACGATGAGGGCTGGTCGGTCGAGGGTGGCCACGTCGTCGACCGGAGCGCCGGTGAGCGGAGCGGTCGGAACCGGCGCGGCCTCCGTGGTGGTGGTCGTGGCCGGGGCGACGGTGGTGGCTGGTGCGACGGTCGTGGTGGGTGCGACGGTCGTGGCGGCGACGACCGTGTCGACCGAGGATTCTCCACCCCCGCACGCGCCCAGTGCGATCGTCGCCGCGAGGACGGGCCAGGACCAGGAACGCGTCACGTCAGATCTCCTTCAGCAGGGCGATTCGCTCGTCGAGCGGCGGATGAGTGTCGAACATCTTGTGGAACCATCCCAGACGGCCCTGGTCCCGCACCCCCGACAGCGGTTGCTCGATCCACATGTGGGCGGTGGCCATCGATGCCGAGTGGGTCGCGGTGGAGTCGGCCTTCAGCTTCTCGAGGGCACCGATCAAACCGGGCGGGTAGCGCGTCAATTGGCACGCCGACACGTCGGCGAGTGTCTCCCGTCGACGGCTCACGGCCGCCTGCATCGCCTTGGCCACGATCGGAGCGAGGATCAACAGAGCGAAGCCCACGAGGGCCAAGGGATTACCACCTCGATCACGATCGCCACCGCGGCTCACCCGACCACCGTTCCACCACATGAGTCGAATGGCCACGTCGGTCATGACCGCGATGGCGCCCACCATCGTGACGGCGAGAGTGCTGACGAGGATGTCGTAGTTGCGGATGTGCGAGAGCTCGTGGGCGACCACTCCCTCCAACTCGACGCGGTTCATCTTCTCGAGCAGTCCGGTGGTGACGGCGATGGCGGCGTGGCGGGGGTTGCGTCCGGTGGCGAAGGCGTTCGGCGCCGGATCGTCGATGACGTACACGGCAGGCTTGGGCAGGCCACCGGCGATGCAGAGTCCTTCGACGAGATTGTGGAGCCGGGCGTAGGTGACCGGATCGGCCGGACGAGCCCGACTGATCCGCAAGGCGATGGCGTCGGATTTCCAGTACGAGACGAAAGCGGTCGCGCCGGCGAAGAGGATCGCCACGACCAACGTGACGGGTCCCCCACCGATCAAGTAGCCGACCGCGGCACCGACCAGGACGACGAACACGACGAAGGCTCCGACGAGCAGCACGCTTCGCCTCTTGTTCGAGCGGATCTCTTCGAACACGACGACCTCAGAACGACACGGACGGCGGGTTCTGGGCGGCCGCCTCGGCCTCGAAGAACTCGCGGCGCGTGAACGAGCCCAGTTTGGCCACGAACACGGTCGGGAAGGTGTCGAGCTTGTTGTGATACGACAACACCGAGTCGTTGTAGAACTGACGGGCGTAGGCGACCCGACTCTCGGTGGCTGTCAATTCTTCCTGCAGAGACAGGAAGTTCTGATTGGCCTTGAGGTCGGGATACGCCTCCGACAGCGCGAAGAGTTGGCGGAGCGCTCCGCTCACGGCATTGTCGGCGGCGGCCTGCGGGCCAGGTTGTGAAGGTGCGGCGAGCGCCGAATTACGAGCAGAGATCACGGCGTCGAACGTTCGCTGTTCGTGAGTGGCGTAGCCCTTCACGGTCTCGACCAGATTGGGGATGAGATCGAGGCGCCGCTTCAACTGCACGTCGATCTGCGACCACGCGTTGTCGACCGTGTTGCGGGAGCGGACCAGGCCGTTGTACACCACGACGACGATCACCGCGAGCACGACCAGTACGGCGACGATGATGAGGATGGTCACGAGGGCAGTGTACGGGAGCGAATACGTCCGACACGGGACACCAGCGAGCGAGTCGCCGACACCAGGAGGGATCGATTCTCACCCGACGATCCGTCGGTCTCCTCCGAGACGAGGATGGCTTCGCGGTAGAGATCGACGTAGGCGGCGGCCAGGGAGTCCATGGAGAATTGTCGGGCGCGAACCCGTCCACTGTCACCGAGGCGACGGCGCAGCTCGTCGTCGGCGAGAACGAGGCGGAGTTCGGTCGCCAGTGCGACCGGATCGTCCGGCGCGACCAGGCGGGCGTCCACGTCGTGCGTCGCCACGTTACGGTAACCGTCGATGTCGGACGCGACCACGGTGGCCCCGCCGGCCATGGCCTCGAGCAGGACGATCCCGAAACTCTCCCCGCCGAGTGCCGGTGCACAGAACACCGCGCTCGCGTGCAGATGTTCCGTCTTGATGGCGTCGCTGATCCGCCCGAGCCAGTGCCGACGAGGTGAGGCCGGAAATTCGTGGCGCAAGCGAGCCGTCTCGGGACCCTCCGACGCGATCACCAGGTGGGTGTCGTCGGCGAGCATCGCGTGCGCGTGCAGCAGCACTTCGAGTCCCTTGCGAGGCTCGTGTCGCCCGCAGAAGAAGATCGATCGACTCCTGACTCGGTCGAGGTCGGGATCGAAGAACTGATCGAGTTCGACCGCATTGGGAAGGATCCGGTACTCGCCGCCGAGATAGCGGCCGGCCAGGTTCTCGGCGTCCCTCGACACCGCGACGCGCACGTCGATCCCTTCGGCCATCGAGCGAACGACGCGGTTCAGATAGCGATAGCTGGCACTGTCGCCTGCGGCATGGAACGTGCCGACGATCGGGGCCGTTCGCATCATGAGGGCGGTCATCGTGGGTCCGGGAGACAGTGGTTCGTGCAGATGCAACACGTCGAACTCTTCGTCGCGCAGGGCGCGGATGGTGCGCAGAGCGGCGGCCGGATCGGGCGCGATCGGAGCGATCGATCCGTTGGCGGCGGTGGGCAACGATTCGCCGAGAGGTGTCACGAAGGTGTCGGGAGGCGCGCCGTCACACGGACCGAGCACCCGAACTTCGTGACCGAGACGCCGCAACGCGCGGGCCAGGCCCATCACCTGGTTCTGCACACCTCCGGGCAAAGTGAGGCTGTACGGCGAGAAGATCGCCACGCGTAACCGCGACGATCCGAACGACGAATCCTTCGACGACCCGGACGACAACTGTTCCGGATTCGACATACCGACGAAGTTACCGACCACCGAGGACTCCGAGCGTCCGAGTGGGTCCCGGACGAGTACGTTGGCCTCATGAGCGACGAACGTCCCGCCCTGTCCGTGGTCGCCTCGCCGACGCGGCGGCGTTCGATTCTCGAATTGGCCGCCGAAGCCGAGCGCCGTGGTTTTCCGGCTCTCGCCTGCCCCACCCTCGGTGGTGCGCTGGGGTTGTGCGTGAGTCTCGCTCATGTCACGTCGAGCATTCGTTTCTCCACCGCGATCCAGGGCATCTACGGCACGTCGGTGACCGAGATCGGCAACCTCGCCAGCCACGTGCACGAGGTGAGTGACGGACGGTTCGCGCTCGGTCTCGGCGTGAGTCACGAACCCATGGTGAAGCGCCTCGGCGTGACGATGGGTCCTCCGCTCGGCGACATGCGCGACTTCGTGGCGGCCTTGCGCGCCAACGAGAAGTTCAGTGGCGCTCTCCCACCGATCCACGTGGCAGCACTTCGAGATCGCATGCTCGACCTCGCGCAGGAGATCGCCGAGGGTGCGTTGTGGGCCAACGCCAGCCTTCGACACACTCGTGATCAACGCCAGCGAGTGACCCGCGAGGACTTCCGTCTCGCCAACATGATTCCGACCGTCATCAGTGACGACGTCGCGGCCGCCGCGGCGATCAATCGTCGCACCATGTCGGTCTACGTCCGACTGCCGAACTATCGCAACTACTGGAAGGCCGCCGGATACGTCGAGGAGATGGAGGCCGTGGAGTCGCTTCTTGCCGAGGGACGTCGGGACGAGGTCGAGCGCGCGATGAGCGATCGTTGGCTCGCCGATTGCACCTTGTTCGGTCCGGCCGAACGAGTTCGAGAGGGCTTCGCGATGTGGCGCGAGATCGGGGTCGAACCCATTGCGGTGATGTCGAGCACCTCGGGCGGCCAAGTGAAGGCCATCGGCGAGCTGTTCGATCTCTACGGCTGAAAGCCCAGCCGTCACGGCTTCTGTCGAGACGTCCTCAGCCGAGACGTCCGCAGTCGAGACGTCCTCAGCCGAGACGTAACGTTTCGAGCGGTTCGAGTCGGGCCGCTCTCACGGCCGGATAGGACCCGGCCAGCACCGAGATCACCACGGCCAGGGCGATTCCTGCCGGTGCCAGCCAACCAGCCATCACGAACACCCAGCCGGCGGCCGAGACGCCGACGAAGATCGCCAACATCCCGAGCAACACGCCGAGGATTCCGCCGACGATTCCGACGGCCACTGCCTCGAGCAGGAACTGCAGCGCGATGATCCGGCGCGTGTGTCCGAGGGCGCGGCGAATACCGATCTCGGCCGAACGTTGGATCACCGAGATCGACATCACGTTGGCGATGCCGAGGCCGCCCACCACGATGGCGAGCAGTCCCATCGACACCACGATGAGTTGGAGTTGGCGGTCGCTCTGGGCGGCCAACTCGAGGGCCTCGCTCTTGATCTCGGCGGCGACCTCGTCCGGACCGCCCAACCCGATCGCCACGGCAAGGGCATCGGCCGTGAGATCTTCGGTGCCTTCCTGGCTGCGCACGTACAACTTGTTGGGTGCGACGTCGTCGTCGTCGAGGAGGTCGTCTCCCGCCGTGCGGAACGGAACGAACACCGCGTTGTCGAACCCCGGCTCGAGCGGAACACGAGCGAGCACGCCGACCACCGCGTAGGACCGTCCGTCCAGTTCGATGGTGCGGTTCTCTCCCGGAAGGTACGAGAATTCGCGAGCCAACGACTGGCCGATCACGGCCACCCGAGCCCCCGACCCCTCGTCGAAGGGATCGAGCCAGCGTCCTGACACCAGATCGACGTCGAGGACGGTGGGTAGTCGATCGTCCGCGGCCAATACCGGTATCGGCACGGTGGCGAATTCCTCGAGTGCCTCGCCGTACGGAGACACCAGGACGTTGGAGAGCTGTCGAACCGATCCCACCGCCTCCACGGTCGTGACGGTGAGGGCGCGCTCGATGGCGTCGGCCGGGAGAGTCGGTTCCGCCTGTCCGAAGGAACTCGATGCCGACACCTCCACGAGATTCGTGCCCAACTCGGCGACCTTGGCCTTCAGGTCACCCTTCGCCGAGTCGGTCAGACCGACCGCGGCGATGATGGCCGCCACACCGATCATCGGCCCGAGCAACAGCAGCACCGTGCGCATCTTGCGAGCCGCCAGTCCCGACACCGCGACCCGCGTGAGATCGCGCGTGACGCTCATGGAAGATCCTCGGCAGAAGACACCTGACTCTCGTCGGCCTGTTGAAGATCCTCGTCGGAAACGATGCGCCCGTCTCGCATCGAGATCTTGCGAGCCGCACTGTCGGCGATCCCGACGTCGTGTGTCACCAGAACGATGGCACGGTCCGGGCTTCGCAGACTCCGCAATATCTCCATCACGTTGGCGGCGTTCTTGCTGTCGAGAGCGCCGGTCGGTTCGTCGGCCAGGAGAATCTTGGGTTCGCTGACCAGGGCCCTGGCCAGTGCGACACGCTGTTGCTCTCCTCCGGAGAGTTGCACCGGTCGATGATCGTGTCGATGGGCCAGACCCACCCGTGCGAGCGATTCCAACGAACGCTCACGTCGTTCGGTCGGCTTCATGCCGCGGTACAAGAGCGCGGTCTCGACGTTGCCGAGCGCGTCGAGATGCGGGATGAGGTGGAACTGTTGGAAGACGAAACCGATGCTGCGACCGCGCACTTGAGTGCGGGCGGCATCGGCCAGGGCGGTCACGTCGACCCCGTCGACGACGATCCGACCCGACGTCGGAGCGTCGAGACAACCGAGAAGGCCGAGCAACGTCGACTTGCCGGAGCCCGACGGACCGACGATCGAGACGAAGTCTCCGGGCATGATGCTGAGCGACACGTCGTCGAGCGCTCGCACCAACGTGTCGCCAGACCCGTAGGTGCGGCCGACTCCGCTCAGTTCCATGAACGGAGTCGTCACGACGACGCGACCCGTCCTTCGGTTTCGATGTCGACGACCACCAATTCGTCTCCCTCGAGACCGGAGACGATCTCGACCCATTCGCGATCGACGAGTCCGATGGTCACCGGAACGCGAGTGATGGTTCCCTGGTCGTTCACGACCCGAACCACGTCACCGTCAGCCGTCCGAAGAACCGCGGCCACGGGAACCGCCAGCGCATCGACGACCTCGGCGAGAATCACGTCGACACTCACCGACGCCCCGTCGACCGCCTCGTACTCGCCCTCGACCGCCACTTCCCCTTCGAAGCGTTGTTCACCGTTGGGTCCGAGGGTGGCCGATTCGTCGAGGGAGGCGATCACGCCGTCGAGCAACTGATTTCCGACGGTCAGATCGACGGTGACTCGCTGGCCGACCTGCAGTTCGGAGCGTTCGGCAGCGCCGACCGTCAGGGCGATGGAGAACGACGGATCGACCAACTCGAACAACGGCGTGCCGCGAGCCACCAGGTCGCCGACCTCGACCGGAACCGGACCGACGCGAACCGGCCACGACGCGACGATCATGTCGGACGGCTGAAGGACGACGTCGTCGTCGAGTGTGTCGATGGTGACGGTCACCGACGACGTGCCGGCTCGCATGATCACGGTCCCCGACACCACGCGGTAGTCGACACCGGGAGTGGCGGTGCCCGAGATCTGGTAGTTGATCGAGGTGTCCTCCGGAACGGCGCCGTCGGCGACGATGCGGAACGATCCGGACGCTCCCTCGGCGATCCGACCGCCTCCCACCACGGTGAGTTCGGGTCGGTCCCCGCTTCCGATTTCGATCGTCGCTTCGGCCGGCAACCCGACCGCGTAGGTCGTGCTCGACTCCTCGGTGTCGCGAGGCACGACCCGCACGGTCAGGGTCTCGCTCCCCTCGTCCTCCCCGTCGTCGCGAATGCGAACGTTGACGTCGGTCGACATCGTTCCGGCCCGGATCACGAACTGGTCGTCGGTGGGAGTGATGTAGTCGAACTCGGCGGTGGCCGATCCGGCGAATTCGAGCAGAACGGGGAGATCGCGATCGGATTGAGTCGAAGTGCGCAAGGTGAACGTCGCCACTCCACCCTCGTCGGCGTCGGTGGTGACCGTGGTGATGTTGACCGAGCGTGGGCCGGCGGAATCGACGTCGCGAACGACGATTCGTACCTTGTTGCGAGTTCCGAGCTGATAGCCACCGCCCGTTCCGGTGAGCACCGAAACGACGATCTCTTCGTCCGATTCGAGAAGATCGTCGGTGAGGGTCGTGAGATCGAACGAGGCGGATTGGCTTCCGGACTTCATCACGACAGTCCGCGGAAGCCGTTCGTAGTCGAGACCTTCGGTGGCGGTTCCGGTGATCGACAGGTCGACGGTGAGATCCTCGGTCAGCGAGACGTCCGACGTCAGGCCGATGGAAACAGCACTTCCCTCCCGAATGCTGTCGCTCGAGACCGACAGCGAGATCTTGGGCCCTGAGGCGCGAAGCCCGAACGACTCCCCGCGCCCGCTCGGTATCGACGGGTTGATGGTGAAAGCCGACGCATTGGCGCGACCGATCGTGTAGCCGGCCGAGTTCGGAGCGAGGGTGAGGGTCACCGTCTCATCGGTCTCGGCGGCTGCCGAGGCGTAGCCCCGCTCGATCTGCCACGCCGCGAGCGCTTCGCGAGTCTCCTCCGTGAACAGAGTGTCGGGACTTTCGATGTCGTATCCGCCGTCCAGAAGGATCTCCTCGAGCTGCTGCACGTCAGGCCCTTCGCTGCCCACCGTGAGCGTTCGGTAGAACGGCGTCGTCCCGTCGACGGCCACGGCGACTCGACCGTCGACGGCCACCAATTCGTCGCCGGCCACGATGGTGGCACCCTCCTCGACTGACAACGCCGACACTCGACCGTCGACGCTCGACGAGACGGTGTACACGTCGTCTCGTCGAACCTCTCCGGTGACCGTGAGGACGTCGGACAGCGTTCGTCGTTCGACGGCGCGCGGCGTGATCACGAGACCGGTGTCGGACGACTCGCCACCCCAGCCTCGACCGATCAGGAGTGCTGCCACGATCACGGCGATCAGACCGAACCCGCCGATGAGACGGCGCCGGTTCAAGGTGGGAAGTTTCATCGTTCGTACCTCGTCACGTCAGTCTCCTTGCTCGATGGCATCGGCGATACCGGTATCGGACAGGCATTGGTCCAGATCGCGTTGATCGAGAGTTCCGTCGGGGCTCTCGAAGCGTGAGGGAGTGATGAGACCCTTCTCGTCGACCGTGGTCTCGATCGTCCACCCCTTCTTCTTCAAGCACTCCGACAACGCCTGGAAGGACTCGTTCCGTCGACGAACTTCGTCCGGATCGAGCTCGTCACGAGCCTGGGCGGTTTCCCGAAGTGCATCGAGGATCTTGCTGCGAGCCGCGCAGGTCTGGATCAATTCGGCATAGGCCGGGTCCTGGTAGGCGGGATTGTTGGGATCCTGGAGATTTCCTCGGATGGTCTCCCCGGCGTCTTCGATGCAACTCTTGAACTTGGCATAGGCGTCGAACAACTTCAGTTCGGCCGGACGATCGTCCTGATTGAGTGGGACCGCAGTGTCGGCGGTCGGGTCCTCCGATGCGGCGTCGACGTCCGCATCACCGACCGAGCCGGGTTCCGACCCGGACGCCCCGACGTCGACGCGGACAGGGTCGGCCGCATCGGGAATGGTCGCCTTGATGGCGGCCACCTCGGCCGGCGTCAGCACGGTGATGTCGTCGAGGTTCCGCACCTCGACCCGGGCTTGGGTCGATCCCGTACATGCAGCGGTGAAGGCCAGCGATCCGAGTCCGATGGCGATACCGACGAGCGCGCTCTTCATCGAGACGTCCTACTCGGTGATGCCCACGTCGAGCGAACCGTGGGGCCAGCCGGGGTCGCTCGGCCAGTTGGGTTGAAGAAGATGCCACTGTTCGGGAGCGCGGCGGATCAGCGAACCCAACTCGTCGGCCACGAGCTGAGTGATGTTCCTGACGTCCTCGCGAAGCGACCCTCCACGGCGAGTGGTGTCGACGGGCGGACGAACGACAGCGTGGTGTCCGGCACCTCGTCCGTGAAAGTAGACCGCAGCGGGCAACAACGGTGCGCCGGTGCGAACCGCGAGGGTCGCCGGACCGGCCGGCAGCAGCGTTCGTTCACCGAGGAACTCGACTTCCACACTCGCGCCCGAGATGAAACGATCCGAGAGCAGGCACACGATTTCGTTGCGCCGCAGGGCGCCGAGAACTTCGGCCCCGGCATCGGGACCGAGAGGAACCACGTTCATCCCGAAATCCCGGCGCAGATCGACGAACCAGCGAAAGAGCTCCGGTGGCTCCAGGGCCTCGACGACGACGGTCATCGGAAGGCCCTGATCGGTGATCCACCGTCCTCCCCACTCCCATCCGCCGAGATGCGGAAGCGCGACCAGTGCCCCACGCCCCGCCTCCAGGGCACCGGTGATGTATCCGAACCCGTCGATACTGAACGATCGCGCCACCTCGGAAGCCGACGTGGTGGGAAGGCGAAAACTCTCCAAGTAATAGCGCGCGTAGTTGTCGAACACTTCGGCGGTGAGGCGGCGACGGCGGCTCCGTGACGCATGAGGCACCGCCCGCGCCATGTGTTTGTCGACCATGCGGCGTTTGTCGTTGTTCAGCAGTGCAGCAGGCGTTCCGACGCCGGCCGCCACGAGATCGGTGAGCACTGTGGGTACGGCACGCGAGAGCAGCGCGCCCATGCGGTATCCGGCCACCGTGAGGGATCCGGAACGATGTCGGGACGGAGTCTCGGTCACCGTGTTCGGCGTCGCTCACGCAAGAACTGGGCTCGCCGGTTCTGTCGCGCCACCCGTCGGGACTGACGGCGGGTGCGCCGACTCTCGATACGAGCCGCCGTCACCGGCGCCACGGCCGCCTGCTTCCAGACCTTGACGAAGCGCTGGACCGCGGTGACCGTCACCAAGGCCAACATGATCCACATGATCGGGATCAGGATCACCGGGAACAACAGACCGAGACACAACAGAATGATGCGCTCGGCGCGCTCCATGATCCCGCCCTTGGCCGAGAGCCCGAGCGACTCGGCTTTGGCTCGCTCGTAGGAGATCACACTGCTCATGAGGGCGACCGCCATGGGTAGCAGGGCGAGGTGGGGCGATTCCTCACTGGCGAAATGCCAGGCCACACCGCCGAAGAGGAGCGCGTCGGTCACGCGATCGATGACCGAGTCGAAAAAGGCCCCACGCTGACTCGAGGTGTTGGAGGCCTTGGCGAGTGCTCCGTCCAGCAGATCGGGCAAGGCGGCCAGGATCACGAGCAGGAGGCCGACCGCATGCCAACCGAGACCGATGGCCACGGCGGCACCGAGGGCGACGACGAGGCCGACCACGGTCAGATGGTCGGGCGTGAGGCGGGTCCGACGCAGGCGGTCGCCGATCGGCTTCACCGCCTTTTCCACCGGAGCTCGGAGATGTCCGTCGAACATGGACCCAGTCTACGAAGTCGGCCGAGGTCGCCGGAGTGATCGTCGCCGAGTGGCGATCACGAGGCTCTGGTCATGACGCCGAGAATGCGTCCCAATCCTCGTCACAGGGCTGAACCAGAACTTGGATCACGCGACCATCGACCGCATCGACCAGCACCAGCCCACGCTGACGGGGCGGATCTTCGTCGGAATAGCACAGGACCCGCCACGTGGGGCGGCTGCGCAGACCCCGCCACACCTGTTGGGCCGACGCATGACCAATCGCGAATCCGACCGCCTCACCCGCGCGGGCCAAGGCGTCGTGCTCGTCGACGCGCATCCGCCAACTCGATGTGATGCCGAACATTCCCACCACGGCGAGCAACACCCCGCCGGCGGTCAGGCCGCTGTTCCACAAGATGGCGTCCGACCCGGACAGCGAGGATCCGACGATCACGGCGAGGCCGCTCAGCAGATAGATCGCACCGGGGATGCGACGGCGACTGTTGTCGGGGAACGAGTGCGGACGAACGACGTCGACGGCGTTCAAGTCCTCCGGCAGGACGTCGGTGTGAGTGTCGCGATGGTCGGCCACGCCAGCACACTACGCAGTCGTCGACGATCGCCAGCGTTCGCGCAGGCGTCCAGCGGTCACATCGAGAGGTTCGGGCAGGGTGCGAGTCCGCGCGGTGGCGGCCAGGAAGTTGCCCTCCCCGAGCCAACGTGGAACGACGTGCACGTGCAGGTGTCGGGGCACCGATCCCCCGGCGGCTCGTCCGATGTTGAGTCCGACGTTCACCCCTTGGGGTGAATACTCGGCCGAGACGAGATCCACGGCACGGCTGGCGGTGCGCCACAACTCGTCGTGTTCGTCGCCCGTCAGATCGGACAGTCGAGCGATTTCTCGGTACGGGACGACCATCGAGTGTCCGACCGAGTACGGGTGCAGGTTCAGGATCACGAAGACCGTCGTACCGCGGTGAACGATCAGCGTCTCGTCGTCGGGTCGACCGGACTCGAGGATGTCGAGGAACACGCTGCGCGTCGACACGGGTGTGCCGCCGTCGGACGTGTCGAGGTCGCTCAGGTAGCGGTGACGCCAGCCGGCCCACAGGCGCAGCGACTCTTCGGTCGCCTCGGCGCGCGGGTCGAAGCTCTGGTCGGTCATGCGACGAGAGGTCATCCAGGTGTCGCCACGACGGCGGCCCCGAGCGACACGTCGTCGAGAACGCGGGCGACGAACGATTCGAGGGACACGTCGCGTTCCACGTCGGCTCCTCTGGCGTTGACACCGACCGTGCGGTTGGCGACGTCGTCGTCGCCGACCACCAACACGTACGGAATCTTCTCCATCTTCGCGTTGCGGATCCGTTTACCGAGCGGATCGCTCGCGTCCACCAAGTCGACACGCAATCCTTGGGCCGACAAGGTCGACACCACGTCACGCGCGTAGTCGGCGTGCGTCTCGGCGACCGGAAGAACCCGGACCTGCAACGGGGCCAACCACGTCGGGAAGGCGCCGGCGTAGTGCTCGACGAGCACACCGAAGAACCGCTCGATCGATCCGAAGAGGGCGCGATGCAGCATGATCGGGCGCCGACGAGTTCCGTCGGGTGCGACGTACTCCAACTGGAATCTTTCGGGCAGGTTGAAGTCGCACTGGATCGTCGACAACTGCCAGGTTCGACCGATGGCGTCGCGAACGTGGATGTCGATCTTCGGTCCGTAGAAGGCTGCATCGCCCTCCTTGACGGAATACTCGACTCCGTGACGGGCCAGGGCGTTCGCCAGGGCGTCGGTCGCCTCGGTCCAGATCTCGTCGGAGCCGACGTACTTGACCGGATCCTTGGTGGAGAGGTGGAACGAGAAGTCGTCGAAGCCGAAGGCTCGCAGAACACTCATGACGAAATCGAGCAGAGAGATGATCTCGTCCTGCAGCTGGTCCCGGGTGCAGTAGATGTGGCTGTCGTCCTGCGTGAAGCCACGAATTCGAAGGAGACCGTGCAAGGTTCCGGCACGCTCGTACCGATAGACGGTTCCGAGTTCGAAGAGCCGCATCGGCAACTCGCGGTAACTGCGGGCCCGACTCCCGAAGATCAGACAGTGCATCGGACAGTTCATCGGCTTCGGGTAATACGTGCCGTTGTCCATCTCCATGGGCGGGTACATGCCGTCGGCGTAGAAGTCGAGGTGGCCCGACGTCTGGAAGAGGGTCGCGTTCGACAGGTGCGGGGTGAAGACGAACTGATAGCCGCCCGACTGGTGACGGGACCGGCTGTAGTCCTCCATCAACTTGCGAACGATGGCTCCCTTGGGATGCCAGACCGCCAGTCCGCCTCCCAGTTGGGACGGGAACGAGAGCAGATCGAGTTCGACCGCAAGGCGACGGTGATCGCGCCGCTCGGCCTCGGCGAGGCGATGCAGATGTTCCTCGAGGGCGGCCTTGCTCTCCCACGCCGTCCCGTAGATGCGCTGCAGAGTTGCGCTCTTCTCGTCTCCGCGCCAGTAGGCCGACGACACCTTCTGCAGTTTGAAATGACCGAGTCGGCCGGTGCTCGGGACATGAGGTCCGAGACAGAGATCGACGAAAGAATCGGTGTTGCGATAGATGCTCACCTCGTCGGCCGAACCCACCTCCCCGGCATCGGCGCCGTCGGCGCCACCCGACCGGACGCGCTCGATGATCTCGCACTTGTAGGGCTGGTCGGCGAAGAGTCGAAGTGCGTCGTCGGCCGTGACCACCGAACGCACGAAAGGTTGATCGGAGCGCACGATCTCGCGCATCCGGTCCTCGACTCGCTGGATGTCGTCCTCGGTGAACGCCCGACCGCCCAGATCGAAGTCGTAGTAGAAGCCGTTCTCGATGGCCGGGCCGATGGTGTACTTCGCGCCCGGAAAAAGGTCGGTCACCGCCTGGGCCATGACGTGGGCAGTCGAGTGGCGCAGAACGTGCCGCCCATCCTCGGAGTCGGCGGTCACGATGCGCACCTGATCGCCGTCGCGCACGACGGTGCTCAAGTCTCCCGGTGAACCGTTGATCTCGGCGGCCACGGCGGCCTTGGCCAGGCCGCGAGAAATGGACTGGGCCAGATCGGCCACGGTAGAGCCCTCGACCACGTCACGTCGAGAGCCATCGGGAAGAACGACCGAAACCTGTGTCACGAAGACGACAGTGTACGGTCAGTGACCGGAGGCGACCGATCGATTTGGCGTTTCGAGCCGGTGAACGGGGTGATCCCCGGCTACCGGCGTGACACCGGTGCTGCCGATGGTGGCGACGGGAGTTCCGGACTCGGTCGACTTGCCGGCGTACACGTTCTTGTACACCTGGCCGGTCATCTCGCGGATCTCGAACATCACTTCGTCGATCATCGACCGCCAACCGAGGTGCTGTTCACCGACAGGTGTACCGGATGCCACGTGGCGATGCGGCTGGACCGGCCGACCGATGGTGATGCTGCACGAACGGAACAACTTGGGCACCTTGGCGTCCGGGGGCTGGATCTGATCGGTGCCGACGATGCCGACCGGAAAGATCGGACAGCCGATGTCGACGGCGAGACGCGCCGCTCCGGTGCGACCCTTGTAGAGGCAACCGTCGCGACTCCTGGTTCCTTCCGGGAAGATCCCGAACAATTCGCCGCGCTCCAGGACCGAGCGAGCCGCATCGAGAGCGCCCTGACTCTTGTCGCCTCCACTGCGGTCGATCGGGATCATGCCGAGCATCGGAAAGAGGAACTTGGTCTTCCACGAGTCCATGTATTCGGCCTTGCCCACGAACGAGATGTTGCGAGGGGCGACCATCATCAAGAAGGCCGAGTCGAGGAAGCTGATGTGGTTGGGGCACAAGATTGCTGGCCCGTCGGCCGGCAGGCGGTCGAGACCCTGCACGTCGATCGACCACAGACGGCGGCCCAAGGGGGCCACGACACGGCGCGCCCGACGCTGCAATTTTCCGGCACCACGAGCCTGAACGGCCACCACACCCCCTCCAACGGCGCCAGGGTACCCAATGGTCGAGAGGTGGAAAAGGGGGTATGACACAGGCGACATCGAGTGTTCACGCACCGGCAACTCAGTCGTCGCAGATGTCGTCGTGTTCGACCGGACGAGAGTTGTCCGGCGAGCCGAGTCAGTCGAGCCGGACCCCGAGCAGTGAGGCCGCAGCATGGACGTTGTGACCACTGGCCGCGGCTTGGTCGATCAGGGACAGCACCCCGGGTGTGTCGAGATCGTCGTCGAGCCGCTCCCGGACCGCGTCCAGGAGCGAGAAGTCCTCGTTGCCGTGCACACTGTGCGACCACCGTTGCAGTCGTTCGGTCGCTCGCGGCATGAGCGAGTCGGTCCATTCCCATTCGTGGCGGTAGTGATGAGCGTGGACAGCCAGACGAATCGCCCGAGGATCCCACTCGCGTCGTAGGGCGTCGACGAAGACCAGATTGCCGAGACTCTTCGACATCTTGGCACCGTCCATGTAGACCATCGCCACGTGCATCCAGTGCCGGACGAAAGGGACTCCGGTGGCCGCCTCGCTCTGGGCGCGTTCGCACTCGTGATGCGGGAAGATCAGATCGCTTCCCCCGCCGTGGAGGTCGATGGTTTCGCCCAACTCTCGCAGAGCCAGTGCACTGCACTCGATGTGCCAACCGGGACGACCGGGTCCCCACATGGCCTCCCATGCCGGTTCGTCGGCGGCCGACGGTTGCCAGAGCACGAAGTCGAGGGGATCGCGCTTGGCGGGGTCGTCGACGGCACCTCCTCGCTGGCGGGCCAACTCGATCATGTGATCGCGCGAGTAGTTGCTCACCGAACCGAAGGATGGGAACTTCGACACGTCGAAGTACACCGCTCCCCCTGACTCGTAGGCGAAACCGCGATCGAGAACCATGCCGATGAAACCTCGGATGTCGGGAATGGCCGACGACGCACGCGGCGAGGAGTGGACGGGAAGAGCATCGAGGGCTTCCATGTCGCGCTCGAACCGGGCCTCCTCGCCGGCGGCCAGGTCGAGGTAGTGCACACCCAACTCTCGGGCCTTGGCGAACAGCGGATCGTCGACGTCGGTGACGTTGCGGACGCAGCGAACCTCGTGACCATGGTCGATCAGGCGACGCTGCAGCACGTCGTAGGCGAGGAAGGTGGCGGCGTGTCCGAGATGCGTGGCGTCGTACGGCGTGATGCCGCACGTGTACATCAACACCCTCGGCCCGGGTTCGAAAGGAACGACCGCTTGGCGTGCGGTGTCGTAGAGCCGCATGCTCACCCGGCTGGAGTCTCCGCGACGACCGGAGGAGACGCCGGTGTTCGAATACCGGTGAGCTTGGGGGCGACGCGTGTCTTGTAACGAACGTTGAGTTGCAGAAGTACTGCGGTGAAGGCCTCGATCGCCGTGGCATTCGACAGTTCGCCGGCGTCGAGCGGACGACACCCCGGAATCTTGGCGACGATGTCGGCCACCGTCGAGAGGGCTTCGGCGTCGTCTCCGCAGATCAACACGTCGGAGTCGATCGGATCGCCGAGATGCCCGAGTTCCTTGGCCGGCAGGTGATGGAAGGCCGCCACGACTCGGCAGTCGGGTACGGCGGCCTGCACGTGAGCGGCGACACTTCCGCGCGGCGGGAGCAACGGCTGGAACTCGCCTCCCACGCGCACGAGTGCGTTGGCCATGCTGATCACGATCTTGCCGCGCAGTGCGTGCGCGTTCTCCTGCGCAGTGGTGGCCGCCGAGTCCCACGGTGTGGCGATCACGATCACGTCGCAACTCGCGGCGGCCGCGTTGTCGCCGCAGTCGAGCAGCCCCGACAGCTGTGGAAAGCGTCCGATCTGCTCGTCGCGGGCTTCCATCGCCTTGTACTTGGAACGCGATCCGATGACCACGTGATAACCGATGGACGCCAGACGAGCGGCGAGAGCGGTTCCGGCCGGGCCGGTGCCACCGATGATTCCGATACGCATCGTCCCAGCCTGGCACAGCCCGATCGGGTCCGGGCAGTCCGATGGGCCGGCGCCATCGGTTCACCGGGCTAGTTTCGTCGTGTGGGATTGCTCGACGGAAAGAAAATCGTGGTGACCGGCGTGCTCACCGACGCGTCGCTGGCCTTCGGCATCGCGCGGTTGGCGATGGCCGAGGGAGCCGAAATCGTCCTGACCGGGGCCGGTCGGGCGTTGTCCCTCACCGAACGCACGGCGCGCAAGCTGTCCGGTCCCGGATCGGACGCGGTGGAGGTGCACGAGTTCGACGCCACGGTGCCCGAGCACGGCCCGGCACTTCGCGAGACGCTGGCTCGGCGGTGGGACCGCGTCGACGGAGTGGTGCACAGCATCGGCTACGCGCCCGAGGTGTGTCTGGGTGACGACTTCATGGCGGCACAGTGGGACGACGTGGCGACCGCCGTGAGGATCAGCGCCTACTCCTACAAATTTCTCGCCGAGTCCTTGCTTCCGCTCATGGGCTCGGGATCGTCGATCGTCGGCCTCGACTTCGACAACACCGTCGCGTGGCCGGCCTACAACTGGATGGGAGTGGCCAAGTCGGCTCTCGAGAGCATCAACCGCTACCTCGCGCGGCAGCTCGGACCACGAGGAATCCGCTGCAATCTGATCGCCGCCGGTCCGATCCGCACCATGGCCGCCAAGTCGATCCCGGCCTTTTCGACCTTCGAGGACGTCTGGGACTCACGCGCTCCACTCGGCTGGAACGTGCACGACTCCGAGCCGGTGGCTCGCTCGTGTGTGGCGCTGCTGTCGGACTGGTTCCCCGCCACGACGGGATCGATGATCCACGTCGACGGCGGGTATCACGCGACCGGCGCCTGAACCGCTGGGTGTTCGGTCAGCCGTTCTTCTGCAGGATGTGCACGCCGCACGCCGATCCGAGGCCGATCACGTGGGCCAGCCCGACCTTGGCACCTTCGATCTGACGATCGCCCGCTTCGTCGCGCAGGTGATGACAGATCTCCCAGATGTTGGCGATTCCGGTTGCCGAGATGGGGTGACCCTTCGACTCCAGGCCGCCCGACACGTTGACCGGCGTCTTGCCGTCGCGCCATGGTGCGCCCGACAAGAAGAAGTCGACCGCGCCTCCCTCGGGGCACAGCATCAAGTTGTCGTAGTGCACCAGTTCGGCGGTGGCGAAACAGTCGTGCAGTTCGACCAGATCGAGGTCCTCGGGACCGACACCGGCCTGCTCGTAGGCGATCTTGGCCGCGTTACGCGTGAGGGTGTTCACGTCAGGAAGGATCTGACAGGCCTCCTGGTACGGGTCGGTCGTGAGCACGGATGCCGAGACCTTGATGGCCCGACGCTGCTGCTCGGGTGACAAGGTCTTCAGGACTTCGCCACTCGTCACCACGGCTGCCGCCGCGCCGTCGCAGTTGGCCGAGCACATCGGACGGGTGTTCGGATAGGCGATCATGATGTCGCCCATGATCTCCTCGAGTGTGAAGCGCTTCTGGTAGGCAGCCATCGGGTTGAGCACCGAGTGGGCGTGATTCTTCTCGGAGATCTTGGCGAAAAGCTCGAACGATGCACCGCCGTACTTGTGGCCGTACTCCATGCCGACCTGTGCGAACGTGCCCGGCATGGTGTCGGTGCCGATCCGGCCGTCGGTCGGAGCAATGGCCCCGTACCGACCCTTGGGCTCCCACTTCTTGCCGTCCTTCTTGGCCTGTCCGCCGCCGCCGAGCAAACCTGCACCGGCCAACTTCTCGGCACCGACCGCCAGACCCATGCGAACCTCACCGGCCTTCACCGCCATGATCGCCGTGCGCAACGCCGTGGCACCGGTGGCGCACGCATTGGAGACGTTGTAGACCGGAATGCCGGTCTGGCCGATCTGCTTCTGCAACTGCTGGCCGAAGCCGCCTGCGCCCATCAGGTTGCCGGCAGCGAGGATGCCGATGTCGCGCATGGTGACACCGGCATCGGCCAAGGCGGCCATCGCGGCCTGCGCGCCCAGGTCGACGATGTCGAGGTCGGTGTGCTTGCCGAACTTCGTCATCGAGATTCCGAGGATGTAGATGTCGTCCGAAGCCATGGTGGGTCCCTTCAGTGTGGTGAGTGCCGTTGCGAATCGATGTGTGAACGAATGAGGTCAGGCCGGTTCGAAACCGAATCCGACGGCTTCGACACCGTCGTCGTCGGCGCCGAGTGAGTAGGTGGCGAGGCGAACCTTCATGCCGAGAGTCACCTTCTCCGGGGTCGGATCGGTGTTGATGACGTTGCCGCGGACGCTGGTGCCTCCGCAGTCGACGATTGCGGCGACGAAGGGAACCGGGACACCCGGTGCCGCCATGGCCACGATGGTGAAGGATCGAACGATGCCCTCGGTGGGAACGTCGACCTCGCGGAACGTCGTGGCGAAACACGATGCGCACGCATTGCGGCGATCGAAGAAACGAGCGCCACACGACGTGCATTCGTTGGCGACGAGATGGGGGGTGGGCTCGAGGCGGAGATACGAGACGAGCGGGATGGTGGTGGTGGTCATGTCACTCCTTCACGATCACCCTATGACCCCGAGGCGATCGGATCGAAACCCTGGGGGTTCCGGTCCCGACGCCGACCGTTCGACGTCACCAATGCTCGAGCTCACACGTGGTCGACGTCACCAGCGATCGAGATGGACGACGGTGTCGCGCGGCTGGCGCGTCCGGCGAGTCGGGGTTCCCGAGGGTCGATCGTCGACGGCGCGGTCGCCGAGGAGGATCACTCCCACGCAGTCGACCGACTCCGGAACGTCCCAGCCCGACAGGGCCGGCCGAGGGTCGCGGAACACGCCGATGAACAGGGCGCCCCGGCCCGCGGCCTCGGCGACGAGCAGCAGGTTCTGGGCGGCCATGGCGGCATCGGTGAGCCAGTACGGGATCCGCCAACCGTCCGACGTCTCGAGTCCGTGGCCGGTCTTGTCGCTCTCCCGGTACCGCGCGACGTACGCCTCTCGATCGGCCAGCACGAGGACCGCCACCGAAGCCGACAGGACTCCGGGTTGACGGTGGGCGAACCACTCGGACGCGCCGAGAGCGTCGAGGGTCGCCTCGACCTCGGAGCGCACGAGAAGGTGAACCCCTTGGGCGAACCCAGCCGACGGGGCGCGACGGGCGAGATCGCACCACTCGACGACCACGTCGGCGGTCAAGGGTTGGGGGCCATCCGCAGTGAAGCGTCGCGTCATGCGACGACGGGCGATCACCGACGCCAGGAGCGTCGCGTCGTCGGGCTGCGACGAGGTCAGGTCCGGCGTCCCAACTTGGCGAGATCCTCGGCCATCGTCCATCCGTGGACGATGAGCACTCCCCCGGCCTCGTCAGAAACACCGGCGAACAGAGCCCGCGTGTCGGACGCGATCTTGTCGGGCTTGGCCGATTCGTGGTCGAGGAAACCCGAACGGCCCTTCTTGGCCACGACGAAGGTCTTCTCGTCGTAATTGGCCTCCACGCCGAAACGCTTGGCGAGGCGTCGCCCCCAGGCTCGCTCCTCGCCGACTGCTCGATGGTCGGGTCGCGGGATGAGATCGGACAGGCTCTTGAACGCGTCCAGGCCGTCGGGGGCGGCGAAGCGACTCCCCACCACCACGTCCTCGTCGGGAAAAGCCATGAGTGCGCGATGGTAGGCCTCGGCCATGAGGCCACGCAGGGCTTGATCTCGCTTGCCGGTGCGCTTGACGCTCATGATGCCGATGAGAACGCACGGCGTACCGCCGATTCTCTCGAGGGTCGAAAAGGTGTACCCGTGCAACTTGCCGGCTTCGCGGGCCGTGGTGACGAGGACCCAGTCCTCCTTGGCCTTGGAGAGGACACCGATGTCGAAACTTCCGCCCATGGAAGCCATTTCGTCGAGGTCGGCATCGGTGAGTGCCACACAATCCTTGGTCTCGACATCGAACGCCATGAACTGAGCCTCCCCTCCGTGTCGGCAGCGGTCGGAACCGCTCTCTCATTCTGCCACCCGAGGACGGTCGTCAGGAAACCGCGGGGTTCACGACGACGGCAGGACGACGTCGATACCGAACGCCACCCGCAGATCGGGGACCACGCGGTCGATCTGCACGGCGAACTCCCGACCGAGTTCGAGGACCTTGTCCGGCCCCACATGAAGGTACACCGGGGAGTCCCCCGGGTGGCGTCGAAGAATCTCGCGCAGTTCGTCGATCCGTGGGCGAGCGATGGTGTCGAGGGGAAGGTTCAGTCGGAGTTCGGTGACCGAGTCGGCGAGCCGCAGCGGTTCGACCTCGATCACACTGAACGACAGTCGGTCACCGTCGCTGTTGACGCGACCCTTGACCAACACCACGCCGTCCTCGCGGACGAGGTGGCCTTGGGCGGCGGCGACCTTGCTGAACATGGTCGCTTCGATGGTTCCGTGCAGGTCCTCGAGTGTCAGGATCAACATCTGGTCGCCTCGACGCGTCGTCTTGCGCTCCAATTTGGAGACGACTCCCCCGAGCGTCTCGACGGCCCCCGACGTTCGCTCCTTGATCTCCAGCGTCGACGAGGTGGTCCGGCGCGCCAGGGTTCCCTCGTGGCCGATGAGGGGGTGGTCGGTGATGTAGAGACCCATCAGTTCCTTCTCGTATTTCAGAGTCACTTCGCGATCGAGACCGCGGTCGGGAATCTCGATGTCGACACTGAAGGTGGACTCACCGCCGTCGACGTCGTCGAAGAGACTGAGCACACCCTGGTCGGCCTCGTGGCGTCGGGAGATGGCGTCGTCGATGATGGCCTCGAACACCGTGAGGAGTCCGAGGCGCGCATGACCGAGTGAATCGAACGCACCGACCTTGATGAAGGACTCGACGGTTCGCTTGTTGAGGCATTCCGTGGGCACGCGCATGCAGAAGTCCTGAAACGATGCGAACGGACCGTTGGCATCTCGATCTTCGACGATGCGTTGGCACAGGACCGTGCCGACACCCTTGATCGCCGACAGACCGAAGGTCACCGAGCGGCGATCGGGAATGGCGTCGAAGTCGACGCGCGACACGTTGATGTCGGGGGGAAGGATGGTGATCTTCTGGCGTCGAGCATCGGCCAGATAGCCGGCCGCCTTGTCGAGGTTGTCCTTGACCGAGGTGAGAAGGGCGGCGAAGAACTGAACCGGGTAGTTGGCCTTCAGGTAGGCGGTCTGATACGTGACCAGCCCGTAGCCGAACGAGTGGGACTTGTTGAACGCGTAGTCGGCGAAGTTCTCGATGATTCCGAAGAGGTAGGTGCCGAGATCGCTGCCATATCCGGTGCGCTCGCAGCCATCGACGAACTTGGAGCGCTCCTTCTCCATGAGTTCGCGGACCTTCTTGCCACAGGCCTTGCGAAGGTTGTCGGCTTCGGCGAGCGAATAGCCGGCGAAGCGTTGTGCCACGCGCATCACGCTCTCCTGATAGATCATGAGACCGAAGGTGTCGCCGAGCACTTCACGTGCGTCAGGGTGGAAGAAGTCGACGTCCTTGCGACCGTTCTTGCGGTCGGCGTAGTCGTAGTGCATGTTGACGCTCATCGGCCCCGGTCGGTACAGGGCGATGACGGCGGACACGTCCTCGAACGAACTCGGAGTCATGGCACGCAGCAGAGCCTGCATCTGGGGGGACTCGAGCTGGAAGACTCCGGTGCTCTCGCCTCGACCGAGCAGTTCGAAGACCGCCGGATCGTCGAGAGGAACTGCATCGATGTCGAAATCGGGTGTGCCACTACGACGAACGAGTGCGACGGTGTCGGTGATGACGTCGAGGTTGCGCAGACCGAGGAAGTCCATCTTCAACAGACCCAGATCCTCGACGCCGTGCATTTCGTACTGAGTCGTGACCGGGACGTCTTCGGGGGCCTTTCCCTGTTCGGGCTTGCGCTGCAACGGGAGGTACTCGGTCAGCGGCTCCTTGGAGATCACGACGGCCGCCGCGTGAATGCCGGTGGATCGTTTGAGACCTTCGAGACCCTTGGCGACGTCGATGACCTGCTTCGCGACCGGATCGGATTCGTACATCTGTCGCAGTTCGCCAGCGGCGCGGAAACCGTCGACGTACTTCGGATGTTCTTCCAAGCAGTACTTCAGTGGCGTGTCGCGACCCATGACGAGCGGAGGCATGGCCTTGGCCAGACGATCTCCCACGGCGTACTCGTGTCCGAGCACGCGTGCCGCGTCGCGTACCGCGTTGCGCGCCTTGATGGTGTTGAAGGTGATGATCTGAGCGACGTGATCACGGCCATACTTCTCCGACACGTAACGGATCATCTCGTCGCGGTAGCGGGAGTCGAAGTCCATGTCGATGTCGGGCATGGAGATTCGGCTCGGATTGAGGAAGCGTTCGAACAGCAGGTCGTAGCGAATGGGGTCGATCTCGGTGATGCGTAGGCAGTAGGCAACTGCACAACCGGCGGCGGAACCGCGCCCCGGACCGACACGAATGCCGCGTTCCTTGGCATAGGCGATCAGATCCCAGACGATGAGAAAGTAGGAGGCGAACCCCATGTCGACGATGACCTTGAGTTCGTAGGCCAGACGTTCGACGACCGACGGCGGCAGGTCGGTGCCCCACCGCTGTCGCGCACCCTCCCACGCAAGGTGTTCGAGGTACGCCTTGTCGTCGGCGAACCCCTGCGGCACCGGAAAGTTGGGCAACTGAGGTTTGCCGAACTCGATGGTGAGTTCGGCTCGTTCGGCGATCCAGAGGGTGTTGTCGCACGCTTCGGGCACTTCGCGGAAGAGATGTCGCATCTCGGCCGAACTCTTGAGGTAGTGCTCGGTCCCGTCGAACTTGAAGCGGTTGGGATCGGTCATGAGTGACGCGGTTTGGACGCACAAGAGAGCGTCGTGGGCTTCGCTGTCGTGGCGATGCACGTAGTGCGAGTCATTGGTGGCCAGTACGGGAGCGCCGATCTCCCGAGCGATCTGCATCAATTGCGGGTTGGTGCGAATCTGACTCGACAGTCCGTGGTCCTGCAGTTCGACGAAGAGGTTGTCACGTCCGAAGATCTCCTGGAGCCGGGCGGCCTTGGCTCGGGCTCCGGCGTAGTCGTCCTTCAACAACGACTGCAGAACGTGGCCTCCGAGACATCCGGTCGTGGCGATCAGGCCGTCGCTGTGGCGTTCGAGCAGTTCCCAGTCCATGCGCGGCTGGTAGTAGTAGCCCTCGAGGAAGGCAAGGCTGCTCAATTTGATGAGGTTGCGGTAGCCGGTGTCGTTCTCGGCCAACAAAGTGAGGTGGTAGTAGAGCTTTCCGCCACCTTCGACGTCACCACCTGAATCGTCGAGTCGCCCGCGCCGGGGTGGGCGTTCGAATCGACTCTCGCCGGCCATGTAGGCCTCGGTTCCGACGATGGGGGTGATGCCCTGGTCACGACATTCGCGGTAGAAGTCGAGGACTCCGTACATGTTGCCGTGATCGGTCATGCCGAGGGCTGGCTGACCGTCGGCCACGGCCTTGGCCACGAGCTCGTCGAGCTTTGCCGCGCCGTCGAGCATCGAGAATTCGGTGTGAACGTGGAGGTGCGTGAACGAGTCAGTCATCGTGCACCACGCTCACGACGAGAGTGGATTCGACGCTGAAATCCGTCACCTGGCGAGTCCGATTCACAGGCGACTGACAGTAGCAGCGGGGTGTTGCAGCGAGCCGGACGACCGGCCGCTGGGGAACGCGATCAGAGGTACGTGCCGGGACGCCGATCGACGACGCCGTCGGGGCTTCCGTCCGAACCTGGGCCGATTCGGCGCATCTGCTCGAATTGCTGGCGCGCCGCCATTTGTTGCGCGAACAGTGTGGCCTGGATGCCGTGGAAGAGACCCTCCAACCAACCCACCAGTTGGGCCTTGGCGATCCGCAACTCCGATTCACTCGGTGCGTCGGTCGAGAAAGGCAACGCGAGCATGCGCAACTCTTCCTGGAGATCGGGAGAGAGCGCTTCGGAGAGTTCGACGATCGAACGCTCGTAGATCTCGGCGAGTCGTTCACGAGTGGCCTCGTCGAGATGAGTGCCGCGCACCTCCTCCAGCAATTGCTTGACCATCGAACCGATGCGCATGACCTTGCCCGGTTCGGTCACCGCCTCGGTGAGTGCCGGTGTCTCCGCAATGGAAGCGCCGTCGGCCGTGCGCATCACCGAGTCGGGTTCGACCGAGTCGGCCAACACGGCATCGGGCCGGTGCACGAACGGGGAACCTTCGGAGGTAGGGGTGGTCACCGATGCATTCTGCCCCATGATCCGGGTTTCGTCATCCCGTTCAGACGGAGGCGGCGAGGAACGGAACCATCATCTCGGCCTCGGTCAGCGAACCGTGTCGGCACACGAGGGGGAAGGCACCCGTGTCGTCGGGGTCCTCGAACGACGCGGTGCCGTGCGGAAGGAGAGCCACGTCGCCGAGGCGTCGGAGGAAGGACGGATCTCCCGGTCGGCCGAACAACTTCTCGTCGACGACCTGCGTTCTCGTCATGATCCAGGCGATCGACGCGTAGCGCTGGAGAGCCGACACGAGATCGTCGACTCTCCCCTCGCGTGCGTGCAACCAACGGAAGCGCCCCTCACCCGATTGGTGATCGACCAGTGCGAGCACGTCGTGATCGAGTTCGACGAGATCATCTCCGGTGTGCACTTGACCATGATCGGCGACCACGGCCACCGTCACATCGGACGGAACGCTGGCAAGAACCTCGCCGAGCAAGTGATCGGTCGCGCGTAACTCGGCTTCGTAGTGGACCCCGAAACCCCGTTCGTGAGCGATCTTGTCGACTCCGTCGTAATAGGCGTACACGAAGTCGTGGCCCTCGTCGAAGGACCTTCGAATCTCCACTGCGATCGAACTCGGAGCTCGCCAACCGCGGAACGACGTGTGGCCCAGGTGGGCTTCGGTGAAACCGGTGTCGGCGTGTTCGGCACGGGTGATCACCGGGACGCTGAGGCCACAGAACGACGGCACGGGCTGCACCGACCGGGGCGGAAAGACTCCGCGCAGATCGCGACGGCGCTCGTCGGGACGCCGACCGCTCCAACTGAGCGTGTTCATGATCGTGCCGCTCATGTCCATGCGATAGCCGAGGATTCCGTGCTGGAGAGGCGCGGCACCGGTGACGAGACTGGTGAGTGCGGTCGCAGTCGTGCTGGGAGCCACGGTGGTGATCGGACCACCCGTCATCGCCGACAGGTTCCCGAGGAGTGATCGATGTCGCTGGATCTGCTGCCAGCCCAGGCCGTCGAGAACGAGAAGAACGACCCGCCGGGCCGACTGCAACGGTGCCGGAAACCAGTCGGGCCGACCGCCGGGTGGCGCGAGAAGGAGCGGAGGAACGACACCCGTGAGGCAGGCGCCTTCGTAGTCGGGAACCACCGGAACGGGGGTCGTCGGGCTCGCCACCCGACCAGTACAGCACAGTCCCCGGGATTCGCGTCGGTGGCCTCGTGTCGGTGGTCTCGGGTGGGTGATCCGGCCGGTGGTGGGTCGATTGGGCCTACGATCGGGTCGTGCGCGTGTCGACCAGAGGTGACTATGCCTGTCGGGCCCTGCTCAGTCTCGCCCTGCACGAGGACGAGGCCGGCCCGACGTCGGTGCGCGACATCGCCGAACGGACCGGCTTGCCCCAGCCGTATCTCGAGCAGATTCTGCTGGCGTTGAAGGGTGCTGGTCTGGTGCGCTCCAAGCGCGGTGTGGGGGGTGGCTACACCTTGGCCCGGTCGCCGCACGACATCCGCTTGTCGGAGATCGTCTCGGCCGTCGACGGTCCGATCACCTTGGGAGACTTCGGCGAACCCCACGCCGACGGATCGTGCGATCACGAAGGACAGTGCGTCCTGCTCGCCATCTGGAAGCAGGCCGGCGATCACATGCGGCACCACCTCGAAGGATTCACCCTGGCCGCGATCGCCGATGCGGCTCGCGGTCGGGGTCCGTGGCCCGAGCCCCTCGCGCACTGACCCAACCGTCGACAGCCGAGCGCCTGGCTGGCGTGACCTCAGTTCGGAGTCGTCGGCCGAACGTCGCGGGCGACCGACGCCAGGACGCCGTTGATGAACCGTCCAGAATCATCGGTGCTGAAACGCTTCGCCAGCTCGACGGCCTCGTCGATGGCCACCGCGACCGGGACGTCGGGTCTGTTGCACAACTCGAAGGTCGCCAACCGCAGGATCAGCAGATCGAGGGTCGGCATGCGCTCGAGGCTCCACCCCGTGGCGTACCGAGCGATGAGCTCGTCGATGTCTCGTTCGTGGTCGGCGACTCCCTCCACCAGAACCCGTACCAGTGGGTCAGGTGGAACGACGAAGCCGTCGAGAACGTCACGGGGCTCGATTCCCTTGGTGCGGGCCTCGTAGAGAGCCGACAAGGCGTACTCGCGCGCCTGTGATCGGCGATCGTCGCCCGACTCCTGATCGGACCGGCGGCCCGACTCGTCCGACGACACGTCAGACCCGGGTGATGTAGTCGCCGGATCGAGTGTCGACCTTGACGCGGTCACCGATGTTGACGAACAGGGGCACCTGGATCACCTTGCCGGTCTCGAGCGTGGCCGGTTTGCGTGCACCCGAAACCCGGTCGCCCTGGATGCCGGGTTCGGTCTCGGCGATCGTGAGTTCGACCGCAGCGGCGATCTCGACCGAGACGATCTCGCCGTTGTGGATGGCGATGATGGCGGTCATCGATTCGACGAGGTAATCGGCGGCGTCACCGAGTGCGACCGGCGGAATGTTCATTTGGTCGTACGAGTCGGTGTCCATGAACACGTAGTCGTCGCCGTCGCGGTAGAGGAACTGCATGTCCTTCTTGTCGAGAATCGCCTGCTCGACGCGAATACCGGCGTTGAAGGTCTTCTCGAACACGTTTCCGGTTCGCACGTTGCGCAACTTGGTGCGGACGAAAGCGCCTCCCTTTCCGGGCTTCACGTGCTGGAATTCGACGACCTGGAAGAGGCCGTTGTCGAGTTCGAGGGTGATTCCGTTCTTCAGGTCGTTGGTGGTGATGGCAGGCATAGGAGATCTTTCGGAAACGAGGTCAGGACGTCGGCACCGTTCGATCCGACGACCACCAGGTCTTCGATGCGAACACCACCGAGTCCCACACGATAGAGGCCTGGTTCGACGGTCACGACCTCTCCGCTGACGAACCGGGCGGACGACGATCCGTTGAGGAAGGGTTCCTCGTGGATGTCGAGGCCCACGCCGTGACCCGTGCCGTGGACGAACCACTGTGCCTCGTCCCCGAGGGCGGCGCGAGCGGCGGCGTCGACGGTGCGACATTCGACACCGGCCCGAACGGACTTGAGTGCGACCAACTGCGCCTCGGCCAGCATGGCGTACCACCGTCGAAACTCGTTCGATGGCTCGCCCACCACGAAGGTTCGGGTCATGTCGGAGTGGTATCCGTCGACCAGGGCGCCCACGTCGATCACGACGGGATCTCCGGCAGCGAAGGCGTAGGACGTGGGACGGTGATGTGGGATGGCCGAATGTCGAGGTCCGGCCGCCACGATGGTGTCGTAGGAAGGACCGTCGGCGCCGAGACGGCGCATCCGGTACTCGAGTTCGTCGCGAACGTCGAGTTCGGTGACGCCGACGTCGATCATCGTGATCACGTCGTGCAGGGCTCGGTCGGCGATGTGGGCGGCGCGTGCCACGGCCGAGATCTCGTCGTCGTCCTTGACTCGTCGCAGACTTGCCACGTCGACCGTCTGAAGTTCGAGTCCCATCTTGGTGAGTGACTGAGATTCGGCGAGGGTGATCGCCGTCGAACGAATGCCAAGCGCCCGGGTCCTCGACGGCGATTCGTCCACGACCCGCGCGACGATCTGGTGGCGTTCGTTTCGTGCATCGGTCGTCACGACGTCCACGAGATCGACGGGAACTTCGTCGCGAGCGCGTTCGGAATAGCGGGCGTCGGTGACCAGATGACACGAGTCGGGGCCGACGAGCAGCCATCCGGCACTCCCGCCGAAACCACTCGCCCATCGCACGTCGGCACGATCGGTCAGCAGTGTCCAACCGTTGCCGAGACGACGTACCGCGGCGAGTCGCGCGTGGCGACGGTCGAGGTTCACGAGGCGAGAAGACGGGCGACGGCGTCGATCGCCAACGAGTAACCCAGCATGCCGAAACCGGCGATCGATCCGGAGGCGACGGGCGCGACCACACTCGTGTGACGCCACGGCTCGCGTGCGTTGGGCTGCGAGATGTGCACCTCGACGACGGGTCCGGCGAAGGTCGCCAAGGCATCGTGAAGGGCCCACGAGTAATGGGTGAGCGCCCCGGCGTTGATCACGATGGCGTCGTAACGCGATCGAGCCTCGTGGATCGCGTCCACGAGCACGCCCTCGTGATTCGACTGGATGGTGTCGAGAGAGAGACCGTGTGTCGCCGCGCGCTCGGTCGTGGCGACGACGTAATCCTCGAGGGTCGATGAGCCGTAGATCTCGGGTTCGCGCTGACCCAGCAGGTTGAGGTTGGGACCGTGGACGAGAAGAACGGCAGGCACCCCGACAAATTACCCGTCCGGAGAGTTCACCGGGACGAGACTTCGGAGTCGGCGTCCGACCGTCAGTTCAGGAAGTCGACGAGAGTTCGACGAACCACCGCGGAGTCGACGTCGTGGACGACTTCGGGTCCGGTCGGCCCGTCGAGCACGAAGGTCAGTCCTCGGGTGGCCTTCTTGTCGCGGGCCATCACGGTCATCAAGTCGTCGACGTCGAGGTTTCGTAGACCGACCATCACCGCCGGATCGGCGAGTCCGTACTCGGTTCGCACCACGTGATCGTGACGGGCGACGCGATCGTCACCGATGCGACCCAATTCGCGTGACAGCCGAGCCGCGAACAGCAGACCCACGGCCACCGCTTCTCCGTGAGCCAGGCGATGGGCGCCACAGGTCTCGATGGCGTGTGCGAGCGTGTGGCCGTAGTTGAGCAGCATGCGGCGACCGGACTCGTTCTCGTCGGATGCGACGATCTCGGCCTTGATGGCCGCGCAGCGCGCGATGCGCTGGTCGAGAGGGAGAGCGAGCAGATCGTCACCGGACAGGAAGTGGTACTTGGCGACCTCACCGAGACCGCACTTGGTCTCCCGCTCGGGAAGGGTCGCGAGTGCGTCGAGATCGGCGATCACTCCGATCGGCTGCCAGAAGGCTCCGACCAGGTTCTTGCCCTCGGGAAGATTGACCGCCGTTTTGCCGCCGATGGCGGCGTCGACCATGCCGAGCAAGGTGGTCGACACGTGCAGCACCCGAGTACCGCGATGCCAGACAGCAGCGGCGAATCCGGCCAGGTCGGTGACGAGACCACCGCCGACTCCGATGACGAGATCACGACGAGTGATGCCATGACGAGCGAAGGCCGACGTGACTCGTTCGACGGTCGCCAGCGATTTGGCATCCTCTCCCCCGGTGACGTGAACGGTGTACGTCGGACGGTCGACCGCGACGGCGAAGGGAATGTCGGGATCGGTCACCACGACGACTCTCTCGACGTCGCTCGGGACGAGTGACGCGAGTTCGCAAACCGCTCCGTGTCCGACCAGGACGGGATACGAACGGTCGCCGAGGTCGACCAGAACACGGTGAACGGTCATCGGGACTCCGTTGCCGCGAGCACGGCCGAGACGACGTCGTCGAGGGTGCGATCGTCGACGTCCACGACCTCCGAGGCTACGGCACCGTAGAGATCCCGTCGTCGTTCGTCGAGTTCGGTCAGGCGTCCACGGACGTCGCCGTCGAGCAAGGGTCGGCGTGACGCACCGGCGGCGAGACGAGCGGCCAAGGTGTCGACGGTCGCCCGCAGCCAGACGACGTGAACACCGCTGTCGCGACCTTCGGCGAGGAGATCCCGATTGTCGGATCGGGTCACGATGCCACCTCCGGTGGCGATCACCGCCGGCTCGGTCGACGACAACACGTCGACGAGAACCGACGATTCGATGTCACGGAACACCGCCTCGCCGTCGGTGGCGAAGATGTCGCGAATCGTTCGACCTTCGCGGCGCTCGACGCGTTGGTCGGTGTCGACGAAGGGCCGCCCCAATGCGTCGGCGACACGACGCCCCACGCTGCTCTTGCCACTGCCCATGAGTCCCACCAGGACGAGATGGTCCGCGGACATGTCAGACCGGTCGCGCCGCCTCGGCATTGCGGACGAACTCCACGAGCGAGTCGCCACCGAACTTCCGCTGGGCCTCCTGTGCGAGCACCAATGCCACCATGGTCTCGGCAACCACGCCCATCGCCGGCACGGCGGTCACGTCGGTGCGCTCCTTGAACGACACCGTTCGTTCCTTGGTCACCACGTCGACCGTCGGCAGAGTCGGACGATTGAGAGTGGCCAGCGGTTTCATGGCGGCCCGTACGGCGAGAACGTCGCCGGTCGTCATGCCACCTTCGGTACCTCCGGCCAGCGTGCTTTCGCGCACGTAGGTCTTGGAACCTTCGTCCCAGTGAATGGGATCGTGCGCCGCCGAGCCGCGCCGACCGGCCACGTCGAACGCGTCACCGATCTCCACACCCTTGACCGCTTGGATGCTCATGATGGCCTGGGCGATGAGACCGTCGATCTTGCGGTCCCAGTGCACATGGCTGCCGAGACCGATCGGCACGCCGAACGCGAGAACTTCGACGACACCACCGAGTGAATCGCCTTCCTTGGCGGCCTGTTCGATCTCGGTGATCATCGCTGCCGCGGCCCGGTCGTCGACACAACGAACTTCGGACTCGTCGACTCGAGCCACATCGGCCGCCGACGGCCGCCGACCGTCCGAACGCACCGATCCCATCTGAATCACGTGGGACAGGACGGTGGTGCCGAGATGGGACAGGAGGAGCTTGGCCAGGGCGCCGGCGGCGACTCGCGCCGCGGTCTCGCGAGCGCTGGCCCGCTCGAGAACGTCTCGAGCGTCGGTGAACCCGTACTTCTGCATCCCGACCAGGTCGGCGTGACCCGGACGTACGCTGGTGAGAGGCTTCTCGGTGCGACCCGGCGCCGGGTCCATCTCCTGGTGCCATTTGTCGGAACGGAACCACTCGGTGTTCTTGATCTCGATGGCGACCGGCGAGCCGAGGGTGCGTCCATGGCGCACACCGCCCACCAGAGTGACCTCGTCGGCCTCGAAGCGCTGGCGTGGACCGCGTCCGTACCCGAGGCGCCGACGGGCCAATTCGGCTTGCACGTCCTCGACGGTCACCGGTAGTCCGGCCGGGAGACCTTCGACGATCACGACGAGAGCGCGTCCGTGGGACTCGCCGGCGGTCAAGTAACGCAACATCGTTGTCAGGCTACCGGCGGGCACCGAGACGCCGAAGGGCGGCCGCGGTCATGGCCGCGACATCGGGGTCTCGCCCCAGCCAGATTCGCTGCTGGCGAGCGGCCTGGTGGATCAACATTCCGAGGCCACCCACCGTGCGACAACCCTGCGACTCGGCGGCGACCAGCAGCGGCGTCCGCAGGGGGTGATACACGAGATCGACCACGACCGACGCGGGATTCAGTCGAGTCGGATCGATCGGCGAACGAGTGTCGTTGCCCATGCCGACACTCGTGCAGTTGATCACGATGTCGTGTTCGGCGACCGCGTGGTCGCGCGCCGACCAGTCGTGGATCGTCGCGCCCGGTGCGATCGCCGACAGCTCCGAGGTGTCGAGACCCGAACGATTGGTCACCGTGACCGCCGTGCTGCCACGCCGGGTGAGGGCGTCGGCCACCGAGCGTGCCGCCCCTCCCCATCCGAGGATCAGAACCGACCGGCCGACCGGATCGGCACCTTCGGCGAGCAAGGAATCGACGAGACCGTCTCCGTCGGTGCTGTGACCCACCAGCGTTCCGTCCGCCTCGACGGCGACCGTGTTGACACTGCGGAGCGAAGCCGCGGCCGGTGTCACCCGATCCACGAGCCCGAAGACGTCGGTCTTGTGCGGCATGGTCACGCTCAAACCGCCGAACGAGCCTCGACGGCAGAGTTCGAGCATCTCGGCGCAGTGACCGGGCGCGACAGGGAAGGCCGCGTACACCCAATCGACATCACACGACGCGAAGCCGGCATTGTGGATGGTGGGCGACAAACTGTGCTCGATCGGCCAACCGATGACGCCGGCGACCCGAGTGCGGCCGGTGATCTCGTCGATCGAACGGGACGGAACGCCGCTCACAACACACCCGCGGCGATCGCGCGTTCGACGTTGGCCTGATGCTGTTCGAGCGTCACGGCGAAGGTGTGGTTGCCGTCGGCGTCCGACAACACGTAGTACAGGTAGGCACAAGGTGCGCCGACCGGTAGATCGGTGCACAGAGGATCGTTCGCCAAGGGATTGGCGGCCGGTGCGAGGGCGGCTGCGATGGAGGCCCGACCCGGACTCGAGATCGGCGTGGGTGGCAGCCCGTTCACCCGATAGGTGTTGTAGGGAGAGTCGATCTCCTTGAGTTCGAGGAACGGCGTCTCGGGATCCTGCCGGTAGTAAAGCGTGGCGTCGATCTCGAGGTTCATGCCCATCGCCAATCGGTTGTAGATCACCCGCGCGATCACGGGGCGGTCCTGGTCGGTCTTGGCCTCGCGCTCGATCATCGAGGCAATGACGAGGACCGAATAGGGATCGAGGCCGACGGTCGCGGCCGAATCGTCGAGCCCCTCCTGTCGTCCGACTCGCTCCATCAGACGCACCATGCGTTGCAGTACCTGCGACGGAGTCTCGTCACCGGCGATCGAATACGTGTCGGGGAACAGCAGACCTTCGAGATTCGACACACCGGGGGCGTACCGACTCTCGATCGGCGGCGATCCCGGCGTGGTGGCGCGCTCCCGGAACACGACGGGGTCGAATCCCGGAATCGTCTCGGAGAGACGATCGGCCATCTGGTCGATCGTGTAACCCTCGGGGATGGTGACCCTCCAGAACGTCTCGTTGGGAGGAGTGCGCAGGACACGCAGCAGATTTCCGATGTGGTCGTACGGGCGCAAGGTGTAGAAACCGGGAACGATGTCGAGTCCGCCTTCGTCACGGGTGTAACGCCGGAACGTCGCGTCGTCGACGACGAACCCCTCCGCTTCGAGTCGCCGACTCAACGACTCGAGATCGTCGTCCTCGGTGACCTCGAAGATCTGAGCTGCCCCGGGGTCACCCGGCGGGTTGACTCGCTCCAGGTGACGCCACGTGATCCAGCCGTAGAGCACCACTCCGAGCAGGACGACGACCGAGAACACGACCGCGATCCGTCCCAGCCATCGCCGTTCACGGGTGCGCACGACCAACGAACGTCGAACGAGAGCATCGCGATCGGCGTCCCGGTCGACGAGATCGTCGAGCAGATCGGTCACGACCGGCTCCGACGTCGATCGAGCCAGGTCTGCAGCATGACGGCCGCCGCGACCTTGTCGACGAACTGACGGCGGGCCGTGGCCGACAAGGATGCTTCCTTCAGGACGCGATCGGCGGTCACCGTGGTCATCCGCTCGTCGAAGAGTTCGATGGGGCGACCGGTCGCGGCAGCGATGGCTTCGGACTCCTCCGTCACCGCGCGAGCCGCCGGACCGATCTCTCCGGCCATCGTGATGGGCAGCCCGACGACGATGAGTTCGGCTTCCTCGTCGTCGGCGATGCGCCGAATGTTCGCGTGGTCGTCTCTCAGTCGAGCGGAACGGCGGATCACCGTGACAGGTGACGCGATCGTCTCGGAACTGTCGGACACGGCCACGCCGATCCGCTTGGATCCGAGATCGAGACCGAGGACACGCACCGGCTCATTCTCCCCGACCGCGAGGTCGGAGACGGGTCATCTTTCGCCGATGGTCGACCGGACGAGTTCGAGAGCCTCGTCGAGCTTCTCGGGAATCTTGCCCCCGGCGGTCGCGATGTCACCCTTTCCGCCACCTCCACCGCCGACGAGCTTGGCGGCCGGACCGATGAGCGGTCCGGCGGTTCCTCCTTCGGTGACCGCCGCGACCAGAGCCACACCGCCGCTCGATGTCACGCCACCGAGAACCACGGCACGCACACCGGGGCGTTGACGCACGGCGATCGCCAGATCGCGCAGGTCACCCGGATCGAGACCGTCGACCCGGCTCACCACAGCACCGTCGACGGCGGCGGCGGCGATCTCGGCGGCCCGACCGGCGGCCATCGAGGATCGAAGCTTCTTGATCTCGTCCTGAGCCGACTTCAGGTCGTCGAGACGACGGGTCACGCCTGTCTGTACGTCGTCGAGGGACGCCCCGACCAGGGCACCGATACTGGCGAGGGCACTCGTGCGATCCTGGAGCAGGGCGAGAGTTCGCTCACCGGCGACCGCTTCGATGCGTCGCAGGTTGGCGCCGACCGAGCCTTCGGAGACGATTTTCACGATGCCGATGTCGCCGGTGGCCGACACGTGGGTTCCTCCGCACAACTCGAAGGAGTCACCGGCCCGAAGGACGCGTACGGTGTCGCCGTACTTGTCGCCGAAGAAGGCGATGGCCCCGTCGGCGAGAGCTGCGTCCTTCGACGTCTCGTACGCCGACACCGCGGTGTTGGACAGGGTCTGCTGGTTGGCCAGCCGTTCGATGTCGCGAATTTCGGCGTCCGAGAGAGCCGAGTAATGGCTGAAGTCGAAGCGAAGGCGTGAATCGTCGACCAACGAACCGGCCTGCTTCACGTGATCGCCGAGGACCTCGCGAAGTGCCCAGTGCAAGATGTGTGTCGCCGTGTGATGGCGACGGATGGCCCGCCGGCGTTCGGCGTCGATGGAAGCGCGAACGTCGTCGCCGACCGCCAGTTGGCCATGGACGGGCCGGCACCGATGTCGTCGTAGACCGGGAAGCGCGAACGTGGTGTCGAGCACCTCCCATTCGGCACCTTCGGCCCGAAGGAAGCCGGTGTCGCCGACCTGCCCACCGCTTTCGGCGTAGAACGGAGACCGGTCGAGGAACACGTCGACGTGTTCGTCACCTTCGATCACGCCGATGACTCGCGACGACGACTCGTCGGATTCGTAACCGACGAAGACAGTCGCACCGTGCTCGTCGGAGAGTCGACGGTACTGATCCATGATCTCGTCGTCGGTTCGCTCGGTGCGTCGTGCCGCTTTCGCGCGCGTCCGTTGGGCGTCCATCTCGACGTCGAAGCCCGCTCGATCGACGCCCAGACCGCGCTCGGCCACGATCTCCTCGGTCACTTCGAGCGGGAAGCCGTACGTGTCGTGCAACAAGAACGCGGTCGAACCCGACAGCACTCCTCCGGCCGAGATCTCCTGGATCTCGTGATCGAGGATGCTCACGCCGGTCTTCAACGTCTGGCGGAACCGCTCCTCTTCGCGCGTCAACACCTCGAGCACGAAGTCCTTCTGTTTCGCAGTGTCGGGGTAGGCGGCCTGGCACAGATCGATGGCCGTGGCGGCGAGTTCGGGCATGACCAACTTCTCGGTCCCGAGGAGGTAGGCGTGTCGAATGGCGCGACGAATGATGCGACGCAGCACGTAGCCACGCCCTTCGTTCGATGGGAAGACCCCGTCGGCGACCAGCATGGCCGAGCTTCGGGCGTGCTCGGCGAGGACGCGCAGACTGAAGCTGGGGCGGTCGTCGTAGTCGCCGACGCGGTAGGAGGCCCCGGTCAGCGACTGCGCTCGTTCGACGAGCGGGAACAGCGCGTCGGTCTCCCACACCGAGTCGACACCCTGAATGAGAGCCAGGATGCGTTCGAGCCCCGCCCCGGTGTCGATCGAAGGTTTGGGAAGCGGGGTCCGGAGTCCGTCGGCTGCCTGATTGAACTGCATGAAGACCAGGTTCCAGAACTCCATGAACCGGTCACCTTGCGGATCGTGGAGCGGGCCACCGTCGGGCCCGAAGGCCGGACCACGGTCGATGTGCAGTTCGGAGCACGGTCCACACGGACCGGTCTCGCCCATCTGCCAGAAATTGTCCTTGTCGCCGAGTCGTTGGATGCGATCCATCGGGACTCCGACGACGTCGTGCCAGATCGCCTCGGCCTCGTCGTCGCTCTCGTGAACCGTGATCCAGATGCGATCACCGTCGAAGCCGAAACGCTCGGTGACCAGTTCCCAACTCCACGGGATCGCCGACTCCTTGAAGTAGTCGCCGAAGGAGAAGTTCCCCAACATCTCGAAAAAGACGAGATGCCGTTTGGTCCGACCCACGTCATCGAGGTCGTTGTGCTTGCCGCCGGCCCGCGCGCATTTCTGGACCGTGGCCGCTCTCTTGTACGGAGGCGTCTCGTCGCCGACGAAGAACGGCTTGAACGGAACCATTCCGGCCACGGTGAAGAGCACCGTCGGATCGTGCGGAATGAGGCTCGCCGAATCGACGATCGAGTGATCGTGCTCGGCGAAGAAGGACGTGAACGAATCACGCAGTCCCTGTGCGGTCGTCGGCGGTCGGTGAGACATCGATGCGAGGCTACCGGCCACGATCTAGGCTGATCGGGTGACGTCAACTCCTCGCCGCTCGGCCCACTCCACTCCCCGAACCCCCGCCCGAACTTCAGGCCGACACATCGATCTCCACGAGATGATCTCCTTCGAGGATCCCAAGGAGATGCGGACCTGGGTCTTCGACGCCACGTTCCTTCGCTCGTCGTGGAAGTGCATCTTCGGCGAGGGTTGCCAAGGGGTCCTCGAGGACCCGGCCGAACACCTGAATCAAGGATGCTGCTCGTTCGGGGCGCACTTCGTCGACGAGGACGACGTGGCCGTGGTGGTGCGTTCCTCGGTTCGCCTGACGAAGAAGAATTGGCAGTTCAAGAAGAACGCGGAGAAGAAGGGTTTCCTGAAACGAGCCAAGACGGGCGAAACGACCACCCGAGTCGTCGACGGCGCCTGCATCTTCCTCAATCGACCCGGGTTCGAGGGCGGAGCCGGTTGCGCTCTGCACATCGGGGCCATGGAAGCCGGCGAGCGCCCGCTCGACTGGAAGCCCAACGTCTGTTGGCAGTTGCCGATTCATCTCGAGCACTCCGAGGACGACACCGGCTACGTGACCACGATCGTCCGGGAGTGGAAGCGCCGCGACTGGGGCGTGTCGGGTGACGAGTTCCACTGGTGGTGCACCGACTCGTCCGACGCCTTCGTCGGCCGAGAGCCGGTGTATCGATACCTGAAAGACGAACTGATCGAGACGGTCGGTGCCGAGGTCTACGACCAGTTGGTCGAACTTCTGGAGCGATCGGGCAATTTTCCCTTGCCGCACGAGGCCGACCCGCAACCGGTTCGGATCCGCAAGCGCAGGTGAGTCGTCGACGGGCAGCGGTTCGGTCTCAGACCGCCTGAGCCTTCTTGAAGGCTCGACGTCGGTCCTCAAGTCCGAGGTGACGTTTGCGGATTCTGATCGACGTGGGAGTGATCTCGACCAACTCGTCGTCGGCGATCCATTCGATGGCCGACTCGAGAGTGTGCAGACGAGCTGCTGCCAGCTTCACGCCGTCGTCGTGGCTGTGGGTGCGAATGTTGGTCTTCTCCTTGGCTCGCACGGCGTTGACGACCATCTCGTCGCCCCGTGCCGATTCGCCGACGACCATTCCTTCGTACACCTTGTCTCCCGGTTCGACGAACAACTCGCCGCGCAACTGCAGGTTGTCGAGGGCGTACGCGGTGACCTGGCCTTCGCGGTCGGCGACCATCGCCCCACCGGATCGGTGAGGGAGCTCGCCCGCCCACGGTGTCCATCCGGCGTGATGTTGGTGGAGCAACGCCGTACCACGAGTGGCCGAAAGGAGCAGCGACCGGAATCCGATCAGGCCACGACTCGGACACTCGAAGGTCACGACGGTGCGACCGGGATCACCGGCCCGCAGATCGGTGACGCGACCCTTACGTGGCGCCAGCGCTTGTGTGACGGTGCCCACGTACTCGTCGGGCACGTCGCACACACCTCGTTCGAGAGGCTCGAAGGTCTTGCCGTTGACTTCCTTGGTGATGACTTCAGGGCGGCTGACCTGCAACTCGTAGCCCTCACGACGCATGGATTCGATGAGCACGGCCAACTGAAGTTCTCCTCGTCCGGCGACCTCCATTACTTCGGCGGTGTCGGTTTCTCGCAGACGAATCGAGACGTTGCCGAGGACTTCTCGACGCAGACGATCGAGCAAGTGACGTGACGTGAGGTACTTGCCTTCACGACCAGCGAACGGAGAGGTGTTCACGCCGAAGGTCATCGACAGCACCGGCTCGTCGACCGTGAGACGCGGGAGGGCGATCGGATCCTCGGACGACGCGATGGTGTCGCCGATCTCGACCTCGGGGAAACCTGAGACGACGAACAGATCCCCGGCCACGAGGGCGTCGACATCGGCGCGACCGACTCCGGAGAACTCCATGAGTGAGGTCAAGCGTCGTTTCAAAGGGGGCTGACCTGCGCCGAACTCCTCTTCGAGCAAGGCCACCGTGTCGCCCTTGCGAAGCACTCCGTTCACCACGCGCCCGATGGCCAGGCGACCGAGGTAGTCCGAGGCATCGAGGTTGGTGACGAGCGCTTGCAGCGGCTGGTCGGCATCGCCCGCGGGAGACGGAATCCGTTCGAGGATCGTGTCGAGCAGGGCCGAAAGGTCATCGTTCTCGGTGGGCATCCCGATGCCGCGAATCGCACGACCGTCGCGAGCGATCGCCGAAATGACGTCGAATTCGATGTGGTGATCGGCGGCGTCGAGGTCGATGAACAATTGGTAGACCTCGTCGAGCACCTCGTCGGGTCGAGCGTCCTGACGGTCGACCTTGTTGATCACCACGATCGCCGGCAGGTCTCGCGACAACGCCTTTTGCAGCACGTACCGGGTCTGCGGCAACGGCCCTTCGGCGGCGTCCACCAGAAGCACGATTCCGTCGACCAGGGTCAGAGCTCGCTCGACCTCACCGCCGAAGTCGGCGTGTCCCGGGGTGTCGACCAGATTGATCTTGGTGTCCTTCCAGACGACCGAGGCCGCCTTGGCCAGGATGGTGATGCCGCGTTCGCGTTCCTGGTCGTTGCTGTCCATCACCCGATCGACGACCGCCTGATGGCTGGCGAAGGTTCCGGTGGCACGCAAGAGGCCATCGACCAAAGTGGTCTTGCCGTGGTCGACGTGCGCGACGAGAGCGACGTTGCGCAACTTCTGAGCTGTGGTCATGAAATGTCAGACGTCGTCGTTCTGGTCGTCGTTGTCATCGGAGTCGTCATCGTCGTCGAAGACCACGCCGTACTTTTCGGCCAAAGCGGCGTACTCGTCGTCCTGCGTACGCGGCGCACGGTCCGAGCCCAACCCGAGGTCGAGCGCGCTCGGACCAGCCTGCTTGAGCTTTCGTGCTTCTTCGAAGCGGCGGTGACGTCCCTTTTTCACGAGAGGACTCCGAACGTTGTCAGGGGGTTACGGGAGGCCACGAGGGCCAGCGGGGAGTCTAGGCCCCGACGATGGTCTTCGTGGGGATCGTGGGGAACCGATCGGACGTCAGATCGGGGACACCGGCTGCAGAAGCAGTCCGCCCCGCCCGTCGAAGGCCAGCGCAGCCCGCCCGCCGACGATGTCCCCCAGTTGCCATCCGACCAGGTCGTGGCGCCAACCCGTTCCCAGACGAGCCCCCTCAGCGCCGCGTAGGAAGTCGACGATGTCGGCCCGTGTTCCGAGCAGTGCCGGGTCGATCTCCTCACGACGGGCGACTTCGCTGACCCAGGCCGAGACCAACGTCACGGCCGGACGCAACGAACGATCGAGGTCGTCTCCGTCTGACGGTGGCAGCTCGAGAGGTGTCTCTCGTCCCCGACGCACGGCGTCGAGAATCTCGGCCGCGAACCCCCCTCTCACATGGCGGTCGTCCACACCACGAGCCTGGGCGAGTTCCTCGATCGTGGACGGCTCACGTTGCGCGATCCCCTGGAGGGCCAGGTCGGCCAGGACCTGACGCGGCGGTATGTCGCTCGCCATGGCTCGCGCCTCCCGCCAGGCGGCCAACGCAGCCAGAACACCCCGGGTTCGCGGACGCATGGTGCGAACGTCCTTGATGCGGGTCCACGCCAGGCTGGGGTCCAGCGGACCGACCCGACGAGTCAGAAGTTCGCGACAGGCGTCGTCGGCCCACGCCAGACGACCACGTTCGGTCAGTCGCTCCCGCTGTCGATCGCGGATGTCGAACAGGAACTCGACGTCGCTCGCTGCGTATCGGCACTGAGCTTCGGTGAGGGGGCGTCTCAGCCAGTCGGTCAGGCGATCACCCTTCGGAAGATTGGTCTTCAGCTCGGCGTTCACGAGATTGGCGAGCGATGGACTCGAGTAGCCGAGGAATCCGGCGGCGATCTGCGTGTCGTGAAGATGCCGAGGAATCACGCCGACGGCGTGGGACAGGACGTCGAGGTCCTGTTGTGCGGCGTGGAAGAGAATCAGGCGATCGGAGTCGATCAGCGGACGGAGCGACGTCACGTCGCATGCGAGCGGGTCGACCAGTGCGATGTGCTGACGTCCCGCCTCGCGCCAGGCGAACTGCATGAGTGCAAGCCTCGGAAAATAGGTCCGCTCTCGGTGGAACTCCGTGTCGAGTGCGTATTCGTCGACGGATGACAGACGATCGACCAAAGCCTGGAGTTCGGAGTCGTCGGCGACCCAATCGAACGAATCGCCCTGCGTGGAAGCCATCTCGGCTCACAGGCTAGTGGTCGGCTCACCTCCTGACGCGAGATCGTCCGGAGTGTTGACGTTGAGCAGACGGCTGGCCGGCACTCGAATCCATGCCATCGCGAATCCGGAGATGGCCCGATGCACCGATCGTTCGCCGTCGTCGAAGGATCGACGCAGCGCTTCCAGACAACGATCTCGTCGCCACGCCGCCGCCAGGTGTTGTCGAGAATCGGAATCGTCGGCGAGTGCAACGGCGTCGAGGTCCATGCCGCGTTGCAGGATCCGTTCGAGTTCGCCGATCAGACGGCGGACGTCGTCGCCTCCGATCAACGGGAGGTCGACGGGCAGCGTCACCACGACGGGCGTCTCGGCGATCGCGAGCGCCGAGACGAGGCCGTCGAGGGGGCCTTCTCCCCCACCGAGATCGCGACGAATGGCGACACCCACGGAGTCCAGGTCCTCGGGTCGGCGATGCAGCACCAGCACCGGAGAGCAACCAGCCCGGCTGAGGGTGTCGATGCTTCGTTGGAGCATGGTGCGACCGCCGAAGACGACGTCGGCCTTGTCGACTCCCATTCGCCGACTTCGACCCCCGGCGAGAACGACTCCCGTGACCGACGGCCTGTTCACGAGCGAACCCGGATCACACGCCGTCGGGCACGCCGCGCGGATCGAGTTGCAGAAGGAACAGCCGACACCGCTCCTCCTCATCGGTCTCGCCGATGGAACCGGCGAGTCGCGAGAGGCCGAGGAGACAACGCAGGAACCCGGTGTTTCCGTCGTGGTCCCAACGCACGTAACCCGAGCCGCGCCAACCGTTCGCGCGCAAGGCATCGAGCCCTCGGTGGTAGCCGACTCGATAGAACGCGTATTTCGTGATCGCATCGATGGCGTGATCACCGAGCGCGGCCCAGCCGGCGCTCTCGCGCGGGTGAACGGCGACGATCTTCGACAGTGCGTCGAATCGCTCGGCCGGAGCCATGTCGGCGACCTGGGCCGACGCGTGCCGGAACTCGGCGGGCGGAAGCGGAAGTCGGGTCTCGGGCGGTCCACTCGTCGTGAGGTGGATGGGGTTCACGTCGCTCATCGAGGAAAGGCTAGAGCGGCCCGTCGGTCCTCGCTAGGGTGCCTCTGTGATCTCGGCCGTCGATCCCGA
>JBDLRN010000013.1:0-16072 GCA_039800005.1 Actinomycetota bacterium | reverse complement strand
CGAGTGATCAGCGCAACAATTTTCCGGTGACGCGAAACGACCGGGCCGAAGCCCGGTCGCATGGCTGGGGAGCAAGGAATCGAACCCTGAATAACAGAACCAGAATCTGCTGTGTTGCCAGTTACACCACTCCCCAAGGAGCACCACGATTGTAGTGGTCGACCCGGGCGACCCCACCTGGTGGGCCGGCCCACTCGGTCGGTCGGGGTCGGTCAGCCGATCCAGCGCTCGAGGGTGCCGAAGCCCACGATGCGCCCCACCGCCACCCCGGCCGTCTCGGTGAGGTGCTCACGGGTCGCCGCCCAACCCCGAACCGGGCTGGTGTCGGTGGCCGACGTGTGAGCCGAGAGGCCCAGCTCCTTCGCCATCAGGCAGATGCGCAGCGAATGGAACGGGTCGCTCACCAACACCACCGAACGCACTCCCCATTCGTCGGCGCGGTTGGCCACGTTCTGCAGCGACTCCCACGAACTCGTGCCCTCGTCCTCACCCACGATCGCGCCATCGGGCACCCCGGCGTCGACGAGGTAGCGACGCGACGATTCGGCCTCGGTGAAACGATCACCGGGCCTGTTTCCACCGGTGACGATCACGAGTGGCGCCAAGCCCTCGTTCCACAACTCGACCACGTGATCGAGTCGGGCCTGCAACTGCGGAGACGGGCGCCCGTCGTACTGCGCCGCACCCATCACCACGATGGCGTCGACCGGACTCGCGTGATCGGAACGACCGGTGTTCCAGACTTGGAAGAGAGTGACGGCGAGATAGAGGAACGACGACACGAACACGGTGAGCACCGCGAGCAGCGAGCGCCACCAGCCGCCCCGCTTCCACCAGCGCGGCACGAAGAAGCGGGCCGGACGCAGAGTGACGCGCGGGGTGTCGTCACAGGGTGCATCCCCGCGCGGCGGCTCCCCCATCGTCCCGTCCGCCGGCGTCGATCCCGGCGGAGGCGGCGGAAGAAAATCGTCGCTCACGTGACCACCCGTCAGCCGAGACGAGTGATGGCTGTATCGAGACGTGTCAGCACTGCATCGCGACCCAACAATTCGAGGGCTTCGAAGAGCGGCGGACCGACCGTGCGACCGGTGACCGCCACGCGCACCGGTGCCTGCGCCTTACCGAGCTTCAACCCGAGCGCCGTTCCGCATTCTTCGGTCGTGGTCTTCAACGCCTCGGCCGACCAGTCGACTGCCGCGAACTTCTCGCGCGCCGATCGCAACATGGCGGCCGAATCCGCAGCGGCGAAGGTCTTGTCCCACGCGACCTGATCGATCAGCGCCTCGGGCAGGAACATGAAGTCGACGAGCGTGGGAACTTCACTCATCGTGACGATGCGCGTCTGCACCAGTTCGGCGAGCGAGCGGAACACACCGGCGTCGAAGCGATCGGCGGGCCACGGCGCAGCCTCGCCGTGCAACCACGGCTCGCACGCGGCGACGAAATCGTCGACCGACATGGCGCGGATGTATTCACCGTTGAACGCCGCCAACTTCTTCAGATCGAAGAAAGCCGGTGAATGGTTCACGTCCTCCAGACGGAACTCACTCTGAATGCGCGACCACGGCACGATCTCGGTGTCGCCTTGCGGCGCCCAGCCGAGCGTCATGAGGTAGTTCACCATCGCGTCGGCCAGATAGCCCTCGGCGCGATACTGCTCGAGCGCCACCTTGTCGCGACGCTTCGACAACTTCTTGCGCTGCTCGTTCACGAGGACCGGTACGTGCGCCCATGTGGGCGGAGTGTGACCGAGCGCTTCCCACAACATCTGCTGCTTGGGCGTGTTGGGCAGATGCTCCTCGGCGCGCACCACGTGCGTGATGCCCATCGACACGTCGTCGACCACGTTTGCGAGCAAGAACATGGGCGACCCGTTTCCTCGCAGCAGCACGAAGTCCTCGATGGTGTCGTTCTGGAACTCGACTCGTCCGCGCACCAGATCGTCGACCACCGTTGCGCCTTCGGGAACACGGAAACGCAACACGCGACCCGGGCCGGGTTCGAGACCGCGATCACGCGAATAGCCGTCGTAGCCCGGTTTGCCCGCCGCCTTGGCGCGCTCCTGGATCTGTTCACTCGTGAGATCGCAGTAGTAGGCGTGACCCTCACGGAAGAGCCGCTCGGCCGCCGCCACGTGCGCCTCGGCGTACTGGCTCTGGAAATACGGGCCTTCGAACGTGGGGTCGTCGCGGCTGATTCCGATCCAGGCCAGAGCGTCGATGATGCCCTCGGTCCATTCGGGACGATTGCGGGCTTCGTCGGTGTCCTCGATGCGCAAGACGAAGGTGCCGCCCTCATTCTTGGCCAAGGCCCAGTTGTAGAGCGCGGTCCGCGCCCCGCCGACGTGGAAGAAACCAGTGGGCGACGGGGCGAAACGGTAGCGCGGTGCACCTGACGTGTTCGTGCCGGACGACATGCGTTCGTCACGCTACCGGCCGGGCGACACGGGAGTAGGGTCGTCTCATGGGTCGCCACGCCTACACATCGGTCGAACAACACGACGGTCACCGCAGTGTCGCCGGCGGACTCGCCCGCGCCGCCGTGTTCGGTATCAGCGATGGATTGGTGTCGAACGTGTCGCTCGTGATCGGTTTCGCCGGTAGCGGCGTCGACTCCACCGTCGTGCGACTGGCCGGTCTCGCCGGTGCCATCGCCGGTGGCGCGAGTATGGCGGCCGGTGAATGGGTGTCGGTCTCGGCACAGAACGAACTCATCACCCGCGAACTCGAGATCGAGAAGCGCGAGTTGCGCGTCAACACCCTCGCCGAGACCAACGAATTGGCCAAGATCTACGAGAGTCACGGCATCGAACCCGAACGTGCTCGCGCCGCGGCCGCCGACGTGATGCGCCGACCCGATGCCGCGCTCGCCGTGCACGCGCGCGAAGAACTCGGTGTCGATCCAGGTGTGTTGCCGTCGCCCATGAAGGCCGCCCTGCTCTCCCTCGTCTGCTTCCTGTTCGGCGCGCTGTTGCCGGTGGTTCCGTGGTTCATCGGTGAAGGCACCGCGCCCAAGGTGTGGTCGGTCGCCATCGGCGTGATCGCTGCCGGTTTCGTGGGGGCCGCCATCGGGGCAACCGCCGAACGAGGCGTGCCGCGCACCGCCGCGCGTCAGATCATCATCCTCTTGGTCGCCTGCGGTGTCACCTATCTGGTCGGCCAACTCTTCGACGTGACCGTGGCATGACGCAGCGCAACGTTCTGGGTGGCGATCTCCAACCCTGCTCGTTCGATCCTCTCACCGGCTACTACCGCACCGGGTGTTGCGAATCCCGGGGCGACGATCCGGGCATGCACGTGGTGTGCGCCATCATGACCGACGAATTCCTGGCCTTCAGCAAGGCGGCCGGCAACGACCTCAGCACACCGATGCCCCAGTACGGGTTCGCCGGCTTGAAAGACGGCGACCAATGGTGCCTGTGTGCGTCGCGCTGGCAGGAGGCGTTTCTGGCCGGACGAGCGCCCAGAGTGGTGCTGGCCGCCACGCACGTGTCGGCGCTCGAGTTCTGCGATCTGGCGGCCCTCACGGCCCACGCCATCGACGCGCCGGCCTGAAACACCTGCTCAGACACGGGAAATTTCTTCTGTAGACATTACTGACCACAGTTAGTCTTGTCGGCCGTGCCCACTCGCCGTCGCGCCGACGCCGCTCGCAACGACGAGCTCTTCCTCGACACCGGGCTCGACCTGTTGCGCGAGCGGGGCCCCGACCGCTTCGCCGCCCTCGAACTGGCCCGCACCGCCGGCCTGACCACCGGGGCCGTCTACGCCCGCTACGAGAACCCGGCCGAGATCCTGGTGGGCCTCTGGCAGAACCGCATCGCCACGCCGATGGAGATGTTCGTGGCCAACTCGTTGGAAGCCTTGTCGATCAGCGATCGCCGCGACGCCGCGCACGCCGCCACCAGCCGGGCGCTCACCAACCCGAGCGGGCCACTGCGCCCCGGGGCGAGCGTGCTCATCGCTGCGACCCGCGTGCCGGAATTGGCCGAAGTGGTGGGTCCCGACATGCGACGTTGGTGCGACGAACTGGGGATCGGCGCCGACTCCTCGGACCCTTCCGTCGCTCGCCAGCGCATTCTTCTCGCCGTGGTGATGGGCGTGCTGCTGTTCGACACCGCCGATCTCTACGACGCCGAGGATTGGGCCTTCGCTCGCCGAGTGGCCGAGGCCATGCACGCTGAGCCGAACGTGGGTCGAATCCCACTCCCCGATCCGGTGGCACCCGGCGAACCGATCGTGCACACCGAGAACGAGATGCGTGACGCGCTCGTGAACGGTGCAGCGCGCGTGATCGCACATGGCGGCATCGAACGCGCCACCACCCAACGCATCGCGCGAGCCGCTGGCGTTCCCCCGAGCACCTTGTTCGCCGAGTATCGCACGCGTCCCGAATTGTTCGCCGACGTGGCAAGCAAACTTCTCGGGGCGATCTACTCCGGAGCACGCGCCGTCGAACCGTCTCCGGCCGGCTCGGAGACGTGGCAGGAACGTCTGCTCACATCACGACTCGCCACGTATCGCGGACTGCTGCAACCATCGGCATCCGATCAACGACGTCTGCGACTCGAGTTCCATCTGGCCGCGCTGCACGATCCGATGATCGGACAGGCGTTACGTCGCGTCGACACCGACGTGAATCGCCAGGTGTCGCACGCGTGGGCCGCCAACGCCGAACTCGACCCGGCGACGTTGTTGCGCACCACCCGGTTGATCCGGTCGAGCGGACTCGGAGCCATGCTCCTGCAGGAGTTGGTGGGCGGCTACGACCGGCTCGACTTGAGACAGATGTTCGAACCGCTCATCGCTCTGCTCGAGAACTCGCGCATCGCGGCCTGATCGGACTGGTCAGATCGCGCTCATGAGCAGGGCCGGATCGCCGGTCACCGCTCCGACCATGCCGTCGACGGCCGGCATCAGTTGTTCGCAGAAGAAGCGGGCCGAGGTGACTCGTTCGGCCACCGTGGCAGCCCCCACCTCGGACTCCTGGTCTCGGGCGATCAGCGCCGACTCGGCGAGCAGGAATCCGCCGGTGAGCGTGCTCAACAGACGCAGATACGGCGTGGCACCCGACAGCATCGACAACGGATCGGCGGCGCGAGTAGCCAGCCAGTTGGTCGCGTTGCGCGTGGCCTCGAGCGTTGCGCGCAGGGCTGCAGCCGTGGCCGCCAGATCGGCGTGCTTGTCGAGTCGACCACACAACTCTTCGATGGCATCGAGATGACGCGTGATCACCGCTCCGCCGCGCAAACCTATCTTGCGACCCACCAGGTCGATGGCCTGGATGCCGTTGGTGCCTTCGTAGATGGTGGTGATGCGCGCGTCGCGGTAGTGCTGCGCCACACCGGTTTCTTCGACGAAGCCCATACCACCATGAATTTGCACGGCGAGACCGGTGAGTTCGACACCGAGATCGGTACCCCAACCCTTCGACAGCGGGGTGAGCAAGGCCGCCTGATCGGCCGCCCACTCGCGCTCGGCAGCTTCGGAGTGATGGCTCGCCACGTCGAGGCACGCCGCATTCCAGTAGCAGAGGCGACGCAGCGCTTCGAGGCTCGTCTTCATGGTGAGCAGCATGCGCTTCACGTCGGGATGGTCGATGATCGGCGATGCCTCGCCGGCCGGAGCACCAGGAGCACGACCCTGACGACGATCCTTCGCGTACTGCAACGCCTGCTGATAGGCGCGATCACCGAGAGCCAGGCCCTGCAGACCCACCGACAGGCGAGCCTGATTCATCATCGTGAACATGTACTGCATACCGCGGTTCTCTTCACCGATGAGATAGCCGACCGCACCGCCGTTGTCGCCGTACGACAACACGCACGTGGGGCTGGCGTGAATGCCCATCTTGTGCTCGACCGACACACACGTGATGTCGTTGTGCTTGCCGGGCGTGCCATCGGCGTTCAACAAGAACTTCGGCACGATGAAACACGAGATGCCCTTGGTTCCCGGAGGTGCGTCGGGCGTGCGCGCCAGCACGAGGTGCACGATGTTGTCGGCCATGTCGTGTTCGCCGAACGAGATGTAGATCTTGGTGCCGGTGATGAGGTACGAGCCGTCGGCCTGACGCGCCGCGCGTGTGCGCACGGCGCCTACGTCGCTGCCGGCGTCGGGCTCGGTGAGGTTCATGGTGCCGGTCCACTCACCGGTGATCATCTTGGGCAGATAGGTCATGCGCTGTTCTTCGCTGCCGTGATGAGCGAGCGCGTCGATCGCACCTTGTGTGAGGAGCGGACACATCGAGAACGACATGTTGGCCGCCGTCATCATCTCCTGGATGGCGATGCCCACCATCCACGGGAAGCCACCGCCGCCGTAACCCTCCTCGAAGGGCACCGCTCCCCAACCGGCGTTCACGTAGGCCTGGTAGGCCTCACGGAAACCCGGCGCGGTGGTGATGCTCCCGTCGTCGTTGCGTCGCACACCGAAGGTGTCGCCCACGCGATTGATCGGCGCCAACTTCTCCTCCATGAAGCGCGCGGCTTCGGCCAAGAGGTCTCGCACCATGGCCGAGTCGGCGCCGGTGAAACCTGGCATCTCGAGGATGCGGTCGAGTCCGCAGACCCGGTTGAGCACGAAGTCGATGTCGTCGAGAGGAGCGCGGTAGTCGGTCACGCCCGACAGGCTAAGTGACAGGCCGGTAATACGCCATCGGGAGCACGATGTCCGTCCCCGAATGTGACGGAGTGGTCAGGCGCCGGTGAGTTCGCGCCACTGCGCGGGATACCGCGCCGCCACTTGGGCCGGTGTGCTGCGCAAGGTCGACTCGGGAACGAGATCGACGATGGCCCGCGCCTCTTTGTAGTGGTGCACGTGACCCACGCCTTCGAACAACTCGACCCGACGCGCCACGAGATCGGCCGGCGGATTGGGATCGAGGAAACCCCACATGGTGTAGGCGATGGCGAGGTCGTGGATCACCGGGGCCCGACCGAAGAGAGAGGCTCGGCGCAAAGCGACGTTGAGACAGCCGCGAATCGCGTCCTCGGAGTGCAGTTCGCCCACGTGCAGGCGATCACGGAAACGACGGGCCAAGGTGAGGCCATACCCCTGATCGGGACCCTGGTAGCCGAGACGCTCGCCGGTCGGCTGACCCGCGTCGAGATCGGCCGGGCGGTCGGGCGACCACGGTGCCGGTGCCACATCGGGCGACGCGTACGTGCGAACGACGTCGGTGACGGGCGTGGGGGCGTAACGCGGAGCGGCCATGGGCGAAGCGTAGTGGGTCGGTTCGCGATTCGTCAGGCCGACGTATGGAGCAATCCGTACACGATCGATTCTTCGAGGGCGCGCCACGAGGCTTCGATGATGTTGCTGCTCACGCCGATGGTGGTCCACGAACGCTCGCCGTCGGTGGCGTCGAGCAGAACGCGTGTCACTGCTCCCGTTGCGGTGGCGCCGTCGAGGATGCGTACCTTGTAGTCGGTGAGGTGCACCTTGGCCAGTTGCGGGTAGGCGCCCTGCACCGCCGCACGCAACGCAGTGTCGATGGCGTTCACCGGACCGTTGCCCTCGGCGGTGTGCACGTGACGCGTGGCGTTGCTGTCGGACCCGACCCACACCTTGACAGTGGCCTCGGTGGTGAAGTCGCCAGTCGCACCCTCGTCGGTGATCACGCGCATGCTCTCGACCCGGAAGAAGTCCTGCTGCCAACCGGTGGCGCGGCGCATCAGCAGTTCGAGCGAGGCGTCGGCCGCTTCGAAGTGGTAACCCTCGTGCTCGAGACGCTTCAGATCGTCGATCACCTGATTGACCGCCGGGCCGTCCATCTCGAGACCGAGTTCGTCGGCCTTCATGGTGATGGTGGCGCGTCCGGCCATCTCGCTCACGACGAAACGCGTGCCGTTGCCCACGAGTTCGGGATCGACGTGCTCGTACGCATCCTTGGCGCGGGCGATGGCACTCACGTGCAAACCAGCCTTGTGCGCGAACGCCGACGAACCCACGTAAGGCGCCTGCGGATTGAGCGGGCGGTTGAGCACCTCGGCCACGTGATTGCTCACGGCGGTGAGGCGCTCGAGACGACCTTCGGGCAGGCACTCGTACCCGAGCTTCAACTGCAGGTTGGGAATCACGGTGGTGAGGTTGGTGTTACCGGTGCGCTCACCGAGACCGTTCAGCGTGCCCTGCACGTGGCGCGCGCCGGCCAGAACGGCGGCCATCGAATTGGCCACCGCACATCCGGTGTCGTCGTGGCAGTGGATTCCGATGGTGACGTCGTCGCCCACGTGACGCTTCACCACTCCGACGATCTCCTGCACTTCGTGCGGCAGGCTGCCGCCGTTGGTGTCGCACAGCACGAGATGGCTGGCGCCCTTCACGACGGCCGCCTCGATGGCGCGCAGTGCGAACTCCTGATTGCGCTTGAACCCGTCGAAGAAGTGCTCCATGTCGACGAGTACCCGACGGCCGTGACCCACCAGGAAATCGACCGAGTCGGCGATCATCGACTCACCCTCTTCGAGCGTGGTCTGCAGCGCGTTGAGAACGTGATAGTCCCAACTCTTGGCCACGATGCACACGGCGCTGGTGTTGGCATCGACCAGATGACGCAACGTGGCGTCGTCGTCGACCTTGCCTCGCGGGCGCCGGGTGGAGCCGAACGCCACGAGCGTGCTCGTCGTGAGACGCAGATCGGTGGCGGCGCGCGCGAAGAACTCGATGTCCTTCGGATTGGCGCCCGGCCAACCGCCTTCGATGAAGTGAACGCCGAGGTGGTCGAGTTGCTCGGCGATGCGCAACTTGTCCTCCACGGTCGCCGACACGCCTTCGACCTGCAGGCCGTCGCGCAATGTGGTGTCGAACACTTCGATCATGTGGCTCATGGTCATTCCGTTTCGTGAAGTCGTGATGTGTGGGAGTTCTTGGCGAGTTGTGGGCGGGAAACAAAAACGCCGCCCGGAGGGCGGCGTCGGCGCACGAGAGATCCCCGTGCGCTAGCGAATGATGATGATCGAGGCGAGGACGGCGTTCATCGGTTCACAGTCAACCGGTTCGGCCGCCGAGCGTCAACTGGTGACGTCGTGCTTGTGGATTGGCTGTGGATCGCTTGTGGAATCCCTGTGGGTCGACCGGGACTTTCCTGTGGAAGTACCGAAATCCCCGTGGATAACCCTGTGGACAAGAAAATACCCCTTGACCTGGTGTTTCACATGGATCAGAGTTCCCCCACCGACGCGTTCGACGGTGTTGTCCACCGCCGGGTAGGGGGAGGACCCGACTACCTGACTAGGGACACGGCGTCGAGCGGTTCGGGGAGGGGGACTCCACAAGGGTGGCGCCGGCGACGGCCGCGGCCCGGAAATGGAACTCGCCCGCCGGGGGCAACTCCGACGGGCGAGCAAGTGAGCGCAGGGAAGGTAACAACCCGTACGCGCGAACGGGTGGATCCTCCGACCTGGGAGCCCCGGGTGGAGCGCCAGCGCCGGCTGCACCGCCCGGGGCTCTCGCACGTATCGGGTTCGAGACCGCCGGTCGTCGTTCTCGTTAGCGTGACCCCGTGACCGAACCCCGACGCGACCTCTCCCCCGGTATGCGTGAACAACTCGACCTGGGATACGCATTCGGAGGACTGTCGACCTTCGGCCAGCGCCCGTTCCTCACCGATGCCGAACAGCTGGACACATGGCGGCCCGATGTGGCGATCGTGGGTGCGCCGTTCGACGTGGCCACGACCAATCGTCCCGGTGCCCGCTTCGGGCCCCGCGCGATTCGCACCCTCGCCTACGAACCTGGCACGTACCACATGGATCTCGACGTCGAGATCTTCGACGAGTTGGAAGTGGTCGACTTCGGCGACGCGCACTGTCCCCACGGCGACACCGAGACGAGCCACGCCAACATCCGTCAGCGCGTGCATGCGGTGGCGTCCCGCCGCATCGTGCCGATCGTGTTGGGCGGCGATCATTCGATCACGCTGCCGTCGGCAACTGCGGTGGCCGACGTGTACGGACACGGCAAGGTGGGAATCGTGCACTTCGACGCGCACGCCGACACCGCCGATCGGGTCGACGGCAACCTGCTCAGTCACGGCACGCCGATGCGTCGACTCGTCGAGAGCGGTGCGGTGCCCGGCACGCATTTCGTGCAGGTGGGTCTGCGTGGGTATTGGCCGCCGAAGGAAGTGTTCGACTGGATGGCCGCCCGCGGCATGCGGTGGTTCACGATGCAGCAGATCTGGGAACGAGGTTTCCAGGCGGTGATGGCCGATGCGATCGCGCACGCCATGTCGATGGCGGATCACTTGTACCTGTCGATCGACGTCGATTCACTCGATCCGTCGTACGCACCCGGAACCGGAACTCCCGAGCCGGGTGGCATCGTGGCCGCCGACCTGTTGCGCATGGTGCGCGAGATCTGTCGACGGCACTCGGTGGTGGGTGTCGACATCGTGGAAGTGGCGCCCGCCTATGACGTGAGCGAACTCACCGTGAACGTGGCGCATCGCCTGGCATTCGAGTGTCTGGGCGGACTCGCCGCCCGCCACCGCGACCTCCGCTCCTGAAATCGGTGTTCTGGTGAGGATTTTTCACCGCATAGGTCAAAAAGATGCACCAGAAAATCACGAAAGTGTCGGTCCCCCGGCGTGACCCGGGAATCTGGTGCGCGATCTTCACCTATACGGTGAAAAATCCTCACCAGAACACCGGTTGGTACCAGCGTTATTTGGCGAGTTCGCACCAGGAGAGGTACTTGCTCTCCTGGCCGCGCACGACGCGCCCGTACAACTGGCCGATCGTGGTGGTGACCTCACCCGGGCACGGCACGTCGCGGTCGTCGACCGAACGAACGGCACTCACTTCGGCAGCCGTACCGCACACGAAGATCTCGTCGGCGATGTAGAGATCGCTGCGCGCGATGTTGTCGACGCGCATGTCGATGCCGAGATCGCGCGCCAGCGTCATCACCGTGTGCTGTGTGATGCCCTCGAGCGCGCCAGCCGACAACGGCGGTGTGAGCACGATGCCGTTGCGCTTCACGAAGATGTTCTCGCCGGTGCACTCGGCCACGAGGCCGTTCGGCGCCAACATGATCGCCTCGTCGTATCCGGCCTTCAGCGCCTCGACCTTGGCGAGCGACGAGTTCACGTAGTTGCCCACCGTCTTGGCGGCCGGCGGCATGGTGTTGTGATCGTGACGCGTCCACGACGAGATCTTCATGCGCACACCCTTGGTGAGCGCGTCGTCGCCGAGGTACGCACCCCACGGCCAGCAGGCGATCGCCACGTCGACACTGCAGGGCAGGGTGTTGAGACCCATCTCGCCGTAGCCGTAGTAGGCGATCGGCCGCACGTAGCACGACGCCAAGCCCGTGGACGCCACCGTGTCCTTGGTGGCCTGCACCAGATCGGCCACCGAGTATGGAATCGACATGCCGAGGATGTGCGCGCTGCGGAACAACCGCTCGATGTGCTCGGTCAGGCGGAAGATCGCCGTGCCCTTCGAAGTCTCGTAGGCCCGAATGCCCTCGAACACGCCGGTGCCGTAGTGCAACGTGTGAGTGAGTACGTGGATCTGCGCCTTGTCCCAGTCGACGAGTTCGCCGTTCATCCAGATCTTGGGCGTCGGGATCAGCGTGGGCATCTTCTACTCCGTTTCGAAAGCGTGGGGTGAGACTAGTTGAGGAGGGCCGGAACTCAGCCGGCGATTCGAGCCGCGATGGCGCGGCCGACCTCGGTCGTCGAACCCGACACCGGCTCGGCGCAGGCGGCCCGGATGCGATCGGCGGCCGCCGACTCACCGAGGAAGTCGAGCATCAATGCCGCCGACAGGATGGCCGCGGTGGGATTGGCCTTGCCGGTGCCCACGATGTCGGGCGCCGAACCGTGCACCGGCTCGAACATGCTCGGACCGGTGCGGGCCGGATTGAGGTTGGCCGACGAGGCCAGACCGATACCACCCGACACCGCACCACCCAAGTCGGTGAGGATGTCACCGAAGAGGTTGTCGGTCACGATGACGTCGTATCGATGCGGATCCTGCACGAAATAGATGCACGCCGCATCGACGTGGTTGTACGCAGTACCCACGTTCGGATACTCGGCTGCCACCTCGTTGAAGGTGCGCTCCCACAAGTTGCCGGCGAAGGTGAGCACGTTGGTCTTGTGCACGAGAGTCACGTGCTTGCGTTCGCGCTTCGACGCCAACTCGAACGCGTAGCGAACACAGCGCTCGACACCCATGCGCGTGTTGACACTGCCCTGTGTGGCCACCTCGTGCGGGGTGCCGCGACGCAGTACGCCACCCTCACCGACGTACGGTCCCTCGGTGTTCTCGCGGATCACGATGAAGTCGTGCGGTGCGGTGTGGCCCGGCGCCGTGCCGACGAACGGGCGCTGGTTCACGTAGAGATCGAGCTCGAAACGCATCTTGAGAAGGAGTCCGCGCTCGATCACACCGGGAGGCACGTCGGGAGTGCCCACTGCACCGAGGAGGATGGCGTCGAATCCGCGCAGGGTGTTCAACGTGTCGTCGGACAGGATCTCTCCGTCGCGCAGGTAGCGGGCACCGCCGAGATCGAAGTCGGTGGTGGAGAGATCGACTCCGGCGGCGCGCACCACGTCGAGAGCGACCGCCGTCACCTCGGGTCCGATTCCGTCTCCGCCGATCACGGCGATCTTGTGCGTCTTGGTCGTCTTGGTCACAGTGCTTCAGCGTAGGGCGCGACCCAGGACATTCATCCGGTTCCGCCACGCCAGGCAGGCGAAACCACCGTTACCCTTCACGTCATGGCCAAGGTCCATCACCTCACGCAAACCGCTCTCGAGCGTCTGCAGGCCGAGCATCTCGACCTGACCACCCGTGGCCGTATCGAAGTGGCCGAGAAGATCGAACGTGCCCGCGAACTGGGCGATCTGTCCGAGAACGGCGACTACCACGCCGCCAAGGACGAACAGGGTCACATGGAGGGACGTATTCGTCATCTCGAGTCGATCCTCGAGAACTACGAACTGGTCGAAGCCGACGAGGGCGACCTGGTCGGTCCAGGCAAGCTCGTCACCTTGTCGATCGACGGTGACGAACCCGAGACGTACTACCTCGGTTCGCACGAGGAACAGTACGAAGGAGCCGCGACCATGACTCCCGAGTCGGCCCTGGGGAAAGCCATCTCGGGCAAACGCGTGAACGAGACGTGCAGTTACACCACTCCCAACGGTCACGAACTCTCGGTGGTCGTGATCAGCGTCGAACTCCCCTAGTCACATGAGCGACCTGCTGGGCATCCCCCACCTGCCGCCCGGACGCACCGTCGATCTACCGGGCCGCGGCACCACGTTCGTTCGCGAACTCCCCGGCCCGTCGGCCGACGCACCCACGATCCTGTTGCTCCACGGCTGGACCGCCACCGCCGACCTCAACTGGTTCGGTGTGTACGAGAGCCTCGGCGAACACTTCCGCGTGGTGGCACTCGATCATCGCGGCCACGGCCTCGGCATCCGCACGCGCAAACCGTTCCGCCTGGCCGACTGCGCCGACGACGCCGCCTGTCTGGTGGAAGAGCTCGGACTCGGCTCGGTCATTCCGGTCGGCTACTCGATGGGCGGCCCGATCGCACTGCTGATGTGGCGACGTCATCGCCCCATCGTCGACGGACTCGTGTTGTGCGCGACCGCAGGCAGCTTCGCCCACAGCCGCGCCGAACGCATGAGCTTTCTCGGTCTCACCGGCCTCAGCGCCCTGGCGCGCCTCACACCCGAGGCCACCAAGGAACGCATCACCGAGCGCGTGTTCTTGCGCCGCAAGGCCGAGAAGTGGGGACCGTGGGCCATCAGTCAGGTCGAGTTGCACGACTGGCGGATGGTGCTCGAGGCCGGTCACGCCATCGGGTCGTTCTCGGCGAGCGAGTGGCTACACGAGATCGACGTACCCACGTCACACGTGGTCACCTTGCGTGATCCGGTCGTGCCCACGTACCGACAACTCGACCTCTTCACGCGCATCCCCGACGCCGAAGCCGTGCGCATCGACGCCGAACACGACGCCATCGTCGCCCATGCCGAACGCATGGCGCAGTTCATCGTCGACGGCGTGCATTCCGTTCGCCGACGAGCCGCAGCTCCCACGCGCTTGGCATCCTGACCGATCATGAAGCCACTGCGCGTCGTCGCGTCGCTCGCCGCGATTGCGTCCGTCGTCGCCTCCGGCGCGTGGTGGATGACGAATCGCCGCGGTTCGACCGGCTCTTCCGGCGCGTCCGGCGCGTCCGGCTCGATCAGCGCGATCCGCAAGGGTTCGTTCCTCGCGCGCAACGGTGAACTGGCCCGGCTCGGGCTGAAGGTCGGTGGCACCTATGCGTCGGCATCGGCCCGCAAGGTGTTCGCCTCGGCCGAACGGCGCGTCGAGATCGATCACGAGACCGAACTCAAGTCGGCCCAGCAGGTGAGCGAACGACTGGGCGACATGAAAGGCGCGCTCATGAAGCTCGGCCAGATGGCGAGCTACCTCGACGAGGGCCTCCCGGCCCCGTTGCGCGCTGCGCTCTCACAACTGCAGTCGAGCGCGCCGCCCATGTCGGCCGAATTGGCCGCGCAGGTCATCGAACGCGAACTCGGCGCACCGCCCGAGCAGATCTTCCTCGAATGGGACCCCGAACCGCTGGCCGCAGCGTCGATCGGCCAAGTGCATCGCGCCGTCCTGCTCGTCGACGGCGCCGAACGCGCGGTCGCGGTGAAGGTGCAGTACCCCGGAGTCGACCAGGCCATCGACGCCGACCTCAAGAACGCCGATCTGCTGGGGTTCCTGCTGCAACAAGGCTTCAGCGGACTCGATCCGACGGAGATGGTGGAAGAGGTCAAGTCGCGCATTCGCGAAGAGCTCGACTATCGACTCGAAGCGCGCAATCAGACGCTGTTCGCCGAGTGGTTCGCCGACCATCCGTTCATCCGCGTGCCGCGCGTGTATCACGACCTGTCGACGCATCGCGTGCTCACCACCGAACTGGTGGCCGGCCATTCATGGTCATGGGTGAAGGAACAGAGTCAGGAGTATCGCGACCGCGTGGGCGAAACGCTGTTCCGTTTCGTGTTCCGCAGCCTCTACGGCATGCACAAGTTCAATGGCGATCCGCACCCGGGCAACTATCTGTTCCACGACGACGGTTCGGTCACATTCCTCGACTTCGGACTCGTGAAGCACTTCACCGACGACGAGATGACCACGTTCATCGCCATGGTGCGCACGGCGGCCTACGATCGCGACATCCCAGCCTTCCGCTCGGTGCTCGAATCGTCGGGAATGCTGAAGTCCGATGCACCGGTGAACACCGACGACGTGGGCACCTACTTCGGTCGCTTCTACCAACCCGTCTCGGACGATCGCGAGATCACCTGGACGTCCACCTACGCGAGCAGCATCGTGCGACACACGTTCGATCGCACCAGTCCGATCGCGCAGTACGCCACGGTGCCCAAGACCTTCGTGTTCATCCAACGCATCAACCTCGGTCTGTACGCGATCCTCGGCGAGCTCGGTGCACGCGGCAACTACCGCCGGGTGGCCGAGGAGTTGTGGCCGTTCGTGGCCGGACCACCGTCCACCGAACTGGGCGAACTCGAAGCCCACTGGATGGCGTCGCGCCACACCGAGGCCGACACACACCAGTAGTGTCGCCGGAATGTCGTTCCGTCGCCCGCTCGCTTCACTCGCCGTCGCCGCCCTCGTCCTCACCGCCTGCGGTGGTGACGACGCCGGTACCGATGCCAACGCCACCGACGACACGGTGGGCGAGGTCACGCTGGTCGACGATCCGATTCTCGATGCCGAAGAGCCCGAGGTCGAGCTTCCCTCGGAGATTCCCACCACCTTGGTGACCACCGACATCACGGTGGGCGAAGGTCCGGCCGCGGCGAGCGGCGACACGGTGTTCGTCAACTACGTGGGCGTGTTGAGCGCGGACGGAACACGTTTCGACGGCAACTACGGAAGCGACCCCTTCGTCGTCACGCTCGGTCAGGGCATGGTGATCCCCGGCTGGGACCAAGGTCTGGCGGGCATGCAGGCCGGAGGCCGTCGCCAACTCGACATCCCGGCCGACCTGGCCTACGGCGACCGTGGTGCCGGTGAATCGAT
>JBDLRN010000012.1:0-28591 GCA_039800005.1 Actinomycetota bacterium | reverse complement strand
GTCCGGTGATGGTCGATTGATTCATGGTGCCCCCTCGAACGCGGTGGAGATGTGCTGAGTGATGTGTTCGAGAGACTGGTCGGGGGTGTCTTGACGTTCGATAGGTCGATCGACCCAGATTCGATTCGGGCCGAATCCGCCTCGAGGCCCGACCCGACCGCTGATCGGCCTCCGACGTCCCACCCGCAAAAGCCCGAAAATCAACGAAATTCGCCCACTCTGTAGCGCTAGTAGTCACCAGAGAGAACCTGCGCTACAGAGTGGGCGAAATGTGCAATCGGTAGATTCGGTCAAGTGAGTCTTGACGAACAGCCCTCATCTCGGTCGGCGCCGGCTGTTCTTCCGCAGTCCAACGACCCCTGTTGGTGCGGGTCGGGCCGCAAGTACAAGCGCTGCCACAAGGGCATGGAGGGCCGAGTCGTACCCGGCATCATCTCCCCCATGCGCTCGGTTCCGCCCCACATCGGGCGTCCCCCCTACGCCGACACCGGCAACGTGCCCCGCTGGAACGAACCCCGGGTCAAGTCACCCGAGATCATCGAGCGCATGCGCACGGCCGGCGCTCTCGCCGCCGACATCCTCCGCCAGGCCGGCGAGTTCGTGAAGCCCGGCATCACCACCAACGACATCGACGTCTTCGTGCACGACCTCACCGTCGCCAACGGCGCCTACCCCAGCCCGCTCAACTACCACGGCTATCCGAAGAGCGTCTGCACCTCGATCAACGAAGTGATCTGCCACGGCATCCCCGACTCCACCTTGCTGCACGACGGCGACATCATCAACCTCGACGTCACGTGCTTCCTCGACGGTGTGCACGGCGACACCAACGCCACCTTCTTCGTGGGCGAGGTCGACGAGACCAGTCGCAAGCTTGTGCGCATCACCGAAGAGTGCATGTGGCGCGGTATCGAAGCCGTCAAGCCCGATCGTCCGCTCTCCGACATCGGCCGCGCCATCGAAGAGCACGCCCACAAGCACAAGTTCGGAGTCGTGCGTGCCTTCATCGGCCACGGCATCGGCGAACAGTTCCACACCGACATTCAGGTCCTGCACTACTACGACCCGCGCAACAACATGATCATGAAGCCCGGCATGGTGTTCACCATCGAGCCGATGATCACCCTCGGCACCTGGCAGCACAAGATGTGGGACGACGACTGGACCGCGGTCACCGCCGACGGCAAGCGCACCGCCCAGTTCGAGCACACGGTGCTCGTCACCGACACCGGTGTCGAGGTGCTCACCGGCGGCGACCGAGCCGTGTCGCCGCGAGCCCCACGACACTGATCGAGTCGTCACCGGGTGCTCTCGCCCCGTAGCGTCTGACCCGTGCCCGAGCGTTACCTGACCTTCGACCGGGAGCTCTGGGCGTCGCTCCGAGCCGCCACGCCCATGACCCTGCGCGAGGACGACCTGGCCGGGCTCCGCGGCATCAACGAACGCATCGACCTCGACGAAGTCACAGCCGTGTACCTGCCTCTCACCCGTCTGCTCAATCTCTACGTGTCGGCCACCCAGAACCTCCACAAGGTGACCGCCACCTTCCTCGGCAAACTCGCCCCCAAGGTGCCTTACGTGATCGGCGTGGCCGGGTCGGTCGCAGTGGGCAAGAGCACCTTCGCCCGCATCCTTCAGGCCCTGCTCTCCCGCTGGCCCGACCACCCCAAGGTCGACCTCATCACCACCGACGGCTTCTTGCACCCCAACCGAGTGCTGGAAGAACGCGGCATCATGAACCGCAAGGGTTTCCCCGAGAGTTACGACACGCGTGCCCTCCTCACCTTCTTGCGCGAATTGAAGAGCGGCCGCGCCGAGGTGTCGGCCCCGGTGTACAGCCACGTGGTGTACGACATCGTCGACGGCGAATCGGCGATCGTGCGCCAACCCGACATCTTGATCCTCGAAGGACTCAACGTTCTGCAAGTGGGTGCTCCCGGTTCAGACGCCACCGAATTCGTGAGCGACTACTTCGACTTCTCGATCTACATCGACGCGAAAGAGGCCGACATCGAGTCGTGGTACGTCGACCGCTTTTTGTCGCTGCGGGAGTCGATCTTCCAGGACCCCGACAGCTTCTTCCAGCATTACGCCCATCTCTCGCACGACGAGGCGATCGCCACCGCCCGCTTCATCTGGAAAGAGATCAATGGGCGCAACCTGCAAGAGAACATCGAGCCCACGCGTGATCGCGCATCGCTCGTGCTGCACAAGGACTCCGACCACCGCGTCGACGGCGTCCGCCTCCGTCGTCTCTGAGATCGCCCCGGACTCGTCACGCCCGTCTGCCAGACTGGATGAGTGGCGGCATCGAAGTCTCGTGGCAAGAAACGCAAGAAGCGCCGCTCCTCACGCTTCCCAGCCCTGGTACTGATCGCTCTGATGGTCGGCGTCGGTGGCCTTCTCGTCGTATCGGCTCAGGATTCCTCGTCCGACGAACCGGCTTCAGCCGACGACACCATCCCGGTCGTCGACGAATCGGTCGATCCGGTCGAATCCGTTCCCCAGGTCTCGTCACCTCCCGTCGTCACCATCGGGTCGGTGGCGCCGCCGGTCTCGATCGACACCACCGACGACAACGGTGACGGCGACGACGGCCTCGTGCTCGACGACTTCACTCCCACCGAGACGCCGCAACCTCCGAATTCACCACTCACCGTTCCGACCAGCGCGATCACCAACGGTGAGATCGGTCGTCCGCTCGCCGACGGCTACTACATCGGCTACCTCGACGGCACCGAATCGGACGACTCGATCATCGTTCGATTCGACACGGCGGCGGGTCCGGTGTTCGAGGCTCCACTCGACGATCTGCTCTTCGTGTCGTTACGCGTCGACGCCCGTGATCCGTCACATCCCGGCAGTGCCGTCGTGTCGGCCCGCACCCTGCGTCAACTCCTCGATCGAGACGATCCGACCTACACCATCCCCGACACCGACGACCTGGTCCTCGTCGACGGCACTTTCCTCGTCACCATCGCCGACGGTCGTCTGGTCGGCATCGAAGCCCTCGGTTGATCAGTCGGCGTCGCGAATGTGACCCTGGCGTCGCGCCTCGTCGATGATCGACTGAGTGTGCGCCCACAGCGCCGACGAACCGTTGCCAATCGGCGAGAGTCGCTTCACGGCCTGCGGAAGGGTCACACCGTGCTCCTTCCACGTCGACGCCTCACCCGCGACGTGATTGAGCATGGCCGGCTGCATGCGATCGACGGCGTTGGCGAACCGGCTCTCCGGTGTCTCCATCGCCTCGTACTCCTCCCACAACCGCCACATGTACTCGGCTTGATCGGCGGGTAGCAGTCCGAAGAGCCGCTCGGCAGCCTGGCGCTCACGATCGTCCTTGTCGACGTTGGCCGACACGTCGTAGGCGAAGGTGTCACCGGCATCGATCTCGACGATGTCGTGCACCAGACACAGTGCGAGCACGTGGAAGAGATCGACGTCGTCGTCGCTGTGCTCGGCGAGGATCAACGCGTACATCGCCAGATGCCACGAATGTTCGGCGGTGTTCTCTCGCCGACCGCCACCCACGATGCGGGTCTGACGTTCGATCTCTTTCAGTCGATCGATCTCGACCAGGAACTCGAGTTGACGACGCAGACGATCCGATGACATGTGATCACTCATCCCGACACGAGAGAGGCCAACGACCACACCGTGGCGACCAGACCCACCAGGGCCATGATCACGCTGCGCCCCACCGGCGCGCGGGCCAGGTCGCCGTCTTTGGTCTGCGGCGGTGGCTTCACGACGGCGAGGGCATTGCCCACGAAGAGTGCTCCACCCAGAGCCAACACCAGCCAGGCGAGCAGATCTTCACCGAGGAACATGCGTTCATTCTGCCAGGACCCGACGACGGGCCAGCGTTCGGTCTGGTCACGGGCTCACCCGTCGGATAGAACGTGCCCATGGGATTCCATCACGTCGCCATCGCCATTCGTGACACGGCTGCCAACTACGACTTCTACACCCGGGTCATGGGATTCGAACTCGTGAAGGTCGTGACCGCCCCCACGCCCGAGGGTGGTTGGAGCAAGCATTTCTTCTACTCCACGGGCACGTCCCCCTCGGGTGAGCAGGGCATGATCGCCTTCTGGGAGATTCACGACGATTCGATCGGCACCGAATTCGGCACCAACCTCAACAAGAGTGCCGGTCTGCCGTGGTGGGCCAACCACCTGGCGTTCGACGCACCCACTCGCGACGATCTCGACCAGCATCGTGAGCGTTGGCGCTCGTGTGGGTTCACCGTGCTCGAAGTCGACCACGAGTTCTGCCAGTCGATCTACATCCGCGACCCCGAAGGCAACACCGTCGAGTTCTGCCACACGGTGCGCGACTTCACCGACGAGGAGAAGGCCCACGCTCAGGAGTTGCTGATGAATCCGCAACCTGAGATGGAGAAGGTCTTCGGCGCCAAGATCTGGCAGCCCGAGGGCGACGCCGTTCTTCTGCCGTCGGCCTGACCCCTACGACCACGACACTGACGACGACGAGGCCGACGACTAGATCGCTTCGCCCACCGGGTCGGGGCGGCTGGTGATACCGCGGGCCGCACTGCGGAACAGCGAGTACTCGCCTTGGAACACCAACGTGACCTTGCCGATTTCGCCGGCGCGATGCTTCGCGATGTGCAGGGTGGCCATTCCTCGCAGTGAGGGATCGATGGAGTCCTGTTTGTAGACCTCTTCACGGTGCAAGAACAGCACCACGTCGGCGTCCTGCTCGAGTGAGCCCGACTCACGAAGGTCGGAAAGTTGCGGCACCTTGTCGGACCGTTCCTCGAGTCGCCGGCTCAACTGACTGAGCGCGAGGATCGGCACGTCGAGTTCGCGCGCCAACACCTTCAGGTTTCGGCTGATCTCACTCACCTCGAGTTGGCGATTCTCGGACCGACCACGACCCTCCATGAGCTGGAGGTAGTCGATCACGATCAGGCCGATCTGGCCGAAGCGCGACTTCAGTCGGCGGGCCTTGGCCCGGATCTCCATGACGTTGACGGCCGGATTGTCGTCGAGGAACAGCGGAACCTCGAGACGCCCCACGGCATTGTTGACGTCGCTCCACTCGTTGCCGGTGAGGCTGCCGGTGCGCAATTTCTTGGTGTCGACCTTCGCTTCGGCCGACAGGATTCGCTGAGCCATTTCGCTGTGGCTCATTTCGAGTGAGAACACCAGCACCGGTTGGCGCGTGTTCTTGGCCACGTAGGTGGCGATGTTGAGAGCCAGGGCCGACTTGCCCATGGCGGGTCGGGCACCCAGGATCACGAGCGACGCCGGCTGCAACCCGAGCAACTTTTCGTCGAGATCGACGAAACCAGTAGCCACACCCGTGATTCCGGCCTTCTCGGTGTAGCGCCGTTCGAGTTCGTCGGTCGTGAGACGCAGCACGTCGCGAATCTCAGCGACCGAATCGACCACCCGATCGTCGGCCACTTCGAACACCTTGGACTCGGCGGTGTCGAGTGCCTTCGACACGTCGTCGGGCTCGGAGTAGGCGATCTCGGCGATCTCACTCGCCACGCCGATGAGTCGACGGAGTGCCGCCGTGTCCATGACGATCTTGGCGTAACGACCCACGTTGCCGATGACTGGCGTGGAGTTCTGCAGACGGAGCAGAAAGTCCATGCCGCCGATGTCGTCGAGCAATCCGACCTTGCGGATTTCGTCGGCCACGGTCACGGCGTCGACCGGCTGACCCGATCCCATGAGGTTGCGCATCGCGTCGTACACGTGCTGATGCGCCGGCTTGTAGAACACGTCGGCCTGCATGCCGAGTTCGCCGACCGTGTTGACCGCCTCCCGCGACAACAACAAAGCGCCGAGCAATGACTCCTCGGCGCTCAAGTTGTGCGGTGGTACGCGATCGGGGCCCATGGGGCGCGTCGGCGCCGAGCGCTTGCCGCGGCCGTCGGCGCCCGAGTTCGAGCCCGCACCCCGATTCGAGAACGTGTCGGTCATCGCCTCCACCTTTCCCGATCAGGGCTGTTGATCGCTAGTGGCACAGCCCTGTGGGGATCCTGTGGACAACGTCCGGATCCCTGTGGACGAAGCCGTGCGGGGGTCACCCGGCGACGACGTCGATGGCGAAAGAGAACTCCACGTCGGGGTGCGGATGCGCCACGACCGAGTACTCGCCCACCGTCTTGATGTGGTCGGGCACCGAGAGCTTCTTGCGATCGAGTTCGATCCCGGTCTGCGCCGACACGGCATCGGCCACGTCGGCGGCATGGATCGAACCGTAGAGACGGCCTTCCGGACCGGCCTTGGCCGTGACCACGATGGTCTTGCTGACCAGGGCCGAGGCCACGGTCTGAGCCGACTCGCGATCAGCGGCGTCACGCAGGTCGCGGCGACGACGCATGGCCGCCGCCTGACTGAGAGCGCCCGAGGAGGCCGTGATGGCCAGACCGTGGGGCAACAAGTAGTTGCGACCGTGACCATCGGCCACCTCGACGATGTCGCCGCGCTTGCCGAGTCCGGCGATGTCGGAACGAAGAATCACCTTCATGATCAGCCCTCCCCGTCCTCGGTCGTGGTCTCGTCGATCTCGACGTCGACCTGGTCGGTCATCTCGACATCGGTGACCTGGTCGGTACGGTCGGCACGGTCGGGGCGATCGCCACCGGGGCCACGACGAGGACCACGGCCGGCCGACGCCACCCGCTTGGTGTAGGGCAGGAGGGCCATTTCACGGGCGTTCTTGATGGCGTTGGCCAATTCACGCTGCTGCTGAACGGTGTTGCCATTGACGCGCTGACCGCGAATCTTGGACCGGTCGGACATGAAGCGCTGCAACAGGTTCACGTCCTTGTAGTCGATGTAGTCGATCTTCTCGGCCGACAGAACGTTGGCCTTCTTCTTGATCTTGCGTCCGGTGTCCTTCGGAGCACCGCGACGAACGGGCTTCTTGGTGTTTGCCATGAGGGAAGTGTCCTTCGTACGGGTTGGTGATCAGTGCTGATCAGAACGGTTCTTCGTCGGGGTAGGAATCGGCGGCCGGAGCCGGAGCGGACGAACGGCCACCGCCGCTGTAGCCGCCGCCGTCGCCACGGCCGGGGGTGCGTTCGACCGAAGCGGTCGCCCAGCGCAGGGACGGGCCGATCTCGTCGGCCACGATCTCGACGGCGGTGCGCTTGCCGCCCTCGCGGGACTCGTATTCGCGCACGTCGAGACGGCCGGTCACGAGAACACGGCTGCCCTTGGTGAGCGAGGCCGCGATGTTCTCGGCCAACTGGTCCCAGGCGACCACGTTCATGAACGAGGTCTGCTCCTGCCATTCACCGTTCACCTGGTAGCGCCGATTGACGGCGAGACCGAGGGTCACGGTGGGCTTCCCCGACTGGGTGAAGCGAAGTTCGGGGTCGCGGGTGAGGTTCCCGACGACGGTGATGGAATTCGATGCCATGTTTGCTCCTGGAGATGTGCGGTAGCCGACCGCGCTCAGGCCGCTGTGAGGCCTCGCCGAGCCGCTTCGGCATCGGGGAGACGCAACAACTTGTGGCGCAGGATGTCGTCGGAAATCCGCAGGGTGCGCTCGAATTCGTCGAGGGCGCCGGGCGGGGCGACGAGGTTGAACACGGCGTAGTAGCCGTCTTCCTTCTTGTTGATCGGGTAGGCCAAACGGCGCTTCCCCCACCAATCAGGCTTGCCGTGCACGCTGCCACCGGCCGCTTTCACGGACTTGGGGACATCGGCCGCCCATCTCTGGGCTGCGGCATCATCGATCGATCCGTCGATGATGATCATCAATTCGTAGGCACGCATGTTGTGCGTGAACCTCCCTTCGGTCGCGAACCGGGATTCCGGCTCGGGGCCCCGTGAGGGGCAGGGTCTATGTGGACCCCGAGAGTGTACCGGCGAGTCCGGGCCACCCGGCCGGGAGTGTGGGACGAGGGGCGACGCCACGGCATGGATCGATGGTGACGCAGGGGTGTGGCACTGGCTGGTCAGGCTGGGCGGGTCAGACAGGGCGGGTGAGGCGCACGATGGAGGCGGCGATCAGACCGACCCCGGCCGACACCGCCCCTCGTTCGGTGGTGAACTGCCCGCCACTGCGGAGCAGACCGGTCACGGCCCGCTCCCGATCACCCTGGATCACGAGTGCCGGACCCCCCATGTCGCCCAGTCCCCACCACAAAGCGATGATGCCGAGGGCGATGGCGGCCACACAGAACGGCACCGCCAACGTCTCTTGCGGCATGCGCGACGACAACAACAACGAGAACACGGCGCTGAGGAGAAGGAACACCCCGACCGCGCCCAATGCCACCAACACGTGGCGCACCACACCCGAGAATCCGATACTGGCCTCGTCGCCGCAATCGACGATCGGCCGCATCGGGGTGGAGGGGTCGTCGACCGACACCACCTGCAACAACTGGCACTCCTTGCCATCGGCGGCCGGACGACCGTCCTCGAACTGAACGCTGAAGGTGTCGGTGAAGGCGCCGATGAGGAGCAACCCGACCGCCGCCACCAGCACCATCAACACGCCGGTGAGGGCATCACGCTGCAGACGACGACTGGCCTCGTATGACAACCAGCGATTGTTGCGACTCGAACGCGACGACAGACCGAGCCGACTCAGTCCGGAGGAACCGGTGAGATCGCGTCGGGCCATGGGATCGGTCAACCCACCTGACGCCGACCGCGCTGGCCGCCGATCGGCAAGGCGCGCACCAGATAGTGCCAACGACACGAACAGCAGGCTTCGACCACGTAGGCCGTGTACTCCTCCGGACGTCGGTGGAAGGCCAACAGTTCGTCGTTGTCAGCGGCCAGACGACCATGCGACGGAAGGCGCGGTCCGAACACGTAGGTGACGAGCACCAGATTGTCCTCTTCGCAGATCGGACAGACGGCCTCGGTTCGCTTGCCCACCGAACGGGCGGCGCGCATCAACTCGGGGTGCGCGTCACACACTTCTTCTCGACCCAGTCGCCCGCGCTGCACCTCGTTGATGGTGGCTCGCCGCGCCATGCGGTGATCGACCAGTCCGCCACGGAACGTCGACACACCGCGAAAGGCCGCCGCGCCGAACGTGGCGTTCAGAGGCTTGGCCCCCCTCGTGTCGTCTCCACGACTCATCGGTGGCAGGTTACCCCTGAGCGACACCGGCCTGGCGCGCTCGCCACCAGTCGTCGAGGCGCCGACGGATCTCGTCGTCGCCCACCAGTCCTTGGTCGAGTCGGATCTCCAGCAAGAAGTCGAGGGCGTCGCCGACATCGCGAGACGGTCCGATGCCGAGATGAGCCATCACCTGAACACCGTCGAGTTCGGGCCGAATCGCCTTCAACTCTTCTTGCGCGGCAAGAATCCCGATGCGCTCCTCGAGTTCGTCCATGCGTCGGGCCAGACGGGCCGCCTTGCGTTCGTTACGGGTGGTGCAGTCGCACCGCGTGAGCACGTTGAGTTCGTTCAGCAACGGACCGGCGTCGGTCACGTAGCGACGCACCGCCGAATCGGTCCAGCCCATGCCGTACGTGTGGAAGCGCAGGTGCAGTCGAACCAGCTCGACGATTCGCTCCACGTCGTCGTTCGGATAGCGCAAGGCGACCAACCTCTTCTTGGTCATCTTGGCGCCGACCACGTCGTGCATGTGGAAGGTGGTGCCTTTGCCTTCGAGATAGCCGCGGGTCTTGGGTTTGCCCACGTCGTGGAAGAGTGCGGCCAGTCGCGTCACGCGGAAATCGAACTCGTCGTTGGCGTCGGGTCGCACGTTCTCGATCACGGCCAAGGTGTGCGTCAGCACATCCTTGTGACGATGGATGGGATCGTTCTCGAGTCGCATGGCCGGCAACTCGGGAAGGAACAGATCGGCGAGTCCGGTCTCGACCAGGAACCACAACCCGGTCGACGGCGAGTCGACCACGATCAACTTGTCGAGTTCGTCACGGATGCGCTCGGCCGACACGATCTCCAAGCGATCCTTCATGTGGCGGACGGCGCCGACCAGTTCGGGAACCGGAGTCATACCGAGCCGCGCGATGAAACGGGCGGCCCGCATCATGCGCAACGGGTCGTCGCTGAAACTGATGTCGGGATCGAGAGGAGTGCGCAGAGTGCGCGACATGAGATCGGCCACACCGTCGAACGGATCGACGAGGATCGGTGATTCGGCCGTGACCTCGAGTGCCATGGAGTTGATCGTGAAGTCGCGTCGCGACAAGTCGGTTTCGATCGCGTCGGCGAACTCGACGTCGGGCTTGCGCGTGTCGGAATGGTAGGCCTCGGCGCGGTGCGTGGTGATCTCGTAGACCCGCTCTCCCTTGCGCGCGCCGATGGTGCCGAATTTCTCGCCTTGCGTCCAGACCGCGTCGGCCCACGGGGCCACGATCCGCTTGATCTCGTCGGGTCGGGCGTCGGTGGTGGCGTCGAAGTCGAGGTGGGCGGTGTCGATGCCCAACAACAGATCGCGAACGGTTCCACCGACGAGGAACAACCGCCGATCGGCAACGCGGAACAACTGAGCGAGATCGGAGATCTCGGCGAGGACGGGAGCGAAGCGCTCGGGAATCACACGAGCAGGTTACGACGAACCGTCGCTCATGGGCGGAGAAGTTCGCGATCGGACCACCAGGATGCGATCGTCGTGACGAAGTCGAAACCGGTCGACGTGTCCGGATCGCACGAGGTCGACGGTTCGGGTCGGACCACACGTGAGGCCATCGCGCCGAGACACGCGGCCGTCGACGAACGCAGTGCGTCGAGGTCGTAACCGCCCTCCAGCATCACCAGACGCCGTCCGGGCGGCGCCAGCGGTAAGAGTCGCAACATGATGTCGGCGTAGTCGCCCGACGACAGACCGAGATCGGTGATGGGATCGTTGCGATGGGCGTCGAAGCCGGCCGACACCACGAGCCACGTCGGCGCGAATCGTTCGCACACCGGCAGAACCAGACGATCGATCGCGTCGAGGTACACGTCACCGGAGGTCCGACGCGGCAACGGGACGTTCAACGTGGTTCCGATCGCGTCGCCACGGCCGACTTCTTCGTACCAACCCGTGCCCGGGTACAGCGGCCACTGATGCAGTGAAACGTACAGGACTCGCGGGTCGTCGAAGAACACGTCCTGAGTTCCGTTGCCGTGGTGGGCGTCGAAGTCGATCACGACCACGCGTTCACCGGCATCGGCGAGTGCGGAGGCCGCCACGGCGACGTTGGAGAACAGACAAAATCCCATGACGTCGTCGCGCGTGGCGTGATGGCCCGGTGGTCGGACGGCGCAGAACGCCGCATCACCTCGGCCGTCCTGCAGGGCTCGAATGGCGGTCAGACCGGCCCCGGCCGCACGCACGGCGGCGTCCCACGATCCGGACGACGCGACCGTGTCGGGATCGAGACGACCACCGCCGGACTGCACCACACTCTCGACGCGATCGACATGACGGGTTGTGTGCACGCGCAACAAGTCGTCACGCGTGGCGGGAACGGGCTCGAGAGGAACGAGCGCATCGGCCACATCGGCCTCACGGGCGCCGGCGAGAACCGCGTCGAGACGAGCCGGTCGTTCGGGGTGACCCGCTCCGGTGAGGTGATCGAGAAAGGCATCATGTGTTGCGAACAAGATGGCCATCGGCCCAAACGCTACCGTCGCAGGTGTGACGGCCGGATTCCGACTGCGGCGAGAGAGCGGCCCACCGCGTCTGCTCGACGACGGTCGGGTGCGAGCACGACTGCGCACATGGCCTCGTCAACCCGGAGTGGCGCAGTTGGTCCTCACCGATCACACCAAGGAGCCGTCGTACACGACGCTCACCGACTGGATGAACGTCCTTCGGCAGTGGAACTTCCACACCGTGCGAACAGGTGCTCTCGCCGAATCGGCCACGGGCACATTCGTCGAACAGAACTTCACGTGCGTCCAGCGTCTCGCTCTCCTGCGTCTGCGACTCGATCGACGTACGTCCCTCGACGTCCCCCGCCACGAACTGCGACCCGTGCGCGGTCTGCAGCAACTCGGCATGACGGCCCGCATCGACGGCGCCGCTTTCGAGACCGGTTGGGATCTCGACGTCGACGCCATCGTCGATGCATGTCGCGCCACTCCTCAACATCGCATCCGACTCGCCGTGACCGCTACCGATCAACCGGCCGGCTACGTGATCACCGGGCGCAACGGTGCGGCCGGGTTCGTGCAACGACTGGCCGTCCTACCCGAGTTGCAAGGACAAGGAATCGCCACGTCGCTTCTGCTCGACGGACTGAAGTGGTTGCAGCGTCGCGGTGTGCGCGAAGTGCTCGTGAACACCAATTTCGACAACGATCGCGCGCTCGAGTTGTACGAACGATTCGGCTTCACCCTGCTCCCCGAGTCCCTCCAGGTGTTCGAACGATCACTCGTCGACCATGATTCACACCCGGAGATCGCGTGAAGCTCTGGGCAATCCCGTTCGTCGTCGCCTCGGCGACGGGACTGGTCTGGGCCCCGTTGGCGGAGGCCGACGGCGACACCGAACGAGTCGGATCACTGCTGTCGCAGGATCAGTACGTCGCCGGTGTCGAAGGATCCTCGTTCACGCTCAGTCTCTTCCTGCAGGGCCGCAGCACTCTCGGAAACCGGGCGCCGACCTCGATCCTCGTCACGTCACATCAGCCGCTCGAGTCCCGAGTCGAACTCCATGAGGCCCTCGACGGGGACCTTCCGTCAAACGTCGACACCCTGGAGATCGCGGTCGATGAGGCGAACCGCACGGCATCGGGGGTGATCGACCTGGTCGTGCCCATCGAGATCGGCTCCACCAGTCCCGACAAACTGCAGATGTCGGCGACCGGCGTCTACCCGATCTCGCTGGCGCTGGCCGTGGGGTCCGAGGTCACCGATCGGATCGTCACCTTCGTCGAACGGCTTCCCGAAGGAACCACCACACCCGAGGAAGTCGCACCACTCCTGGTGTCGATCCTCGGTCTGATTCCCGGCGACGTCACCCTTCGACCCGACGGATCGACCGTCGTGTCCGACGCCGATCGCACCGACCTGAACAGTCTGGTCGCCGCCGCCGAATCCCTCCCGGGGGTTCCTCTCACGGTGGGGGTACGACCCGAGCTCGTGGAAGGACTCTCGCGCTCCACGGCTGAAGACGGGCAATTGCTCGCGTCCCTTCAGTTCACCGACGCCATGACCTACCTGTCGATGCCGTACGTGTCGATTCGACCGGGCGCCGTGGTCGACACCTCGTTCAGCGAATCATTTCTCGAACAGCTGCGTCTCGGCGACGATGCACTGTCGGATGCCCTCCCCCTGACCACGCCGCGTCGTATCGCCTGGCCGATCGATCATGCGCCGTCGGCATCCGAAGCCCAGTTCGTCCGCGACGTCGGATACCGCTCGATTCTCCTCTTGCCCGATGCACAGGACGACGAGGGCCTCGAAATCCTGCAGTTCGTCGACCCGACTCGATTGGTCGACCTCGAACTCCCCAATCGCGGCACGATCGAAGCCCTCGTGGTCGACCACCGACTGTCCGCCATCCTGACCGGCGCCGAGGCCGGACCCACGAGTGACACCTACCTGGCCGCCCAACACGTGCTCGCCGACCTGAAGATGCTCCGGTACGAGATCGCCGAGCGTGGCGAGACGATCAACGGCCGATCGATCGTGCTCGCCACCTGGGACGGATCGCTGATGTCGGTCGACGCCCTCACATCCCTGGTCGACACGTTGGCGGCATCGGGTCTGGTCGAGTTGGTCGATCTCGACACGGCCCTCTCTCGCACCGCTCTCGGGTTGGCCGATGGCCGTCCCGTGTCGATCGGCCTCCCGACGTCGAACGACCAGGCGACGACCGATGCATTGGCCGTGATCGCACTCGGATCTCAGCGCGCCGACGCCTACGCCTCCATGCTTCCCGACGGGGACGGGCGGCCGGCCGAATGGCGGCAACTCCTCGATGTGGCCACCGACGACCGCCTCACCGACGAGCAACGTCAGCAGTACGTCGACGTCGTGGTCGGCGCCACCGACGCCGTGGCCGCCGCCGTGATTCCCCCGACCTCGACCAGTTTCACCCTCGGTGGCCGGGTCAGTCAGATCCGCTTGGGTCTGCGCAACGACGGCGAGGTCGATCTGCAGATTCGACTTCGACTCTCGTCGCCGAAATTGATCTTCCCCGATGGAGAACCGGTGGTTCTGCTGCCGGCGGGCAGCCTCACTCCGGTGGAGATCGCGGTGGAGGCCCGCTCCAACGGCCGCTTTCCGGTGACGGTTCAACTCGTGACACCCGAAGGTTCGGTCACGCTGACCGAACCGATCGTTTTCACCGCCCGAGTGAACGCCTTGGCCGGACTCGGTCAGGTCGTGACCGGAGTGGCCGTCCTCCTTCTCGCCACCTGGTGGGTGCATCACTGGCGCGGGCAATACCGGCGACGACAGAGCGCGGTGATCGACAGCACGTCCCGCCATCCGAGCGGAGACGGTCCGCACTGAGCCGATCGTCGGACGGTTCACCACTACTGTTGCCCCGTGTCGACAACTCCTTCTGCTTTCCCCCCTGGTGTCCGCATCGTCACCGACAGTGCCTGTGACCTGCCCCAGGAGTTGGCCGACTCGTTGGGAGTCCGCATCGTTCCACTGTTCATTCGCTTCGGCGACGACGAAATGGTCGACCGCGACGATCTGAGCACCGCCGAATTCTGGGCCCGTTGCTCGGTCGAGTCGGATCTTCCGTCGACCGCCGCCCCACCCCCGGGCCGCTTCGAGGCCACCATCCGCCAGTTGGCAGCCGAGGGGGCCACCGGTGTGGTGGTCATCAGCTTGTCGGGAGCGTTGTCGGCCACGCTCCAGAGCGCCGAACTGGGCGTGGCCGCCGTCGGCGACCTGATTCCGGTCCGCATCGTCGACAGTCGCACGGTGTCGATGGGTCTCGGATCCATCGTGATCGCCTGCGCTCGGGCGGGTCTGGCCGGCCGATCGCTCGACGACGTCGACTCGCTGGCCCGTGACCTCGTCGGACGTTGTCAGGTCTGGGGCGCACTCGACACGCTCGAGAACCTCAAGAAGGGTGGTCGGATCGGCGGGGCCAAGGCCATGCTCGCCTCCGTTCTGTCGATCAAGCCGATCATCGAGGTTCGGGATGGAATCGTGCAGGAGGGCGGCAAACAGCGCACTCGCTCCAAGGCTTTGGCCTTCCTGGTCGACAAAGTGCGCGAGAACGTGGCATCACCCGGTATCTCGCAGTTGGCGGTGCTCCACGCCGATTGCAGTGACGTCGATGCGTTCGTCGATCGACTGAAGAGCGTGTACTCCGGCGAGATCATCGTCGGCGACATCGGTGCGGTGATCGGAACACACGCCGGTCGAGGCACCATCGGAGTGGCGTTCTTCAACACGTGAGAATTCGTCTCGCCCGTCAATTCCCCTGATCAGGAGCGCTGCACAACTAGCGTTCCCGGTCGAGCATGTCGACTTCGGACAACACCCCTCGACCCGATGCGGTCATCGCCGGTCGTTATCGGTTGGAACGTCCGTGGGCGCACGGTGGCATGGCCGACGTCTGGAAGGCCACCGACTTGCAACTCTCTCGCACGGTCGCCGTCAAATTGCTCAAAGCACATCTCACCGCCGATCAGACCGTCGCCGAGAGGTTTCGTCGAGAAGCAGTGGCGGCGGCGAGTCTGAATCATCCGAACATCGTCGCCGTGTACGACGCCGTCGAGGACAACGGACGTCAAGCCGTCGTCATGGAGTTCATCGACGGGAAGTCGTTGCGCACGTTGCTCGACGAACGACGCACGCTCACTCCGAAACTCACCGTGCACATCGGAAGCGGCATCTGCGCCGCCCTCGACGCTGCACACGCCAAAGGCATCATCCATCGCGACGTGAAGCCCGGCAACGTGCTCGTCACCAAGGACGGTCGGGTGATGCTGACCGACTTCGGAATCGCCAAGGCTCTCGGAACGGGCGAGGACCTCACCAGTGAGAACATCATGATGGGGACGGCCAAGTACCTGTCGCCGGAACAAGTCAAAGGTGACGAACTCGACCTGCGAGCCGATCTCTACTCACTCGGACTCGTTCTGTACGAATGTCTCGCCGGCAAGGTGCCGTTCGTCGGCAAGAACGACACCGAGACCGCGCTGGCCCGACTGCAACGCGATCCCACCGCTCTCGAAACTCTTCGACCCGACGTCTCTGCGCCGTTGGCGGCGGCCATCCATCGCATGCTCGAACGATCGCCGTCACGTCGCTACTCGAGTGGTGCCGAGGCTCGTGCCGCGCTGCGCGCCGCGCAGGCCGGTGACGATTCAGGCGACCGCGCTCGCGATCGTCGCGACGAGCGCACCAGCGATACGGCGCGTGCGAGCCACCCGAGTGGTGATCGCACTCCCACTCCCGGGAAGGTGATTCGACCGAGCGGACACACACCGACGAACTCGTCGCGTCCCCGCACCGACGACGAACGACCCTCGTCACGAGGATCGTCGCGTCCGAGCAAGATCTCTCCGGTCGTCTGGATCGGAGCGGCAATCGCCGCCTTGGCCGTCGTGGCCCTGGTTGCGCGAGTCGCCGGCGGTGGGAACGACGACGTGGCCCTTCCGGCACCCGCTGCCACGACCACACCGCCGGAACCGACCGGTCCACCGAGCATCGCCGGGGTGACTGCGTACGACCCCGAAGGTGATGCGACCGAGAACGACGGCGACGTGCTCTGGACGACCGACGGCGACCGCGGCACCATCTGGTCGACCGTGTGTTACAAGTCCGAGACCTTCGGCAGCAAGTCGGGCGTCGGCCTGATCGTGCAGTTGAACGAACCGAATCTCGCGCGAGTCGACGTCGACATCACCAACACGACATGGCGGGCCGACATGTACGCATCGAACACCTTGAGTGACGACGTGTCGGGATGGGGAGAACCGATCTCCTCCGGGTCGTCCGACGACGGACCGACGCTCATCGGTGTCACGTCGGCTCCGATGCAGTACGTGATGATCTATCTGCGGGAAGTCGATCGCGACGGCGGTTGCAGTGACGCGAACCCGTACCGCGGCAACGTGTCGGAGATCCGCGTCTCACCGGCACCGTGACCGACGACGAGCTGATCGAACGAGCGCGCCTCGGCGACTCGGCGGCTCTCGGCGATCTGCTCCGCCGTCATCATCCGCGCCTGCACGCCGTGTGTCTGCGCATCCTCGGCCGACGAGCCGACGCCGACGATGCGGCGCAGAACGCGCTCATCTCCATTGCGCGCGGTCTTCCCTCCTTCGACGGCCGTTCGGCGTTCACGACGTGGGCCCATCGCATTGCGACCAACGCCGCACTCGACGAACTTCGTCGACGACGGCGACGACCCGAACCCCGTCTCGACGTGACCGAGGCGACCGGACGCACGAACGAGCCCGATCGCCGAGCCGACGTCGATCTTCAGACCTACGAGAACCGACAACTAGTGGAGAGCGCACTGGCCGAACTTCCCGACGATTTCCGGGTGGCCGTAGTGCTCCGTGATGTCGCCGACCTCGACTACGAGTGCATCGCGTCGATCCTCGACGTCCCGATCGGCACGGTGCGATCCCGAATCGCTCGCGGTCGGGCCCTTCTGGCCTCCGTGATCGGGAACTCGGCGACCGGTTCACGACGTCAGAGTCATTCGGACGGAGACGCACCATGAACGAACCCATCAACGACCGAGCGAGCGATCAAGTCGACGACGCCGACTGGTGGGCGAGTCGTCTCGTCGACCAGGAGATCGCTTTCGCCGACGTACCGGCCGATCTGCGAGGTGCCGTTCAGATTCGCGTCGAGGAATTCGGCCGTCAGCGACACGCCTTGCTGCGCCTCGGTGTGGAACATCGAGTCGACGCCGACGTCTCCGAACGAGCGGTGTCCGCCGCGATGAATCCAACGGCGGCGGTCGTCGTGCCGATGCGACGACGCCTGGCCCCCTTCGTCGGTGTGGCGGCCGCGACCATCGCCGTCGTCGTGGTCGGTGTCTCGGTTCTGCGCACCGACGATCGACCCGATGTCGTCACCGTCGACGCCAACGCCGCCGCCGAAGCCGTCGAGGACATGACGATCGGAAATGACGCACGATCCGAATCGGGCCCGGCTGTCGAGGCCGCACCACCCGTCGACGGCAGCACACTGGCGATGACGATCGACACCGCTGCTCCCGACGCGAGCAACGACACCGCTCCGATCGATCCGGTGTCATCACGAGCCCCCATGCCATCCGAGGTCACCGTGATCGCCGACATGATCGAGTTGGCCGAATATCTCCGTCAGTGGCAGACCACTCCCCCGGCACTTCTCGACGGTCCGTCGGCCTGTGAGGACGACGCGGGTCGACCGGCCATCGCCGTGAACGTGCGCTTCGCCGGGATCGACGCCCAGGCGTACTTCTCCCCCGAAGCCGGCGTGATGTTGCGGGCGGTGGCCGATTGCCTGAAGTTGGCGAGCATCGTTCCGTGAGCCCGCTCGAGAGACGTGACGTCCAGCCACGTGCCGTGAACGAACCACTCGCTAGCCTCGCCCCATGGCCGGAAATCCACTGACCGATCCGAATTGGGCGTCCGACGTCGCCGACACCATCGTGTCGACCGTCGACAAAGTGCGTGAGAGAACCACCACGCCGATCGTGATGATCGCTCGGGGGTTGGTCTTCGGCTTGCTGTCACTCTTCCTCGGTCTGTTCATCCTCTCCATGCTTCTCATCGGCGGAACACGGGCCGTGATCTCGATTCTCGAAGCCCCGTTCGATCACGACACCGCGGTGTGGATCTCGTACTACGTGATGGGCGGCATCTTCTTGGCCGCCGGCTCGGTGTGCATGATCAAGCGTCAGAGTCGGGACGGTGTGTGATGGGTCAGCACCACAAGGTCATCATCATCGGCTCCGGCCCGTCCGGACTCACGGCCGCCATCTACACCGCACGCGCCAACCTGGCCCCGTTCGTGATCGAAGGCGAGCCGTCGAGCACGAGTGATCAACCGGGCGGACAGTTGATGCTCACGACCGAAGTCGAGAACTTCCCCGGTTTTCCCGAGGGAATCATGGGTCCCGAACTCATGGAACGGTTCAAGCAGCAGGCCCAGCGTTTCGGCGCCACGTTCCTCACCGCCAAGGCCACCAAGGTCGAATTCGGCGAGAAGCCTCTGAAGGTGCACGTGTACGACGACGTGCACACCGCCGACTCGGTGATCGTGTCGACGGGCGCGCAGAGTCTCATGCTCGGTCTCGAAGCCGAGGAGCGTCTGATCGGCCACGGCCTCTCCACCTGTGCCACCTGTGACGGTTTCTTCTTTCGTGGCAGGGAGATCGCCGTGGTGGGCGGTGGCGACTCGGCCATCGAGGAAGCGACCTTCCTCACCAAGTTCGCCTCCAAAGTCACGCTCATCCATCGCCGCGACTCGCTTCGGGCCAGCAAGATCATGCAGGACCGAGCGCTGAACAACCCCAAGATCGAGATGCGCTGGAACAGCGCGGTCACCGAGTTGATCGGTACCGATCAACTCCAGGGCATTCGTCTACGCGACACCGTCACTGGTGAGGAGAGCACCATGGACGTGGCCGGTCTCTTCATCGCCATCGGACACCGACCCAACACCGACGTGTTCTCGGGTGTGCTCGACATGGAGGACAGCGGCTATCTCATCACCCGTCCCGATTCCACCTACACGAACGTGCCGGGCGTGTTCGCCTGTGGTGACGTGAAGGATCACGTGTACCGCCAGGCCATCACGGCAGCCGGCTCGGGATGTATGGCGGCCATCGATGCCGAACGGTGGCTCGAAGCGCAGCACTGAGCGCATCGCGGTAACCTGTCGGCCGACCGCTTCGAAAGAAGGACCTCTCATGGCCGATGGCATCGTGACCCTCACCAGCAGCACTTTCGACGAAACCGTGAATTCGGCCTCGACCGCCGTCGTGGTCGACTTCTGGGCCGAGTGGTGCGGACCGTGCAAGATGATCGCCCCCATTCTCGGCGAGATCGCCCAGGAGAAGGCCGGTCAGGTCACCATCGCCAAGTTGAACGTCGACGATCACGGCGACATCGCCATGCGCTACAACGTGATGAGCATCCCCACGCTCCTGGTGTTCAAGGACGGCGAGCTCAAGAAGCGCATGGTGGGCGCCAAGGGAAAGGGTCAACTCCTGCAGGAGTTGGAGGAATTCCTCGGCTGATGGCCCTCTCGCCCGGCGACACGGGCGAGGACGTCCGTCGTCTCCAGCGCCAACTCGGAGCGGCCGGCTTTCTCCCTGACAGCGGGATCGTTCTCGCGACCTACTGCTCGGGCACCGCTCAGGCAGTGGCATCGTTCCAGGCCGACCGGGGTCTGCCCCCCACTGGAGTGTGCGACGACGACACCTGGCACACCTTGATCGAGGCGTCGTGGAACCTCGGTGATCGGCTCCTCATGTTGCGGTCGCCCAATCTGCGGGGCGACGACGTGGCCGAACTGCAACGCCTGCTCTCGCGACTCGGCTTCGATTGCGGACGGATCGACGGCATCTTCGGACCCCTGGCCGCCGCCGCAATCCGAGACTTCCAGGAGAACGCCGGACTCGACGTCGACGGCGTGTGCCGAGTCTCGACCGTGGAGACCTTGCGTCTCTTGTCGCGCCAGACCGGCGATGGGCCTGGCATCGCCGCCATCCGAGACCTGGAGACCCTGCGCCAAGGCCAGCCTCTCGACACCAAGCGGGTGGCCATCGGCCAGTTCGGCGGGCTGAGTGCGTTGACCCGAGTTCTCATGACCTCTCTTCGGGACCATGGAGCGATGCTCCTGCACACCGAGGACACTGCGGCTTCCGCGCAGGCCGCCCACGCCAATCTCTTCGGAGCCGATGTGTTCGTGGGGTTCGAAGCGGCCACCGATCGAGTGGCTCGGGTGTCGTACTACGCCGTCCCGGCCTTCGAATCGGCTGGGGGACGATCGTTGGCCCACCTCGTCGAGCGACATCTTCGCGACGTGGTGAGAGGGGTCGAGATCGTGGGGCTGCGACTCCCGATCTTGCGCGAGACCAAGATGCCGGCGGTCTTGATCTCACTGGGGCCGACCGACGAGATCGTCGAACGGGCCGAGCGGATCGCCGAGGCGGTGTACTTGGCGTTGCTGGCCTGGTCGGCGTGAGCGACGCTGTCACGACCTCGCCGGCGTGAATCCACCGATTCGTGCATCCGTGAACAGGCTCTGATCAGGGACGATGTGAATTTACAACTAAACGAAGACTCTTATCAACAGAGTTATCCACAGGTTGTGTGAAACCCTCACGCGCGACGTGACGTTGATACTGCAAGCCGAGACTGTTTCGGTTCACTCACCCTGTGGACCATCGACCATCAAGTGATACAGCCGCTCGAGATCGTCCAGGTCGGCGAACTCGATGGTCACCAATCCCTTCTTGTTGGCCATCTTCACGTTGACCCGCGTGGCCAGGTACTCCCCGAGCAGATTCTCCAATTCGACCAGACCAGGCGCCGGCAAGGTTCGACCAACGGTCGATCCCCCTCCCCTCGCTGGGGTCGAGCCGGCAGATGTCGGGTCGCTGAAGTCTCCACTGCGATCGCGGATGGCCTCTTCGACGGCACGCACCGACCAGTGTTCAGCTGCCGCTCGACGAGCCAACTGCTCCTGAAAAGCACGGTCGGGAGTGCCAAGAAGAGCCTTGGCGTGGCCCGCACTCAAACGACCGTCGGCCAGCAGGGCCTGGACCGCCGGAGGAAGGTTGAGAAGGCGCAGCGTGTTGGTCACCGCACTACGGCTCTTGCCCACCCGCTTGGCCACATCGTCGTGGGTCAGATCGAAGTCGTCGAGCAGTTGCTGGTACGCCGACGCCTCTTCGAGGGGTGACAGGTCTTGACGGTGGAGGTTCTCGACCAAGGCCTGTTCGACCGACGACATGTCGTCGGTTTCCTTGACCACAGCCGGCACGGTGACCAATCCCGCCCGTTGAGCCGCCCGCCACCGGCGTTCGCCGGCAATGAGTTGGAAGGTGCCGTTGGGCAGGCGACGGACCAGGAGGGGCTGCAGAACTCCGATCTCCTTGATCGACGCCGAGAGGTCATTGAGCAACTCCTCGTCGAAGTGCACCCGTGGTTGATGGGGATTGGGGACCAGGTCCCGGACAGGAATCTCGACCAGGGACGGGCCATCGGACGGTGGCGGTGTGACCGCCCCTCCACCCGGGATGAGTGAATCGAGCCCTCTACCGAGCGCTCCGCGGCGGGATGCCACCGGCGACCTCCTTTGCGACGAGTCGATACGCCACTGCGCCCTTGGACGACGGGTCGTACACGTTGATGGGCTGGTGATGCGACGGGGCCTCCGACAACCGGACGTTGCGGGGGATCACGGTGCTACAGACCTTGTCGCCGAAGTGTTCCCGAACCTCGGTGACCACTTCGTTGGACAACTTGGCCCGAGCGTCGTACATCACGCAGACGATGGTGCTGACTTCGAGTTCGGTGTTCAGGTTGCGCTTCACCAAGTCGACGTTACGGAGGAGCTGACCCAAGCCTTCCAAGGCGTAGTACTCGCATTGAATCGGGACCAAGACCTCGCGGGCGGCCACCAAAGCGTTGACCGTGAGCAAACCCAGGGACGGCGGGCAGTCGATAACGACGAAGTCGAAGTCGTCGAGAACTGAATCGATGGCCTTCTTGAGTCGGGTCTCCCGAGCCATGGCTGGCACGAGTTCGATCTCGGCCCCCGCCAGGTCAAGGTTGGCCGGGGCGACGAACAGGTTGCGGACCGAGGCCGGTTCGATGCAGTCCTCCATCGAGGCGTCGTGCAGCAAGACGTCGTACATCGACGTGTCGACGCCTCGGGTGTCGACGCCGACACCCGACGACGCATTTCCCTGTGGGTCGAGGTCGACGATCAACGTGCGGTACCCCATCTCGGCCAGGCAGGCTCCCAGGTTCACCGAGGTGGTTGTCTTACCGACGCCACCCTTCTGGTTGGCCACGGCGATGACTCGCGGCAGTGGCCGAGCGTGGGGGGAGGCCGGGGTGGGCTGGGGATTGTCACTCATGGAACCGAAAGCACCTCGTCGCTGTGTCGACCACGTGACACATGGTCGGGCCGAATCGTACCGGAGGGGTGCTCGTGGTGGGGCTGGAAACCGGGGGTCTTTCCGGAAATGTTCCACGTGGAACACAGCGACCTGAAGCACGACCACCGATGTTCCACGTGGAACATCACGCGTTGGAGCCGGCTCCTGTGTCCCACGTGGAACATAGGGGTCTGAGGTGTGATAACCGATGTTCCACGTGGAACATCAGGCTGGGGGTGTTCGGTGCCGCAGGCGGGCCACTCCGTCCTGGACTCCTTCCAGGTCGAACCCTTCCTGGGTGACGTCGTCGGAGAGCCAACGCTCACCGGTCGAGTCCGGGGGCTCACTCACCAACAGCAGGCCACCCGGGCGCACCACGGCCGCCGCGTAGTGGGCGGTGTAGGCGGGGGAGCCGAACCCGCGGCTGGTGGCCACATCCCACTGGCTTCTCTGGGATCGAGGCAGATCGGCCACGTCGCCGGCCCACGCCTCGATCCGGCCTCGCAACCCGAGACGTCCGATCAAGCGCATCACCAGGTCGATCCGTTTGGCCCGCCGGTCCACCAGCACACCGTGAAGATCGGGGCGACCGACCGCCACCACCAAGCCAGGGATTCCTCCCCCACACCCCAGATCGACGAACGACCGGGTGTCGGGCGGGCAGGCGTCGACGAAAGCCCAGGCCCGGATGATGGCGTCGGCCAACGAACCGGGGCCCAACATGCCGATGCGCTGGGCCTCGCCCAGCGCATCGATCAAGCTGTTCAGTTGTTGGTCCGATGGTCGAGACATCGGCACCCGACTCAGGCCGACGGGTCGGAGCCGGTGGCCGGGGACAGGATCACCCGGCGGTACGGGTCCTCACCCTCGGAATGCGTGGCGATGTCAGTTCGACCGGTGAGAGCGTCGTGAATGACCTTGCGATCAGCCGAGGGCATGGGCTCCAACGCCCGGGCGGTACCCGTGGCAACCACATCGTCGGCCACCTGGTTGACGAACCGGCTGAGCGCTTCCTTGCGCTTGGCGCGATACCCGCCCACATCGACCCGCAACCGGGTCTCGTGGTCGCCCATCCGACGCTGACTCACCACGCGGGTGATGTCCTGCACGGCCTGCAGAGTGGAGCCGCGTGGTCCGACCAGGAGTCCGAGATCGGAACCGTCGACCGAGACCTCGATCTCGTCGCCTTCGATGACGGTCGAGGTCTGGCCCGACACGCCGAAGGCGGCCGTCAGGCCCTGCAAGAACTTCTCGGCCTCGGCGGCCACCGTGGCCGGGTCGGCAGCCGGGCGGGGAGCCCGGGGTGTGTCATCGCTCATCGACGTGCCCTTCTCGCTGGATGCCTTCTGCGCCTCGCGGGGACGGCGCTCACGCGACCCGCCCTGCGGTCGAGCGTCGCCGTCGGACCGCTGCTTGTCGCCCCGGCGTCGATCTCTGCGCTCCACCTTAGGCCGTGGCGAACGGGGCCGAACGCGAGCCCGTACTCGGGCTTCGCCGCGGGTCCGGCCGAACAGGCCAGCCTTGGGTTCTTCCAAAATTTCGAATTCGGCGTCGTCGTCGGCCACACCCAGCTGATCGAGGGCAATGCTCTTGGCTTCATCGACGGTTCGTCCGGTGGTTTCGACCCACTGCATGGGACAACCTCACTTCTTGGTCGGGGGCTTGGGATGCCGCGGCTTTCCACCGGGCTTGGGGCGATTCGACGGGGTGGGACCTGCCTTGGTCCCCGCCGATCCACCCTTGGCTGACCCGCCCGCACTTCCTTTGGGCGGGGTGACCCGCTTGCTGGTGGGGCGGTTCGTCGCCTGATCTTGTTTGGCCTTGGCGGCCTCCTGCTTGAGTTGGCCGAACAGGCCACCTCCGCCGCCGTCGTTCTTCGACATCTCTCGAGCCTTGGCGCTGGCCGCCTGGGCCTGTCGGCCGAGCGAGTCGTCGCCCTTGTAGAAGCGGCGGGTCACGTAGGCCTGTTGGGCAATGCGCACCAGCGTCTGGGCCATGTAGTAGATCACCAGGCCGACCGGGAAGAAGATCTGGAAGATGCCGAACACCACCGGCAAGTACTGCATGATCTTGGCCTGGGTGGCCGACATGGTGGGCGACACGGTGCGCGAAGCGATCATGCGCTGCTGCAGGTAGTACAAGCCCATGAGGGCGACCACGAGCAGGGCGTAGATGATGCCCTTCCCCGGGTCGTCCTGCAGAACTTCGATCGGTCGGAGTGACAGATCCAGACCCCACGACAGCATCTCGGTCTTGTTGTCGAGGCTGGCGTAGAGCTCACTCGACTCGGAGATGTAGTCGGGATCGAAGGTGCCATCGGCTCCCCGATTGGTGAGGCCGTGCAACACCCGGAACATGATGATGAAGATCGGCATCTGGGCCAGGAGCGGCAGACACGAGGCCAACGGATTGACCTTGTGCTCCTGGTAGAGCTTCATCATCTCTTCGTTCATCTTCTGGCGGTCGTTGCGGTATTGCTGCTGGATACGACGCATTTCGGGCTGTACCCGCTGCATCTCGAGCATCCCTTTGGTGCTCTTCAGGGTGAGGGGGAAGATCAACATCATCACGACCACGGCCACCAGCGAGATGGCGACGATGTAGTTGGAGGTGAGGTTGTAGAACTGGCTGATCAGCCAGGCCGCGGCTTGGAACATGTCAGGACGCCCTTCCGATGGGGTGAGAAGTCACGGGGTGAGATGTCACGGAATGGATGGAACACGAAGAGTGGTCGTGCCCGCGCGCTTCGCGCTCGGGAACCGGATCGAATCCGGACGGACCGAACGGTCGGCAACGCATCAGGCGCCGGGCGGTCAACCATGAGCCCCGGCGAGCGCCGTGAAGGGTGACCGCATCACGGGCGTATTCCGAGCACGAGGGGAAGAAACGGCAGGGTGAGGGACGACCTTCCCGGCCACGTTGATAGCCATCGATGGCCCAGAGCAGGAAACGTTTCACCCCGACACTCCGGACGACGAAGCAGGAGCGAGGCGGGGAGCGAGGCGTTCCATCGCCCGTGAGAGTTCGAGAAACGACGGTTCAGCAGTGGCGTCTCTCGTGACGCCGAACAGGTAGAAACCCGGGGCCATCGGGGTGTGGCGAAGGAGTTCACGCAGACGGCGGCGAATGCGGTTGCGGGTCACGGCCGTGCCAACCGGACGTCCGATGGCGAACGCCACCTGGGGCATCGCACAGGATGAGTCGGGGAGCATCATGCACCAGATCACACCACTACGAACACGTGTTCCCTCCAGGCGCAAGCGCCGAAAGTCGTGTCCGCGGTGCAGTCGGTCGATCAAGCCGACAGACGGTGACGGCCCTTGAGACGACGTGCCTTCAGCACGGCGCGGCCGGCGCGAGTGGACATACGAGCGCGGAAGCCGTGCTTCATCGACCGGCGCTTCTTGTTCGGTTGGTACGTACGCTTCACGAAAGACTCCTCGGTCCGCCCAGACAGCGGGCGATGGCGGACATTCGGCACCAGGCCGACGTATCGGCGCAGGCTACGGGGGCCGGCAGGCCTGGGGCAACCCTCGGCCGGGACTTCGTCAGATCGTCCCCTTTCTCGCGGTATCCACAGCCTGCTAGGGTCACGCGTCCCTGGCTGTCAAGAGACGGACTTTTGTTCGAAAGACGAACAAGAGTCCAGGTCAGGGCAGTCATCCAGACCGTGTGCAGTCGTCCACAAGTTGTGGATACGACTGTGGACGATCAGGCAATTTCGGAGGGGAACCGCAGGTGGAGAACCAGGAGAACATGTGGACAGCGGTCTCGCAGTTGCTGCGGGCGCAGGTCTCCGATGCGGTCTGGTATTCCACGTTCAACGACGTGCACGCCCTACCGAGCGACGACCGCACCCTGCGACTCGCCGTTCCGAGTGGGACCGTGCGCGACAAGATCATGTCGCGGTACCTTCCGCTGGTTCTCGACGCCTTGTCGGAAGTCGGGGCCGGAGGTCGGCAGTTGGAAGTCGACGTCGTCGCGCCGATCGAGCAGACCCCAGCACCGATCGCCTTCGTGGAGACGGCACCGGCAACCAACGGCACGGCCACTGCCACGCTGGCTCGCACCACGGTCGAGAGCCCGGCCGAGCGCGCCGGCCTCAACCCCCGCTACACCTTCGAAACATTCGTGCGTGGGGCGTCGAACAGTTTCGCCTTGGCTGCCGCCCAACGAGTCGCCGAAACACCGGCGCGGAGCTACAACCCGCTCTTCATCTACGGGTCGGCCGGTCTGGGCAAGACCCACCTGCTGCACGCCATCGGTCACTACGTGCTGCAGAACTACAGCCACTACCAGGTGCGTTACATCACGACCGAGACGTTCCTCAATGAGTACGTCGACGGCATCCGAAACGCATCGATCGCCAACTTCAAGCGGCGTTATCGCGACATCGATGTCTTGTTGATCGACGACATCCAGTTCATGGAGGGCAAGGAGGGGCTCCAGGAGGAGTTCTTCCACACGTTCAATTCCCTTCACGGGGCCAACAAGCAGATCGTCATTTCATCCGACCGTGTTCCCGACGCCATCCCCAATCTCGAGGAGCGTCTGATCGGGCGATTCCGTTGGGGTCTGATCACCGACGTGCAGCCACCGGATCTCGAGACCCGTTTGGCGATCCTGCGCAACAAGGCCGAGCGCGAGGGCACCGAGTTCCCGGCCGACGTGCTCGAGTTCATCGCTTCCAAGGTGACGTCCAACATCCGTGAACTCGAGGGCGCGCTCATTCGCGTGAGTGCGTACGCCAGCCTCAATCGGGTCGACATGACCGTGCAGCAGGCCGAACGCCTGCTCGAAGACCTGCTCACCGACCAGACACCCAAGCAGCGAACCGATCAGGAGCTCCTCGAAGAAATCGCCCGCCTGTTGGGCTTCAGCGTCGATGCTCTCCGTGGCAAGAGCCGCCAACGACCCCTGGTGGCAGCTCGTCAGGAAGCCATGTACGTGTTCCGGGAGTTGACCGACCTCTCGTATCCGGCCATCGCTCGACTGTTCGGCGGTCGCGATCACACCACGGTCATCCATGCCGTCGAGAAGATCCAGCGCCTCATGAAGGAACGGACCCAGACGTACGACCAGGTCACCATGCTCATTCGAACCTTGAAGTTGGGATGAGCCGATGCGGATGAACTCCCTGGCCTCGACCTCACCTGCGATGATGGGGACGACGATGTGGACGACATGTGGTCGCGTGGGGGTCGCGCCTGTGCACAACCTGAGGTTGTCCACCGACGCGATGGTCGGCGGCTCGCGTGGTGTGGACGACTGTGGACGAGTGCGCGCGCACCAATTCGACGATCACGCTGGCACAACACCGGTTCGTCCACAATCCACAGGTCTTATTACTGCCATCAGTTCGCGAGATCTCCGGACGATGACGACAAGCACAGGAGGAATCAGTCGTGAAGTTCCGTTGTGAACGAGACGTCGTGGCCGAAGCGTTCGGCGCGGCCAGTCGCGCCGCCACTGGTCGAGCCACCAACCCGACCTTGTCGTGTCTGCGCCTCGTCCTGGCCGGTTCGCAGTTGCGCGTCACCGGTACAGACGGCGACCTGACGATCGAAGCCGCGGTCGAAGTGGC
>JBDLRN010000011.1:0-6821 GCA_039800005.1 Actinomycetota bacterium | reverse complement strand
GATCGCAGGTGAGCAGATAGTCACAGTTCTCGGTGCCATGGTCGGCCACGTGATCGACGAAGAAACGTCCCGACGCGCGCTTGCCGACCAAACGTCCGTACCGATCGGGGAACCCCATGATGACTGTGTCGATCGCACCCGCCGCGATGCGGGCGAACAAATCGTCACGTGTGACGACGGGCCGCTGCATCATGCTGGCACGCTACCCAGCCCGTCACGACCACCGTGACGGACCGATCACTTCTTGGCGGCTGCCTTCTTCGGTGCCGCGTCCTTCTTGGGAGCAGCGTCCTTCTTGGGAGCAGCGTCCTTCTTGGTAGCAGCCGCCTTCTTGGGCGCTGCTTCCTTCTTGGCCGCCGGCGCCTTGGCCGGGACTTCGTTCTTGGTCGCTGGCTTGGCCGCCGGCTTGGAAGCGGGCTTCGCGTCTTCTGCGTCGAACGACTTCTTGTCGGTCGCCTTGGGCGCCGCCTCCGTGGCCGGAACCTCGTCCGACTTGACCGCCGGAGCCTTGGTCGCTTTGGCCGGCTTCAACACTCCCTTGGCCAAGGCATCGTCGAGATAAGCCTCGGCCTCGTCGGTGGAGACCTTCAACGCCGGAGCGATCTCGGAGATGAGATTGACGCGTGCCCGTTCGTACATCGTGCGCTCGGCCGCCGACAACGACGCGTCGCGGTTACGAGCGGCGAGGTTTCGCACCACTTCGGCGACCTGGTACACGTCGCCGCTCTTCAGCTTCTCCTGGTGGTTCTTGAAACGTCGGCTCCAGTTGCTCGGCACTCGCGGATCGGCCTTCGACAACACGGCGACCAGATCGGCGAGCTCGTCGGGCGACACCGGCGGGCGCACACCCACGTCGTCGACCTTGGCCATCGGGACCTTCAGCATCATCTCGCCGATGACCGTGCTGAGGATGAGGTACTCGATGGGCTTGCCACTCCCGAAGGGGTCTTCTTTCCGGGTCGCCACCACCTTGCACGCTCCGTGCTGGGGATAGATGACCGTGTCACCCTTCTTGAACTTCACTCGGACCTCGCTCGGGGATGCGGCACTCGGGAGTCCCCGATTCTAGGGCCATCACCGCTGAATCCTGCGCCCTCGGCACGATTCGAACGTGCGCGCTACGGATTAGAAGGCCGTTGCTCTGTCCAGCTGAGCTACGAGGGCTTGAAGGAGAGCCTACGGACCGCCGCGGCCTGCCAGCGGTTCAAAGGCTCGGCGAACGGTGTACGAGCGATCGACGCAGCAGGTCGAGAGCGGAGATCACCGCCATCTGGCGCATCGGTTCGCGTTGCGCGGGGAGACGGAACATGGAGGCCGTGGTCTCGACACCCGATCGCGAGAGCCCGACCCACAAGGTGCCAACGGGTTGACCGTCCTGTTCGGTCGGACCGGCCACACCGGTGAGCGACAACCCGATGTCGGATCCGAGCACTCGGCGCGCGCCGTCGGCCATCGCGATCGCCGCCGATTCGGACACCACGGGACCTCGCGGCACACCGAGAACTTCGAACTTCACGTCACTCGCATAGCTGACCACGGAACCACGCAACACGTGACTCGCACCGGGAATCGACGTGAGTCGACCCGCCACCAACCCACCGGTGACCGACTCGGCGAGTCCGAGCGTGAGTCCACGTTCGGTCAATTCTCGAACGACGACCGCTTCCATGTTGTCGTCGTCGTAACCGAACACGAAATCACCGACTTCGTCGTGAACGCGGGTCTCCCACTCGACCAAGCGCTCACGCGCGTCGGCTTCGGTCACTCCTTTGGCGGTGAGGCGGACCTTGATTCCTTCCCAACCGCTGGCGAGGAAGGCCAAGGTCGGGTTGCCCACGCTCTCGAGTTCGTCGATCACCTTCTGCAAACGTTCGTTGAGCCCGCTCTCGCTCTCGCCCCACGTGCGAATCACCCGGCTGACGATCACCGATGTGTCGCCACTACGTCGACGCAGGTCGGGCAGGATCGCCCGTTCCATCATGTCGTACATCTCGTGCGGCACACCGGGCACGGCGTACACGACCTTGTCGCCGATCGGGCAGATGAGTCCGGGAGCCGTGCCACGAGTCTGAGCGATGACCTCGGCTCCGTCGGGGACCATGGCCTGACGCAAGTTGTTGCTCGGCATGCGCCGACCACGCGATTCGAAGATCGTGCGAATGGTCGTCGCCACCGATTCGTCGTGATGCAGTGCCACCCCCATCACTTCGGCGATGGCGTCGCGTGTGAGATCGTCGTGCGTCGGCCCGAGACCGCCGCACATCACCACCGCATCGGCCTCGTCGAGTGCTCGCCGGAGAATCGACACGACTCGGGCCTGGTTGTCGCCGACCTTGTACTGGGTGAGCGAGTCGATCCCGTTGGCAGCCAACCGCTCACCGATCCACGACGAGTTGGTGTCGACGATCTGGCCGAGAAGCAACTCGGTACCGACCGCGATCACCGAACAACGCACGTCAGGCCACCGTCACCCGTCGGGCCCGCCACAGGTACTGGATTCCACTCGTGGCGGTGAGCACGACCGAGATCCACAACAGACTCAGCCAGAACCAGCGGACCGAGTCGGCGAAGAAGGGGAAGACCGCGAAGCCGATGCTCAACTGCTGGAAGAGGGTCTTGAACTTGGCCAGGCGACTCGCCGGCATGCTCACTCCCTTCGCTCCGACGACCACGCGATACATACTGATCGCGACTTCGCGAGCGGCGACGATCAGCACCGGCAGAATCCAGAAGATGTCCCGACTCACGAGAGTGAACATCGCCGACAACACGAGGATCTTGTCGGCCAGCGGATCGAGGAATGCCCCGGCCCGCGTGGTGCCGTGACGACGGGCCAGGAAACCGTCGAATCCGTCGCTCACGCACAACATGAACCAGGTGACGAGAGCGATCCACGATCCCGAACCGCCGTCGGGGAACACCACGAACACCAACGGAGAGCACAGAATCCGTCCGACGGTGACGGCATTGGCCCACGTGGCGATGGCGTTGGGATCGACCGGCATCAGTCGGCGTCGACTCTCACTCGATCGGCGACCAGATCGGGGCCGAGGGCCGACTCGACCACCACGCGGTGGAACTCCCCGACCTCCAGGTCGACCGGAACCTCGATCACCCCGTCGATCTCGGGAGCTTCGCGATGACTTCTCGCCACGCCGGGTTCGTCGACCAACACCTCGAGCGTCTCACCGATCAGATCGTCGCGTCGGCGAGCGGTGATGGCGTCCTGCAGTTCGGTGAGTTCGGCGAGTCGGTCGCGGACGAGCGACGGATCGACGGCTCCGTCGAGGTCGTGGGCGTAGGTGCCTTCCTCGGGCGAGTACGAGAAGAAGCCGCACCAGTCGAGTTGCGCGGCTTCCACGAAGTCGAGCAACCGATCGTGATCGGCCTCGGTCTCGCCGGGATAGCCGACGATGAAGTTGCTCCGGAACGCGGCATCGGGCTCACGTCGCCGGATGTCGGCGATGCGATCGAGAAACCGCTGGCCGTCTCCCCAACGACGCATCCGCCGCAGGAGGGGTTTGCTCACGTGCTGGAGCGAGAGATCGAAGTACGGAACGCCCGTCGCGCACATGGCGTCGATCAACTCGTCGGTGAGATCACTCGGATACAGGTACAGGAGCCGCGTCCTCCGAACCCGTGACGACACCGCGTTCACCAATGGAACGATCGAACCAGCACCGAGCTCACCAGGACGGTCCTTGCCGTAACTGGCGAGGTCCTGAGCGACCAGGACCACTTCGGACACCTGGAGCTGATCGACCTCGGCCAGGATCGACGCCACGTCGCGACTGCGCTGTGGTCCGCGGAACGACGGAATGGCGCAGAACCCGCAATTGCGGTCGCATCCCTCGGCGATCTTCACGTAGGCCCACGGGGCCGACGACTTCGGACGAGGCAGATTCAGCAGGTCGAAGCTCGGGATGGGCGAGCTCGACACCGGGATGAGCTTCTTGCTCGCACCGTCACCAGCCGACGCGGTCGGCACGACCGGCACCCCGAACCCGGCGACCAGATCGACCTCGGGCAGAGCGGCTGCGAGTTCGTCACCGTAACGCTCGGCCATGCACCCGGTGACCACCAGTCGCGAGCCCTTCGCTCGCTTGTCGTCGAGGGCGAGAATGGTGTCGATCGATTCTCGCCGTGCATCCTCGATGAACGCGCACGTGTTGACCACCACCACGTCGGCATCGGACGCATCGTCGGCGGGTGTCATACCGTCCGCGAGCATCGTGCCGATCAACTTGTCGGAGTCGACTTGATTCTTCGGACAGCCGAGCGTCTCGACGTAGAAGCGCTGGGCTCGCGAGGTCACGACCCCAGAGCCTACAAGTCAGGCCGTGTGCGCGAGACGAAGGCCCGGGTTCGGCCACGTGACCTTCACGAGTCGTCCCGTTCCCGACAACGTGATCCACGCCGTCGACGAGCCGTCGGCCGCGAAGCAGATGTTGGTGGTGAGCAGATCGCCGGTGGGCACGTGACGAACCGTTTCGCCGTCGGGTGAGATCACGGTGATGCCACCGTTGACGAGGGTGGCCACGCACACGTTGCCGGCTCCGTCGACCGCCAGCGAGTCGAGCAACTGCATACCGGGCAGGCCGTGCAACAGCGAACTCGTGTCGCCCGGTGCCGTCGGCGTCAGTTCTCCGGGCGAGACGATGCCTCGCCGGAAGACGCGACCGGTGTGCGTCTCGGCGTAATACAGCGTCGAACCATCGGGCGAGAGGCCGATGCCGTTCGGCCCCTCCACCGGGAACGCGATCTCGCGAATCGACGAACCGTCGGCTTTCGCGTAGTAGAGCGCCGTGAGATCACTGGTGCGGGCCTCGTTGTCGCGAATGCCATGGTCGGTGAAATAGAAACCACCGTGTGCGTCGAACACGAGATCGTTCGGCGCGCGAAGCGGTCGACCGTCGCACGACGTGTAGAGATCGGCCACCGCACCGGTGGCCAGATCGACCTTCTGGATGCGCCCCCCGATGTACTTCGACGCGTCGAACGGGCCGGGCAGGCACAATCCGCCGAAGTCGATCTCGGTGAAGCAGCCACCGTTGTTGCAGAGATACAGCGAGCCGTCGGGGCCGATCGCCGCGCCATTGGGCCCGCCCACGATCTCGGCCACCGTCTCCTTGGTGCCGTCGGGGCGAACGCGGGTGATCCGCGGGCCGAACATCTCGACGAGGATCACGCTCCCGTCGTTCATGGCGATGGGCCCTTCAGGGAACTTCAGCCCCGAGGCAACGTCTGTCAGTTCGAGATTCAAGGTGGTCGACATGCCCGCATCTTGGCACGCCGGCGACCCTCGCTCGTCAGCCCTGCGACTCCAGCTCTTCGACGGTCATCAGCACCTCACGCGCCTTGCTGCCCGTGCTCGGCCCCACCACTCCCCGCTCCTCGAGCAGGTCCATGATCCGTCCGGCTCGAGCGAAGCCGACCTTCAACTTGCGCTGCAGCATCGAGGTGGACCCCAGTTGCGATCGCACGACGAGCTCCATGGCCTGACGCAGCAGGGCTTCATCATCGTCGTCGTTGCCGTAGCTGTCGGTGATCGCCGAACCGGCCGGACCTCCGGCCGACGGCTCGTCGCCCTCCACACCCTTCACGTACTCCACTTCGGGGGCCTGCTGACGCCAGTGCGCCACGACCTTGCGGACTTCCTCTTCGGTGACCCAGCAGCCCTGAATACGCTGCGCAACCGACGAGTTGCCCGGCAGAAGCAACATGTCGCCACGGCCGACCAACTTCTCGGCTCCGATCTGATCGAGGATGACTCGACTGTCCATCTGGCTCGACACGGCGAAAGCCATCCGAGCCGGAATGTTGGCCTTGATGACACCGGTGATCACGTTCACCGATGGGCGCTGCGTGGCGACGATCAGGTGGATGCCCACCGCGCGCGCTTTCTGCGCGATACGCGTGATGCTCTCTTCCACGTCGCGGGCGGCGACCATCATGAGGTCGTTCAACTCGTCGACCACCACCACGATGTACTTCATGCGCTCGAACGTGCGATCGGTGCCGGCCTCGGCCACCAGCTCGCCACGATCGAACGCCGCGTTGTAGCCCGTGATGTCGCGGTAGCCCATCTCGTAGAGAAGGTCGTAGCGCTTCTCCATCTCGCGCACCGCCCAGGCCAGCGCGTTGGCGGCCTTCTTGGGGTTGTTCACCGGCTGCGTGAGCAGGTGCGGCAGACGCGCGTACTGGCCCATCTCGACCTGCTTCGGGTCGACGAGGATCAACTTCACCTGATCGGGCGTGGTGCGCATCAGCAACGACGTGATGATGCAGTTGATGCCGCTCGACTTGCCGGCTCCGGTGGCACCTGCGATGAGCAGGTGAGGTGTGGTGGCCAGGTTGAGGAACACCGAACGTCCGGAGATGTCCTTGCCGATGGCCACATCGAGGGGATGGGTGGCGTTCTTCGCCTCGGCCGACGCCATGAGATCGCCCAGCGCGACCAGTTGACGGGTCGAGTTGGGAACCTCGATGCCGATCGCCGAACGCCCGGGAATCGGAGCGAGGATGCGCACGTCGGTGGCGGCGAGCGAGTACGCGATGTCCTTCTGCAGACTCGTGACGCGCGCGACTTTCACACCCGGTCCGAGTTCGAGTTCGTAACGCGTGACCGTGGGCCCCACCGTCCGTCCGACCAGACGCACGTCGACTCCGTGCGACGACAACGACTCTTCGAGGATGCGACCACGCCGGTCGATCTCGGCTTCGTCGATCGACTGCGCACCGGTCCGCACGAGCATCGACGCCGGCGGCAGCTTCCAGTCGCCGCGCGGCGAACTGGTCTTGACGTCGAGCGACTCCTGCAC
>JBDLRN010000010.1:0-98712 GCA_039800005.1 Actinomycetota bacterium | reverse complement strand
CGTCGCCGACCTTCGGGTCGGCGACGGAACGACCGCGTCGTGGTTCGGCGAGAGTGTTGCTCGCCGCCATCGCCTTTCTCATCCCCGTCTCGGCCGCTCTGGTGGTCGTGTTCGTGGTGGCCGGCGGCTCCGATGAACCGGCACCGACCGTCAGCGGTGTCGTTCACACCTTCGAGGTCCCTCCGGGAACAGCCGATCTCCAGGAGCGCGGCCTGCTCGCCGCCGACGTGTTCCCCGAGGCCTACACGGTGAACGTCGGCGACACCATCACGGTCGTCAACAACGACTCCGAGATCCACACCTTCGGGCCGTTCACGGTTCGACCCGGAGAGACCCAGAGTCTCACCTTCACCGAACCGGGTTACTTCTTCGGTGTGTGCACGGCCGGTCCGCACGAGACGGTCACGATCACAGTTATTTGAGGCACAGTCATTTGAGGCACAGTCATCTGAGGCCCTGTTGTCTGAGCGTCGCTTCCAAGCGCGCGATTCGCGTGCGAGCCGGTGGATGAGATTCCTGGATGCGCGCCCAGAGAGTGGAGTGGCCGCGTGACGTGACGCGAGACCTGACGCGAGACGACGTCGCGACCGTTCGACGCAGAGCCGATGCCAACTGGCGGCCGTAGCCCATCGACACCACGCGTTGATCGGCTCGGAACTCGGCGGCCCGTCCGACCAGATTCGACAGGGCCGACGACACCGAGCGACCTAGGGCGAAGAACCAAGCGAGAGCACGGAACAGCGGAGCCGCGAGTCGACCGACGACGGCGACCGGCCGTGACTTCGCGCCGAACGTCGAAGTCGCCGCCACCGACACGTTGTCGAGGAACCCGCCGACGCGGGCGAGGGCGTCCACCGGGACGAGCAGCCACTGCTGAACCGTGAGTGCAACGGTGTGCGATCCGAGGTGATGACAGAACTCGTGAGCCAGCACTCCGCACAGCGCGTCGTGATCGAGTTCGCGTGTCGCGAAGGACGTGACCACCACCAGGTGGCCCCCGCACGCGAAGGCGTTCAGTTCGTCGCTGTCGATCACGCCCACGGCGAATCGGTGGTCGCGAATGTGCAGGGCCTGAGTCACCTCGTCGAAGGCCCGTTGCAGGCGCGGTGCCTCGTCGCGAGTCGGATGGCGGGCTCCGATCAGCCGCGTGAGGATTCGGCGTTGAACGACCGGGACGAACAGCAGCCCTCCGGCCAGCCCGTACAGGCCCACCGTCGGGAGATACCCGACGGTCAGGAAGCGGCTGACGATCCACCAGAAAGGGACCATCGCGAGCAGGAAGATCGGCACCACGGTGACCAGGGGGACCAGCCCGGCCACGGCCGCCCGGTCGATTCGGCGCTGGCGACGAGATCCCACTTCACGCATTGTGGCCCTGCTCGTGGCGGTCGGCCAGTACTTTTCGCCGGTCCCACGACCGGATTTCTCAAGTTCACGTCCGATCGGGTCGATACGCATCCCGTGAACGGGGAGCAACACGACCGAGGAGAGTCGACCGACGCGCGCGATCGACTCGACCGGGCGCGAGTGCTCGAGGTGACCGACCCCGGTCGGGCCCGGCTCCTCGTGCAGGAGGCCCGCCGGCTCGCCCGTCGTGACGGCGACCGGGCCGCCGAAGGGGAGAGCCTCTATCGATTGGCGGCCTTGTCTCATTACGACGGTGAACCCGGGGACGCTTTCGCCCTCGCCGTGGAAGCCGACGAGTTCGCCGACGCCCACGCACTCCCACTCGTGCGGGCGTGGTCACTGCACCTCATCGGCCTGATCCACACCGACTCCGGCAACCACGGGGAAGCACTCGCTCGATGTCTGCGCGCCCTCAGCCTCTACCGCTCGACCGATCATCGCGTCGACGAGGGCAACATCTTGAACACGATCGCGACGATTCATCACGAGTCGGGTGACGCGGACCGGGCCATCGTCAACTATGAGGCGGCGCTGGCTGCCAACGAGTCGTACGAGCGCCGCGACATCGATGCTCTGATCGTCGCCAACGTGGCCTCGTTGCGATCCGAACGCGGTGAACACGACGAAGCGGTGGCACTGGCCGAACGCGCCCTCGACGCCTGCCGAGAGAGCGCACCAGGATTCCTGCCCGAGGTCCTGACCGCAGTCGCTCGCGTGCTGGCCGCACGCGACGTCGACGGCGACGTCGACCGTGCTCGACAGTTGCTCGCCGATGCACTTCGGGCTCTCGATGGGGCCTCGGTGGTCTTCGACGATCTCGATCGCAGTCGCATCGAGTCGACGCTCGGCCGCATCGAGCGGCAGGCGGGCCGCTCGGAACGGGCGATCGAACACTTGCGACGCGCCCTCGACTTCGCAGTGTTGGTCGGTGCCACCGTTCAGCAACTCGAGGTCCACACCGAACTGGCCCAGATCCTCACCTCGTTGCGTCGTTTCGAGGACGCGGCACCCCATCTCGAGGCCCGTTTCGACGTCCAGGCACGGATCCACGCCGATGCGATGGCCCTTCGCATGCGGACCCTGCAGATCGCCCACGAAGCGGAGCAGGCCCGTCGACGTTCCGAGGTCGTTCAATTGCGGCTCTCGGTGGCCGGGGTCGGTTCGTCGGCTAGAACAGGGTCATGACCGATCACATCGACCACGCGCCGGTGCTCGCCGGGGCCGAAGCCTGGAGTCATGTCGGCTCGTCGCGATCCGGGGCCCTCTGCATTCACGGTTTCACGGGCAATCCCTCGTCGATGCGTGGAGTGGCCGAGACTTTCGCCGCCGCCGGTCATCACGTCGAGATGCCACGTCTACCGGGTCACGGGACGGCGGTGTCCGACATGATCCCGACGCGATGGTCGCACTGGACGGCCGAGGTCGAAGCGGCGTACCGACGGTTGGCATCACGGTGCGATCGCGTGGTGGTCGTCGGATTGTCGATGGGCGGATCCCTCACGCTCTGGACCGCTCTCGAGCATCCTGAGGTGGCTGGCATCGTGTGCGTCAACCCGGCTGCGCAACCTCAGGCGCCCGAAGTGGTCGAGATGGTCGAAGAGATGATCGCCAGCGGAACGGAACTCATGCCCGGCATCGGGTCCGACATCGCCGATCCCGACGTGGTCGAGATCTCGTACCCCGAGACACCCCTGCGAGCCCTGTTGTCGCTCGTGCAGGACGGCGTGACTCCGATGGTCGACCGGTACGCGAGCAGCCGAGTGCCGATGCTGCTCGTGACGTCGCGCAACGACCACGTCGTCGATCCGGTGCAGAGCGACCAGTTGGCCGAGCAGTGGGGTGGGCCGGTCGAACGACTGATGCTCGACCGCAGTTATCACGTCGCCACTCAGGACTACGACAAGGACCTGATCTTCTCGACGACTCTCTCGTTCGCCGAACGCGTACTCGCGTCCTGACCCAGTCGTGATGATCCAGGCGTGATGATCGACACTCTGGTCACCTCGTTCCCGAGCCCGGGAAGCGGATCGTTGAACATCGGTCCGCTCGAACTGCGGGCCTACGGACTGATGATCGCCCTCGGGGTGTTGGCTGCGGCGTGGCTCTTCGGTCGTCGGCTGGCCACCATCGGAATCGGCGACTCCGAGGACGCCTCGGCGATCCTGATCTGGGCGGTTCCGGCCGGCGTGATCGGTGCGCGTCTGTATCACGTCGCCACCGAATGGGAACGTTTCAGCGATTCACCCGGAGACATCGTGAAGATCTGGAAAGGCGGTCTCGGCATCCCCGGGGGCCTGCTGCTCGGCGTGATCGTGGGTGTCGTCATGGCGCGTCGTCGCGACATCGCCATCGCGCCCATGTTGTGGGCGGCCGCACCGACCATTCCGCTCGCTCAGGCCATCGGTCGTTGGGGCAACTGGTTCAACCAGGAGCTCTTCGGTCGCCCGACCGACCTGCCCTGGGCGCTCGAAGTCGATCCCGACAAGGCGGTGGCGGCTGGCTATCCGCCCGACACGCTCTTCCATCCCACCTTTCTCTACGAATCGCTGTGGAACCTGGCCTTGGCCGCGGTGTTGATCGTGCTCGGGCGACGCGTGATGGCGAGTCGTCCGGCCCGCCTGCTCGCCGTGTACACGATCGGGTACGGCATCGGCCGGTTCTGGGTCGAAGGTCTGCGCATCGATCCCACCAAGGAAGGTGGCGGACTGCGTCTCAACCAATGGATGGCCATCGCATTGATCGTGGGTGGCGTGGCGTATCTCGTCTACTGCCGCATTCGCCCCGAGACGCACGCCGACGATGAAGTACCGTCGTCGACATGACCGCTGACTCCGATCTCGTCCTGCTCGACGTCGTCGCTCCGGGTGTGGGTGTCGTCACCCTCAACAAGCCCGATCGACTGAATGCGTGGAGCGCCGCGATGTCGGCGGAGTTCTTCGCTCGACTCGAGGAGGCTCGGACGCGCGACGACATCCGCGTGCTGGTGGTCACCGGATCGGGTCGCGGCTTCTGTCCGGGTGCCGACATGGATTCGCTCAATCAGATCCGTGCCAATCCGTCGGCCGGTGCCGGCGCAGCCACCGGTGTCGGTCGCTTCAGCGACATGATGGCTTATCCCAAGCCGATCATCGCCGCCATCAACGGGGCGGTGGCCGGAGTCGGTCTGGTGATGGCGTTGTTCTGCGATCTCCGTTACGCGGCCAATGGCGTCAAGTTCACCACCGCGTTCTCGCGTCGTGGTCTCATCGCCGAGTACGGGGCGTCGTGGGCCCTGCCACGACTCATCGGGAACGCCCGCGCCCTCGATGTGTTGTTGTCGGGTCGCGTGTTCACGGCCGAGGAGGCCGAACGTCTCGGCCTCGTCAACGGCGTCGTCGCACCCGACGAACTCATGTCGCACGTTCTCGCCTACGCGAGCGATCTGGCCGAGAACTGCTGTCCCACCAGCTGGGCGATCATGAAGAAGCAGGTGTACGGCGACTGGGGGAACGACGCCGACTCGTCCACCACGGCGGCGATCCGGCTCATGAACGAATCCCTTGTGCGCGACGACTTCCAAGAGGGCGTGCAGTCGTATCTCGACAAGCGTGCTCCGCGCTTCGCCCCGTATCGCAGTTGACGGCACGGTTGCGAGAGCGATAGGGATCAGGCGTGGCTTCGTCGCCCGACCCCGATTCGTCGATGCTGGTGCACCTGAGTGGTGCGACCACGAGTGTGGTGATCGACGTGTCACCGGGAGTTCCGGTGATCGAACACTGGGGCCGCCGACTGCCGTCGATCGACGGCTTCTCGCCGTCGCGTCCGGTTCCGCACGGCGGTCTCGACACGGTGACCCCGGCGTCCTGTGTGCCCGCCGAGGGATTCCTGGGTCGGCCCGGTCTGGCCGGCCACCGACGAGGTGGCCGTCATTGGTCGCCTCGACCGCGCTACGTCGGACATCAAGAGTTCGACGTCGACTCGTCCGTTCGCGGTGTGCGGGTCGTGGCCTTCGACGAGATCGCCGAACTCGAGATCACCACGCGACTCGAGCTCGTCGACGACGTGCTGTCGATCGCCGTCGATCTCGCCAACGTCGGGGCGGGTCCGTACATGCTCGACGCTCTCACCGTGACCGTGCCGATGCCCGACTGTGGAACGCGACTCGGCACGTACAGCGGACGCTGGGGCGCCGAATTCGGGTGGCGTCACGCGGAGTGGCCGTTGGGGGCCTGGACCGTCGAGAACCGCACGGGCCGCACCTCGCACGAGCATCCGCCGTATCTGTGGGTCACCTCGGCCGAGGCCGACGAATGGAACGGCGACGTGTGGGGCCTGCATCTGGCATGGAGCGGCAACCACGTGCTCTTCGCCGAACGTCTGGTCGACGGACGCCGCTACGTGCAACTGGGCGAACTCTTCCATCCCGGTGAGATGTGCGTGTATCCCGGCGAGACCTACACGACGCCGTCGGTGATCGGCGTGCACTCCGATCACGGCTTCACCCCGGCGTCGTGGGGCTTTCACCGGGAAGCGAGGCGACGTGTTCCTCGACCGCCGTCGTCGTACTCGCTGTCGCCGCGAAAGGTCCACGTCAACACGTGGGAAGCGGTGTATTTCGATCACGACGTCGAACGCCTGAAGGAGTTGGCCGAGGCGGCCGCGGGGGTCGGTGCCGAGCGTTTCGTGCTCGACGACGGATGGTTCGGCGCCCGTCGTCACGATCGGGCCGGACTCGGCGACTGGACGGTGTCACCGGAGGTGTATCCCGACGGTCTCGCCCCCTTGATCGAGCACGTCCACTCGCTCGGCATGGATTTCGGCATCTGGGTCGAACCCGAGATGGTCAATCCCGACAGCGAGTTGCTGCGCGCCCGTCCCGAGTGGGCTCTCGTGACCGAGGGGTACGAACCGGTTCTCGGTCGTCACCAGCTGGTGCTCGACCTCACGCGAACCGACGCCTTCGATCACGTGCTCACTCGACTCGACACGTTGCTCGCCGACCACGCCGTCGCCTACGTGAAGTGGGACATGAACCGCTGGGTCGTGCAGGGGAGTGGGGCCGACGGCAAGGCTGCTGCGCACGACCAGACGGCCGCGGTGTATCGGCTCCTCGACGAACTGCGTCGCCGTCATCCGCGGGTCGAATTCGAATCGTGCGCATCGGGTGGTGGCCGGATCGACCACGAGATGTTGCGTCGGGTGGAGCGCTTCTGGACGAGCGACAACAACGACGCTCTGGAGCGTTCGGTGATTCATCATCGGGCGTCGATGGTGATGCCACCCGAAGTTCTGGGTTCGCACGTCGGTCCCTCTCCCGCGCACAACACCGGACGTCGCCTGCCCATGGCCCTTCGCACCGCGGTCGCGATGTTCGGCCACATGGGGATCGAAGCCGACGTGACCCGTCTCGACGAACGTGAACGCGAGGTGTTGCGCCACGGCGTCGAGCTCTACAAGACCTGGCGTGAATTCGTCCATCACGGACACTTCGTGCGTTTCGATCGCGGTCCCGACGCCGTGTGTTTCGGTGTTCGTTCCGACGACGCGTCGCAGTTGCTCGTGTGCCACGTGCAGATCGCCGCCCCGGCGGTGGGCGAGAGGTCGACGAATTGGCGATTCCCCGGCCTCGACCTCGAACGCGACCATCGCGTGCGTCTCGTTCCGCTGGTGCCCGACGCGACGACGATCACGTCCGACGGCGCGGCCCGTCGTCAGCCCGACTGGTGGACAGCGGCGAGTTCCGACGAGCCACCGGTGGTGTCGGGCGCCGTTCTGCGCGAGATCGGACTCGTCGCACCGCTTCTGGCGCCGCAACGGGCCGTGGTACTGCACCTGTCCGGCTCGTAGCATCGGACCTCGTGTCCGATCGCATCTCCGCCGAAACCGTCGCCAAAGTGGCTCGTCTGGCCCGGCTCGACGTGACCCCCGACGAGATCACGCGTCTCACGGCGCAGCTCGACGGCATGCTCGAGCACTTCGCCGACATCGACGCCCTCGATCTCGCCGAAGTCGCGCCGATGACCCAGCCGTATCCGCTCGTCAACGTGATGCGCGACGACGTGGTCGCACCGAGTCTCGACCGTGACGAGGTGCTGGCCGCGGCGCCGGCCGCCGAGGACGGTCGTTTCCGCGTGCCGCCGATCATCGGATTGGAGGGCTGATGTCCATGTCCACGACGACGGGCTCCGACGACACCGCCTACCAGATCGCCGCCGACGTGCGCGCCGGTCGACGCCGGGCCGTCGACGTTCTCGACGCTCATCTCGCCAACGTGTCGGCGCGGGAAGCCGACGTGCACGCCTTCAACACCGTCACCGCCGATCAGGCGCGCCGGACGGCCGAGGCCGTCGACGCGGCGGTGGCCGCCGGACGCGATCCCGGCCCGTTGGCCGGTGTGCCGATCGCCCTCAAGGACAACATGTGCACGCGTGGTGTTCCCACCACGTGTTCGTCGCGCATGCTCGAGGGCTGGAAGCCCCCCTACGACGCCACCGTCGTCACGCGACTCGCCGCGGCAGGTGCGGTGTTCGTGGGAAAGACCAATCTCGACGAGTTCGCCATGGGTTCGAGCACCGAGAACTCGGCCTTCGGTCCCACGCTCAATCCGCACGACGTCACGCGCGTGTCGGGAGGCTCGAGTGGGGGAAGTGCAGCGGCCGTCGCCGCCCACTTCGCGGCCGCGTCGCTCGGCAGCGACACCGGAGGTTCGATTCGTCAGCCCGCTGCGCTGTGCGGTGTGGTCGGGGTGAAGCCCACCTACGGGACCGTGAGTCGATACGGACTGGTGGCCTTCGCCAGCAGCCTCGACCAAATCGGCCCGTTCACGCTCGACGTGCGCGATGCGGCCCTGTTGCTCGAGACCATCAGCGGTCACGATCCGCTCGACAGCACCTCGATCCCGCAGCCGCCGTTGCAGTTGCTCGGTGAACTCGACCGCGGCGTGAAGGGTTTGCGCATCGGTCGCATCACCGATCTGCCCGAGGGCAGCGAACCCGAGGTCGAACAGCGACTGGCCGAAGCATTCGACGCGTTGGCCGCCGCTGGCGCGACCATCGTCGACGTCGAACTGCCCTCGCTGAAGTACGGCCTCACCGCCTATTACCTGATCGCTCCCGCCGAGGCGAGCAGCAACCTGGCGCGTTACGACGGGGTCCGTTACGGAATGCGCGTCGACGCCGCCGACACCAACGCCATGTACATGGCAACACGTTCTGCTGGCTTCGGCGACGAGGTGAAGCGACGCATCATGCTCGGTACCTACGCGCTGTCGGCCGGCTACTACGACGCCTATTACGGCAAGGCTCTGAAGGTGCGCCGCCTCATCTCCGACGATTTCGCCCGGGCCTACGAACGCGCCGACGTGATCCTCACGCCCACCTCGCCGATCGTGGCCTTCCCGGTGGGATCCAAGGCCGACGACCCGTTGTCGATGTATTTGTGCGACGTGTTCACGATTCCCACCAACTTGGCGGGCCATCCGGCGATGAGCGTGCCGTTCCGGACCGGTGCCCACGGTCTGCCGGTCGGGGTACAAGTGTTGGCACCCACGCTCGGCGAGCCGGTGATGTTCCGAGTGGCGGCCGAACTCGAAAGGGGAGCACGGTGAGCGACGCGACCTACATGATCGACGGTTACGAACTCGTCTGCGGTCTCGAAGTGCACGTCGAACTTGCCACCGCCACCAAGTTGTTCTCGGCCAGCGCCAACCGTTTCGGCGACGACCCGAACGTGCACATCGATCCGGTGACCCTGGGTCTGCCGGGTGCGTTGCCGGTCCTCAACCGGCGGGCCGTCGAGTTGGCCATGCGCATCGGGCTGGCCCTCAACTGCAGCGTTCAACCGTGCACGTTCCACCGCAAGAACTACTTCTACCCCGACATGCCGAAGGCCTATCAGATCTCGCAGTACGACCAACCCCTCAACATCGACGGTTGGCTCGAACTTCCGGGTGGCAAGCGCATCGGTATCGAACGGGCGCACCTCGAGGAGGACACCGGCAAGAGCACGCACATCGGCGGCACCGGTGGGCGCATCCACGGCAGCGATCATTCGCTCATCGACTTCAACCGGGCCGGAGTGCCGTTGGTCGAGATCGTGGGTCGGCCCGACATCGCGACACCCGACGAAGCGCGTCAGTACGTCACCGAACTGCGTCAGATCCTGGTCGCCATCGGCGCGTCCGACGCCAAGATGGAAGAAGGCTCGATGCGATGCGACGCCAACGTCAGCGTTCGCAAGCCCGGTGATCCGCTCGGCACGCGTTGCGAGATCAAGAACGTGAACTCGGTGCGCTCGCTCGGTCGGGCGATCGAGTACGAGGCCCGTCGACAGATCGCGCTCATCGAGAGCGGCGAGAAGGTGCGTCAGGAGACCCGACACTGGGACGAGAACGACGGCCGCACGCACACTTTGCGGTCCAAAGAGGACGCCGACGACTATCGCTATTTCCTCGAACCCGATCTGGTGCCACTCGTTCCCGACGCCTCCTGGATCGACCAGGTGCGGGCGGCGTTGCCACTGCTGCCGCGTGAGCGTCGGACTCGTCTGTCGGCGGCGACCGGTGCACCGGCCGACGGTGAGGCGATCATGGTCGTGGTCGAACGCGGCCAGGACGACTACATCCTCGCGGTGGGCGAGGCCGGTGCCGACGTGGCGCGAGCTCTCGTGCACGTGAAGGAAGCCTTCGCCGAGCAGGGAGCCACTCCGCAGGTGCCGGCGGCCGATCTGGCCCGCCTCATCACTCTCGAGACCAGTGGCAAGTTGACGGCCACCCAGGCCAAGACTGTGCTCGCCGAGATCGTGGCGGCCGGTGGCGGTGACGCCGAAGCGATCGCGGCCGCCAAGGGATTCGAGGCCATGGACACGTCCGAACTCGAAGCCATGGTCGACGCGGCCATCGCCGGCAACGCCGACGCCTGGGCCAAGTACTGCGGTGGCGAAGAGAAAGCGATGGGCGCGTTGGTGGGCGCCATCATGAAGTCGAGCAAGGGCAAGGCCGACGGCAAGGCGGTCACCGCGTTGTTGCAGTCCAAGCGCGGATCCTGATCTCGTGGCCGATCACATCCTGATCAACGACTTGCGGTTCGAGAGCATCATCGGTGTGCTCGACCACGAACGGCTGGCCCCGCAACCCTTGCGTGTCGACGTCGACATCGAAGTCGATCTGCACGACGCCGGCGTGTCCGACGACCTCGAGCAGACCGTCCACTACGGCGAGGTGGCGGTCGCATTGGCGAATCTCGCTCGTGGCACCCAGTACTTGTTGCTCGAGCGGCTCGCGCAACACATGGCAGAAGTCGTGCTGTCGTTTCCGCTCGTGCGCGCCGTCGAACTGACCCTCACCAAGTTGCGGCCGCCGATTCCCGAGCAGATCGACTCCACGGCCGTGCGCATTCGACGAGTGCGCGCCGAGGTGGCGTCGGTCAAGCGCCATCGGGCCGTCGTGGCGTTGGGTAGCAACCTCGGCAATCGCGAGGCTCATCTGCGGTTCGCCATCGAACGTCTGGGTGAGAGCGTGGTGGCGCAGTCGCAGGTGTTCGAAACCGATCCGGTGGGCGGCCCCGACGGCCAAGGTGCCTATCTCAACATGGCGGTGGTCCTCGAGACCGAACTCGATCCGTACGCGTTGCTGCGCTGGCTGCACCGCATCGAAGCCGACGCGGGTCGCGAGCGAATCGTGCACTGGGGGCCGCGCACCCTCGATCTCGATCTGCTCTTCTTCGACGACGTGGTGATCACCGGCGGCAACCTGGCCGTGCCACATCCGCGCTACGCCGAACGGCGATTCGTGCTGGCGCCACTCAGCGAAGTGGCGCCGGAGAAGTGCCCCGAGGGTTGGGATCGCGATCTTCCGCCCGACGCGGTGTATCCGCGTGGACCGCTCGCGTGATTCAGGAGAGTCCGAGTTCGCGCTCGACGCGACGTACCTTCTCCGGATAGTGAACGCGCCCGTATTCGGGACGCTGCTTCAGCACGATCTCGAGCAATTCGTCGTGTTGGGCGGTCTCCTTCCACGGCAGCGCGATGTAGAGCGGCAAGCCGAACGTGCGGAGCGCTTCGAGGTTCGAATACACCTGCTTCTGATAGAGGTATCGCTCCTCCCACGGCCAGTTCGACGGCGCGAAACCGGTGCCCGGATCGAGGATGCACAGCGAGCGCAGGTCGTAGCGATCGGCGACGGCCAACTGCTCGGTGAAGAAGTCGAGCATCACCTGCACCGGATCGGCACGAACCATTTCCATCTCCCGCGGATTGGGCCCCGACAGGAACGGCAGCACGATCGGCACCCGGAAGTCGGCGGCGACCTGCCACATCTCGTCGGTCTGCATGCCGTCGGCGGCGTTGATGACCGTGGCACCGTGTTGAAGAGCGCGCCGAGTGACCTCGGGCTTCCACGAGTCGATGCTGAGCGGCACTCCGAAGGCGGCCAAGGCCTCCACGATGGCTTCGAGACGGGACCACTCCTCCTCCCACGGAACGACGGTGGCGTTGTCGGTGGATCCTTGTCCCCCCAGATCGATGCCCTGACATCCGTGACCGAGGAGATATTCGGCCCGACGAGTAGCGGCGTCGGGTGTTGTCGCTATTGAATCGGTGTTGAGCGAGTCGCCCGAAGCGTTCACCACTCCGTAGAGGAACATGGTCTCAGGCTAATGACCGGAATCAAGAACTTCGATCCGACCGGCTGGAACCTCGACACGGCGATCGCCGCCAAGCGTGGTCGCACGGTGTCGGTGTGCATTCCGTGTCGCAACGAAGCCGAGACGGTGGGTGATCTCGTGCGCATGATCGAGCAGTCACTCGTCGGAACTCTCGTCGACGAATTGATCGTTCTCGACGACGGATCGACCGATGGCACAGCCGACATCGCCGCCGAAGCCGGAGCGACCGTGGTGCCGGTCGACGTCGTCCATTTCTTCCATGGGTCGGCGCGTGGCAAGGGCAACGCCTTGTGGGCGAGTCTGTTGGCGAGTCACGGCGACGTCGTGGTGTGGTGCGACGGCGACATCACCAGTTTCACGCCGGAGTGGATCGTGCGCTTGGCGATGCCGCTTCTCGTCGACGACGAAGTCGGTCTCGTGAAGGCCAGTTATCACCGCCCGTCGCATCTCGGTGGCGGTGGGCGCACCACCGAGTTGGTGGCTCGTCCGCTGTTGTCACTCTTCTTTCCCGAACTGGCAGCCCTCGAGCAGCCTCTGGCCGGTGAGTACGCCGGACGTCGCTCGATGCTGGAGGCCATTCCCTTCGCCGCCGGATGGGGTGTCGAGATCGGCATGCTCGTCGACATGTACGAGCGCTTCGGCATCGCATCGATCGGTCAGGTCGACCTCGGCATGCGCCTGCACCGCCATCATCGCCTCGAGACCCTGGCCATCCAGGCCGGCGAAGTGGCCGCGACCCTTCTGTCGCGGGTGTCGGGGGCGCCGTCTTTCGCCGATGCGGTGCCGATGCTCTATCGCAAGGCGGGGGATCCGGTGGAGTTGAATCTCATGATCCGGCCGCCGGTGGCGTCACTCGCTCGGTTCGGCGTCGCGTAGATAACGCAGGAACACGAATCCGTCGTCGTGTCCCACGTGGGCCAGGTGCCACGGTTCGCGCATCGCCCAGGATCCTTCGGCGACCCGATCGCTGCGACCGGCCACGAAACGCGGGGCCACGGTCAACCACACTTCGTCGACCAAGTCTGCTCCCAACATCTGGCCGTTGAGCGACGGTCCACCTTCCAACGCACACACCTCGCCGGGAAGCATCGTGACGACATCGCGCACGTCGCCGGCGACGACGCGTGTGTTGCCGGCCGCGAGGAGCGCATCATGGTGACGGCCGAGGTCGCCCGACGATGACATGACCACCAGGGTCTGGTGGGAGGGGAGTGGCGAGTAGCCGTCGGCGCGCACGGTCTCGGCCCCCACGAACACCGCATCGGCGGACCGGTGGAGGTGCAGGAACACGTCTCGGTCGGCCGGTCCCCCCAGCAGATGCGACGCCCCTTCGATCGACACGGCACCGTCGCCGGTCGCGATCATCGACAGCACGATCCAGGGCCGATCGGCCCGCCGCCGGCGGCTGGACAGGTCGTAGGCCTCGGGAATCGAGACCTCGCCGCGGGGCGGGTGGATGAGATGCACGACACGTGTCTACCGCCCGCGGCCAGGGGTCGCTCGATCTGACGTGGCGTCAGATCGGTGGGATAGGGTCGGGGCATGTACTTGGCCGAAACACCCGATCAGCAAGCTCTCCGCAAGGAGCTCCGCGAGTACTTCGCCGCCCTGTTGACCCCGGAAGTCCGCGCCGAACTCGGCGAATCCGGTGAGGGCCGACCGATCTTTCGCACCCTGATCCAGCAGATGGGCGCCGATGGCTGGCTGGGTCTCGGATGGCCGACCGAATACGGCGGTCAGGGCCGTCCGGCGACCGATCAATTCATCATGTTCGACGAGATCCAGCGGGCCCACGCGCCGTTCCCGTTCGTCACCGTCAACACGGTCGGCCCGGCGATCATGGCGCACGGGACCGAGAAGCAGAAGGATCAGTACCTCACCGGGATCCTGAAGGGTGAGATCAACTTCGCCATCGGGTACACCGAGCCCGAGGCCGGAACCGACCTCGCCAGTCTGCGCACCTCGGCGGTGCTCGACGGCGACGAGTGGGTCATCAACGGCAACAAGGTCTACACGTCGGGGGCCAACCAGGCCGACTACGTGTGGTTGGCGTGTCGCACCGACGTCGACGCTCCCAAGCACCAGGGCATCACCATCATCATCGTGCCCACCAACGCGCCTGGCTTCCAGTGGACGCCCATCACCACGGTGGGTGGCGTGACCACGACGGCCACCTACTACACCGACGTGCGCGTGCCCAAGGAGAACGTGATCGGCGAGATCAACGGCGGTTGGAAGCTCATCACCATGCAGCTCAACCACGAGCGCGTCGGACTGGCTGCGCTGTCGGGTCTCACCGAGCGACTCTGCGACGACGTGACCACGTGGTGTCGCGTCACTCCGTCGGGTGGTCCGAACGGCGAGAAGATGATGGATCTGCCGTGGGTGCAGGCCGATCTCGCCAAGTGCGCGGCTCTGCTCGACGCCATCCGCCTGATGACGTGGAAGTTGGCGCGCAGCGTGGCCGACAACACGCTCGGACCGGCCGAGTCGAGCGCGGTCAAGGTGTTCGGTACCGAGCGCGCCGTCGAGGTGTATCGCATCCTGCAAGGGATCCTCGGCCCGGTGTCGCACCTGCGCGATGGTTCACCCGGAGCGGTGATTCACGGTGAAGTCGAGCAGGCGGCCCGCGCCGCGCAGATCAACACCTTCGGTGGTGGCGTGAACGAGATCCAGCGCGAACTCGTGGCCACGGCCGGCCTGGGTCTGACCCGCTCGCGCTGATCAGAGCCGCCGAGTATCTCAGGCTCGTCAGAGCCGCTGGATGCCTCAGGCTCGTCAGAGCCGCTGAATGATGGTGCCGGTCGAGACGGCACCACCACAGCACATCGTCACCAAGGCGAACTCGGCGTCGCGGCGCTCGAGTTCGTGCAGAGCGGTGGTGATGAGGCGGCTGCCGGTCGATCCCACCGGGTGACCGAGGGCGATGGCGCCGCCGTTCACGTTGACCTTGGTCATCAACTCGTCGTCGCTCACTCCGTGCACCCGGGCCCACGACAGCACGACACTGGCGAAGGCTTCGTTGATCTCGACGATGTCGATGTCGGCCATGGTCATGCCGGCATCCTTCAACACCTTCTCGGTCGACTGCACCGGCCCGTCGAGGTGGTAGTAGGGCTCGGCGCCCACCAGACACTGGGCCACGATGCGCGCCCGGGGCCGCAAGCCTTCGGCGCGTGCCTTGTCCTCGTCCATCCAGAGAACGGCGGCGGCACCGTCGCTGATCTGACTCGAGTTGCCAGCGGTGTGGATGCCGTTCGGAATCACCGGATTGAGGGAGGCCAACTTCTCGGCGGTGGTCTCGCGCAGTCCGCCGTCACGGGTCACGAGGATCGTGTTGCCCTCGGCGTCGGTGACCTCGACCGGCACGATCTCGCGCTCGAAACGCCCTTCTTCGGTGGCGCGAATGGCCTTCTGCTGCGAGATGAGGCCGAGGTGATCGACGTCGGCGCGCGTGATGCCGCGTCGCTGAGCGATTCGTTCGGCGGCGCCGAACTGATCGGGCATGTCGAGTGCGAAGTCCTCGGGCTTGGAACTGCCGTTCACGAAAGTGATGTCGGCACCCTCGCCGAGTCGCGGCACGTTGGCACCGAGCCACACCTTGCTCATGTGCTCGACACCGCACGCGAGGCCGGTGTCGATGACGCCGGCGGCGATCATGTTGTGGATCAGGTGATTGGCCTGCTGGCTCGAACCGCACTGCGTGTCGATGGTGGTGGCGGCGACCTGCCACGGCAGACCCTCGGCGAGCCACGCCGTGCGCGACACGTTGCTGGCCTGTTCACCTGCTTGTGTGACACAACCACCGACGACCTGGCCGACGCTCATCGGATCGATACCGGCCCGCTGCAGCACGGCGGCCTGGACGCGGCCGAGCAACGTGGCGGCGTGGGTGTCGGCGAATTGTCCGTTGCGCTTGCCGATGGCCGAGCGAGCAGCTTCGACGATGACGGGCTTGCCCATGATGATCCTCGATTCGTGTGGGTGACGGAGTGGATGAGAAATACGTGATCAGCGTCGCGCGAGCGACACCGGGAGATTCTTGATGCCGTGAATGAAACTCGACTGGAGTTTGCGAATCGTTCCGGTGAGTTCGATGTCGGCGACACGCTTCGAGAGCTCTTCGAAGAGGATGCGCATCTCGAGGCGTGCCAAGTTCGATCCGAGGCAGAAGTGCGGGCCGCCGCCGCCGAAGGTGACGTGCGGGTTGGGAGTGCGGCTGATGTCGAAGCGATCGGGGTCGGTGAACACTCGCTCGTCGCGGTTGGCCGACGGGTAGAACATGGTGACCGACTCACCTTCGGCGATCTTCACACCGTGCAGTTCGACGTCGCAGGTGGCGGCGCGACGGAAGTAATTGACCGGCGTGGCCCAGCGGAGGATCTCCTCCACGGCGGTGGTCACGAGACCAGGATCGGCCTGCAGGCGCCGCCACTGGTCGGGGTGTTCGATCATGGCGACCACACCGTGGCTGATGCCGTTGCGTGTGGTCTCGTTACCGGCCACGGCCAACAGCAACATGAAGAGGTCGAACTCGTGCTCCGACAACACGTCGCCGTCGTGCTCGCTGATGAGCGTGGTGATGATGTCGTCCTTGGGATTCGCCTTGCGCTCGACCGCCAACTGATTCGAGTACATGTACAACTCGGTGGCGGCGATCATGCCGGCCTCCGGATCGGCGTTGAACTCGGGATCGTTGCTGCCGATCATGGCGTTCGACCAGTCGAAGACCTTGCGCCGATCCTCGACCGGAATGCCCACCAGTTCGGCGATGGCGATGAGCGGCAGTTCGGCCGACACCTTGTCGACGAAGTCGACGCTTCCGGCCTCGATTGCCTCGTCGATCAACTGCACGGCCACGTCTCGAAAGTGGGTCTCGAGCATGCGCATGGCCTTCGGGGTGAAGCCACGGCTCACGAGGGTTCGCAGACGAGTGTGGTCGGGCGGGTCGAGATCGATGAGCAGGCGCGCACCGTCGCTGTCGATCGCCGTGGGGTCGTCGTTCATGAGCGAACCCTTCTTGGCCGACGAGTAGGTCTGGAACTTCCGACTCACCTCGACCACGTCGGCATGACGGGTGATGGCCCAGAACTCGTCGGTGTACATCGGCTCCATGCCACGACACTTGATGACCGGCGCCTCGTCGCGCAGTTGGCGGTACAGCTCGTGTGGTGGACCGTCCTTGTAGGACGCGTGCGAGATGACGTCGAGAACGTCGTAACTCAGGTCGTACTTCATCGTCATCCCCTCACTTCGTGAGCGTCGTCGATCAGCGATCGATCCCGAGGATCAGCCCGCTGGTCGGCACCCCCGTACCGGCGGTCACCAGCACGTGTTCGACACTATCCACCTGGTTCACACTGGTGCCACGCACCTGGCGCACACCTTCGGCGATGCCGTTCATGCCGTGCAGGTAGGCCTCTCCGAGTTGGCCACCATGGGTGTTGATGGGCAGCCGCCCGCCGATCTCGAGCGCGCCGTCGGCGATGAAGTCCTTGGCTTCGCCGCGAGAACAGAAACCGAATTCCTCGAGCTGCATGAGGACGTACGGGGTGAAGTGGTCGTACAGGATCGCGGTCTGGATGTCGGTCGGGGCGAGTCCCGACGACGTCCAGAGTTCGTCGGCCACAACTTTCATCTCGGGCAACTGGGCGATGTCGTCGCGGTAGAACGACGTCATCGTCCACTGCTCGTGCCCGGCTCCCTGGGCGCCGGCCACCACGACCGCCGGCGTGTTGGGCAGGTCGCGTGCTCGCTCGACGCTGGTGACCACCAGGGCCTGCCCACCGTCGGTCTCCTGACAGCAATCGAGCAGGTGTAGCGGGTCGACGATCCAGCGGCTGTTCTGGTGATCCTCGAGGGTGATGGGCTGTTCGTGGAACCACGCCGCCGGGTTGTTGGCCGCGTGACGACGGCCCGCCACGGCCACCTGACCGAAGTCGAGCGACGTGGCTCCGTAGAGATGCATGTAGCGGCGCGCGACCATGGCGACCCAACTCGCCGGAGTGAGCAGACCGGCCGGGGTGGTCCAGGAGAACTGAGCCCGCTCGGCGGTCGCGGAGGTGTCGAGATCCTGCACGCCGGCGCCGAAGCGACGGCCGCTGCGTTCGTTGAAGGCGCGGTAGCACACCACGGCGTCGGCCACTCCGGTGGCCACGGCCATGGCCGCCATGACGATGGTGCCGCACGCCGCGCCGCCGCCGTAATGCACGCGACTGAAGTGGCGCAGTGATCCGATGCCCACGTGGCGAGCGATCTCGATGTCGGGGTTGTTGTCGGTCGAGTAGGTGACCATGCCGTCGATGTCGGACGGTTTCAAGCCGGCGTCGGCGATGGCGGCGGCGACCGCCTCGCTCGCCAGGCTCATCTCGCTGCGACCGGAGTCCTTGCTGAACTCGGTGGCGCCGATGCCGACGATGGCGGACTTGCCCCCGATGTGGTTGCCGATACGCGTGACGCTCATGGCAGCACCACCTCCACTGTCGCGTTCATGTGATCACCGAGCGAGTTGGATCCCTTCACGGCGACGGTGACGATGCGCTCCGACGGATCGACCGCGGTCACCGCACCGGTGACGATCATGGTGTCACCCGGGTAGTTGGGAGCGCCGAGGCGAATCTTCACCGAGCGAAGGATCGCGTTCGGCCCGGTCCAGTCGGTCACGAAGCGGCCGACGAACGAGTTCGACGTGAGGATGTTCATGATGATGTCCTGGGAGCCGCGCTCCTTGGCCACGTCGGGATCGTGGTGCACCACCTGGTAGTCACGAGTCGCGATGGCGGTCGAAACGATGAGGGTTCGCGTGAGCGGCACGTCGAGGGACGGAAGCGCGTCGCCGACCTTCACCGAAGCGAAGGAACGGGTGTCGGGCAGTCGAGTCGTGGTCATGTCGTGTCCTGTCGGTCAGGTCCGGGAGATGAGTTGTCCGAGCCGCGCCAGGTGCGAGCTGGCCGTGCCCAGTTGGTTGGCGAGTTGGATGCCCCACAGGAAGTAGCGGTGCACCGGATAGTCGATGTCGGAGCCGATGCCACCGTGCAGGTGTTGACCGGCGGTCACGACCTGTTGCGCACCTTCGCTCGCCCAATACGCGGCGACAGCGACGTCACGGCGGGCGTCGAAACCTTCGGCGAGTCGCCAGGCGGCATTGAGGGTGGTGACGCGCATGGCCTCGGTGGTGATGTAACCGTCGGCGGCCCGTTGGGTGGTGGCTTGGAAGGAGGAGAGCGGCTTTCCGAACTGCTTGCGACTCGAGAGGTGAGCGGCCGTCATGGCGAGCGATCCTTCGGCGACACCCACCTGGATGGAGGCGAGCGCGACGACCGAATGCTCGAACACCGAACGCAACATCTCGCGGCCATCGTGGTCGTTGTGGCCGGCGGCGTCGGACCCGAGAATCGCCGACACCGGGAGCGAACAGTCGATGTCGAGGTGAGCGTGCGGCTCGTGATTGGTGGTCGACACCGGCACGACCGTCACACCCGGAGTGTCGAGCGGCAGCAGCACCAGAGCCGGTGAACCGTCGTCGCGAGCGACCGAGATCAGGGCGAGGTCGGCGTGTTGTGCGAACGGCACCGCCGGCTTGGTGCCCTTCACGACGAGGCGATCGCCCGACCGCGTGGCCGTGGTGGCCGGCCGGCTGATGTCGTTGGCGCCGAACTCGGCCAGACCGACGGTCACGACGGTGCTGCCGTCGGCGACGCCGTTCAACAGGTTTCGCTGCTCGGCGGTTCCGTAGTCGGCCAGGGCCAGACTCGCCACTCCCGTCGTCCAAAGGGGGACCAAGGCGACGTGGCGACCCTGCGCCATGAGCGCGAGCGACAACTCGACGGTGCCGAAGCCGCTGCCGCCGTTGTCCTCGGGGACGCACAGGGCCTGAACCCCACTGGCCGCCAGTTGCGCCCAGGTTTCGCGGTCGAAGCCGTCGCCGCGTTCGATGGCCTTCACGCGGTCGACCGTCGATTGGCCGGCGAAGACCTGCTCGGCGAGATCGCGGATGACTTCCTGCTCTTCGTTGAGATCGAAGTTCATGACGCACTGCTTTCGTTGTTGTCGACGATGGCGAACGGGAGTTTCATGTCGGGGTCGGTGCTCTCGATCACGATGCGCACGCGTCGGCCGACCTCGAGGCCGTCGCTGGTGTTGCCGACGGTGTTCATGACGACGCGCACGGTCATGTCGTCGGCGCGAGCGTCGGCCGGTGGATCGAGGTCGACCAACAGGATCGGTAGCGGGTATTCGAAACTCGGCACCTGAGGGAAGTGCGTGATCACGAAGCTGTGGATCGTGCCCGCCATCGGCATGTCGACCGGCTTCCAGGCCAGCGAGTGGCACGACGGGCACATCGGACCGGTGGGAAAGCGAAGATGCGAACACTCGGTGCAACGCTGGGCGAGCAATCGGCCCTCGTTCAGGCCGTCGAACCACCACTTGTTGTCGAGCGACAGCGCCGGACGCGGACGCGGCGGCTTGGGCTTCGCGGCCGGCGCCTTGGGCTTGGGACGAAAGCGGAAGATGCGGAACATCATCGAGCCGACCAACGTGTCGTCGGCGTCGTAGTAGTCCTGACGGGTGGTCACGAAGTGACCGGTGCCGAGACCGGTGGTCTTCTCGTCGCTGATCGTGTCGATGACCGTCCGCATGGTGAGACGGTCTCCGGGACGGAGATAGCGGTGGTAGGTCTGATCGCTGTTGGTGCCGACCACGCTCGTGAATCCGCGCGAGAAGAGCAACTGGTTCATACGCTCGTACGGGCCGTCGCCGTCGCGCTTGGGGCCTTCGATGCCGACCATCACCCACGACTGCAACATCGTGGGCGGGGCGACGACGCCACCGTGCACGCTCTGGGCGGCCAACTCGGCGTTCGTGTAGATCGGATTGGCGTCACCCACCGTTTCGACCAGATGACGGATCATCGGCGCGTTGACGAGATCGGGTGCGGGTTCGGGAGGCCCGATCTCGAGGCCGACGTAGGTCTGGAGTTCAGCGAAGAAGGCGGCCTTGGCTTCGGGTGTCTCGTCGACGACGACGGCGGTGTCGGTGGTGCTCATGATCTCTCGTCTTCTCTCGGGTGATCGGTCAGGCTCGGGGGAGTTCGCCCCACGGGCGGTCCTTGTCGGGCTGCGGTTCGCGCGGAAGCCCGAGACCACGCTCGGCGATGATGTTGCGTTGGATCTCGTCGGTGCCGCCGCCGATGCGGATGGCGAACTGACCCAGGAGGTGCTGGCCCCACTGGTTGGCGTGCGGTGCGTCGTCACCCCACAGCGTCACGCCGGGTCCGACGATCTCGGCGGCCAGATCGGCGGTGAGTCGCCAGTGATTGGCGTAGGCCAGTTTCAACGTGAGCATCTCGGGACCGGGCATGCGCATCTGGCTCATCGCCGTGCGCATCCGGAAGCCCAGATAGCGCAAGTTCTCGGCTCGGATGTGCGCCTGGGCCAGACCTTGGCGCACGTTCGGATCGTCGGACAGGCCGCGCTCGCGTGCGATGTCGACGAGTTGCTGCACGGTCCAACTTCCGCCACCCGAACCGATGTGGCTGCGCTCGTTGCTGAGGGTGGTCTGGGCGACCTTCCATCCGCCGTCGACCTCGCCGAGCACGTTGGCGTGCGGGATGCGCACGTCGGTGAGGAACACCTCGTTGAAGTGCTGCACACCGGTGATCTGCGTGATCGGGCGCACCTCGAGGCCCGCCGCCTTCATGTCGAGAACGAAGTAGGTGATCCCGGCGTGCTTCACGGCGTTCGTGTCGGTACGCGCCAGCAGAATGGCGTAGTCGGCGAACTGACCGAAACTGGTCCAGACCTTCTGGCCGTTCACGATCCATTCGTCGCCGTCGCGCACGGCGCGGGTTCCGAGCGACGCGAGGTCGCTGCCCGAACCGGGCTCGCTGAACAACTGACACCACACCTCGTCACCGCGCAGAATGGGAGCGAGGTGACGCTCTTGCTGCTCGGGAGTGCCGTGGGCGATGAGCGTGGGTCCGACCATGCCGATCGACACCGCGAACGCGCCGGTCGACACGTCGAACTGTGACATCTCCTCGGCGAAGATCGCTGACTGAATGGCGCTCGCGCCGCGTCCGCCGAACTTCTTCGGCCAGGTGATGCCGGCCCAGCCGTGCTCGAACAGGACCCGCTGCCAGTCGCGACACTTCTGGATGTGAGCGGCCAAGTCGTGCTCGCCGAGTTCGCCGGCCCCGTCGGACTTCGCGGGGGCGTGCTGGTTCAGCCAGGCTCGGGCTTCGGTCCGAAACGCCGCTTCGTCCGGTGTGTCGCCAATGTGCATGTTTCGCCGTATCTCCCCACGTCGGGCCGTTTCTGACAGTCTGTCAGAAACGCTCGGCGGGTCTCTCATGCGGACCCGGGTCACCGCCCCGTCAGTCGCGCCAGGTGGCGGGGCCGGTGAAGAAGGCCAGGTCGTCCCGGCTGGTGGAGAGCTCGCGACCAGTCGAGGTGTCGAGGACCTGAGGCCAGTGATCTCGGAGGTCGTCGAGGGTGAGGTCGGGGCCGCCCGACCACCCGGGGTGACCGACAGTGGTGAGGAGCGACGACCGCCCGGCCCCGGCGGTGACGATGCGTCCCGTGACGTCGACATCGTCGTGCACCAACCAGCAGGCGACCGGGCTGCAGGCCGAGGGCGGAAAGTTCTCCTCCATCCACCGGCGCGTGTCCTCGTGCGGGTTGAGGGCCGCCGAGCGCGTGTAGCCGATCGGCATCAAGCAGTTGACGGCGATGCCATGCGACGCCCCCTCGTTGGCGAGTGATCGGGTGAGGCCGATGAGGCCGGCCTTGGCGACCGAGTAGGCCGGCATGCCGAGCGAGCCGATGGCGGCCGCCGACGACGTGACGAGGATGCGACCGAACGACTGGTTCACGAAGTGCGGCCAGGCGGCCTGGCACATGTTCCACGTTCCGATCAGATGAGTGCCGAGAATCGTCTCGAGTTGACGCTGGGTGGTGTCGGTGAACGTGCCGGTGGGTCCGCCGCGTCCGGCGTTGTTGAGCACGATGTGCAACGCGCCGAACGCCGCGAGCGTCTCGTCGACGATGGCTCGTGCCGCGTCGGGGTCGGCGACCGAATGCGTGTCGGCCACTGCGAGGCCGCCGCGCGACACGATGTCGTTCACCGTGGATTCGGCGTGTTCGGCCGACACGTCGTTGACGACGACCCGGGCGCCACGCGCGGCCAACAGCAACGCGTGCTCGCGGCCGAGACCTCGTCCGGCCCCGGTCACGATGGCGACTCGACCGTCGAAGCGAACCTCTCCCATGTCGCCACACCGTACAGTTCACGCATGAACACCGAGAGACGTCCGGTCGTGATGGTCACCGGCGCGAGTCGTGGCATCGGACGGGCGGTCGCCGTCGATCTGGCGGCGCGTGGTCACGACCTGGTGATCACGGCACGATCGGTCGACGGAGGTGCGACTTTCGACGGCACGTCGCGCCACGACGATCTGGCCGGCGCGCCGTTGCCCGGTTCGCTCCACGAGACGGCGGCGGCGTGTCGAACGGCCGATTCCGCGTGTCGGGTGCTGTGCGTGGCGATGGACCTCGTCGACGAAGAGAGCGTGAGGGCGGCCGCGCGTTCGGCACTCGCCGAGTTCGGATGCGTCGACGTGCTGGTGTCGAACGCGATCTACCAAGGGCCGGGTGTGAACGATCCGTTCCTCGATCTGCCGGTCGACTTGTTGCGTCGCGTGATCGAGGGCGACGCGGTGGCCCCCGTGGTCCTTCTGTCGGAGCTGTTGCCGACGATGGTGGCGGCGGGATCGGGAGTCTTCGTGCACCTCACGTCGGGTGCGGCGACGTTGGTGCCACGTGCGCCGACCGGACGCGGTGGCTGGGGAGTGGCGTATGCCATGGCGAAAGGCGCCGCTCATCGAATCGCCGGCGTGCTGCACGCCGAACACTTCGCCGACGGCATCCGGGCCTATTGCGTGAATCCGGGCCACGTGACCACCGACGTGATGCGTCAGCGCGCCGAACGAGCCGGGCGCGAGGTCACCGGACACGGACCCGACGACACCGTGGCCACCATCGCCTGGTTGTTACGGGGATCCGACGAGGCCGTCGCGTCGTCGGGTCAGGAAGTGGTGGCGCGCGACGTGGCGGCCCGTTTGCGCTGACTCGTGACTGATTCGACGTCTCGCGACTCAGACATCACGAATCAGAAGTTGCGAATCAGGAGTTGCGGAGTCGGGCCACGGCCTCGGCCAGCCGTCGATCGTGTTCGTCGTTCGGTGGCGGTGCGACGAGAATTCCGTCGGCGGTGTCGCCGAACCATTCACGCGCCACGTCGGGAAGTTCGTCGTAGGTGGCCTGCGGCACCAACGTGTCGAGCACCTCGTCGGTCACGAGATCGGCCAGATCGCCCCAACGCTGCTCGCGGATGAGCGCGCGCAGTCGACCGGCCAGTTCGGCCCACCCGAACAGTTCCAACGTGCGTTCGTAGGCCGGCGTGGAGTAGAGGAAGGCGAGGAGGCGGCGATTGTGCTCGCGACGTTCGTCGATGTCGGCGCGCGTGACTCCGAGGATCCACTGCGTGCCCACCACGAGTTCGACGGCGTCGGCCGATCGCCCGGCGGCCGACGCGCCTGCGGCGAGTCCGGGGCGACAGATCTCGCGCAGGTAACGCGGGTGACTGTTGGTGGGGTGGGTGACGAAGCCGTCGGCAATGGCCCCGGCCGTCTCGACCAACTTCTTGTTGACGCCGCCCATCCACACCGTGGGCCGGGTCACGTCGGTGGGCAACGCGTCGGGGGTGAAGTTCGGAGTGAGCAATGTGAGTTCGTAGTGCTCGCTGCGATAGTCGAGTGGCGCGACGCCGTCGAAGGCGTTCCAGCACGCGCGCACGGCACCGATGTGATCGCGCAGACGTCCGACCGGATCGTCGAAGGCGGCCCCGAAACGACGTTCGATGTGTGGGCGGATCTGTGTGCCCAGTCCCAATTGGAAACGTCCGCCCGATGTCTCGGCCAGGTCCCATGCGGTGTAGGCCACCGCCATCGGACTGCGAACGAGCGCGAGAGCGACCGACGTGCGCACGACGAGCCGTTCGGTCGACTGCAGAGCCACGAGCGACACGAGGAACGGATCGTGAATCGTCTCGGCGACGTGCAGCCCGTCGTAGCCGAGCGCTTCGATACGACGCGCGTGAGCCGGAACGTCGCGCAGCGGCAGACGTGGATCCATACCCGCGTAGACGCGCATCACGCGCCGCCGAATCGACGGGCCGCCCACTCGCGGGCGCGGCGGTTCTCGAAGGCGAACGCCTCGTCGGTGTCGCCGAGCGCACGTACGTCGTCGTACAAGGCGAGTACCTCCGCGGTGGCCTCGGCGTGCGTGGAGGCGATGGCGGTTCCGATCTCGACGGCGCGCGCGACGAGTCGCTCGTGTTCGACCACTTCGACCACGAGTCCCCAGGCGAGCGCGGTGGCCGCGTCGACGAACTCGCCGGTGAGGCTCATGTAGCGCGCTCGACCGGGTCCGACGAGACGGGGCAACACCACGGTCAGACCCCAACCCGGAACCATCCCGACCTTGGTGTGGGTGTCGGCGAACCGAGCGCGTTCGGACGCGATCAGGAAGTGACACGACAACGCGATCTCGAAACCACCGGTGACGGCCGCACCGTTGATCGCGCCGATCACCGGCACGCGCGTGGGCGGAAGTGCGCCCCAGTAACCGGGATGAGGGTTCTCGCCCTTCTTCTTGCCACCGTCGACGTCGCGGCGGTCGAATCCGGCGCAGAAGGCCGGATCGGCACCGGTGAGGACGATGGCCCGCACCTCGGGATCGGCGTCGGCCTCGCGGATCGCCCGGGGGAAAGCCGCCACCAACTCGGCGTTCAACGCGTTGCGCGCGTCGGGTCGGTTCAGCGTGATCACGGCGACCGGACCACGACGTTCGGTGAGCACCACCGGATTCGCGGCGGTCGGAGAGGCGTCAGCAGGGTCCACGATCTGACAGAGTGTCAGATACCGGGGGTCGAATCCAGACCCGACCTCCGTCGACGTCACGAACGACTTTGCCCTTGGAGTGAGAGATGAAGTTCTGGTGCGCCACGGCGTTCATGAAAACCAAGCAACTCGTGCACATCGCGCAGTTGCTCGACGAAGCCGGCTACCACGGACTCATGGTGAGCGATCACCTCGTGTATCCGAAGAATCTGCAGTCGAAGTATCCGTACTCGCCGCATCCCGACGGCCGCCCGATCTGGGAACCCGAGACGGCGTGGCCCGATCCGTGGGTGTTGATCGGCGCCATGACGAGTGTGACGACGCGGCTCAACTTCACGACCAACATCTACGTGGCCGGGCATCGTCCGCTCCTGCAATTGGCGAAGGAGATCGCCACCGCGTCGGTGCTGTCGGACGGGCGGGTGGCACTCGGCGCCGGCGCCGGTTGGATGAAAGAAGAGTTCGACCTGCAGGGCCAGGACTTCTCCAATCGCGGCAAGCGGCTCACCGAGATGATCCAGGCGCTGCGCGCGATGTGGGCCGGTGGTTGGGTCGAATTCCACGGCGAGTACTACGACATCCCGCCGGTCACCATGGAGCCGAGCCCGCCGCAGACTGTTCCGATCTACGTGGGTGGTCACACCGACGCCGCGCTGCGACGCGCCGCCAAGGTCGGCGACGGCTGGATCGGTAACGCCTATCCGTGGGAGGAAGCCGAGACGCACATCACGAAGCTGAAGGGGTACTTGCGCGAATACGGACGCGAGAACGACGACTTCGAGATCATCTGCGGCCTCTACGCCATGCCGAACGCCGACCTCTACAAGCGAGCCGAAGAGGAACTCGGAATGACCGGCACGTTGTGCATGCCGTGGGCACTCGGCAATCCGTCGGCCGGTGATCACGCCGGTCTGGCCGAGATGGCCGCGGCCTACAAGCCGTTCATCGACGATTTCGCCACCAACGTGGTGGCGAAGTGTCAGTGACGTTCTGACACGATCCGGGCTCAGCCCGGCCAGACGATCGACTGCATCTCGGTGTAGCAATGCAGGCCGAAGTCGCCGCCGTCGCGACCCACACCACTCATCTTGAAGCCGCCGAACGGTGCTTCGTGATTGCGCTGCGCGGTGTTGATGCCCACGTTGCCGCTGCGCAGTTGGCGCGCCACGCGGTAGGCCTTGTCGGAATCCTGTGAGAACACGTAGTCGTACAGGCCGAACTCGGTGCCGTTGGCGATGGCGAGACCCTCGTCCTCCTCGTCGAACGGGACGACCACCACGACCGGCCCGAAGATCTCCTCTTTGACCGGCGTCATGTCGGGACGGCAGCCGGCGATGAGCGTGGGAGCGACGTAGTAGCCGCGCTCCATGTGAGCGGGGCGACGACCGTCGACCACGATCTCGGCACCCTCACTCGCGCCAGCCGCGATGTACGACTCGATGCGATCGCGTTGTGCGGCCGAGATGACCGGGCCGACGAGTGTGTCGGCCTCGGTGGGTGCACCGACCTTCAGGTTCGGAGCGACTCTGGCCAACGCGGCGACCAGTTCGTCGTAACGCGAACGGTGCACGATGGCGCGCGTGGGAGCGGTGCAGATCTGGCCGCTGTGGAAGGCCCACACGCTCTGGATCGCACCCACGGCCTTGGCGATGTCGGCGTCGTCCATCACGAGCGCGGCACCCTTGCCGCCCAGTTCGAGAAGTTGGCGCTTCATCGTCACGGCACCGGCCTGCATGATGCGCACACCCACTCCGGTCGAACCGGTGAACGACACCATGTCGACGTCGGGTGACGTGGTGAGGGCGGCGGCCGGTTCGGGCTTCGACGACGTGACGATGTTGATCACACCGGGCGGGAAACCGACGTCGTGCATGATCTCGGCCAGTTCGATGACGGCCAGCGGATCCTGCGGGGCCGGCTTCATCACGACCGTGCAGCCCACCGCGAGAGCGGGAGCGATCTTGCCGGCCATGTTGACCACCGGGAAGTTGTAGGGCGAGATGCACGCCACGACACCGACCGGCTGGCGCTGCACCACACCGCCGATGAGACCGCCGGGTGCGAGCGGTGTGGCCGCCATCGGGGACGGCGGTAGCGGAATGTCGAGGCTGCGGCTCGCGCTGCGCGCGTAGCGCTCGAAACGTTCGATGGCCACCGGGACCTGCATGCGCGAACCCACCTGTGCCGTCGCGCCGGTCTCGCTGATGATGAGCGGAACGAGATCTCCCTGCCGTTCGCGGAGACGATCGGCGACCGCCTGCAGAAGGCGCGCTCGTTCGGCCGGGGGAGTGCGCCACCACCCGGGGAAGGCGCGTTGCGCAGCGCGTGCGGCTTCGTTGGCCTGGTCGACCGACGCCTCCGGAGCGTGTCCGACCACCTCTTCGGTGGCCGGGTTCACGATCGGCGTGGTGCCCTCGGCGCCGTCCACCCACTGGCCGTCGATCAAGAGTCGATAGCGCTTGTCGTGCGATGCGGTCATACCTGGTTCCCCCTGGATCGGTCCGGCGCCAAGGCTACAATCTGACGAGTCGTCAGATTCCATCGTCGGGCCGTCCGGACCAGGGCGATGGTGGGAACGGGAGAAGATCATGCTCGACATCCTCATTCGCGGCGGACAGGTCATCGACGGGACCGGCGCCCCCGCCCGTCGCGCCGACATCGGTGTGAAGGATGGCCGCATCGTCGCCGTCGGTTCGATCGACGAATCGGCCGCCGAGGTGATCGACGCCGAAGGACTCATGGTCACCCCGGGCTTCATCGATCCGCACACGCACTACGACGCCCAATTGTTGTGGGATCCGACGGCCAGTCCGTCGAGCGTGCACGGTGTGACCACGGTGATCGGCGGCAACTGCGGCTTCACGTTGGCACCACTGTTGCCCGGTGACGCCGACTATCTCCGCAAGATGATGTCGAAGGTCGAAGGCATGCCGCTCGCCGCGCTCGAGAACGGAACCGACTGGTCGTGGGAGACCTTCGCCGACTACCTCGGTCGGCTCGAAGGGAACGTGGCCGTGAACGCCGGATTCCTCGTCGGGCACTGCGCCATCCGTCGATACGTGATGGGCCCGCAGGCCGTCGGCGACGAGGCGTCGGCCGAACACATCGACGGTATGCGGCGCGAATTGGCCAAGGCGTTCGAAGCCGGCGCGCTCGGGTTCTCGTTCACCAACAGCACGTCGCACAGCGACGGCGACGGCGAACCGGTGGCCAGTCGTTGGGCCACGCACGACGAACTCATCGCGCTGTGCGAAGAGACCGGAAAGCACGAGGGTACGACGCTCGAGGGCATCGTGCCCGGATGTCTCGATCGCTTCGAGGACGACGAGATCGAATTGCTCGGGCGCATGAGCGCGGCGGCCAACCGGCCGATGAACTGGAACGTGCTCACCGTCGACTCTCGCGAGCCCGACCGCGTGCCGCGTCAGATCTCGGCGTTCGACCGCGCGGCCGAACTGGGCGGCAAGGTCGTGGCCCTCACCATGCCGGTCCAGGTTCCCATGAACATGAGCTTCCTCAACTTCTGCGGACTGTGGCTGCTGCCCGGTTGGCAGAAGATCCTCGGGGTTCCGGTGGCCGAGCGAATCGAGCGTCTGCGCGACGCCGATACGCGACTCAAGTTGCTCGAATCGAGCCAGTCGCCGGAGGCCGGAGTGTTTCGTCGTCTCGCCGACTGGGGCGAATACGTGATCGGCGACGTGTACTCGTCGGCCAATGCCGGTCTGTCGGGGCGGGTGGTGCGCGACATCGCAGCCGAGCGAGGCACGAGCAACTTCGGCACGTTGCTCGACATCGTGATCGCCGACGAATTGCGGACCATCTTGTGGCCGATCCCACAGGACAATGACGACGAATCGTGGCGGATGCGCGCCGAGTTGTGGCAGGACCCGCGGGCCATCATCGGCGGCTCCGATGCCGGTGCTCACCTCGACCGCATGTGCGGTGCGCCGTATCCCACTCGATGGATCGCCGACTGCTTGCGGGGCCGCAAGCTCGTGTCGGTCGAGCACGCCGTGCGGATGATGACCAGCGCACCGGCGAAGTTGTTCGGGCTCGTCGATCGGGGAGAGATCTGCGAGGGTGCGTTCGCTGATCTGGTGGTGTTCGATCCGGCGGCGATCGGTTCCGAGGACGCTCGTCTGGTGACCGACCTGCCGGGGGACTCGTCGCGGCTCACGGCCGGGTCGTTCGGTGTGAAGCGAGTGATCGTGAACGGTGCGGTGATCGTCGAGGACGGGGTGGCCAATGGTCGGACCCCGGGCACGATCCTGAAATCCGGCCGCGACACCTACACCGTCACCGCCCACTAACCCTCCACCCTGAAGCGCTGAGCACCGTGCGCGAGCACTGCGCTTCAGGGTGCGCGAAAGTGCGCGGTGTTTCAAGTTCGAGGACCGGGGAATTGGGACTGCCTGGCCTTGGCCGCCTCCAAGATTTGAGCGACCAGAGAGCGCAAGTGGGATTGAACGTCATCGGTCGTGCAACGGAGGATGTGCCATCCGATTTGAGCTGCCATGACGTCACGCCTTTTGTCGCTGGCGATGGCCAGTGGACTCTCGTGGACGGCTCCATCGACCTCCACTCCCAACTTGATCTCGGGACGCGCCACATCGATGTAGGCAGCGGTTCCACCTGGCAGCAGTAGACGGTGTTGACGCCTCCACCGGGAATCGTCCGCTTCCAAGGCCTTGGCCAGTACGAGCTCGGGGTGGCTCATGGCGAAGGGCAGCTCGTCTGGGCGGCCGAGAATCACTCGTCGAAATCTGGCCGAACCGGGTCGCCCCATCTTGATGACTCGCGAACCGAAGGCTCTGATCTCGGCGACTGTCGCAAGGTCGCGATTCACACAATCCTCGAACGCCGAAAGAAGGGTTCGATCGTCAGTTTCGTGAGAGATTTCAAAAAGAGTCTGGGCTGGTGAACTGACTATTCCGCCGCCCACGAGGTGGATGACGTCCGGTTCCATCAAGTTCGTACGACGTACACGTACCCCGGACAGCCTGGGACAACGATCGGACTGGACGGAGACCTCGACCCGACCTCTCGGGATACGTCGGATTCCCCAGTACTCGGCAGCTGTATTGCCAGAAGCCCAGGATCCGGGTACAGCCCAGCAGGCTCCGGCAATCTCCGCTCGAATATCAAGTGGAGATCTGCCCAGTGCGAAGACGGTTCCTCGGTGGACCCTTCTCACCACTCCGTCGGCGACGAGCCGTTGTCGTGTCGAGCGACTGATTCCCAGACGCTCGAAATCTTCGAGAAGGACAAGGCCTCCCCGCTGGTCGGCGATCTGGGTCAAGGCGGCAAACGTTCGGTTCACGGAATCCATGTGGGACTTCGCGCAACCGGGCGGAAGTTCCCACTCTGAAGCGCAGAACTCGCAGACCGCGCGTTGCGCTTCAGGGTGGGCGGAAAGTGGGCACAAACGTGAGGGGCGGGGAGGAGTTGGAACTTTCGCTCCGTCTCCTCCCCGCCCCATTCACGAGCAGGTCAGTATGTGACCTTCAGATTGGCAAGTGCCGGCTCAGATCAGCGGATGGAGACCCAATCGCCGATCACGATGCCACAGGCGATCGGAGCCGCACAGCCGTTGTACAGGCCGTTGGCGTCCGGAGCAGTCGTGGCATCGGCGCCCGTGATGCGCACCGTGTGCACGGCGTTGGCCGCGTACGGCTTGTCGGGAGCGAAGAGTCCGGTTCCGCCACCGGCGAGAGCCAACGGCACCTCACCGAGGTTGAGCACGGCCTCGACGAACGACGCGCGGGTCGGATTCACGCCCGCAGCCGACAGACCCAACTGGAGGATGTTCATGAGAGCACATTCCTGGGGCGTGTAGTCCGAGATGAGCACCTTGCCGGCGACGTCGGTGATGATCTGACCGGCCGGCACACCCGAGTTCGACTTGCCGCCGTAGTAGGCCTCGAAGTTCTCGTCGAAGTTGGCGCGGCACTGAGCCTCGAATTCGGTGTCGGGGCGCAGCGTCGTTCCGTCGGTGGAGTGGTCGTAGGCGGTGATGCACTCGCTGCCGTAGGCGGCAGCCGGCGCACGGCTGAGGCCGAACGCCGAACAGCCCGACGACGACGAGTCGAGCAGGCTGAACGACAGACCCGCCGCAGCGGCGGCGTTCCAGAAGCCCTGGCTCTCGGTGAAGGGTGTCGTCACGAGAGCGTGCACGGCACCTTCGGCCTGGAAGGCGCCGACTGCAGCCGCACCTTCTTCGTTGATGGCGGCGTTGTCACCCGACTGCGAGTTGAGCTCGGTCAACACGACGGTGTAGCCACCCTCTTCGAGCGCGGCCTTGGCGGCCTGACCCGCGGCGCTGATCGCCGGGCCGTTGTTGGCGAGCACGCCGACGACCGAACCGGCCGGTGCGTCGGTCGTCTCCATCCACGCCTTCGCACCAGCGGCGGCCACGGCCTCCGACGGCGGGGCGAGACCGATGGCGAGACCGGTGTCGAACTCGGCCTGACCCATCACGTCGCCGTACATCACGACCACGCCGGCGTTGAACAGACACTCGCGCGCAATGCCCGAGAGTCCGGTGCCGTTCATGACGGCGAACAGTTCGTTGTCGATGGTCGCCGCGGCGCAGAGGCTGTCGAAGGTCGACTGGTCGAGCGGGTTCCACACGAGCTGGGTGAGCTCGATCTGACGACCGTTGATGCCACCGGCCTCGTTGATGTCGTCGACGAAGACCTGGTAGCGGTCGAACAAGTGCTCGGTGGTCAGTGTGTCGGGAATCGAGATGCCGGCGGCGCGCACGGCCTCGAGGTCGGACACGGCCACGCCGATCTTGATGGTGGTCTCGGTGATTCCGACGTCGGACGCCGTGAGTTCCTCGGCGGGAGCCTCGGTCGCGGCCGGAGCCTCGGAGTCGGTCGGGGCCTCGGAGGCCGCGGGAGCCTCGGTGGCCGGGGCGTCGGCACCGTCGTCTCCGCCACAGGCGGCGACGATCAGCGAGGCGCTGGCCAATGCGGCCCACGCCAAACGGGACTTGGATTTCATGCACTCCCCCTCGGAGATTGTTCGGAACATTCCTGCCGTGCCGAGTCGGTCGACTCGGCCGGTCCGCAGAAGGTATCAGGTTTTCTGACACCTCGTCAGATTTCTGGTCGGAGCGACTAATGTGCCCCGGTGAGGGGGAAGTGATGCAGGGGAACGAGGGGACTGACAACGTGCCGGAGCGCTCGACGGCCGCCGCCCTGGCCAGTTCGATCGTGGTCGACGAGGAAGCCAAGCGCGCCCGGTCCGAGGTCGAGATCGACGAGACGTTGCCGACCATCGAGGCGATGTCGCTCAAAGAGGGTTTGCGCAAGGGCGGTCCGAGCATCGCCATCGTGTTGCTGCTCTTCACCGTCTTCGAGGAGTTCGACCGGGTGGCGATGCAAGTTCTCGGCCCCGACATCCAGAAGTCGCTCGGTGTGTCCGACACCCTTCTGCTCGGTCTGCAGAGCTTCGCGGGCGTGGTTCTCGTGTTGGCCACCCTTCCGTTCGCGTGGTTGGCCGATCGCAAACGTCGGGTGCGGGTGTTGTCCGGTGCCTCCAGTCTGTGGCTGGCGTTCGTGGCCCTCACCGGATCGGTGGTCAACTCGTTCCAGATGGGTCTGGCTCGCGCGGGTACCGGTTTCGGAGCATCGGCCCGCATCCCCATCGGGCCGTCGCTCGTGGCCGATCGCTACCCGCTCGCGGTGCGCACGCGCATCTTCGCCATCGAAGCACTCGGCCGTCCGATCGGTCAGGTGCTCGGACCGTTGTTCGCCGCCCTCATCATCTTCCTCGCCGGCGACGACGGCGGCGATTGGCGTCTCGTCTTTTTTGCCATCCTGATTCCCTCCGGTCTCACGGTTCTGTGGTCGTACTCCTTGAAAGAGCCCGAGCGCGGGCAGCAAGAACAGCAGGCGGTGCTCGGCGCGCCGGTCACGGCGGCCGAACCCGAACCGCCCGTCCGTTTGAGCGCGGCCTTCCAGCGTCTGAAGAAAGTGCGCACCTTCTACTTCCTCGTGGTGGGTATCGGCGTGTTGGGTTTCGCCTTGGTCGCCGTGCCGGGTGCCTTCAACCTTCTGCTCGAGGACTCGTACGGGTACGACGCGACCGAGCGCGGTCTGATCGGGGCCATCACGTGGTCGGGTGCGCTGATCGCCATCCCGATCACTGGCCGCGTTGGCGAACGCATCTTTCGCAAGAGTCCGCCCTCGGCGTTGCGTCTCATGGGCTTCTTCATCCTCGCCTACGGGTTCTTCGTCACGGTCGGTCTGAGGTTCGAGAGCGCGCCGGTGATGATCGCTTTCGTGACCATCGGTTACGCCTTCCAGGGTGCGGCGTTCACTCAGATGGGCCCGGCGGTCTCGGCCATCATTCCGTATCAGATGCGCTCACAGGCCTTCGCCATGGTCGGCGTGTACATCTTCTTGATGGGCGGCTTCTTCGGCGGACTTCTCGCCGGCGCGCTGTCCGACGCTCACGGCGAGCGTACGGCTCTCACGGCCGTGGTTCCTCCGGCTGCGCTTCTCGGTGGACTTCTGATCGTGTACGGAAGTCGCTACATGCGCCGCGACATCGCGCTCACGGTCGCCGAACTGCGCGAACAGGAGGAGGAGCGCGCTCGTCTCGCCATCAATCCTGACGACGTGCCGGTTCTCCAGGTGCGCAATGTCGACGTGAGCTACGGCAACCTGCAGGTCCTGTTCGACGTCGGATTCGAAGTGCGACGCGGCGAGGTGCTCGCGCTCCTCGGCACCAATGGCGCGGGCAAATCCACGATCTTGAAGGCGATCTCCGGGCTCAAGATGCCCGACCGCGGTGTGATCCGCATGAACGGTCGCACCATCTCGTTGGTCGATCCGCAGTTCCGAGCCTCCATGGGTCTCGTGCTCGTGCCCGGCGGCGAAGCGGTGTTCCCGTCGATGTCGGTCGCCGAGAACTTGGCTCTCTGGAGTCGTCAGATCGAGGACCCGAAGCGTCGCAAGGAGCGTCTGCAGGTGGTGGAGGAGACCTTCCCGATCCTGCGCGAACGAGCCGACCAGCGGGCCGGATCGATGTCGGGTGGCCAGCAGCAGATGCTCGCTCTCGCCAAAGCGGTGATGCTCGAACCCGAGTTGCTCTGCATCGACGAGTTGTCTCTCGGTCTCGCGCCGGTGGTCGTGCAGGATCTGCTGCAGGTCGTCGAACGTCTGAAGGCACAAGGTCTCACGATGGTGATCGTCGAGCAGTCGGTGAACGTCGCTTTGTCGATCGCCGATCGAGCGGTGTTCATGGAGCGTGGTCAAGTGAAGTTCGAGGGTCCTGCTCAGGAACTCCTCGAACGCGGTGACCTCCTGAGGGCGGTCTTCCTCTCCGGGGCAGGTGCCTGATGTCGCTGTTCGCACTCACGTTCTCGAACGACATCGTGTTCGACGGGCTGGTTCAGGGTCTCGTCTACGCGTTGATCGCCTTCGGACTCCTTCTCATCTACCGCGCAACGGGAGTCATCAACTTCGCTCACGGTCAGATCGGTGCCTTCGGCGGTTATCTGATGGCGCTCCTGCAGATCCGTTACGACGTTCCGTACGGATTGTCGCTGCCGCTGGCATTGGTGAGTGGTGTCGTGCTCGGTGCGGCCGCTGAATTGGCCTTGCGTCGCCTCTTCACCCAGCCGCGCCTTCTGCTCTTCGTGGCCACGTTGGGTCTCACCCAGATCATCCAGTTGGTGCAGTTGCGTCTGCCCATTCCCGAAGAAGACACGGCACGCACGTCGTATCCGGTGCTCATCAGCGGAACCTGGGACGTGCTCGGCATCACGGTCACCGGACCGCAGGCGTCGATCCTTCTCGTCGTGCCGGTGATCATGATCTTCTTCGGCTGGCTGTTCCAGAAGAGCGCCTTCGGCATGCAGGTGCGCGCCACGGCCGACAACTTCTCGGCCGCCCAACTCGCCGGAATCGGTGTGCGCAGCGTGTCGACGATGGTGTGGGCGTTGGCCGGACTCCTCGCCGCGCTCAGCACGCTGTTGATCGCTCCATTGCAGGGCGGCTCGTTGGCTTCGGTGCAGACGGCGCTTGGCCCCAAGTTGCTCCTCTTGTCGCTCACCGCCGCGATGATCGGCCGGATGCGTTCGTTCACCTGGACGCTCGTGGGCGGTCTGTTGGTCGGTGTGATCGACCGTTTGCTCGTCACCTGGTCGATCAGCGGCGACTTCCCCGACGGATCGAACACCGCGATCATCTTCTTGATCCTGCTGCTGGTGCTCTTCACGATCGGTCGTCGACAGATCATGGGCGAGGACTCGTGGCAACTGGCCACCAAGACGCGAGCGGCCCGCCAGGAACTCACCCGTCATCCGCTCTACCGGACACTGTCGATCGTCGGCGCGCTGCTCATCGTCGGTCTCGCCGTCATCGTGCCGAGTCAGGTCGACAAGGCGAGCGATCTGCTGAAGTTCGCGTCGATCCCGGTGTACCTCATCGTCGCCCTGTCGGTCACCGTCCTCACCGGCTGGGCCGGTCAGCTGTCGCTCGGTCAATTCGGCTTCGTCGCCGTGGGCGCCTACCTCACCATCTACTACGCGCAGGAACTCCCGTATCTTCTCGCTCTGGCGATCGGCGTCGCATGGGGCGTGGTGGCTTCGATCATCATCGGCATCCCCGCTCTGCGCGTCAAAGGCCTCTACCTGGCGGTCGTGACGTTGGGCTTCGGATTGGCCATTCGCAACTGGTTCATTCTCGCCGACAAGGTCGCGCCAGGTGGTGGTGGATCGGCACAGTTGGAGGTGAACCGCTCGGAAGGCTTCCGCCTTCTCTTCTGGGAAGTGAAGGGGAGCAACTTCGACGCGGTCTATTGGTTCAGCCTCTTCATGGCGGCGGTGGCGATCCTCCTCGTCTGGCGCATTCGGCGCACGGGCATCGGCCGCTCGATCATCGCCACTCGCGACAACGAGAACTCGGCTGCGGCGTACACCGTGGCTCCTTACCGAGCCAAGCTCACCGCCTTCGCCGTGTCGGGCGGCCTGGCCGCACTCGCCGGCGGTCTTCTGCCGCTCGTGGCGCGCAACGGTCAATTCAAGATCGACGGACTGCTCTTCGACTTCGACGAGTCGTTGCGCGTGGTCGCCATCGCCGTGATCGGCGGTATCGGATCCATCACCGGGGCCATCCTCGGCACGCTGCTCATCGTGGCGTTGCCGTTGGCGTTCGACGGTACACAACAGGTCGAACTGTTCGCCAGCGGCATCGGCATGCTGGTCGTGCTCCTCTACTTCCCGAGCGGTCTCATCTCGATCATCCACTCAGCGCGCGACAACCTGCTGTCGTACATCGCTCGTCGCAGCGAGTGGAAGCCACCGGTGAGAGCGGCCGGGGCGGTGGTCACGTCATTGTCATCGCGCCCGACCGCGCTGTCGGAGGAGTCACCTCTCGTCACGCGCGGATTGTCGGTCAACTTGGGCGGTCGCGCCATCGTCACCGACGTGTCGCTCGAGGTCCGTCCTGGCGAGATCATCGGCCTCATCGGCACCAACGGTGCCGGCAAGACCACGATCGTCAACGCGGTGTCCGGCTTGGTGCCGTCGACCGGATCGGTCGAGTTGTTCGGCCGCGACGTGTCGTCGCTCTCGGCCCATCGTCGAGCTCGACTCGGTCAGGGGCGCGCCTTTCAGAACGCCCGACTCTTCGCCTCGCTCACGGTGCGCGAAACGATCATGGTCGCGCTCGAGGCACGTCAGCGTTCGTTGCTGGTGCCGTCGATCCTGGCGCTTCCGCCGTCACCGGGCAGCGAGGCTCGCAAGCGCCGGGAGGCCGACGAGGTCATCAGTTATCTCGGGCTCGGCCGCTACGCCGATTCGCTCATGAGCGAGTTGTCCACCGGAACCCGTCGCATCGTCGAACTGGGAGCTCTCATCGCGCTCGATTCGCGTCTGCTTCTCCTCGACGAACCCACCGCCGGTGTGGCGCAGAAGGAGACCGAGGCCTTCGCGCCGCTCATTCGCACCATCAAGGACGAACTCGGTGCGGCGATCCTCATCATCGAACACGACATGCCGATGGTCATGTCGATCAGCGATCGCATCTACTGCCTGGAAGCCGGCCAGGTGATCGCCGAGGGAACACCGGCTGAAGTGCGCGCCAATCCGGCCGTCATCGCCAGTTACCTCGGCACCGACGAGCGGGCGATCCAGCGCAGCAACACCGGGGAGTGAATCCGATGTCGTCGTTCTCGCACGTCCTCGCGCCCGGGCGCATCGCCGGCTTGCAACTCGACAATCGCGTGTTGTTGCCTGCCATGGACATGAACCTCTGCGAGGAGGGTCACGTCTCCGATGGCGAGATCGCGCACTATCGAGCCCGGGCCGCGGGTGGAACCGCCATGGTGATCACCGGAACCGGTGCCGTGGCGTGGCCGGTCGGCGCGACGTCACGTCACCAGCCGGCCTTCTCGAGCGACGACTACATCCCAGGGCTCAAGCGCCTCGCCGACGCGATCCACGAAGTGGGCGGCAAGTTGTGCATGCAGATGTGCCACCACGGCAAGGTGGCCAGTGTCGACACGGCCGACGGTCGCCCGTTGCTGGTGCCCTCGCTGCTCGAGGGGTCGCTCGACATGTCGGCTCTGCAAGACAACCCGATGAACGAGTTGATGTCGCTCGCCACTGCGTCGCAGGGCAAGAAGCCCACCTACAAGGTCGCCGACGAGGACGACCTCGCGTGGGTCGTCGACCAATTCGCCCAGGCGGCCCGGCGTTTGAAGGCGGCCGGAGTCGACGCGGTCGAGATCCACGGAGCACACGGCTATCTCATCTCCACCTTCTTGTCGGCCGGCTACAACAAGCGCATCGATCGTTGGGGTGGCTCACTCGAGAATCGCGCGCGGTTGGCGTGCGAGGTGGTGCGAGCCGTGAAGGCCGAAGTCGGCCCCGACTATCCGGTCATCGTGCGTCTCAACTCCTACGAATACGGTCTCGAGAACGGACTCACGCCCGACGAGACGGCGCGGGCGGCCGCCCTCATCGAAGAGGCCGGTGCCGACGCCATCCACGTCTCGGCCAACGCGCACAACCCGTTCCGCGACTTCACCGAGGGTCCGTTGCCGTCGGGTGTCGGCCAGTACCGCGAGTTCGCCCGCACCGTGAAGCGTCACGTCACCATCCCGGTGATCGCCGTCGGTCGAGTGCTGCCCGAAGTGGCCGAGGAGATGATCGCCGCCGGCGACTGCGACTTCGTCTCCATGGGCCGTCAACTTCTCGCCGAGCCCGACCTGGTGAACAAGTTGAAGGCCGGTCGTCGCGAGTCGGTGCGCCCGTGCATCAACTGCTACGTGTGCGTCGAGCAGAACTTCTTCGACGGAACGCCGAAGTGCGCAGTGAATCCGGCGCTCGGCAACGAGTCGTTGGCCGCATTGCCTCGACTCACCGAATCGCGCCGTGTCGTCGTGATCGGCGGCGGCCCGGCCGGTCTGGAAGCCGCTCGTGTGGCGGCCGAACGAGGCGCGACGGTGACTCTTCTCGAGAAAGGCGATCGTCTCGGGGGCACGGTGTGGTTCTCGCAACTCACCACTCCGGCCAACGAGCAACTCGTGCAGTGGCTCACCCACGAGATCTCGCGCCTCGGGGTCGACGTCCGACTGAGCACCGTCGCCGACGCGACCGCCGTTCGATCCCTCGCTCCCGACGTGGTGGTGGTGGCCACGGGAGCGAAGCGGGGCCGCCCCGACGTGCCGGGTGCCGATCTTCCCCACGTGCTCACCGGTGATCAACTCCGAGCGCTCATCGCCGGTGAGGGCGGTGGTGAATCCCTCGGCACGCTGTCACGCGTCGTCGTCAACGCCGGTCGTACCCTCGGACTCCTGAACTCGCCGGCGCGTATTCGCACACTGTCGAAGCGCTGGATGCCGGTCGGCAAGAACGTGGTGGTGCTCGGAGGAAGTCTGGTCGGACTCGAGTTGGCCGAGTTCCTCGCCGAGCGTGGTCGCCGGGTGACCGTGCTCGAAGAAGGACCGAACATGGGTCTGCCCATGGCGATGCCCCGCCGCTGGACCGCCGTGCGCAAGGCGACTCAACACGGAGTGACCCTCGTGCGCAACGCCATGCCGGTGTCGATCTCGCCCACGACCGTTCGCTACCGCGTGGGCGACTCCGAGATCGACGTGTCCGCCGATCAGGTGATCGTGGCGTCGTCGGTCGAACCCGACACGTCATTCGCCGACGCCTTGCGCGCCGATGGCTTCGACGTGCGGGTGGCCGGTGACGCCGTCGACGTGGGCTACATCGAAGGAGCCATGCACTCCGCACACGCGGTGGCTCGCGGCATCCGATGACCACGAACTCCGGAGTCGTCACGTTCGCCGATCACGTGCGGGCACGCGCCGACGACGATCGCATCGCCCTCAAATTCGACGATCGCTCGTGGACCTATCGAGAGTGGTGCGCCGAAGTCGCCACGCGGGCGGCCTGGTGGCGGTCGATCATGGCCGGTCGTCCGGCCGGCGCGGCGCCGCACATCGGTGTTCTGCTCGACAACACCCCGGAGTTCACGATGTGGCTCGGTGCGGCAGCGGTCACCGGTGCGGCGGTGGTGGGTATCAATCCCACTCGACGTGGAGCCGAGCTCGAACGTGACATCACCTACACCGACTGTCAGGTCGTGATCACCGAACCGTCGCAGGTCGATTTGCTCGCCGGACTCGACCTCGGTGCGGCCGGATCCCTCGGGGGCGATCGCGTGCTGGTCGTCGACACCGACGACCATGCTCTGGCTCTGCAACCATTCCGTGGATCGACGTTGCCGTCGGCCGACGAGTGTCCGGTCGCACCGAGCGACAACTTCCTCCTCGTGTTCACGTCGGGCACGAGCGGAGCACCCAAGGCGGTCATCACCACCCATCGCCGCTTGCTCTTCGTGGTCGGCTCGATGTTGGCCATCACCCAGCTGACCGCCGACGACACCACGTACATCTCCATGCCACTCTTCCACTCCAATGCTCTGTTCACGGCGTGGGCGCCGTCGGTCGCGGCCGGAGCGGCGGTCGCACTACGCCGCAAGTTCTCGGCGTCGGAGTTCCTCGACGACGTGCGTCGCTACGGTGCCACCTACTTCAACTACGTGGGCAAACCGCTCACCTACATCCTGGCCACGCCCGAACGTCGCGACGACGCCGACAACCCGTTGCGTCGAGGTTTCGGCAACGAAGGATCCGAGGTCGACATCGCTCGCTTCGGCGCTCGATTCGGATGCACGCTCACCGACGGCTACGGCCAGACCGAGACCGGTGCGTCGATCGTGCGCGTACCCGACATGCCGTCCGGATCGCTCGGCGTGGCCGCGCAGGACACCATCAAGGTGTTGAGTCCCGACACCGGGGAGGAATGCCCGCGCGCGCGGTTCGACGAGGCCGGACGTCTGTTGAACGGTGAAGAGGCCACCGGCGAGATCGTCAACACGGGTGGCGGCACTTTCGAGGGCTACTGGAACAACGACGAGGCCAACCGCGAACGCTTGCGCAACGGCGCCTACTGGACCGGCGATCTCGCGTACCGCGATGAGAAGGGCTTCTTCTACTTCGCCGGTCGGACGTCGGATTGGCTGCGAGTCGACGGAGAGAACTTCGCCGCCGCGCCGATCGAACGCATCGTCATGCGACACCCGAGCGTCCTGTTGGCCGCGGTGTACGGGGTGCCCGACGTCGATGCCGGCGACCGGGCGATGGTGGCGATCCAGCTGGTTCCCGGCGCGGTGTTCGAGATCGACGAGTTCGCCACCTTTCTCGGTGCGCAAGCCGATCTCGGACCCAAGTGGGTGCCGTCCTTCGTCGAGGTCGTCGACGAACTGCCGCTCACGCAGACCAACAAGGTCGTGAAGCGCGAACTCGTGAGAAAGCGTTGGCACGCGGTCGAGGAGCGCGACGACGCACGAGTGTGGTTCCGTCCCGGCAAGGGAATCGACTTCGTTCGCTTCACTCGTGACGACGCGACGAGACTGCGCGAGCGATTCGAGGCCAACGGCCGCAGCTCGACCCTGACCTGACTCGACCCGACCTACCGATGCTCGATCACGGGACGAGCGCGATCTTGCCGGCGATCTTGCGGTCCTCCAGATCCTGCAATGCGCGGGCCGCGTCGACCAGGGGGTAGGTGACCGGTTCGACCGGACGGAGTCGGCCGTCGGCGATGAATCGCAACACCTCCTGCAGCATGGCGTCGTTGGCGGCCGGGTTCTTGCCCGCCCAACCACCCCAGTCGACGCCGGTCACGCGGCGGTTCTTCAGCAGCACCTGATTGGCAGGCAGTTTCGGAATGCCGGCCACGAATCCGATCACGAGATACTGGCCGTCGTCGTTGAGAGTGCGAAGCGACATTTCGCCGAACTCGCCGCCCACCGGGTCGTACACGTAGTCGACGCCGCCGCCCGACAACTCCTTGGCGCGTTCTTTGATCTCGTCGGCCGACAGTCGCGAGTCGATGGTCGCCTCGGCGCCGCGATCGACGGCGAGTGTCCGCTTGTCGTCGGTCGATGCGACGGCGATCACGTGCAGGCCGAGCGCGTGGCCCACGTCGACGGCGGCGAGTCCGACGCCGCTGCCGGCGCCGGTGACGAGGAGCCACTTGCCGGCTTCGACGCGAGCTCGCTCGACGAGGGCGAACCACGCGGTGAGGTAACTCTGCATGAACGTGGCGGCTTGGCCGTCGGAGAGCGTGTCGGGAAGGACGATGATGCGCTTGGCAGCCACCACCGCTTCGTCGGCGTAGCCGCCGAGGCCGACGTTGGCGAACACTCGTGTACCGACCGCCACATCGGTCACGTCGGATGCGACCTCGGTGACGCGTCCGACCACTTCCATGCCCGGCACGAACGGGGTGGGTGGCTTGATCTGGTACTTGCCCTGGACGAACAGCCCGTCCACGAAGTTGACACCACACGCCGTGACCGCGATGCGAACGCACGACGGAAAAAGGTCGGGTGAGGGGCGATCCTCGATCACCAGTTGATCGATCGGGGCGAACGTACGGCAGACCACGGCGCGCATGAGAGCACGGTAGGCGATCTGCCACACTGGACGGGAACCGACCAGTGGTCCGAGGTCGGCCTGCTGTCGAACGGAGGAACCACATGGCGACGATCTGCGTGACCGGCACCGCTTCGGGTATCGGAGCGGCCACCAAGAAGGTGTTGGAAGCGAGCGGCCACCGAGTCATCGGTGTCGACCTGCACGACGCCGACGTGACCGGAGATCTCTCGAAGCCGGCCGATCGCGAGCGCATCGTGGCCGAGGTGTCGGCGGCCTGTGGCGGTGCGCTCGACGGTCTGGTGCCGTGCGCCGGACTCAGCACCCCGGCACCCAATCGTCTCATCGTGTCGGTCAACTTCTACGGCACGCTTGCGGTGGTGAACGGCCTTCGTCCGACCCTCGCCAAAGGTACCGATCCGGCGGTGGTGATGATCTCGTCGAACTCCACGACCATGACGCCGGGGCTCCCGGTCGACGAAGCGCTGATGCACCTGAACGCCGACGAGGCGACGATGGTCGAGCGGTATCAGGATCCGGCGGCTTTCTTGGCCTATCCGGCCGGCAAGTTGGCCATCGCCTTCTGGACGCGTATGAACGCCGCCGACTGGATGAAGGACGGCATCCGTCTCAACGCCGTGGCACCGGGCGTGATCGACACGGCGATGACCCGGCCATTGCTCGACGATCCAGGAATGAAGTCGGCCCTCGAGCACATTCCGATTCCCCGCGGTCGTTGGGGCAAGCCGGAAGAGATCGCCAACGCCGTCAAGTTCTTGCTGTCGAACGAGTCGTCGTACGTGGTGGGCCAGGTCCTGTTCGTCGACGGCGGCACCGATGCCATGTTGCAGCCGACGGCTCATCCGCATCCGCTCCCCGGCGGTCGCTGAGCCATGGCGTGGCGTGACGACGATCCGGTGGCCTGGCTCGTCGCTTGTGAAGACATCCGTCAACTCGCCAGTCGCTATGCGATTCTCTACGGCGCTCGCGACCTGGATCGACTGGTCGAGTTGTTCGTGCCCGACATTCGTGTGACGCGTGAACTCTCCGGACGCGAGGCGTTGAAGTCCTCGTTCGACGGACAGTTCCGCACCCTCGGCCGAGTGATCCTGCAGGTCTCGAATCACCTCATCGACGTGAACGGTCCCGACGACGCCACCGGCATCGTGTCGTGTCGGGGCGAGATCGAAGACGTCGACGGTCGGTGGATCGTCCACCAGATCCAGTACCACGACACGTATCTGCGAGTCGACGGTCGGTGGGGTTTCGTGAAGCGACGCCACCTGCTCTGGTACGGCCACGACATGCCGAATCCACCGGTCGGATTGGCCGATGCCAACTGGCCGGCCAGTCAGACCGGCAAGGGCGAACTGCCCGAATGCCTGGAGTCGTGGCAGAACTGGAACGCGTCGCTCTAGACGCCCGACAGCACGTGGGCTCGTCCGTTGTCGGCGAAACGCCGTTCGAGAGCCGACTTGTCGACATCGGTCATGACGCGCAGTGAATCGCCCCGCTCCGGACGCCAGTAGATCGTCTCGTCGGTGCTCCATCGCGCGGCTCGCAACGGCGGCTTGTGAACCTTGTTGTTGGCGGTGAGCGGGATGCCCGACGAGACTCGTACGAGTTGCGGGCTCCACTTCGTGCCGAGGTCACGTTGGGCGGCGAGGAACTCGTCGAAGGCGTGAGGATCGAACGAGTGCCCGTCGGCCATCTCGATCGCCGTCATCACCATGTCGCCGGTCACCGGATCGGGGACCGGGTACACCGCGCACATCACCACGCCGGGGAAGCGGGCGATGATGTTCTCGACCGGTGCGCCGGCGAAGTTCTCGCTGTCGACGCGTAACCAGTCGGCACTGCGTCCGCCGAAGTAGAAGAAGCCGTCGGAGTCGCGGAAGCCGAGGTCACCGGTCCAGTACCAGCCGTTGCGGACGCGGTCACCGGTCGCGTCGGTGTTGTTGTAATAGCCCTCGAACGAGGCTTCGCCCCCCACGCGAACGATCTCTCCGATGCACTCGGGATTGGTGATCGCACCGTGGACGTCGAACACCACGCGGGGACACTCCTCGAGAGTCGACGGATCGACCACCATCACCTGGCCGGCCATGTCGGGGCGTTCGCGACCGAGGGCGTTGGGCGGCGTGTCGGGTGTGCGCAGGATGGCCACCACGGCTTCACTCGAGCCGTAACCCTCGACGAGCGGACAGCCGAAGCGCTCGAGGAAACGTTCGCGATCGAGAGCCGAGGCTTCGGTGCCGAAACCCATACGGAGACGATGATCGCGATCGTGGGCGGTGGCCGGTTGTCCGAGCACGTAGGCGATGGTGCGTCCCACGTAGGTGAAGTAGGTGCAGCCGTAGGCGCGGACGTCGGCGAGGAACTGACTGGCCGAGAACTTGCGGCGCAGCACCACTTGCGCACCGACCGCCAAGGCCGGACCCCAACAGGCGAAGAGAGCGTTGCCGTGGAAGAGAGGCATGGGGCAGTAGCACACCTCGTCGCGGGTCACACCGTAGATCTGGCCGGCTCGCACCGCGGTCTCGGCCATGCGCTCGTTGGTGCAGACCACGGCTTTGGGTGCACTCGTCGAGCCGGAGGTGAAGAGGAGGAACAGTGGGAGCGAACCGTCGGGCTCGGAGTCGGGAAGAGGGGCACTGCGCCGTCGAGCGACCCGTTCGCGAACGTCGCTCGCGTCGATGTCGAACATGGCGTGATCCGGCACGCCGAGATCGAGTCCGTCGAACAGTGCCGTGCCCGAGTGATCGGTGACGATCATCTGGCAGTCGGTGTGGCGCACGTCGCGCGCCAGTTCCTCGCCGCGACGCGTCGGGTTCACACCGACGATGCAGGCCCCGACGAGGGCGGCACCGCCGATCCAGAAGAGGTAGTCGGGAACGTTCTCCAGCAGGACTCCCACGTGGGGCGGTCGCGTCGGATCGAGCGACTCCGACAGCACCGCGGCACGGGCGACCGACTCACGAACGACCTCGTCCCAGGTCCAGACCTGATCGCCGAATCGATAGCCGATGGCCGTGTCGCCCACTCGGGCGCGCAACAACTCGCCGACGGTGCTCACGGCACGATGCGCTCGGGGAGCGGATGACGGAACAGGGCGGCGGCGTTCTCGATGCAGAACTTGCGCAGCACGTGATCGGGCAGGTGACCCCACGCGTTCTTCAGCACGGTCTGGGTGTCGGGCCATGTGCTGTCGCCGTGCGGGTAGTCGACCTCGACCATGATGTGGTCTTCGCCGATCACGTCGTAGAGATCGATCGTCGACGGATCGTCGATCGTGCAGTACCAGAAGTTGCGTCGCAACACTTCGGCCGGACGCAGATCCCAGCCCGCGCCGTAGCCGCTGCGGTCGACCACGTTCTCGAGGCGGTCGAGCAACATCGGCACCCAACCGATGCCTCCTTCGCTCATGGCGATCTTGAGATCGGGGAAGCGGTACGGGTACCCGCTCCACAGCCATTCGGCACACGCCGTGAGCGACAACTGGCCGAACAGGGTGGCTCCGAGTTGGAGGGCCGGTGCCGCCGGGGGCATGGCGTACATGCCCGACGAACCCACGTGCAGCGCGATCACCGTGTCGGTTTCGACGCAAGCTTCGATGATCGGATCCCACCACCCGCCGAACAAGCTCTCGAGGCCGATGTTGTGCGGCCGTTCGGGCAACGTCACTGCCTTGAAACCGCGCTCGGCGTTGCGACGGATCTCGTCGGCGCCGAGGCGCGCCGTACCGTCGGGACCGGGAGCGAGCCAGGTGATGCCACACGGAATGGAACGCTCCGGATAGGGCTGCCACCACTCCTCGTACAGCCAATCGTTCCACGCTCGCATCACGGCGAGTCCGAGTTCGGGATCGGAACAACCGCTGAAGATGCGTCCGGCGAATCCGGCCACTTGCGACGGAAAGTTCAACGACGCCCAGCAACCGATCAGATCCATGTCGGCGACGCGCGCGTGGATGTCGTAGCAACCAGGTCTCATGTCCTCGAAGCGGGCCGGTTCGAGCGAACGAAACTCCGGGCGGCGTCCGGCCACGGCGTTCATCCCGACTTGGCTGAAGATCTGACCGTCGAACGTCCACACCTGGTGGCCGCGATCGTTCTCGATCAGCCGAGGTGCGCCGCTCTGCAACGCGGCGGGGAGTCGACCGTCGAACATGTGCGGCGGCTCGACGAGATGATCGTCGACCGAGATCAGCGTGTAGTGAACCGGCGAGTGCTCGGGCTCGGGCAGCAACATGTCGGTGTTGGTCGGGCCGATCACGTAGGTCTGGCTCATCGTCGTCTCCTCTTCGGTTCGCTCTGCCTGGATCGATGGATCTCGATCACGAATCATCGTTCAGGAACTCTCGTTCAGGTAGTCCTGGACGTGAACGTAGGCTCCATTTCCCACCACCGGGTCGCGTACGACACGCACGATGCCCTCACCGATCGCCTCGGGCGTGGCGCCTCGTTCGGCGATCCAGGCCAAACCGGGCCCGCTGTCGAGGACCCGTTCGGTGGCCACCAGCCCGGGGTTGACGTTCACGGCGCGGATGCCGTGATGCCCGTATTCGTGGGCGACCATGTCGGCGATGCGGTGGAAGCCGCCCTTGGTGGCTGCGTACACCAACGACCAACCGCCCTGGCCCGCCAGACGTTCGGGTGTGCGTCGACCGGCGTCGCTCGTGACGTCGATCAACCAGGCCCGTGCGCCCAGAGTCGGATGAACGTCGCGCGCGAGTGCGTGACGCACGAAGGCATGCGTGAGGAGCAGAGGAGCGGTGAGATTGCCGGTCACGCGGCGCACCACGTCGTCGGGGTCGTTCTCGGTGAACACGCAGTCGTTGCCCGGTCCGACGTACACCGCGTTGTTGACCAACACGTCGAGTCGACCGCATCGTTCGACGATCTCGTCGACCAGTGGCGCGGCTCGATCGAGGTCGAGAACGTCGTTCACGAGGGGCACACACGTTCCGCCGGCGGCTTCGATCTCAGCGGCGGTGGTGCGCAGGCTCCCGGGTAGTGGGTGACCGGTCGCTGGATTGACCGCGGTGCCTTCGGCGAGGGTGCGGCCGGTGATCACGACGGTGTGGCCGAGGCGTCCGAGGGCGAGGGCGACGCCGCGACCGATCCCGCGGGTGGCGCCGGTGACGAGAGCGACCGGGGGCGCCGTTCGATCAGCCATGGCGACCCGTCACCCCCTCGAAACACAGCACGTTGTCGGCGTGCACCCGTCGACGACTAGTTTCTGACACGGTATCAGAAACGTCGAACGAGCCTCAGGGGGCCTCATGGGTGCATTGACCGGGAAAGTCGCCATCGTCACCGGAGCGGCGCAGGGAGTGGGCCGATGTCACGCCGAGTACCTCGCGCGCGAAGGGGCCGCGGTGGTCGTCAACGATCTGTCACCGGCCGTCGACGACGTGGTGTCGGCGATCACCTCCGCCGGCGGGCAGGCCGTGGCGCATCGTGGAAGCGTGAGCGACTGGGGGAGCGCGAAGTCCCTCGTCGACACCGCGGTCACCACCTTCGGCGATCTGCACGTGCTCGTCAACAACGCCGGATTCATTCGTGACGCCATGAGTTTCTCCATGGAAGAGAATCAGTTCGACAGCGTGGTCGACGTTCACCTGAAGGGTCATTTCGCTCCGTCGCACTTCGCGGCCGTGCACTGGCGCAACGCCGCCAAGGCACTCGGTGAGAGCGGTGTGTTGCCGCAACGGCGCATCATCAACACCACGAGCGAGAGCGGATTGTTCGGCGGTCCCGGCCAGGGCAACTACGGCTCGGCCAAGGGCGGCATCATCACCATGACCTTGGTGCTGGCGCGCGAGTTGGGCCGTTACAACGTCACCGTCAACTGCATCGCGCCGCGAGCCCGCACGCCGATGACCGAGGTGAATCCCAAGTTCGCCCGCCCCGACTCGGGCTTCGACAAGTACGACCCGGCCAACATCAGTCCGATGGTCGCGTTCCTCGCCAGCGATCACGCGTCCGACGTGAGCGGACAGACCTTCATCGTGCTCGGCGATCAGGTGCACCGCATCCGCCCCACCGAGATCTCGCATTCGATCGCGGCGGGTGGCAAGCAGTGGACGGTCGAATCGCTGGCCGGAGCCAAGGACGTGCTGTTCGGAGAGATCCCGTCGGGTGTTCCGGCGTGGGGCGGCCCGCCGATGTGAGTCGCCGGCTCGGGCGACTCACGTGATCGTCACGGTTCGAGCACGACGTCGGCCCCGGTGCGGATCGTGCCTCGCTGCGTCACGGTCGCGTACACGCGACTCACGGCGCGACCCGTCTCGGCGTGGCGATCGTGGTGCAGACGCGAGAAGTCGCCGTCGCTCATCCACTGGGCGTTCTTCCTGCACGGAACGGCGTAGGCCCACACCTCGCATTCGACTTCGTCGATCCGTAGGCGGACACCGGGAACCACGTCGTCCCATCGAACGCCGGCGATCGTGACGTTCTCGCCGGCCGAGCCGTAGGCGATCGGATGGCCGTCGGCGGCGAGCGTGTCGATCACCTCGGCCGACCAGAGACAGAGGGCCTGGAACGGTCGGCCGTGATGTTCGCGCGTCGCCTGGACATCGCCGTCGAGTCCGTTCCAGTCGACGTAGGTCTCGTCGATCGGCCTCTTGGGGACGCCGCCTCTGCTGATGTTGATCCGTGCGATGCGTCCGGCCTGACGGGCGGGAAGAACACCGGCCGACCGAAGGGTGGCCGGAGCCGCCGCGAGGGTGGCCCACACCGTCGCCAAGATCGTCTCGAGTGACTCGCGGTCGAGGGTCAGCGGATCGACGTCGCGCAGCAGGTCGTCGACGCGGCTGTGCAGATGATCGATCGTGCCTCGTGCGTGCGGACCGTTCATCATGTCGACGATGGTCGACGCGTTCAGCAGAGTCTTGCGTGCGTCGCGTTCGGTGAACAGGTAGGGGCCGACCGGAATCGGCTCGTTCACGCCAGGAGATGTCACGGTAGGAGTCCCTCGGCGAGGCGTCCGAGCTTGCGCATCTCGCGTCGCAGAGCGACGCGAATGTGATCGCGTCGGATGGGTGAACCGTCGCTCGACGCGAGGAACGCCGCCGCGACCGCCACGTTACGGATGCTGCCGCCGGCCATGTTGATGGCGGCGAGTTCGTCGTGGTCGACGCCGTCGCAGAGCGACAGCGGCAGGTGCAGGCGCCACAACTTCAGGCGGAGTTCGCGGTCCGGGGGAACGAACTCGACCATGCCTTGGATGCGACGCTGAAAGGCCTGGTCGACGTTGGCGGCCAGGTTGGTGCTGATGATGACGAAACCCTCGAAGGTCTCGACGCGCTGCAGCAGATACGCCACTTCGATGTTGGCGTAGCGATCGCGAGCGTCGGTGGTCTCGCTGCGCTTGCCGAAGATGGCGTCACCCTCGTCGAAGAGCACCAACGCGCCACCCACGCTCGCCGCGTCGAAGACCTCCTCGAGGTTCTTCTCGGTCTCGCCGATGTACTTCGACACCACGGTCGACAGGTCGATCTTCACCAACTCGAGTCCGAGGTCGCCGGCGATGACCTCGGCCGCCAGGGTCTTGCCGGTTCCGGACGCTCCGGCGAACACGGCGAGGATTCCGGGGGGAACGTGGCGTCCGACGCCGGGTAGTTCGCGCACCTTGCTCGCCTGGCGGTAGCGATTGGCGAGGTGCCGGAGTTCGTCGAGGCAGTCCGTCTCGACCACCAGATCGTCCCAGGTGCGAGAGGGCGACGTGCGGTTGCCGAGTTCGAAGAGACGATGGTCGGCGAGTCGACGCACGGCACGCGACAGGTCACCGTCGACGAGGGGCAACGTGCTGTGCACGCGTCGCAGCTGATCGGCGGTGAGCGGATGGGGCGACTGCTGCCCCAGCACGGATGCGACCTCGTCGGACGAGGCGGCCCCAGGCGCGGCGGCCATCTCCTTCCACGCGCGGCGAGGGAGCAGTTCGGGATCGACTCCGGCCGACGTCGACAAACCGATCACCAGATGAGTGGCGTCGTCGAGCGTGGTGCTGCCGACCGGACTCAAGGTGGACGTGAGTTCGACGACCAACGCCGCGCCAGCCAGGGTGGCTTCGCGCACGGCGGCGTCCCAGTGCGCCGATTCGACCGGATCGCGCACCACGAGAATCGGTCCGCCGGCCAACTCGTGCATGAGCAGCGTGCGGCGGCGCGTCGGATCATCACCCGTCACGAGCATCGACGTGTGATCGCCGCTCGACTGACGCTCGACGAGACGTGATCCCATCGGGAGGGCGGGATCCGGTCGCGGATCGCCGGCCAGGCCCCACATCACCGACGCGTCGACGCGAACGATGCGACTGGCGAAGGGGCCGGCCGCTCCGACCGACACGAGACGAGCTCGTCGCAGACGGGAGTCGGGGCCGACCGTGACCGAACCGCGGAAGGACGGTCGCGCCAGTTGGTCGAGCGAACCGAGCCGGAGCGAGCCATCACCGTCGACGGCGAGTGGCGCGAGAACTCGTTGGCGCTCGAGCGAGCGCTCGACGTGAACGAGGATGACGAATGTGGCGATCTCGTCGTCGGCGCAGCCGAACGAGCGAGCGAGAGCGACCACCGGCTCGTCGCTACGAAGCAGATCCTTCTGCAACGAGTCGAGCGACGTCGGATCCTGACGCGTGCCGTCGGTGGCGTTGCGGGCGAGCAGCGCGACGACGGCGTCGGTGAAACGCGTCTCGACCGAGTCAGCCGAAGATCTCGTGAATCGCATCGGCAGAGGTGACGTCGCCCGAAGCGACTCGTCGGATCGCCGGGGCGACCATCTCGAGCATCCCGGGCAATCCGTAGGCGAGGGCTTCCAAGACGTCGGACACGTCGTTGCCCCCGGGGATCGGTACCCCACACTTCATCGTGAGGGTGTCGCCCGAGAAGGAGAGCGTTCCGGCCGGAAAGGTGTCGTTCACGTGATTGACGACGGTCAACACGTCGCTCAGCGCCGACGGGTCGGGTGATCCGACCACCTGATGGCACGTGATGCTGCCGAGACGAGCGTCGGGATTCGCGCTGACGGTGACCGACGTTCCCGATCCATCGGAGTAGTCGGCGGAGGTGTCTCCGTCGGCGACGAGCGAGAAGCCCAGTTCGACCAAGGCGTCGGCGGCCTTGCTCCACTGAGGAGGGTCGGAGAACAATGCGCCGGTCCACACTTCGCCGGGAGCGTCGTCGACTCGTCGGGCTGCATTCACGATGGCCCAGTCGCGGGCGAACGGGCCGCTTCCGGCTTGCATGGCTGCCGCAGCGCCGGTGATCTCGATCTTGACGTCGCCGGATCCCGTGAGTGCTCCGGCTCGACGTCGATGTGCGGCACCGAACACGTCCTCGCGTTCGATGTGCTCCCAGACGTCGGTCGACACCAGTCCGGAGATCGAGGCAGAGTTTCCGTCGATCCTCACTTCGATGGACCGGACGACGACGTCGCCGGATTCGTGCACGAAATTCACGTCAGGCATGAGGGTCTACCGTCACGCCGACGCCGGTTTGGCGTCATCTTTCTTGGCGTCTTCCTTCTTGAAGCTCTTGGTCTTCTCGAGCAAGGTCTCGGTCTTCTTGGCCTCGACCTCGACAACACCCAGGGCGACCTTGTAGCCGCTGGTCTTGGTGATCTTGAAGGCCAGTTCCTTCTCGAGGAAGTCGAAGCCGAGTTCCATGCCGAGAGCTTCCACCGATTCGAATTCGCCTTCGGCTTCTTCGATGGCCTCCTGAGCCGAATCTTCGGCGGCGCCCTTGGCCTCGTCGATCATGGCGTCGAGTTGGGCCTCTTCCACCGGGTCGACCTGCTCGTCCGGCGCGCGATCGATCTCCTTCTGGATCTGGTCGATCGCCTTCATGATGATGTCCTTGCCGGCGTCGCCGACGAGTTTCTCGATCGGGATCTCCTCGATGCCGAGAGCGATCTCGCTCTTCTCGATGTCCATGGTCGTGGTCTTGCCGTCGGTGCCCTTGTTGGCGCCCCACATGGCCTCGTAGCCGACGGCGATCTCGGTACCGAGGACCGACACCTTGGCTTCGGCCGAGAAACCGCGCATGGTGCGACCGGTCTTCTCCTGAGCACCGCGAGTGCCACCGGAGAGATCGTTGATCCAGGAATCGGCCTTCTTGTTCTTGGCGCCGACACCCTTGCCCTGTTCGAGCGACTTGCGGTCGGTGCGCGTGCCGGTGGTGGCCTTCACGCCGCCCTCCACTTCGAGAGCGTCGGAGATGCCGGCCTTGGCTTCGAATCCGGCCATGGCGCCGGTCTCGGCGTAGAAGTCGTCGCCGTCCTCGCCGGCACCCGCGCCGAAAGCCGCCTGCTCGGTCTCCAGCGAGCGCTTCTCGGCGCGTCGCTTGCCGCGTGCGTCGGCGCTACCGCCGAACAGGTAGGCCTCGGCCTCCCACGGGATCATGTTGCTCTCGGCACACCGGCGATAGAGCGCATATTCGATGAGCGAGCCGACCATGGCGCCGTTGGCGCCCTTGGCCGACACGTAGCCGCCAAGCGCTCCCTTCAGTTCGGCGACGCCGACACTGCCGCCACCGGTGATGGCGATGGTGCCCTTGGCTTCGATGCCCTTGTCGTCGCGTTCGGCCGACAGTTCGAGGAATCCGCCCACCGTGGCCGGTGGTACCGGAATCGAGAGTTCGATCTTGAACTCGGCCGACTGGCCGGGCTTCTCGAGCAACTCGTCGAGAGCAGCACCAGCGCGCTGGAAGAGTGTGACGCCTTCGCCGAGGTAGTGCTTCTCGAGGCTGACGACCCGAGCATCGGCTGGCATGGCGGCGGCCTCGGTGGCCGCGCCACTGCTGCGACCCTTCATTGTCGCCAGTTCTTGTTCGGCGCGCGTGATGAACTGGACGAAGCCCTGGTATCGCTTGAGTTTGTTCTCGTCGGCTTTGCCGTTCTCGTCCTCGTGATCGGCCTTCCACGCCTTGGCGATCTTGATCATGCCGTCGACCTTGGCGATCGCGGCGGCGAGATTGGTGTCGGGAACCTGGCCCTTCACTTTCAACTTGTCGAGTTCTTTCAACATGTCGGCGATGGCGATCTGCGCCTTGCTCTTCGACGAGAAGAAACCCTGATAGGTGAGTTCGTTGAACGCATCGGGCGTCATGAAACGGTGGATGCTGCGCGACGCTCCCGCCGACTCGCTGGCCACGTGGGCGAGTTCGTGGCCGATCAACTGGTCGCCCTGCGACGAGCCGGGCTCGTACTTGCCGCGACGGAAGAAGACGTCGTTGCCGGTCGTGAAGGCGTCGGCCTGCAACGAGCGGCTGAGACGATCGGCGTCGGAGTCGGTGTGCACGCGCACGCCTGACAGATCGACGCCGTACGAGTCGGAGAAGGCGGCGTTCTCGCGATCGCCGAGCGGGCGACCACCGCCACGCTTGGCGTCGATCGAACGTTGCACGTCGGGATCGACGTCGGTGCCACCGAGCGGGTCGTCGTCGACGGCGCGACGATTGATCGTCGACACTCCGGCGTCGTCGTACGAACCGAGATTCTTGAGAGCGGCGTCGGCCATGCGGTCGGCCTGACGTTCGGCCGGGTCGTCGGCGCGACCGATGGTCATGGCGCGGCGTACCGGCGACGCCGGCTCCATCGATGTTGTGAGTTCTTCGAACGACCGCGTGAGGGTGTCGGTGTCGGCCGACGGCTCGTGGTTCACAGGCCGCTGATCGCGCTTCAGCATGGCTCCTCCGCTCCGGGATCTCGCCGATCCCTCGACCGACGGTATCACTCCTGGTGAAGTGGGCTCCAGGGTCCGTCGAAGGGCCCGGTTTCGCCATCCCTACACTCGACCCATGACCACTCCAGACATGACCGGCGTGTTGCGCCTGACCGAATGGACCAGTTGTGGGGGATGCGCCGCCAAGTGGGGCAAGGATCTCCTGGCCGGTCTGGTCGACGAGTTGCCGCGCTCCGACGATCCCGGACTCCTGGTCGGTCTGGCTCCCTTCGACGACGCCGCGGTGTACCGGGTCAGCGACGACGTGGCCCTGGTCAGCACCACCGACTTCTTCCCGCCCCTCGTCGACGACCCCGACGACTTCGGGGCCATCGCCGCGGCCAATGCATGTTCCGACGTGTTCGCCATGGGCGGCCGGGTCGTGATGGCGATCAACGTGGCCGCCTTTCCCGAGCACTTTCCCCGTGAGGCCATCGTGCGGATCTTCGACGCCGCGGCCCGGGTCGTGCACGAGGCCGGTGGATCGGTCGCAGGCGGCCACACCATCCGCAACCCCGAGCCGATCTTCGGATTGGCGGTGCAGGGTGTGGTGCATCCCGAACGGATCTTCCGCAAGGAGGGGGCTCGCGTGGGTGACGTCCTGGTGTTGTCGAAACCCCTCGGCACGGGTGTGGCGTTGGCGAGTGGTTCGCAGCGGGCCAAGGACGAGGCCATCGCCGGGATGCGGACGCTCAATCGGCGCGCGAGCGAGATCCTGCGTGCCGTGTCCGATCGGCCGTCGTCGCCCGTTCGCGCCGTCACCGACGTGACCGGGTACGGACTCGGTGGTCACGGGTGGGAGATGGCCGAACGCGCCGAGGCGTCCTTCGTGATCGACACGTCGTCGCTTCCGCTCTACGCCGACGTCCTCGACGCGGCGCGTGGAGGTGTGAAGACTGGTGGCGACGCGCGCAATCGTCAGGCGGTCGCGGTGCGTGTCCGGCGCGACCCCGCAGTCGACCCGGCCTTCGAGACGATCGCCTTCGATCCGCAGACGTCCGGCGGATTGCTCGCCGCGATCGATCCGGCGGTCGTCGGCGACGTCGTCGGTGCGGGTAGCCCGTTCGTCGTGATCGGACGCGTCGAGGCCGGCGAGGCCGGAATCGTCCTCGTCTGAGGCGGGTCGCACGATGGTGACCGAACGTCCGACACGCGACGTCGAACGTGCCTTGCGTGACGACGGGCATCGGGTGATCGTCGGTGTCGACGAGGTGGGCAAGGGAGCATGGGCCGGGCCGTTGGCGATCGGAGTCGCGGTGATTCCCGAGGCGACCGAGCCGCCTGCTCAGGTGGAAGTGCTGATTCGCGATTCGAAATCGATCACCGAGAAGCGACGCGAAGCGATGTTCGACACCTTGGCGTCGTGGTGCGTCGACTGGTCGATCGGCTTCGCGTCGGCGCAGGAGTGCGACGAGATGGGAATGTCGCGCGCGCAGCGGGTGGCCACGTCGCGCGCGTTGTCGTCGCTGTCGACGCGCGCCGATGCCGCCGTCGTCGACGGCCCGTGGGATTTCGTGTCACCTCACGTTCCGCACGTGACCACGTTGGTGAAGGGTGATCAGCGATGTCTGTCGATCGCCGCAGCGTCGATTCTCGCCAAGGTCACGCGCGATCGCCTGATGCGCGAATTGGCCGACGAGTTGCCGATGTACCGATTCGAATCCAACAAGGGGTATCCGTGCGCGTGGCACCGGGCCGGTCTCTTCGCACTCGGGCCGTCGACCGTCCACCGGCGGTCGTGGGCCTTCATGGACGCACTCGGGTTCTGGGGCGGGGTGGGCCGGGTCGAGGGCGGGGCGGGGCGGGTCAGGCAGTGACGAGTTGACGTCATACCCCCAGGGGTATAGAGTGACCGACGCTCGATACCCAAGGGAGTATGCACATGGCCACCACCGAGACGAACCGCTCCGGCTCATCCACCCCGTTCGGCACGCCGGACACCGTGATTCCGCACGACACGCCCGTGCACGCACCGGACGGGGGCAAGCGCCCGCTGTTCGACCGCTTGGCCCGGTTCTCGGTTCGTCGTCGTCAACCGGTGATGTTGGTGTGGGCGGCGGTGGTTCTGTTGGCCGCCCCGCTCGCCATCGGCGTGTCGGGAGCCTTGTCGGGTGCCGGCTGGGAGGCTCAGGGCTCCACGGCGCAGAAGGTGCGCGACGAGTTGAGGAGTGACTTCCCGATGGTCGGTGCCGAATCGGCCATCGTCGTGGTGAACCAGCCGTCGGCCTTCGACGACGACCCCTCGGTCGTGGCCGAGTTGGTGGCCGCCCTGTCGGCCGAAGTGGGTGGCGACATGGTCGCCGGACTCGCCGATCCCACGCAGTTGCCGCCCGAGGCCGGTCTCGTGTCGCCCGACGGACGCACGATCATGATCCCGGTGTCACTCGCCTACGAGGCCGACGCCGACCTGCCCGAGGCGGCGGCCGATCTCATCCATTTCGTCGAAGGTCGCGAGCTGCCGTCGGGAGTGCAGGCCGAGGTCACCGGCGAATGGCCGGTCTGGAGCGACTTCAACCACGCCAACGAGTCGGCGTTGCACAAGGCCGAACTGCTCTCGGGTCTGCCCACTCTGGTCTTGTTGTTCGTGGCTTTCGGTGCGGCGCTCGCCGCGGGAATCCCGCTCATTCTCGCCATCGCCGGCATCGCCGTCGGTTTCGCGTCGCTGAATCTGCTCACCTCGATCACTCCGCTCTCGGTGTGGTCGATGAACTTCTCGATGATGATCGGACTCGCAGTCGGTATCGACTACTCCCTCTTCATCGTCACTCGCTACCGCGAAGAACGAGAAGACGGGCACTCCTGTGACGACGCCATGGCCAATGCACTCATGTCGTCGGGCAAGGCCGTCTTCTTGTCGGCGCTCACCGTCATCATGTCTCTGGCCGCCATCTTCGTGGTGCCGATCATGGTGTTCCGTTCGATGGCCCTCGGCATGATCCTGTCGGTCACCGCGGTCGCCTTGGCGTCGCTCACGTTGTTGCCGGCGGTGCTCGCGGCCATGGGCGATCGCGTCCTCGTGAACAAGGGCGAACCCGACCTCGATCGAGCCTCGGAGGGTCGCTGGGCTCGTTGGACGGGCGCTGCGTTGAAGCGTCCGGGCCTCACCTTGGTTCTCGGACTCGTTCTGCTTCTCGGACTGGGTGCGCCGGCCATCGGAATGGACCTCGGCATGCCCGGTGCGCGTGTGGTCGATCGGGGCGAGTCGAGCCGCGACGGTTACGAACTCGTCACCACGGCATTCGGTGAAGGTGCGGCGGCTCCGCTCTTCGTGACCACGCCGATCGGCACCGAGAACCAGGTGATCGACGCCGTGCTCGCCGACGAGAACGTCATCGCCGCTCAGACCGTGGCCACCAACGAGTCGACCGGCCGTTCGGTCGTGCGCGCCTTCGGCCAGACCGGCCCGGAGGACGAGCGCACCGGCGAGATGGTCGGACGCATTCGTGATTCGCTCGCCGTGTCGGTGCCCGCCGCCGAAGTGGGCGGACCGGCGTCGCAGAACTACGACCTCACCGAAACGCTCACCGGCAAGGCTCCGCTCGCCGTGGTGCTCATCATGGTCGTGGCCTTCTTGTTGCTGTTGCTCGTGTTCCGCAGTGTGGCCATCGCCGTGAGTTCGATCCTGCTCAACCTGATCGGTGTGGCGGCCAGCTTCGGCTTCGCCACCATCGTGTTCCAGCACGGCATCGGCGCCGGATTGCTCGGCATCGAGCACCAGGGTTTCGTGAACGCGTGGGCCCCGATCTTCTTCTTCGCCCTGTTGTTCGGCTTGTCGATGGACTACCAGTTGTTCCTGCTCGCGGCGATTCGCGAGCGGTTCGAGGCGACCGGAGACACCCAGCGCGCCATCCGTGAAGGAATCGCCATGACCGGACGACCGATCACCAATGCGGCGCTGATCATGATCGTGGTGTTCGTGGCCTTCGGTGTGACCGGTCCGATCCCGCCGACCGAACTCGGCGTCACTCTCGCCTTGGCAGTGCTCCTCGACGCCACGGTCATCCGCATGATGCTCGTTCCGTCGGTGATGGGTCTCCTCGGCCGCCACAACTGGTGGATTCCGAAGTGGCTCGACAAGCGTCTGCCCAAGGTGCACTTCTCGCACTGACCGACGCAACGGTGGCGCCGTCCTCGGACGGCGTCACCGATCGACGTGACGCTCGCTCAGGACTTCTGGGTGCCGACTTTCAGGTCCTTGAACGGGCTGGTGGAGTCGATGCCCGGGTCCTTGGGCAACCCGAGCACGCGCTCGGCGAGGATGTTGCGCATCACTTCGTCGGAACCGCCGGCGATACGACCGCCTGGTGTGCCGAGGATCAACTGGCTCCAGGCGTAGGTTCCCCATTCGCCGCCGTCGGCCACCAACTTGGTGCCGAGCAGGTGCGAGAGGAAGTCGCCCATGCGACGCATGTTGTCGGTGCCCACCAACTTGGCCATGCTCAACTCGGGTCCGGGCATCTGACCGGCCTTGATCTTGTCGAGGGCGCGCTGGTTGTTGTACGCGGCGACCTTGTTGTTGATGATGAGATTCGCCAATTCGTCGCGCAACACCGGATCGTTCTGCACACCGTAGAACTTGGCCATTTCGATGATGCGGGCGAAGAGGTTCACTCCGCCGCCGCCGCCTCCGGCGCCGATGGCCGCGCGCTCGTTCATGAGCGTGGTGAGGGCCACGTTCCAGCCGTTGTTGACGTCGCCGAGACGATGGTCGTCGCGCACGCGTACCTCGGTGAAGAAGACCTCGTTGAACGACGCCCCACCCGTCATCTGACGCAACGGACGAATCTCGACACCGGGTGCCTTCATGTCGACGACGAAACCGGTGAGACCCTTGTGCTTGGGCAGATTCGCGTCGGTGCGAGCGATGATCTCGCCGATGTCGCTGTAGTGCGCGCCGCTCGTCCAGACCTTCTGGCCGGTGATGATCCATTCGTCGCCGTCGCGCTCGGCCTTGGTGGAGAGACTGGCGAGATCGGAACCGGCACCCGGTTCGCTGAACAACTGACAGCCGATGACGTCGCCGCGATACATCTTGGCGAGGTAGGCGTTGCGCGCGACGTCGGATCCGTGGGCGAGGATGGTGGGGGCGACCATGCCGAGGCCGATCGTGAAGCAGCTCATGTTCGGCGTCTCGAACTTCGATTCGAGGGAGTCGTACGCGCGCTGATACGCGGCCGGCAATCCGCGGCCACCGAAGTCGGCGGGACCGGTGATCCAGCCGAAGCCGGCGTCGAAACGCTGACGGCGCCAGTCCTGGGCGCGCGCGACGTCGACCTTCTCGCTGTCGCGGTCCTTCTCCTCGAACATGGCGACCTTGTCGGAGCCCTCGCCCCAGACGAATTTCTTCTCGGCCTGTTTGCGCGTGGAGTTGGCCTCGAGGAAAGCCAGTGCCTCGGCTTCGAATTCGGCGAGTGACGGAAGTCCAGATGACGTCGACATGGAGCGCAAACGTACCCGGCGCTCCGAGCGGATTTCGATTCGGGCTGGTCGATTCGGGCTGGGGATCGGAGCGGCCACTAACGTGTCGGCATGGGTCAACCCGTTCTCGTCGTGGAGAAGCCGAGCCGCCGTCCGGGCATCGTTCGTTTCGAAGCCAACCGCAACCTGTCCGGCATGGGACACGAACGTTTCCTGAACGGTGACACGTCGGCCCACTCGGTGGCCGAGACGCCGTCGGCCGAATTGGCCCGCCGCCTGTTCGCCACCGGTCGCGTCGCCGGCGTTCACGTGTATCAGAACGTGGTCACGGTCGATCTCGAGAAGGGATTCGACTCCACGGGGCTGGTCGAGGTCGTTCGCGACCTGTATCAGTACTGGAAGCCGGGCATGGAGCCGCCGGCGTTCGAGGATCTGGTGCCCGAAGCCGAGGCCTCGCCAGCGGCCGCGGTCGACGCGGGTGGCGATCCGAAACTCGCCGAGGCGCTGAAGAAGGTTCCGGCCCACCTCCTCGAACGGAGTCGGGCGGCTCGTCAACGCCTGAAGGGCTGAGCGGGGCGCCACCGCATTTTTCCTGTGATTTCCGTCCATTTCGGTGAGCACGATCGTGTCCCGAGGATGATGACGATTTAGTCTTCGCCCGTGTCATCGGAGCCCATGTCGCTGGACGAAGCAGCGCAGCTCCTCGGCGTCCACTACATGACGGTCTACCGTTACGTGCGGCAGGGCAAGTTGGCGGCGACGCGGGTGAAGGGTGTGTGGCAGGTCACGCCCCATGCGCTGGAGGAGTTCCGGAAGCGGACGCAGCAGCGCGCGCAGACTCCACGTTCGTCCGTGGACGCGCGTCGCACGGGCGATTACGTCAGCGAGCTCTTCCAGTGTCTGGTCAACGCCGATGCCGGCGGGTCCTGGCAGGTCGTACAACGTGCCATCGACGCCGGCAGCGACATGGAAGAGGTGTACCTCGAGATCGTGTCGCCGGCTCTCGCTCGAATCGGGGCTCAGTGGGCCCGCGGCGAGATCGACATCTCCGTCGAACACCAGGCCACGGCCATCGTCACCCGATTGGTCGGACAACTCAGTCCGCGTTTCGTGCGCCGCGGGCGTCGACGAGGTGACGTGCTCATCGGTGGTCCGGCGGGCGAGCGTCACGCTCTGGCTCTGGCCATGCTGGCCGATCTGCTCCGCATCGAAGGATGGGAGGTCTTCGACCTCGGTGCTGATACGCCGGCCAACTCCTTCGTGCACGCGGCCTCCCGTATGACCGGTCTCACGGCGGTGGGTGTGAGCGTCACCACGCCGGTGGCGGTTCCCGGCGCGGTCGAGGTGGTGCAGGCTCTGCGGCGGGCCATCGGCGACGAGGTACCAGTGGTGTTGGGCGGGGCGGCCATCACCGACGCCGACATGGCTCGCGAACTCGGGGCCGATTTCTACGCCGCCGGGGCCCGAGGTTTCGTGGATTTCTTGAACCAGTTGTCGGGTCGACCGGGCCGCACGCGGTCGACGTCGGGACGATCGGGTTCGGCCAGCGAGAGCCAGACCAGCGACAACTGACGGTCGTCGTCCCGGACTCCGGGCGCCCTGTCGTGATCGAACACCTGTTCGATACAGTCGCGTCCATGGCTCTGGCTCAGGTCCCCGACGGTGTCGTCACCGCATCGGCCGCCCTGCTGGCTCGCGAGCGAACACTCCCGGTCGACCCCGTTCTCGCCCCGCTGTTCGGCCTCGGTCTCGGACGCGGCCAGACCGTGGTCTGCACCGGATCGGCATCGGTGTCGAGTGCACTGGCTCTTCTCGTCGCACCCACTCGGCACGGATCGTGGGCCGGTGTCGTCGGCGTTCCCACGTTCGGTGTGGTGGCCGCGGCCGACATGGGGGTCGTGCTCGAACGCACGGTGTTCGTCGACGGTCCACTCGACGCGCACGGCGATCCGGCCAACGTCCTCGGAGCCCTCGTCGACGGAGTCGATCTCGTCGTCACGTCGAGTTCGTTCCTCGCGTCGCTGCCGCCGTCGTTGGTGCGTCGTTTCACCACTCGTCTCCAATCGCGCGGCGCGGTGTGCGTGGTGGTCGACGAGACGCGCGCGGTTCCAGGTGACGTGCGCGTCGCGACTCGGGTGCGCGAATGGAGTGGTATCGGTGACGGTCACGGACACGTGCGAGCGCGACGGGTCACCGTGTCGGTCGACGGTCGTCGTCAGGCGCGTGCGTTGCAGCGTGACGTGTGGTTGCCCGGTCCGTCGGGCCGTCTGGAAGAGATCGTGTCGTCCGGCGAGATCGCGCCGGCCCGACTCCGAGTCGTGCCGTGACACGACCCCCGAAACCGCCGCGGTGCGCGGTCGTCTGGTGCGCGGCGTGGCCGGTGGCCGCAGCCGTTCTCGCCGGACTCGCCGGACGGGGTCCGACCTTCGATCCACGTGTGCCGCTCGTCGTGATCCACGGTCAGCGGGTGCGCGCTTGTTCGTCGGCGGCCACTCGCGAAGGGGTCCGAGTCGGTCAGACCAAACGAGAAGCTCAAGGTGCGTGTCCGCATCTGCACATCGTCCCGCACGATCCCGATCGCGACGCACGCTTCTTCGAACCGGTCGTTCGCGCCGTCGGTGAACTCGTTCCACTGCTCGACGTCGAGTCGCCCGGATGTCTGCTCATGGCCACCCGTGGTCCGTCGCGTTACGTGGGCGGCGACGTCGCGTTGGCCGAACGTCTGGTCGAACTGGTCACGTACGGTTTCGGCGGGGCGCACGAGGTGACCGAGATCGGTGTCGGTGTCGCCGACGGTCGGGTGGCCGCGATGCTCGCCGCCCGTCGCTCGGTCGTACTCGGTCGTCCGGTCGTGGTTCCCTCGTCCGACACGGCGGAGTTCCTCGCCCCGCATCCGGTGTCGGCACTCGTGTCCACCGTCGGTGCCGATCCCGACACGGTCGATCTGCTCGTTCGTCTCGGACTGCGCACCTTCGGTGATCTGGCCCGTCTGAGCTCCACCCAACTGGTCGATCGTTTCGGTCGCTGGGGAGAGAGCCTTCATCGCATCGTCACCGGCGTCGACGACACGCCACCGGCGGCCACTGCTCCACCCGACGACCTGTCGCTGTCGCGTTCTTTCGACGATCCGATCGGTCAACTCGATCAGGCGGTGTTCGCCGCCAAGTCGTTGGCCGACCGGATCGTGGGCGGTCTGGCCGATCGCGGACTCGTGTGCACGCGCATCGTGGTCGACGCCGAATCCGAACACGGTGAACGTTCGTCGCGCGCATGGTTCCACGCCGACGGTCTCGCCGCCAGCGCGGTGGTCGATCGGGTGCGCTGGCAACTCGACGGCTGGATCGACGGTGACGATCCGCCGTCGGCCGGCATCACGTCGTTGCGCATCACTCCCACCGATGTGCGTCACGAGAGCGCTCAGCAGCGTGGTTTCTGGGGTGAACGCACGCAGGCCGACGAGGCGGCCGAACGAGCCACCACGCGACTGGTCGGACTCCTCGGTCCCGACGCGGTCACCGTGGCGTCGTGGCGCGGCGGTCGTCATCCACACGACGAGTTCGAGCGGATCCCCGTCACGGCGATCGGAGCCGACGACCGTCGAGTCGTGTCGCGTCCGACGGTCCGACCACCGTGGCCGGGTTCACTGCCCGCACCTTCACCGGCGATCGTGCATCACGAACCGCGTCCGATCGAGGTGATCGCGAGCAACGATCGTCCGGTCGTCGTGAGCGGGCGAGGGCTCGTCAGTGCACCGCCCGATCACGTCGTCATCGATCGCCGTCGACATCGCATCGTCGCCTGGGCCGGTCCGTGGCCCTTCGAAGAGAGGTGGTGGACGCCGCAGCGTCGGCGGGCCGCTCGTTTCCAACTGGTCGTCGATCACGACGGTGAGTCGGTCGCGTATCTCGCCTGGGTCGAGGACGGGCGTTGGTGGATCGCCGGTGAATATGGTTGAACATGTCAGCCGGCGATGCGCACCGGGTGTCGGGTGTCGTCCTGCATGTCGTCGGAGAGCCGGAAACCCACGCCGCGCACGGTGTGCAGATAGTCGACGGCGCTGCACCGCTGGCGCAGTTTGCGACGCAGGTTCGACAAGTGCACGTCGATCACGTGGGTGTCGCCGTACCAGTTCGGACCCCACACCGACTCGATGAGATCGACGCGTGACACCACCTGGAACGGCGTCTCGCAGATACGAGCGAACAACTCGTACTCGAGGCGGGTGCTCGGCACGGCGTGGCCGTTCACGTGGATCTCGCGGCGGTCGAGGTCGAGGGTCAACGGACCGAATCGTCGGATTCGATCGTCCACCACGATCGGTGCGGGCGCTGTGCGCAGCAGACGAGCCGCGGTGTTGACGCATCGCAGTGCGATCTCGTCGACCGGAGTGTCGGTGCTCACGACGTCGTCGACACCGTGGCGCAGAGCGGCCAGACGCTGTTCGCGAGAGTTGCCGCCCACCACGACGACACCCACTCCCGACAGCTGGCGGGCCGCCGCGGCGACCGGAGTCAGAGCCGGATGGAACTCACGCGCGTCGAGCACCACCACGTCGGGCGCGAAGGCCTCGAGCATGGCGATGCTCGAGCTCGCATCGGAGGTCGAGCGCACCACGAGATCGAGACGGTCGAGTGCATGTTCGACCGAACGTCGATCCGACGGATGGGAGAGGGCGACCAGGATCCGACGTTCGTCGGGGGCGGGGGACGGGCCGGTCGGGCGGGTGGGGGACGTGACGGCCGGGTGGGTCGTCGAGCGGACGGACGGGCGGTTGGAGCGGATGTCATGAACGGTCATGCCGGTCCCGAGTCGCCGATCGTGGTGGTCTCGCGCTTTTCCGGAAATTTTCCGGACGACCTCCATCCCCCGGAATCGGGGCCACCGATTCGAGGGTCATTTGGTTGACTGGTGCGGTGACCACAGGGGACGAGCAACATCCCGAGACGCGGGCGGTGCGGGGTGGCCGCACGCCAGGAGTGCGAGCCCTCGCCCCTGTGCTGTGGGCGTCGACCACCTTCGAGATCGACTCGCTGGCCGACGGTCAGCGCCTGGCCCACTCGTCCCGGGCCGCCGAGTTCTACAGCCGTCATGGCAATCCCACCGTCAACGCCTTCGAAGAGGCCGTGGCCGGACTCGAGGGAGCCGAGGCGGCGCGCGCCTTCGCCTCGGGAATGGGAGCCATCACCGGAGTGGTGCTCGGCCTGTGCAGCAAGGGCGATCACGTGGTGGCGCAGAAGCAGGCCTACGGCGGTACCACCCAGTTGCTCGCCGGTGTGTGTCCGCGTTTCGGCATCGACGTCACGTTCGTCGACGCGACTCGGCCCGGTGCGTTCGCCGACGCGGTGATTCCCGGTCGCACGATGCTGGTGCTCGCCGAGACGCCGGCCAATCCCTTGCTCGATCTGGTCGACCTCGACGAGTTGGGCGCGATCAAAGGCCCGATCACCGCGGTCGATTCCACCTTGGCCACTCCGCTCGGCGTGCGGCCGCTCGAACACGGTGTGCAGTTGGTGATCCATTCGGCCACCAAAGCGATGGCGGGGCACAACGACGCGACTCTCGGTGTGGTGGCCGGTGAGCGCGATCTCATCGACGCGCTGTGGGGTTTTGCGGTGTTGCAAGGCGCGTGCGCGTCACCGTTCGATGCGATGAACGGTCTGCGCGGTCTGCGCACTCTCGGTCCGCGGTTGCGTCAGCAGGAGCAGACGGCGATCGCGGTCGGCCGAGCACTCGAGGCGCGCCGTGCGGTGTCGTGGGTGCGTCACCCTCGACTCGAGTCGCATCCGCAGTACGACCTCGGACGGCGCCAGTACGCGCAGTTCGGGGGAGTGCTGTCGTTCGAGTTGGCCGGTGGATTCGAAGCCGGGGCTCGATTCGTGGGAGCGGTGCAGTTGTGTCGGGTGGCCACGTCGATGGGCGGCCCCGAGACCCTGGTGACCCATCCGGCGTCGACCACCCACGCCGGGCTGACGCCCGAGGAGTTGGCGGCGGCCGGGATCACCCCGGGCACGGTGCGGATGAGCTGTGGTCTCGAGCACACCGACGACGTGGTCGCCGACGTCCTTCGCGCCCTGGATTAGGCGCTCTGGCCGATCGAACATATGTTCGATAATCTCGCCCCATGGCTCGGTCAGGGGGTTCGTCAGGTTCGTGGGGGATGCAGGGTCCCTCCACCTGGGCCGAACTCGAGGCCCGTCTGTCGGGTCGTGCCCACCACGGCTCGGTGCCGGTTCGCTCCGACTCGCCGCCGAGTACGGCCCGTCCTGACGTCGCGCCCACGGCGCCCCGCATCCGCTCGCGCACCCCGTACGCCGAACTGCACTGCCATTCGAATTTCTCGTTCCTCGACGGAGCGTCCGATCCCGACGCTCTGGTCGCCGAAGCCGATCGCCTCGACCTGACCGCGCTCGCCCTCACCGACCGCAACGGCTTGTACGGCATCGTGCGGTTCGCCGAAGCGGCACGCGTCGTCGGCCTGCCCACGGTGTTCGGGGCCGAACTCGTCGTGCAACACCGAGGCGGCGAACGCAATCTCGTGGTGCTCGCCGACGGACCCGATGGCTACGCGCGTCTCGCGCGTGCGATCAGTCTGGCGCAGTTGAACGGATCCAAGAACGCACCGCGTTGCACGATCGACGATCTGGCCGCCGAAGGGCGTGGTCGATGGTGGGTGCTCACCGGGACGCACGACGGAGTCGTGCCGCGTGCTCTCGCCGACGACGGACCGGCCGCCGCGACGCGCGAGTTGCGCGAACTCGCCGACTTCTTCGGACGCGATCGACTGCTCGTCGAACTCTGGGATCACGGCGACCCACTCGACTCGGCGCGCAACGACGCCCTGGCCGAGATGGCCGGTCGTCACGACCTTCGCTGTGTGGCCGCCACCGACGTTCGCTACGCCACGCCAGCCGAACGTCGTCTGGCCACGGCTCTGGCCGCCGTGCGTCGTCGGGCCAGTCTGGCCGAGGCCGATCCGTGGCTGCCGGTGTCGGGAACCACTCATCTGCGCAGCGGTGACGAGCAGATGCGGCGTTTCGCGCGCTACCCCGGGGTGGTCGAGACCGCCGCCGAGATCGGACGAACGGCGGCGTTCGACCTGTCCCTCGTCGCACCGAATCTGCCGCCGTATCCGTGTCCCGACGGTCTCACCGAGATGCAGTTCCTACGTCGTCTCGCCGAGGAGGGGGCGATCCGCCGATACGGCCAGCGGCCGGCCGCCGGTGAAGATCTGAGTCTGCGGGCACGGGCCTGGCGCGCGGTCGATCACGAACTGTCGGTGATCGAAGCCCTCGGCTTCGCCGGCTACTTCCTCGTGGTCTGGGACATCGTGCAGTTCTGTCTGCGCTCCGACATCTATTGCCAAGGGCGGGGGAGCGCGGCCAACAGTGCCGTGTGCTACTCGCTCGGCATCACCAAGGCCGATGCAGTGTCGCTCGGACTGTTGTTCGAACGGTTTCTCTCGCCCGAACGCGACGGACCGCCCGACATCGACCTCGACATCGAGAGCGGACGACGTGAAGAAGTCATCCAGTACGTCTACGAGCGCTACGGCCGTCATCACACCGCGCAGGTGGCCAACGTCATCACGTATCGCGCCCGTTCCGCCGTGCGCGACATGGCCCGAGCACTCGGTTACGCGCCCGGCCAACAGGACGCCTGGTCGAAACAGATCGATCGCTGGGGACGGGTGCAGAAAGTGGTCGAACAGACCGGCCCCGACGGTCGACCCGATCACAACATTCCCACCGACGTTCTCGAACTGGCCGCTCGAGTCGAGGACATGCCGCGTCATCTCGGCATCCACTCGGGGGGCATGGTGATCTGCGACCGGCCGGTCATCGAAGTGTGTCCGGTCGAATGGGCCACCATGAGCGATCGCAGCGTTCTGCAGTGGGACAAGGACGACTGCGCAGCGGCCGGCCTCGTCAAGTTCGATCTGCTCGGACTCGGCATGTTGTCGGCTCTGCACGGTGCAGTCGATCTCGTTCGCGAGGCCGAGGGCATCGACGTCGATCTGGCCACTCTTCCGCAGGACGACGACGTGTACGCCATGTTGTGCCGAGCCGACACCGTGGGTGTGTTCCAGATCGAGTCACGCGCGCAGATGGCCACGTTGCCGCGTCTCAAACCGCGTCGTTTCTACGACCTGGTGGTCGAGGTCGCGCTCATTCGTCCGGGTCCCATCCAGGGTGGTTCGGTGCATCCCTACATCCGTCGTCGCAACGGACAGGAGCCCATCACCTATCTGCATCCGTTGCTCGAGAACAGTCTCGGCAAGACCTTGGGTGTGCCGTTGTTCCAGGAGCAGCTCATGCAGATGGCGATCGACGTGGCCGGGTTCACGCCGGCCGAAGCCGATCAACTCCGTCAGGCCATGGGTTCCAAACGCAGTGCCGAACGGATGCGACGTCTGCGCGATCGACTGTACGAAGGAATGGCCGAGCGGGGGATCACCGGCTCGATCGCCGACGAGATCTTCGACAAGATGGCCGCCTTCGCCAACTACGGATTCCCCGAGAGCCACTCGGTGTCGTTCGCCTACCTGGTGTACGCGTCGTCGTGGTTGAAGTTGCATCATCCGGCGGCCTTCTACGCCGGTCTGCTGAACGCGCAGCCGATGGGTTTCTGGAGTCCTCACTCGCTCGCGCAGGACGCGCGTCGGCACGGTGTGGTCGTGCGCACTCCTGATCTGGCGGCATCGGCCGCCGGGGCCGGCCTCGAACGCGATCCTGCGAGTCATGGCGAATTCGCCGTTCGCCTCGGTCTCGCCGACGTGCGCGGTGTCGGTTCCGACCTCGCCACCGTCATCGTCGACGAACGTCGTATCCACGGCGATTACGCGTCGATCGAGGATCTGGTACGTCGTGTTCCGTCGCTCACGCGTGCACACCTCGAAGCGCTCTCGACAGCCGGTGCTTTCACCGAATGTCTGGGAGTGCAGCGTCGCGAGGCGTTGTGGATGGCCGGCGCGGCCGCCGAGTCGCGGCCCGATCGTCTGGCCGGTGTGCTCACCGCGGTCGACGTTCCTCGACTACCCGGGATGGAGCCGATCGACGAAGCGATCGCCGATCTGTGGGCCACCGGAATCGCACCCACCGGACACCCCACGCAGTTCCTGCGGGCACGTCTCGACGAACTCGGTGTGGTCACCGCCGATCGTCTGGCCACGGTCGACGCCGAGCGAGTGTGGGTGGCCGGAGTGGTGACCCACCGTCAGCGACCGTCCACCGCTCAGGGCACCACGTTCATGAACTTGGAAGACGAGACCGGTCTCGTCAACGTGGTGGTGTCGGTCGGGTGTTGGAAGCGATTCCGGGCCGTGGCGCGCGGGGCCTCGTCACTTCTCGTGCGGGGCCGTCTGCAGCGCGCCGAAGGTGTGATCAACATCGTCGCCGACCACATCGCTCCACTGCGGGGATCTGGTGAGGAAAATTCACCGTATGGGTCGAAAAGTCTCGCCAGAAACTGGCGATAGGTCGGATTTCTCGCCTAGTGGCGGGAGGTGGTGGAGGCCATCACTCCGAGGGCCACGAACACCGTCCCGGCCACGTACCTCTGCACGAAGGGAAGTGTTCGTCCCGTCAACAACACCTGTCGCAACGCACTCGCCGTGATGGCATACGTTCCATCGGTCACGAATCCGATCGCCACGAAGATCGCTCCGAGCACCAGCGACTGACTCCAGGCGGCTCCGTTGTCGGCGTCGATGAACTGCGGCAGATACGACAAGAAGAAGAGAGCCACTTTCGGATTGAGGGTGTTGACGATCACCCCTTGACGGAACGCGCGCGATCGCGTGGTCGTGGGCAGATCACCCTCGACCGCGCGCGGCGCCACCAACAAGGTGCGCAGTCCGACGAAGATCAGATATCCGGCCCCCAACCACTTCACGGCGTTGAACGCGGTGGCCGACGTGGCGAGAACGGCCGACAGTCCGGCCGACGCCGCGATCACGTGCATCACGTTCCCGAGTTCGAGGCCGGCCACGGCGGCGAACCCGATCTCGCGGCCGTCCGACACGCTGCGGTTCAACACGTAGATCACCGCCGGCCCGGGAATGAGCAGTAGTGCCAATGAGGCCACGGCGAAGGTGACGACGGACGACAAATCGGGCACGGCGAGACTCTAGAACGAGGTCCGTGTCACGGACGAACGTCGATGGGAGCCGGTGGAGGTCCGGATTCGACGACGTCGACGACGAGTCGCGCCAGATCGACGGGCGCGAAGTTCGCCGACGACGTCGTCAACTCGTCCGGCGTCCACCATCGGATCTCGTGGAGGTACTCCTGGCGAAGCTGCTCCCAGTCGAGTTCGGGAGAAGGTTCGAACTCGTCGTCGACACGTACCAGGTGGATCTGTTCGCGTTGACCGTCCCAGTTGCCGTCGAGGAAGCGAACGTGGTGTTCGCGAGTCCAGATGTGCGGACCGATCGACGGCGCGAGGAGCCCGACTTCTTCGCGGAGTTCGCGGGCGAGCGCCTCTGCGGTCGCCTCGCCGGGCTCGATCCCACCGCCGGGGAGGGCCCATCGAGTGCCGGCCGGGAACTCGAAACGGACGAGGAGCACCGACGGGCGCGGACTGAGGATCAGTGCGCGCGTGGCGGGCCGAATACGCAACGAGTCGGTCACGGCGAGTCAGTCGTCACGACTCAGTCACCGGGTGTGTCGCGCAGGCGATCGTTGAAGGCGCGGTACATCTCGTAGACGTTCTTACACTCCTCGCAGACCGGCAACTGCTTGGGGTCGCGCGACGGCACCCAGACGTGACCGCACAGGGCCTCGACCGGCGTGCCCATCACGCGGGCCTCCAGGATCTTGGCCGCCGCATTCTCGCCCGGTCCGACCTTCACGATGTGGGCGCGGGCGGGCTCGCCGGTCTCGGTGGTCCGGTCGAGATCGACATCGGGACGACTCCGTGTGTCGGTCGAGCTCATGGAACCAGTCAAGCAGACGCGTTCACGATCGGACAGTTACACGGGCACGATCGGACACCTACACTGACCCCATGCCGCTCTACGAGTTCCGCTGCAAGACCTGCGACGCGACCTTCGAGGAGCGCCGCTCCATGTCGGCCGCCAACGAACCGGCCACCTGTCCGGCCGGACACGACGGCGCCGTGCGCCTGTTGTCGGTGTTCGCCTCGGTCGGTGCGTCGGCCGGCCCGTCTTCGGCCTCCCCCGCGCCACGCGCCGGTGGGGGTTGTGGCACCGGTTGCGGATGCGCACACTGATCGTCGTCCGACCGGCCGGATGCACCAGGTGCGAGTAGTTTGATCGCATGGCGTCCTGGATCGTGACCATCGTGGCAACCGCCGTGGGAATCGGTGCCGGTGTGCGTCTGCTCGGCGCCCGGCCCAAGCCGGTTCCGGTACGAGTGCGTCCGGAGCGTCGCCGCTGACTCTCTACGTCGACGGTTCGCACTGGTGGTTCCGCGATCGGCACTGGTGTCATCTGGTGAGTGACGTCAGCTTCGACGAGCTGCACGAATTCGCCGCCTCGCTCGGTGTGTCGCGTCGTGCGTTCCACGACGATCACTACGACCTTCCGGACGAGTATCGGGATCGAGCCCTGGCGGCGGGTGCGCGTGAGGTGTCGAGCCGAGACATGGTGCGCATCTTGCGCGACGCCGGCCTACGACGTCGCGTCCGATCCGAGCAACGGCCACACGTCGTACGCTGACAACGTTCCGAAACGAATCCAGGCGTCGATGCGCAACCCGTGACGCGGTGCGGCGAGCACGTCGGCGACGATCGAATCGGAGAAATCGAGCGGCCAGGACGTACGTTCGGCGAGCACCAGACCGCGCAGGTCGGTGCCGTGAGTGGCGTCGTGGACGATGGCGAACAGATCGGCGATGCGGTCGCGTTCGAGATCGACGGCCACGCTCAGCGATCCGACGAGCGAACCGTCGACGAGGAAGACCAGCAGCCGGTCACGTGGCGACATGAGGGCCGCGGCCAGGTCGGCGATGTCTCGCGGGTCGACCAGAGGATCGATCCCGGCCCGCAGGCGCAGTGGAGAGGGCATGGGAACTCCGTTCGGGAGGAACGGGGAAGTCGACGCGACCGTAGACGAGGGGTGTGGCGAAGCGGGGCCGGGGATCGACGTTCGTCAGCCGACGGTGATCACGCTGCCCACCACGGCGGCGACGGCCACGGCAATCGGCGCGAGGTAGGTCGCCCACACCGGAGCTGGTTTCCACGACGGAGCCAACATCACGGCCCCGCACACGGCGCCCGCCACGGCCCCACCCAGGTGGCCACCGATCGAGATACCGGGAATCGTGAACGTGAGCACCAGGTTGATCACGAGCACGGCGCCGATCCCGGTCTGGAACACGTTGACGCCGCGACGTTGCATGCCGATGGCGGCGGCGGCCATGAGTCCGAAGACCGCACCCGATGCGCCACCGTGCAGACCACCTTGATCACCTTGGATCACGAGCGCTCCGAGCGAACCGCCGAGCAGCGACGCCGTGTACAACAGACCGAAACGAATGCGACCGAGGGCCGGTTCGAGCATCTGGCCCAATTGGTAGAGCAGCAACATGTTCATGGCGATGTGCAGGATCCCGAAGTGGAGGAATCCCGACGTGACCAACCGGTACCACTCGCCGGTCACTTCCACCACGTAGCGGTTGAGCGCGAGGTCGAATTCGCGCTGTGTGATCCGGCTTCCGAAACCGGCCGCGCCCACGTCGCCGGTGACGACCCAGACGAACACGGCGACGTTCATGGCGATGAGTACGAGCGACACGAGGATCGGTTGACGGGCGTTCCAGTGTCGGACGCGCGTCGCAGTGTCGGGTCGAGCGCGACGAATGCAGTCGGCGCACAGGCTTCCGACGGCTGCCGGCGTGAGGCACTCGGGGCAGGCGGGCCGGGCGCAACGCGTGCACGATCGACCGGTCGCACGATCGGGGTGTCGAGTGCAGCGGCTGACGACGGGCGGTGGAAGTTCGGACATGAGACGAGCGGGCACAGGAGTCGCGGCGAGTCCCGTAGCGAGCAACGTACCGCTGATTGCTACGGTCGAAACGGTCGGGGGACGGTTGTCCGCCACAATGTGACGACGCCGCAGGTGACGGCACGGGGAAAGCGACGTGTAGGGGGAGCACATGGCCTGGGATTTCGAGACCGAACCGGAGTTCGAAGAGAAGTTGGTGTGGATGCGCGGGTTCGTCCGCGACGAGATCCTGCCCCTCGAAACTCTCGCCGACGTGTGGCGCGCCCCGGGTGGACGGGAGAAGTTCGCGGCAGCGGTCGAACCGCTCAAGGCCGAAGTGAGACAGCGCGGTCTGTGGGCCGCGCACTTGCCGCCCGACATGGGCGGACTCGGCTTCGGTCAGGTCAAGCTCGGCCTCATGCACGAGATTCTCGGTCAGTGCGTGTACGCCCCGAGCATCTTCGGCAACAATGCGCCCGACAGCGGCAACGCCGAGCTACTGGCCGTGGGCGGAACCCCCGAACAGCGCGAGACCTGGATGCAGCCCCTGCTCGACGGTCGCCTGCGTTCGTGCTTCAGCATGACCGAACCCACGGCCGGTGCCGATCCGACGTTGCTCAGTACGTCTGCGGTGCGCGACGGTGACGAGTGGGTGATCAACGGACACAAGTGGTTCTCGTCGAACGCGTCGGTGAGCGACTTCCTGATCGTGATGGCGCGAACGGGAGAGGACGGAGCGCCGGCCTCGAAGGCCTATTCGATGATCATCGTTCCGACCCGCACCCCGGGAGTGAACATCGTGCGCGACGTGCCCACGATGGGCGAACCCGATCACCGGACCGGTGAGCCGGGTGGCCACGCCGAGATCCTCTACGAGAACGTGCGCGTGCCGTTCGAGAACGTGGTGGGTGGCGCCGAAGGCATCGGCCAGGGTTTTGCTTTGGCGCAGAAGCGCCTCGGACCCGGTCGCATCCATCACGCCATGCGTTGGCTCGGACAGAGCCGCCGAGCCTTCGACATGCTGTGCGAACGCGCGCTCACCCGCTTCACGCACGGCAGCATCCTGGCCGAGAAACAGATGGTGCAGGACTGGATCGCCGAGAGTTACGCCGAGATGCAGGCCGCGCGTCTTCTCACTCTGCAAGCCGCATGGAAGATGGACAAGTTGCACGAGGCCGGCAAGCACTACAGCGACGCGCGGGTCGAGATCGGAGTGATCAAGTTCTGGGGTGCCAAGGTTCTCTACAACGTGATCGATCGCGCCATCCAGATCCACGGCAGCCTCGGTTACACGACCGATCTCCCACTCGAGTCGATGTATCGCGCGGCCCGAGCCGCTCGTATCTACGACGGTCCGGACGAAGTTCACAAGGTCACGGTCGCCCGCCAGATCCTGAAGGGCTATCGACCGAGCGATCCGCCGCTCGAGCACGTCCCCACGCGGCGAGCGGCCGCCGAGCAGAAGTTCGCCCACGTCCTCGACGCGGCGTCACTCAATCACTGATCGCCGAAACGGGTGGTGGTCGACGGATCGAAGTCGTCGGCCCGCACCGGTCGGGCCACGTGGAAACCTTGAACGTGGTCGCACCCGAGCGCTCGGAGTCGGAGCAGTTGTTCGGCCGAGCCCACCCACGACGCGATGACCGACAGATCGAGACCATGGGCCAGTTGGATGACCCCACGCACCATCGGATCGTCGCGGTCGTCCTGGCCGAGTGGGCGCACGAACGAACCGTCGAGTTTCACGAAGTGCGACGGACACGAACGCAGGTGGCCGAGGGACGATCGCTCGTCGCCGAAGTCGTCGATGACGAGCGGGTGGCCGAGTCGGCGTAGCGACTGCAGGGCACGCGTCGCTTCGGTGTCGGCGAGTGCCGCGGTGCCGTATTCGATGCAGAGGTTGGCCGGCATCAGCCCGTGACGACGGACCGTCGCGCCGAGGTTCTCGACGAAGTCGGCGTCGACGATCTGACGAGACGACACGTTCACGTGCATGCGGAAGCGACGATCGACTCGACCCTCGGCGATCCAGCGCGCGAGGAGTCGCGCGCTCTCGTCGATCACCCAGTCGCCGATCGGGACGACCAGTCCGGACTCCTCGGCCAGATCGAGGAACGCCGACGGGGTGAGAACACCCTCGGTGGGGTGGCGCCAACGAAGCAGGGCTTCGGCTCCGTCGACCCGTCCGGTGTGCGTGGCCACGATGGCCTGGAACACCAGTTCCAACTGGTCGTCGGCCAGGGCTCGTTCGAGATCGTCACCGAGTCGCACTCGGCGTCGAGCGTCGGCGCGCATGGCATCGCTGTACATCTCGCATCGACCCTTGCCGCGCATCTTGGCGCGGTACATCGCGGTGTCGGCCCGTCGGACCAGGTCGAGGGCCGCGTCGAGCGTCGATCCCGCGTCGTCGACCGGACGCCAGACCGCCACACCGATGCTGACTCCGGTCGCCACTCGCGTTCCCTGCACGATCACCGGTTCAGCGACCGCGGTGTTCACGCGTTCGGCCACGTCGAGGGCGGTGGCTTCGTCGCCGACTCCCTCGCAGAGCACGACGAATTCGTCGCCGCCGATACGGCCGATCACGTCACCGGGACGGGTGCTCGTCGACAGTCGTCGACCGACCGTCGTGATGAAGGTGTCGCCGCTGTCGTGTCCGAGGGAGTCGTTCACGTTCTTCAGATGATCGATGTCGACGTAGAGCACGGCGGGGGCGCGTCCGTCGACGCGTGCTCGTTCGACGGCCTCGGCGACGCGACGCACGAACAATTGACGATTGGGTAGCCCGGTGAGAGCGTCGTGGGTGGCCTGGTGGGCGAGTTCGGCGTTCAGCCGAACCGACGACGTCACGTCACGACACCACGCGGTGAAGCCTCGGCGCGACGTGGGCACGACGGTGCAGTCGAGAGTGCGGGCGTCGCCGAACGCGTCGCGAATCGTGACCTCACCGCGCCAGGTGTCGGGCTCGCCATTCCCGTCATCGACGAGGAGGGCGCGGGGCATCTGGTCCCGAACCGCCGACGCGAGACGCGCCACATGGGCCTCGCCCATCAGTCGACGGGCTGCGTCGTTGGCGAAGGCCACGTCGGCCGACCCGTCGACCAGGAGCACCACGTCGGCCGTCGTGTGCACCAGTCGCGAGAACTCGTCGCCGGGTTCGACGACGTCGACGAGGGCGACGCCGGAATGTTCGACGAGGGTCCCGTCGTCGGCGAACCGTGGTGACAGGGCGATCCGCACCGAGTGCCATTCGCCGTCGTGGGCGACCTCGAAGTCGATCTCGAAGCGTTCGGCGCGCGCCGGATCGACACCGCCGGCTCGCCAGTCGGCGAAGAGCCGCTCGATCTCGACCCGGCGGGTGGGGGAGGCCGCCGACCACGGGGCGCGGCCGAGTAGTGAGCCGTTCGCCGAGCCGAGGGTGGCGGCGACGGTGTCGGCACTGATCACTCGTCCCGCCGGATCGGTCGCGAACAGACCGATCACGGCGTGGGGACCGATCGCGAGGCCATCCCCGACATTGTGGCATGCAGTGGTCGTGCGACCGCGGAGTGTGGCGAAATCGGTGACGGTCGCGGCGCGATTACGACAGAACGGTGCCGGTGACCGTCGACGACGAGAGACTCGCCAACTCGATGGCCCGGATCAGATCGGCACCTGGGGTTCCGTCCACGAGGTCGAGTCGTTGGCCGAGCGCGTGCAACGTGAAGGCGTAGGTGTGCGTCTCGCCGACCGGCGGACACGGTGGCGACCACCCGACGATCGGCACGTCGGGGCGACCGAGATCGTTGACCCCTTCGATCGCTCCGCGCATGGCTCCACCGGTCGGCAGAGCGGTGACGAACGGATCGACGTTGGCCACGACCCAATGCACGAGCGGTTCACCGGTCGGCCCGAGGGCGTCGAGGTCGGTGACGACGAGAGCGAACGACTGAGTGGCGACGGGGGAATCGGACCAGACGAGTGACGGCGACACCCCGTCACCCGAGCACGTGTGATCGACCGGGATCGGTCCGCCTTCGGTCCACGGGGCCGACAGCGTGAGCGCGCCGTCCGGAGTGCTCACGACGTCGGTCGCAACCGTCTCGTCGACGACGGACGGATCGGGCACGGTCTCGTCGATGATCGTCTGCGCCTGATCCGGTCGGGGCGGACGCATCTCACGACCATCGGTCGAGCAGGCGGTCAGCAGCGCGAGCGACGACACGGCGATCGTCGCGGTGGCGAACCGCCGGCGTCGTGCTGTACCTGTCACTCGCTCAACACTATTGGCGATCACTTTCGGACGGGCACCATCGGACAGGGGGTCGGTCACGGGGGCGGCAGTATCGTGGGCCCATGTCCGACGAGAGTTCGACGTCCGAACCCTTGTGCGTTCTCACGGTGCATGCGCACCCCGACGACGAGGCGTCGAAAGGCGCCCCCACCCTCGCGGCCTACCACCAGGCCGGGGTGCGCACGATCCTCGTGTGCTGCACCGGTGGCGAAGAAGGCGATCTGCAGAATCCCGGTCTCCGTGAGCCGGGTCAGCCGTTTCACGGTCTGACACCCGACGAGGAGCGCTTCGCCATGGCGCGGATGCGCCCGCGCGAGTTGGCCGAGTCGGCTCGCATCATCGGGTTCGACGACGTCGTGATGTTGGGATATCGCGATTCGGGAATGCTCGACTCGCCGGCCAACGACGATCCGGCGTCGTTCCATCGAGCCGATCTCGACGAGGCGGTCGGTCGACTGGTCACGGTGATCCGGCGTACTCGTCCGCAGGTGCTCATCACGTACAACGACGATCAGCGCGGTTATCCGCATCCTGATCACGTGAAGGTGCACGACATCTCGGTCGCGGCCTTCGAACGAGCGGGAGACCCGACGTGGTATCCGTGGGCCGGGCCGGCCTTCCAGCCGTCGAAGCTGTACTACACCGTGTGGTCGAAGACGCGCATGGTGCTCGTGCACGAAGCGATGCTCGCCAAGACGGGATCGTCGCCGTTCGACGAGAAATGGCTCGCTCGTCCGAGTCATGACGATCGGATCACGACACGTCTGCACGTCGGCGATTTCCTCTGGGCGCGCTCGGGTGCCTTGCGCGCGCATGCCACGCAAGTCGATCCGAACGAACCGTGGTGGTTCGGATTGGGTGATGACGAACTCGCCGACGTCTATCCGTACGAGGACTGGATCCTGGCGCGGTCGACGGTGGGTGGTCCGGCCGACGACGAGGTCGAGACCGATCTCTTCGCCGGGATCGCATCGGTGCTTCGCCGGCCTGCGGGTGTCGAGCCGCCGACGCGACTGGTCGATCCGTCCCGCACCACGTCGCAGGTGTCGGCGTCGTGACCGCGATTCAGTTCCGCGTGGTGCTCGGAAAGAAGGACGAGCGCGTCGACGGACCCGACGACGCCGAGGTGGTGGCCACCATCGCTCTCGCTGATGCGACACTCGACCCTTCGGTCGCCTTCATGCTCGGCAAACTGAAGTCGACCGGGCCGACCGGACCGTTGTTCGACTCCTTGTCATCGGGGGAGGCCGCTCGCCGTCTCGCCGATCTCGTGGCGAGCGTCTAGAGGCGCCTCATGGCGTCGCGCAACGCGCGGTAGCCGATCAGGACGGCCCCCGACCGGTCGATGGCGTCGCGCAGACCGTCGTCGGTCACCAGAGCGAGATCGTCGATCCAGCCCTGAGCCGCCGACCCGGCCAGCGCTCGTACTTCCTCGGTGTCGATTGCCGGTTGTACGTGGATCTCGGTGACGCCGGGCGAGAGATTCTCGAGCGATCGCATGACTCGGGCGCGACTTCCCGGTGACCACGTGTGATCGAAGTGGTCGGGGAACAACACGCCTTCTTCGTGGGCCAGACGGCGGAACGGGAACCCGGCCTGTTCTTCGCTGATGGTCGAGGGCAGGCGGATCGGCAAGGCGAATTCGACCGCCAGGTCGAGGTAGACGTCGAAGAACTCGGGACGCAACGTGATGGCGGTCAGATGCGGCGCGAGGTGCGTGACGTCGAAGCCCCAGAGGACGGCTCGCTCGATCTGGGCTCGACACTCGCGACGCACTTCTTCGGGATCGGCGTGTTCCCACAGATCGTCGATGTCGCGCGGGAATCCACCGTCTCCCGACAGCAACGATGGCGAGTGCGTGATCGGCCCCCAGCGATAGGCGGCGTGTTCGGCATTGAGGGTGAGATGCACGCCGACGTCTTCGCCGTCGTACATGAGAGCGGCGTGTCGGGCCCACGGAGCCGGAACCATGACCGACGCACACGTGGCCACACCGTCGCGCAGCGCGCGGTACACGCCGACGTTGGCCGCGTGACACGAACCGAGATCGTCGCACGACACGATCACGAGTCGAGTGTCGGCGTCGTGTCCGAGTCGTTCGGCGAGCGAGGTCACGGGGGGCACGTTACCGGTCCGGTCAGGGGCAGGCCGACCAGAGTCCGCGTCGATCGGCACGGGCCGATCGTTCGGCCGCTCGCAAGGTCGACTCGAGGGCGAGGTTCGGTGCGAAGAACAGGGTGCGAGCGAATCCTTCGCGCACGAGAACTTCGTTGACGAGAACGTCGTCGTCGGCTCGTCGAACGTAGGCGAGCAGACGTCCGAAGTCGTCACGGGCTTCGACGTCGCGGTCGGCCACCACGAACGCGCCGATCGGTAGCAGCTCGGCCAGACGGGCCGAGGCTTCCGGTCCGAAGCATTCGATCGGTGTGTTCGGCTTCTTGGTCTCCGGAGTGTCGATACCGATGAGTCGCACGCGTTCGACGACCGCCCGACCCTCGACCGAGAAGGCGATGTCGAGAGTGTCGCCGTCGACGTGCCCGACCACTTCGCCGTTGGCGCCGTCGGGTAGATCGAGTGTCGGAGTGCACGCCGTCGCCAGAGCGATCAGTCCGACGAGCCCGGCCCGGACGGAGATCGTCGGACGTCGGAACATGCCCGAGTGTGGGCGACGAGAGATCGAAAGAAGCGTCAGATGCGTTCGATGAGCGTGCCGGTGCCCAGACCGCCGCCGCAGCACATCGACACCAGGCCGTAGCGGCCCCCGGTGCGTTCGAGTTCGTACAGAGCCTTGGTCATGAGAATGGCTCCGGTTCCACCGAGCGGGTGGCCGAGGGCGATGGCCCCACCGTTGGGGTTGGTCCGCTCGAGATCGGCCCCGACTTCCTTGGCCCAGGCGAGGACGACCGAGGCGAAGGCCTCGTTGATCTCGAAGGTGTCGATCTGATCGATGGTGAGTCCGTTGCGATCGAGCAGACGCTGCGTGGCGTCGATCGGACCGGTGAGCATGAGCACCGGATCGACACCGACCAGACAACTGTCGACGACGCGCGCGCGCGGCTTCAAGCCGAGTTCGGCGGCCTTCTCGGCGGTCATCATCAGAATCGCGGCGGCACCATCGGAGATCTGCGACGAGTTGCCCGCGGTGTGCACACCGTTCTCACGCGCGACCGGATTCAGCGTGGCCAACTTCTCGAGAGTCGTCTCGCGGATGCCTTCGTCGCGGGTGACGCGGTGGGTGGTTCCACTCGGCTTGCCGTCGTCGTCGAGATCGGGTGCCTCGACTTCGACGAACTGACCGTCGAAGCGACCCTCGGCCCAGGCGCGCGCGGCACGCTGCTGCGACTCGAGTCCGAAGGCGTCGGTGTCGGCGCGGCTGATGTTCCACTTGTCGGCGATCCGTTCGGCGCCTTCGAACTGCGAGGTGAACTCGTAGTGCTCGAAGTAACTCTTGGTCACGGCCTTGCCGAGGCTCTTGAACTCCTTGGTCTTGGGATCCTTCACCCAGGCGTTCGAGTTGCTGCCGATCGGGACGGTGCTCATCGACTCGACACCGCACGCCATGGCCACGTCGACCACACCGGATGCGACGAGCGAGGCGGCGAGTCCGGTGGCCTGCTGGCTCGAACCGCACTGCGTGTCGACAGTGGTGCAGGCCGTCGTCATCGGCAGACCGGCCGACAACCATGCGGTCCGCGTGATGTTGAAACTCTGGGCGCCCACCTGGCTCACGTTGCCGCCCACCACTTGCTCGATCGCGGCCGGGTCGATTCCGGTGCGGCGAATCACTTCTTTCTGGACGAGGCCGAGGAGATCGGACGGATGCAGGGTGGACAATCCACCGTTCTTGCGGCCGATCGGAGTGCGGACCGCTTCGACGATGACGACCTGACGGGAGCTGGAGTTCGACATGGGGGGCATCCTACGGTCACACTTCAGGGGTGACCGAGTCGATCAGCCGTATCAGCCGTTTCCAGCCCGCGGTCGTTCCGCCGCCCGATGCGTCGGCCCATGTGTACGTGCACGTGGTGGAGTCGAAGGTGTGGATCCACGACGAACCGCTGTCGTCCGGCGCTCCGCCGCACTTCCTCGGAGTTCTCGACGGTCGGGCCTACTGGGGACTCGACGTGGCCGATTCCGATCCGTCCGACGGCGCTGCCCTCGATCTGTTCAGTCTCTTCGGACGCACGTCCGAGGACGAGTGGCTGGTGGCCGGTCGCGCGGTGCAGATCGTCGAGTGGGCGCGCACGCACCGTTTCTGCGGTCGTTGCGGAACGCCCACCGAGATGGCGCCGAACGAACGGGCCATGCGCTGTCCGGCCTGTCGTCTCATGGCGTTCCCACGTCTCGCGCCGGCGATGATCACGCTGGTCACACGTGGTGAACCGGGTCCGGACCAAGAGGCGTTGCTCGCGCGTGGTGTGCAGTTCCGGATGCCGATGTTCTCGTGTCTGGCGGGATTCGTCGAACCGGGTGAGACGCTCGAGGGTGCAGTCATCCGCGAAGTGCGCGAAGAAGTCGGTGTCGACGTCGATCGAGTGCGTTATCTCGGAAGTCAGCCGTGGCCGTTCCCGCACAGTTTGATGCTCGGTTTCCGGGCCGAGTGGGTGGGCGGTGACATCGTGTGCGACCCGACCGAGATCGCCGAGGCGAACTGGTATCGCAAGGACGATCTTCCGCCCGTCCCGCCGGGGATCTCGATCGCGCGCAAGCTCATCGACCACTGGCTGGTCGAGAACTGAGTCGTCGAGAACTGAGACGTCGAGAACTGAGACGTCGAGAACTGGGTAGACGCGCCCGCGTCAGGGCGCGAGCTTCTCGGTGAACCACCCGAGCAGGATCTCGAAGCGTTGACGTCGATGCACCGGTGACCCGCTCCGCGAGAGCTCGTGCGTCTCGGCGGGGAATCGATAGAACACGACGTCCTTGCCGAGTAGTCGCAGCGTCACGAAGAGTTCCTCGGCCTGATTGATCGGACACCGCAGATCGTTCTCGCTGTGCACGATGAGCACGGGCACGTCGATGTCGCGCGCCAGTGTGCTCGGCGACATCCGGAGGTATTCGGCGGGATCCTCGACCGGATCGGGGCCGTGCTCGACGCGGAACATGGTGCCGATGTCACTGGACCACTCCTCGGTGAGCAGGTTGTTGACCGATCGTTCGGTGCAGACGGTGCGCAGTCGACCCTCGTGGCGCGCGGCGAGCAGAGTCGCCATGTAGCCGCCGTAACTGCCTCCTTGCATGCCGACGCGCGAGCGATCGCAGAACGGGTAGCGATCGAGGGCGGTGTCGAGCGCGTTCAACACGTCCTCGAGATCGGCCCCGCCCCATCCGGTGCCCGGTCGCTTCGGATGCTTCGGTCCGAGGATGGCTTGTCCCCACGCTTCTTCACGTCCCGACGAACCCCGCGGGTTGCACGCGATCACGACGAACCCGGCGGCGGCCTGCGACTGGAACTCGTCGAAGTAGGTCTCGCCGTATTGGGTGTGCGGACCGCCGTGCACGTTCAGCACCACGGGATAGGTGCGAGTCGGATCGAAGTCGCGCGGTCGCATGATCCAGGCGTCGATGTGCGGGTCGATGCCCGGGGTGGTGTTGCGCACCGGAACCGAGAAGCGTTCCCAGCCGACGGGGGCGACGCGTCGGACGTAGTCGTGCGACACGTCGGTGAGCACCGTCTCGCGACCCTCGCACCACACGTGGATCTCGGCCGGTCGGGTCACGTGAGTGACCGCGGCGACGATCACGCCGGCGGCTGCATCGAACGCCTTCACACACAGCGCTCCCTCGGTGACGGCGACGGGAGCGCGCAATCCGGTGGGATCGAGTCGATGGAGGTGGCACTCACCGGCGTCCTCGGCGGTGGCGAGAAGGGAGTCGTTCGCCTCCCACACCGGGGCCACGTTCCCCACCGTGGTCTCGAAGGTGCGATCGAGGGCGAGCGAGACCCATCGCCGCTCCCGCGAGGCCAGATCGAGCACGCCGACGCGCACGTTCTGGGGATAGGTGGTGGCGTCGTCGTGACCGAGGAACGCCACTCGCGTACCGTCGGGCGACACCGACGGATTGGAGTGGATCCCGGTGCGGTCGGTGAGGGCGGTGATGTCACCATGAAGCGGAACGAGGAAGAGGTCGACCGAGAGATCGCGGTCGAAATCGTCGTGGCGGGCGGCCGACACGACGAGGCCCGACGAATCGGCGAGCCACGAGAACTCGTGATGCTGACGCGGGCCGGGGGTGAGGTCGCGGGGAGTTCCCGTACCGTCGGCGGCCACGACCCACACGTGATTCGGCCGGTCGAACACGAAGTCCTCGCCGTTCAGGCGCGTGAAGAAGGTCTCGATACGACGCGGTGACTGCCACGATTCGTCCTCGGCCGAGTAGCGCTCGTCGGGAACGCGCGACGCGAAGGCGATCCACTTGCCGTCGGGCGACCACGACGGTGCATCGAGTCCGTCCTTGCGCACGGCGACGGTGCGCGTCTCGCCCGGAGTGGCGATCGGGATCACGTGCAGGGTCCGCTCACCCTTCTTCGCTCCCTGGGCGCCTTCGCGACCCGACACGAAGGCCAGTTGGCGACCGTCGGGAGACCAGGCGGGCATCGACTCGCCCGGATCGCCCGACGTGATCGGCATCGGCGCACTCGAACCATCGGTGGGGGCCAGCCAGATCTGCGATGCGTAGCGATTGCGGACGAGGTCGACGCGCGTGACGACGAAGGCCACCTGACGACCGTCGGGTGAGAGCACCGGTGCACCGGCTTGCACGAATCCGTCGAGGAGAGTGGTGGCCAGTTCGGTGAAAGGGGAGGGTTCGGTTGCGGACACGGCATCACGGTAGTTCCGGTGCGATCGGTGGCGCACCTGTGGCCTAGGTTCGCCGCATGACTCTCGACAAGAACTCTCTCGGCAAACTCGGACTCTGGACGTTTCAGCTCGACATGCAGCCGATGCGGGAGGCGCAGAAGTACGCGGCGCGTATCGAGGAACTCGGCTTCCGCACGGTGTGGGTGCCCGAAGCGGTCGGACGCGAACCCTTCGCCTCGTCGTCGCTGTTGCTGTCGGCCACCGAGAACCTGATCCTCGCGACCGGTATCGCGAGTCTGCACGCCCGTTCGCCGATGACCATGCAAGCGGGATGGAAGACGGTCACCGAGGCCTTCCCCGATCGCTTCCTGCTCGGTATCGGCGTGAGTCATCAGCCGGCGGTCGAGGGTTTCCACGGCGGAACGTACGACAAGCCGTTGTCGACCATGAAGAAGTATCTCGACGCCATGGATCACGGCTTGTTCTTCGCCGCGCAGCCGAGCACACCGCCGGCCCGGGCCCTCGCCGCGCTCGGACCGAAGATGTTGAAGTTGGCGGCCGAGCGCACCCTCGGTGCCCACCCGTACTTCGTGCCGGTCGAGCACACGTCGATCGCCCGCGAGGCACTGGGTCCCGACGCCCTTCTGGCCCCCGAACAGGCGGTCGTCTTCTCGACCGATGCCGCCGAAGCGCGCGCCGTGGCTCGCGGATTCATGAAGACCTATCTCGGCTTGCCCAACTACACCAACAACTTGAAGCGTCTCGGCTGGACCGATGCCGACATCGCGGGCGAGAACGGTGGGCCGACCGATCGACTGGTCGACGCGATCGTGGCGTGGGGAACTCTCGACGACATCGCGGCGCGCGTCAAGGATCACCTGTCGCGCGGAGCCGATCACGTGTGCGTTCAGGTGCTGTCGGCCGATCCGAGCAAGGTCACCATGGCCGAGTTCGAACAGCTGGCGAGTTTGATCCCGTCGCTGTGACGAATCTCGTCGCGGTGACCGGATTCGTCAGGGGCCGACGACGGAGCGCACCAGCAACGTGACCAAGGTGTCGCGGATCAATTGACGTGACGATCCGCGTTTGGTCATCTCGTTCTCGAAACCGAGCAGTCGTTCGATCATGGCCACGAGGGCCGCGGCCGCCGTGAACGGGTCGAGGGTCTCCGGGAGGCGACCGCGCCGGACACCATCGGCCATCATCTGCTGCAGGCCGTCGATCACGAGCAGGTTGGCCTGTGATCGCACGGCACGAAAGGCGCGATCGCCCTCCTCGGCCTTCAGGTTGCGGGCACGCAGGACCGCCGAGTGCTGGTCCCAGTACTCGATGTAGGCCTCCACGAAGGCTCGCGCGCGCTCGGCGGCGTCGGCCGGTTCCCAGAACGGGCGCAGATGATCGACGAGTGGACGTTCGTCGTCGGTCGCCTCCTCGGCGAGGGCCAGGATCGCGGCGTCGGCGTCGTTGAAGTACTGGTAGAAGGTGGCGGCCGACGTGCCCACCTCGCGAGTGATGTCGACCACCCGCAGTTCGAGGACTCCTTGTTCGTTGAGCAGTTTGGCGGTGCTGTCGAGCAGGCGACGACGCGTCGCTTGCGCACGAGAGCCGATGACGCGACCGTCGACCGAGCGAACCTTGTTGGGCATCAGCCGGCTCCGTACACCGGTGCGGGACTCGGTGCCCGAGACAAGAGGTCGGCCACCACCGCCCCGATCTCCGACGGACGGTAGCGGTCACCCTTGTCGGCCACTTCGCCGTGTTGCCAACCGTCGGCGACCGACAGTTGTCCTCCGGCGATCTCGAACATCCGACCCGACACGTCGCACGACGACGATCCGAGCCACACGACGAGCGGGCTCACGTTGGCCGGATCCATGGCGTCGAAACCGGATTCGGGCTTCTTCATCATGTCGGCGAAGGCTTCCTCGGTCATCCGACTGCGAGCCGACGGGGCGATGCCGTTGATCTTCACGCCGTAGCGGCCGAGTTCGACCGCCGACACGACGGTGAAGGCCGCGATACCGGCCTTGGCCGCCGAGTAGTTGCCCTGCGAGACCGATCCGAAGAGGCCGGCTCCCGACGACGTGGTGACGATGCGAGCGTCGACGGTCGTGCCGGCCTTGGCCATGGCTCGCCAGTGGTCGACGGCGTGACGCACCGGGCAGAACATGCCGCGCAGATGCACGCGCATGACGGCGTCCCATTCGTCGACCGACATGTTGACGATCATGCGGTCGCGCACGATGCCGGCGTTGCACACGAGAGTGTCGAGTCCACCGAAGGTGTCGATGGCCTGACGGATCATGTTGCCGGCACCGTCCCAGTCGCTCACGTCGTCGCTGTTGACGACCGCACGACCTCCCATCGCTTCGATCTCGGCGACCACTTCGGCGGCCGGGCCGACGTCCTGGCCTTCACCGCTCAGTGACGCGCCGACGTCGTTGACGACCACGTTGGCGCCCTCGGCCGCGAAAGCCAAGGCGTGCGCGCGGCCGAGGCCTCGGCCGGCACCGGTGACGATGACGGTTCGGCCGGCGGCGATTCCGTCGGCATTGCGGGTGGTGTTCATGAGTCGTCTCTCCGTGATGCTGTGAGGGGTCGGGTCAGCACGTGATGCCGCCGTCCATCACGACGATCGAACCGGTCATGTAACGACCCTCGTCGGATGCGATGAAGACGAACATGTTGGCGATCTCGTCGGGGTCGGCCTGATCCATCGGCGTCATGATCTTGGCCATCAACTTGTGGTCGGCGCCTTCGGGAAGAGTCATGAAGGAATGGACGATGTTGGTGTTGGTGCCACCCGGCGCGATGGCGTTGACGCGCACTCCCTTGCCGCGGTACTCGTAGGCGAGAGCGCGGGTCAGGTTGACGACGCCACCCTTGCTCGCGCAGTAGGCCGCACTCCATGGTGCACCCATGAGACCTGATGTCGACGCGGTGTTGATGACCACGCCGTCGCGTCCGCTCTCGCTCGATCTCTTCAGGAGGTGGGGGAGGGCGAAGCGAGTCACGTAGAAGGTGCCGTTCAGGTTGACCGACACGATGCGGTCGAACCATTCGGGCGACTCCTGATGACTGTGGGCGAAGTGGCCGATGCCGGCGATGTTGCAGGCCACGTCGAGGCCGCCGAGTTCGGCCGCTGCGGCGTCGACGGTTCGTTCGACGGCGACGGCGTCGGTCACGTCGAGTTCGTACGCGACCGCGCGTCCACCGGCGGCCTGCACGTCGTTGGCCGTTTCGGCGGCACCCTTCAGATCGGCGCACGCCACGGCGGCTCCTTCGGCCGCGAAGCGCAGGGCGACCGCCCGGCCGATGCCGGATCCGGCGCCGGTGACGAAGACGCGCAGGCCGCTCGCTCGTGAGTGGATGGGAATCGGTCCGGTCATGACTGGCCTCCATAGGTGGCGCGGAGATCCTTCTTCAGGACCTTGCCGCTCGGATTGCGGGGGAGAGCGTCGACGATCTCGAGACGCTCCGGGATCTTGTGCTTCGACAGGTTCGCGTCCTTCAGATACGCGACCATCTCGTCGAACGCGAAGACGGCGTCGGCTTTCGTGACGACCACGGCGCAGGCGATCTCGCCACTCGCCGAATCGGGCAGACCGACGACGGCCACGTCGGCGACCGATGGATGAGCGAAGAGAAGATCCTCGATCTCCTTGGCCGAGATGTTCTCGCCCTTGCGAATGATGATGTCCTTCAGTCGTCCGGTGATGCTCACGAATCCGTCGGCATCGACCACGCCGAGATCGCCGGTGCGGAACCAGCCGTTGTCGAATGCATCGGCGTCGAGCGACGGATCGAGATAGCCCTGACACACTTGACGACCCTTGACCTGCAGTTCGCCTTCTTCGCCGGCGGCACATTGATGGCCGTCCAACATCACGCGGATCGTCACTCCTGGGCACGGGCGCCCGTCGGTGGTGGCCTTCTTGTGATCGGGGTCGTCGACGTGGACCATGGTGTTGATGGGGGCTTCGGTGAGTCCCCATCCGCCGATCAGCGGTGAACCGAAGGCTTCCATCATCTCGGCATGCAGCGTCTTGGGCTTGGGTGCTCCACCACCGTTGAAGATACGAACGTTCGGCAGCAGCTTCTGTCCGGGCGGCAGTCGCCGCTGAGCGTCGAGGTAGGTGAGCCAGAACACGGTGCCGGCCCCGGCACACGTGCATCCGTTCTCACCCAGCCACGTGGGCGTGGATCCGACGTCGAAGGTCTCGACCATGAGGAGTTCGACGCCGGTCTGCATGGCGTTGAACAACCAGATCAGTCCGCCCACGTGCGTGATGGGGAACACGACCGCCGCGCGATCGTCGGGTCCGACCTCCATGCTCCATTGCATGCCGTCGTTGGCGGCCGACATGCTGAAGTCACTGTGCTTGGCACCCTTCGGATCGGCCGTGGTGCCCGACGAGTAGAAGAGCCAACGCAGACCGTGCAGGTCGGCGCGGTAGGTGGGAAGTCCGACGGCGTCGGGGTCGGCCTCGGGCAGATGCGGATCGGACACCACGATCGGCACCTCGCGACCGAGTCCGGACACGACCTCCTCGGCCATCGGTACGTAGTCGAAGCCGCGGAACACGCCGGGAACCACGAGCACCTGACAGTTCGACTGGCGAAGGATGAACGACACTTCGCGGTGCCGATAGATCGGCAGGATCGGATTCTGGACGGCGCCGAGTCGCGACAGCGCGCCGGTCAGGACGAGGGACTCGAAACGCGAGGGAAGGATCCACGACACGTTGGTCCCTTCGGCGACGCCGAGGCGAGCCAGTCCGGCGGCGACTCGCTCGCACCAGTCCTTGTACTCGGCGAAGGTGAGCGTTCGACCCGATTCGTCGCGCGCCATCTGCTTGTCGGGAGTCAAAAGGGCGCGTTCGCACACCAATTGCCACAAGGTCTTGCCCTCGATGTCGAGAACGCCGGTCGTGAGAGAACTCATGTCGTTCGATCCGAGTCGCTTCAGAAAGTGATCACGGCGCGGGCCACCGAGCCGCTCTCGAGACCGTGGACGGCGTCCTTCCACCGATCGACGGGGAAGGTCGCACTCACCAGTTCGTCGAGGAGAACCTCGCCGCGTCGGTAGAGGTCGATGATGAACGGGATGTCGCGCTGTGGGCTCACCGTTCCGTATCGGCAGCCGATGATGCCGCGGTCGACTTGGGTGAGTCGGCCGTACAAGCCGTGGAACTCGGTGGTCTGGCCGGCCACGCCGATCACCACGACGGTGCCGCCCCAGTCGAGTGATTCGAGCGCGTTGTAGGTGACTTGCGGGTGTGCGACGCAGTCGAAGGCCCAGTCGGCTCCGCCGGCGTTGAACGGGCCACGGGGCATGTCGTCGCGGTAGGGCAGGATGTCGACGATCGCCGACACCACGTCCTCACGACGACCGTCGAGGAAGTGAGTGGCACCGAATTGCCGGGCCAACGACTCCTTCTCGAGCAGCGTGTCGACCGCGATGATCGTCGTGGCACCTTGCACCTTCAGGGCTTGGATGGCGTTGAGTCCCACTCCGCCCACACCGAACACGACGGCCGATTGTCCACGTTTGACGTTCGCGCGGTTGAACACCGCACCCATCCCGGTGACGACACCGCAGCCGACGAGGGCGGCCGAGGTGAGCGGCACGTCCTTCGGGATCTTCACGCACTGCACGTCGCGCACGATGGTGCGCTCGGTGAAGGCACTGGTGGCCGCGAAGTTGTACACGGGCTGGCCGTCGAGGGTGAACGGTTGGGTCCAGTTGCCGAGCGTCGATCGACAAAAGGTGGGGCGGCCGTCCATGCACGATGCACAGAAACCACAGGCGGCAAGGGTGGCGATGATGACGTGATCGCCCGGTTGCACGTGGGTCACCGCGTTGCCGACCGCGGCCACCACACCGGCCGCTTCGTGTCCGCACACGCCGGGTGACGGCACCGGGTACAGGCCGTGCATGTAGGAGATGTCGGAGTGGCACAGACCGGCCGCCGCGACGTCGACCCAGACCTCGCGCGGACCGGGGTCGCGCACCGTGAGACCGTCGACCAACTCGGTCGTGGTTCCGTCGTAGACGATGCCCTTCATGATCAACCCCTCACCTGCATCCGTGACTCAGGGCGACTCTAGTGCGTGGCCCCCGGAAATCTGACGGCCAGTCAGATGGGGTGGGAGGGTGTCGTCAGGACAGGTGGGTGATGCCGAGCATCTTGATGGCGTTGCCTCGCAACACCTTGTAGACCTGCTCGTCGGTCAGCCCGAGAGTCTGCTCGTGCGCGATCTTGGCGGTGTGCGGCCACGTCGAGTCGGAGTGCGGATAATCGCACTCGTAGGTGACGTTGTCCTCGCCGATCTCGACGAGCGAACGCAGACCGTGCGGATCGTCGAAGAAGCAGCCGTAGACATGCTTCTTGAACAACTGCGACGGCGGTTCGAGAACCTTGTTGGCGATGCCGCCCCAACCGCGGTTGTCCTCCCACACGCGATCGGCCCGCTCGAGGATGTAGGGGATCCAGCCGATCTGGCCTTCGCTGTAGGCGATCTTCAGGTCGGGGAACTGTGTGAAGTGTCCGCTCATCAACCAGTCGACCATGCTGAAGCAGCAGTTGGCGAAGGTGAGGGTGGAGCCCACGGCGGCCGGAGCGTCGGGCGACGTGCTCGGCATCTTGGAGCCCGAGCCGATGTGCATGCAGATGACCGTGCCGGTCTCGTTGCAGGCTTCGAAGAACGGCAGCCAGTAGCCGTCGGCATCGTGGATGCTCGGCAGGTTCAGGTTGGAGGGGATCTCACTGAAGGCCACGGCGCGGAAACCGCGAGCGGCATTGCGACGGATCTCGGCGGCGGCGGCGACGGGATCCCACAGCGGGATCAAACCGAGCGGCAACATGCGACCACCGGACTCGCCGCACCACTCTTCGTACATCCAGTCGTTGTACGCGTACACGCCGAGCATGGCGAGTTCCTTGTCCTGCGCTTCGTGGAACGTCTGGCCGCAGAAACGCGGGAACGTGGGGAAGCAGAGCGAGGCTTCGATGCCGGCGACGTCCATGTCCTCCAGGCGCTCCTTGAGCTTGTACGAACCTTGGCGCATCTCGTCGTAGGTGATGCCGGTGACGGTCACCTCGTCGCGATCGAATCCGACCGCGGTGTCGAGGCGCGTGAGCGGACGACGGAGATCTTCGTAGAACCACCAGTCGGCGAGCGGGCCGTCTTCACCCTTGGCGCCGGGCACCGCAGTGAACTTGCCGCCGATGAACGTCATCTCCTTGACGGGGAGGCGCTCGATACGCGGGCCGACGTCGTGGTACTTCTTCGGCAGTCGGTCGGTCCAGACGGTGGCCGGTTCGGTGACGTGATCGTCGACCGAGATGATCTTGGGCAGTTCGCGCATGGCGGAAGGGTAGCACCGAAATCTGACGCCGTGTCAGATTCGGCGTCACCCCAGTTCAGATGGTGGATACCGACCCGTCGAACGGCAAGTTGGCCGATCGGGCTGTCGTGGGCGAAAGTGGGTCCATGTCTCGCCGAATGACCGTGGGAGTGGCTCTGCCGCAGATGGCGACCGGGCTCGACCGGGATCGTCTGCGGGTCTGGTGTCAGGGGATCGACGAGGGTCCGTTCTCGAGCGTCTCGGCGGGCGAACGAATCACCTTTCACAACCTCGACGGGTTCACCTTGTGCTCGGCGGCGGCCGCCCTGACCGATCGGGTCCGGGTGCTCGTCAACGTGGTCGTGTTGCCGTGGCACGCTCCGGCTCTGGTGGCCAAGGAGCTGGCGTCGCTCGACGTCGTGTCGGGCGGTCGGGTCGAGATCGCCGTCGGGGTGGGCGGTCGGCACCAGGACTACGCGGCCCTCGGGTCGCCCTTCGCTGGCCGGCACGGACGTCTCGACGCCGCGGTGCACGAGTTGCGCCGACTCTGGAGCGGCGGGGCGGCAGCCGACGGCGAGTCGGTCGGCCCGGTTCCGGTCCAACCGGGCGGTCCGCCGATCATGGCTTCGGCGATGGGGCCGAAGTCGTTGGCGCGGGCTGCGCAGTGGGCCGACGGCGTGAGCGGATTCACCTTGCTCGGCGACGCGGCCGAATCGGGTCGACTCTTCCGGGCCACCGAGGCGGCCTGGACCGCGGCCGGTCGCGCCGAGCGACCTCGTCTCGTGACCGGTTCGTTCGTGGCCCTCGGATCCGATGCGCAGTCCACGTTGCGCGACTTCGCCGAGACCTACCTGCGCGTGTTCTCGCCTGATCTCGCCGCGTCGCTCGCGGCCGCCATGCCGTTGCACGACGCGTCACGTCTCGTCGATCTGCTCGACGCGGTCGAGGCCGAAGGGGCCGACGAGTTCATCGTCGTGCCGGCCACGAGCGATCCACGAATGCTCGACCGACTCGCCGACGCGGTCGCCGGTCGAGGCTGATTCAGGAACTCGTCTCGCGACGCAGATCGCGGAACATCTTGGCCGCCACCACGAGCACGAGGGAGGCGAACAGCGCGTTCGACAAGTTCTCGTTCATCACGTCGGCCACGATGCCGCCGACGATGGCGGTCGGGACGCCGGCCAGTCCGACGATCGCCGCAACCTTGGTGTCGATGTTCTTGGCCTTGGTGTTGCGCCACGTGCCGATGATCGCGGTGGGGATGATCACAGCGGCCGAGGTGCCCTTGGCGATCACCGGGATCTCGCTGAAGAACACGATCATGATCGGCACCATGATCACGCCACCGCCGATGCCGAGCAGTCCGGCGAGCACGCCGGTCAGAAAGCCGATGATCACCAGTGCGATTGCGCCGCCGACCTCGATCGCACCACGTCCGTCGGCATTCGTCGGCACGTAGAGGCGCACGGCGGTGATCACGAGCATGACGGTGAACAGGTAGCCGATGAATCGCCGGGGCAGTCGATGTATCAACTTGGTCCCGTAGATCGCACCGCCCACGGCACCGATCGCCAACCACAGGGCCATCACCCAGTCGACGTTGTCCTGACTCCAGTAGGTGGCGAGGCTCGCCACCGAGATGGGGAACACCGCCCCGAGCGACGTTCCGCTCGCCAAGCGTTGGTCGAGACCGAGGATCATCACCAGCCCGGGCACCACGAGGATGCCGCCGCCCACGCCGAAGAGACCCGACAGGACGCCGGCGCCCACGCCGACCAGGGCGATGGTGAGCGTCGACGGACGACCGGTGGCGGTCACGACGCGAGCACGGCGGACGACACGCGACGGCGATGCCACGTGGCGTCGCCGTAGGCACGAGACAAGGCCCAGGCCTTCTTCATGAACAGTTGCAGGTCGGCTTCCCACGTGTAGCCGATGCCACCGTGCACCTGCATCGAACCGCGACTCGAACGGTAGGCCGCTTCACTCGCCAGTGCCTTGGCCATGCTCACGTCGCGCGACGCCGTGGGTTCGCCGTTGGCCAGACTCCACGCGGCGCGGTAAGTGGGCGCCTTGGCGAACTCGACTTTCAACAAAGCGTCCGACATCAGGTGCTTGACGGCTTGGAACGAGCCGATCGGTTTGCCGAACTGCTCGCGCTGGCGCGCGTACTCGGCGGCGATCTCGATCATGCGCTCGCCGAGGCCGATGAGATAGGCGGAGGTGGCGAGGGCCATGAGATCGAAGGCTCCGTCGAGACGCGACGAATCGCCGAGAGTCGAGATCGTTCCACCGTCGACCGATGCGATGCGACGCGCCCCGTCGATGCCGTGAACATCGGTGACGGTGAACCCGGATCGCACGCCGTCGCGCTCGACGATCAGATCGGCCACGTGAGCGTGGGCCACGTAGGGGGAGTCGTCGAGGTGCACGGTGATCACGGTCGAGCCGTCGACGACACCGGGGTGCTTGGACGCGAGAGCTGGTGCGCCCACCGCCATGTGCTCGAGCACCGGACCGGGAACCGCGGCGCGGCCCAGTTCCTGGAAGAGCAGCACGGCGTCGACGGCATCGCTACCCATGCCGCCGTCCGATTCGGGAACGAGAAGTCCTAGCACGCCCATGTCGCCGAGCTTCGACCACAGTTCGGGTGCGTGGCCGACGCCGTTCTCCCACGTGTGACGCACGAGCGAGGGCGGACACTCGTTGGAGAGCAGATCGCGCAAACCTTCGGCGAACAACCGCTGATCGTCGGTGAAGGAGAACTTCATGATCACATTCCCTTCGGGAGCTGCAACACGCGGTCGGCGATGATGTTGCGCTGGATCTCGTTGGTGCCGGCGTAGATGGGGCCGCTCAGCGAGAAGAGGAAGCCGTCGACCCATCGTTCGAACGGACCCTCCATGCGCTCGGCTTCGGGGCCGAGGATCTGCAGCGCGATCTCGTGGATGCGCACGTCCATCTCGCTCCAGAAGATCTTGTTGAGACTGGCCTCGGCACCGATGGGTCGACCCTCCAACATTCCGGTCACGGTTTGGTAGGTGTGGAGCCGGTACCCCTCGGCCTGCATCCACGCGTCGGTGACCGCATCGGCGAGCGCGGTGTCGGAGGGATCGGCGTAGGTGCGCCACAGATGCACGAGACGGTTGGCCGCTTCGGTGAAGCGGGCCGGGCTGCGCAGACTCACTCCTCGTTCGAAACCGGCGGTGGCCATCGCCACGTGCCATCCCTTGTCGACTCCGCCGAGCGTGTTCTCGACGGGAACGCGTACGTCGTCGAAGAAGATCTCGGCGAAGCCGGTGTCTCCGTCGAGTTGGGCGATCGGTCGCACCGTGATGCCGGGCAGATCCAGCGGGCAGAGAATGAACGTGAGACCGCGATGGCGCTCGGCCGTCGGGTCGGTGCGGAAGATGCCGAAACACCAGTCGGCCCACACGGCGCGGCTGGCCCAGATCTTCTGGCCGTTCAGGATCCAGTCGTCACCGTCACGCGTGGCCTTGGCGCGGATACCGGCCAGGTCGCTGCCGGCATTGGGTTCGCTCCACGCCTGCGCCCAGACGATCTCGCTGGAAGCCATGGTGGGCAAGAAGCGATCCTTCTGCGCGTCGGTACCCACTTCCATGATGGTGGGACCGAGAAGGAAGATGCCGTTTTGGTTGACACGACCCGGAGCACCCGATCGGTAGTACTCCTCTTCGAAGATCAGCCAGTGGATGTAGTCGGCCCCCCGGCCGCCGTACTTCTCGGGCCACGACACCGCCGACCAACGACCGTCGGCGAGACGTCTCTCCCACGCGCGGTGCGCGGTGAAACCGGCCTCGGTGTCGAAACTGGGCAACGGTTCGGACGGGACGTTGGCGGCCAACCACTCGCGAGCTTCGGCTCGGAATGCGGCTTGCCCGGGAGTTTCGCGAAGGTCCATGGCGTGCCGAACCCTAGTCGGGCGTCTCGGCCGATCTGATGCCCCGTCAGATTTCCGGATTCGGCGGCGGGTGGCGCCGAACGTCGACTTCTACACTCGTCGCCGGTGGGGGGATCAGCGAGTCGGTCGGAGAGTGGCGCACGGGGTCTGCCCTACGTCGCCGGACTCGATGGGGTGCGCGGTCTGCCGCTCGTCGTGATGTTGGCGTACCACCTGGAGTGGTCGTTCGTGCCCGGTGGCGTGTTCTCGGTCTCGTTGTTCTTCACGTTGTCGGGGTACCTGATCACCCAGTTGATCGTGCGCGAGTTCGACGCCGCCGGTCGTGTTCACCTGCCCTCCTTCTGGGCGCGGAGGCTGCGGCGCCTGATGCCGGCCGCGATCGTGACGGTGCTCGGTGTCGCCGTCGTGTCGATCACCACACCGATCTTCGACGGGCCCCGGCTACGCGGCGACCTGTTCGCCGCTCTCGGCTATGCGGCCAACTGGCGCTTCGCCGTGACCGGCAACTCCTACGAGGACCTCTTCACCGACACGGCGTCGCCGGTGCAGCACTTCTGGTCGTTGGCGATCGAGGAGCAGTTCTACTTCGCCTTCCCGCTGGTCATGATCGGACTCCTGGTGCTCGGTCGCCGTCTCCGTCGACCGACCGCCGTGCTGTTCTCTGGCCTCGCAGTGCTCGCCGTGGCGAGTGTGGTGGCCGGCTTGTACACCGAGTCGCGTACCTACACCTACTACGGCACCCACGTACGCGCGGTCGAGGTTCTGATCGGAGCCCTCCTCGCTCTGGTCGTGCCGGTCGGACGCGAGATCTCGGCCCGGTCGGCCAACGTGATCGCCGTCGCCTCGACTCTCGGACTCGGCTTCTTCTTCTATCTGGTGGCCACCGTCGCGACGAGTGACGACATCGTGTACGACGGCGGCTTGGCCGTTTTCTCGTTGGTGGCCTGTGTGCTGATCCTCGGCTCCATGGTGCCCGGTCCCGTGCGGGCGGTCATGTCGTGGCGACCTCTGGTGTGGTCAGGCAAGGTCAGTTACGGCATGTACGTGTATCACTGGCCGATCTTCATGGCGATGAGCGAGGATCGGATGGGATTCGGTGGTTGGACCCTCGACGCGGTTCGTCTCGCGAGCACCACCGCCCTGGCTCTGCTGTCATATCGCTACGTCGAGGAACCGATTCGGCGGCGACGAGTTCTGCCCCGTCCGAGCCAGGCCACGATCGGTGTGGTGGCAGCCGTGGCCGCGACGGTCGCCGTGGTGTTCGTGGTGGTTCGCCCGGCTCCCGTCGTATTGGCCGGTGTCGACGCACCGGATCGCGTGGTCGACTTCGGGGCGGAGGAGTCCGCCGACGTCGACACGTCGAACGTCCCGACGAACGCCTCGTCGGACGAGCCGAACGACCCAACGGCTCGTCGAGTTCTCGTGCTCGGAAGCGATCCGTCGTTGGCCGGGCGGGTTCGTGCTCACGTCGACGCCGGCGACGACGCCATGGAGGTGGTCGATCGAAGTCGAGCGGAGTGCGCCATCCGCCTCGGCGGAGGGTCGCGTCTCGGTTGTCCGTCGCTCGAGGAACTGCTCGTCGACCGTGACTCCTTCGATCTGCTCGTGTTCGGTGCCGGACCGCTCGAACGAGAGCACGTGAGTGCGCTCATCGGAGTCGAGACCGCGCACCGGCTTCTCGAGTACCCCGACACCGTTCAACGTCGCTTCACCGTCCCGCTCGCGTACGCGAAACGGTTCGAGTCGTTCCTCGGCGAGCGGGCCACGCTCATCGTCGACGCGATTCGTGGCGACGAATTGGCGAACCGCCTGGCCGACCTCGGTGCGCAGCGAACGACCATCTCCTACGTCGACCGTCCCGACCCCGAGGTGTGGCAGAGCGAGTTCGACCTGTTGTCGTCCGAACTCGACGCGGCTGACGATCGAACGCGCGTCGTCGTGATCGGCGACAGCGTGTCGTACGGCGTTGCCCGCGCTCTCAACGACGTGGCGCGTGATCGCTACGACGTGGTCTGGGCGGGCGGACGCAACTGCCCCTTGGTCGAGGTCCAGCAGATCCGATGGTGGGACGGTGTGGAGTTCGATCTGAGTGCGTGTCCCGACCTCGACGACACTTGGACTCCGCTGTTCGCCGACTTCGTTCCGCGGATCCTCCTCGTCGTGGTCTCGGTGCCCGAGCAGTCCGATCAGCAGTACGAGATCGACGGCGAGTGGTTCGTGGTCGGCGACGACGAGTTCGCTCGGCGCCACGACGAGGCCGTGGGTCGACTCGTCGCCCTCGCCGAGTCGACGAGCACCCGGGTGGTGTTCTTCACGAGCCCCACCATCCACGGGGGAGCCCTCGGCGACGCCACCTTCGGCGAGTTCGAGCGCGTCGCCGGTTGGAACGAGGCGCTACGCGACTACGGGACGCGTTGGCCGTCGATCGAATTCTTCGACTGGGCCGAGATCGTCGAACGTTACGAGGCGGCCGACGGTGGTGAGCCGGGGAGTCTGCGCGGCGACGGTGTCCACATGGGTGAAGAGGTGCTCGCCGAGATCCTCGCCGCCGAACTGGTGCCGTTCCTCGACGGTACCGCTCCGACGGTCGCTGATTAGTCTGACCCGGTGACCCAGACTCCACGCATCTCTCGTGTTCCCGCGGTCGAGGGTTGGTTCACCCTCGACGAGCAGCCGTCGTTGATCGGTGGTCGTTGCGACGGTTGCGGCACCTACGTGTTCCCGCCGCGGAGCGAGAACTGCCCCAATCCCGATTGCGACTCGGCCACCTTGTCGCCCACTCCGCTCAGTCGTCGGGGGACCGTGTGGAGTTACACCGAGAATCGCTACGCGCCGCCGCCGCCGTACAAGGCGAGTGACCCCTTCGAGCCCTATGCGCTCGTGGCCGTTCAGTTGGCCGACGAAGGCCTGATCGTGCTCGGCCAAGCGCCCAAAGGTGTGCTCGCCACCGATCTGAAGGTGGGAATGCCGATGCAACTCGAGACCGACGTCTTGTATCGAGAAGAGCACGACGACGGAACGGTGACCGAACACATGGTGTACGTGTGGGCGCCGGCCGCAGGAGAGGTGGCGTGATGTCGAGTCGTGACTTGTACGTGATGGGTGTCGGTATGCACCCGTGGGGCAAGTGGGGCAACGACTTCACCGAGTACGGCATGGTCGCGGCGCGTGCCGCGCTCGCCGATGCCGGCCTCGAATGGCGCGACATCCAGTACGTCGCCGGAGCCGACACCATTCGCAACGGTTATCCGGGCTTCATCGCCGGCTCGACCTTCGCGCAGAAGTTGGGTTGGACCGGTGTGCGCG
>JBDLRN010000009.1:0-46668 GCA_039800005.1 Actinomycetota bacterium | reverse complement strand
TCGTCGAGATCCTCGTCGAAGTCATCGCGTGGCACGTGAGTCAGTCTCCCAGGACGACGCGCGCACTCACCCGGCCGGCCCGTGGGTGCCACACGTCGACGACGACGTCGGATCCGGCCGCGGCCGACACGATCCACTCGTGGCGCACTCGATCAGGAGTTCCGTCCGACATTGCGCCACCGTTCAGACGGAACGTCACCCGTCCTTCCAACTGGCCCAATTTCACGCGGGCCGGTCCGCCGACGACGGAGCCACCGGCGACCGTGATCTCGGCGCCGATGGGAAGGACCAGATTGCTCTTTCGCGCGAATGCGGTGACGTCGGTGGACAACCAACCAGTGTTGGCCACACCGAGACGAACTCGCCACGAATTCGCACCGAGTGATTCGACCGCCAGATCGCCGATCTCCAGTCGCGGTGACGCCAAGGCCTGATGAACCGCGAATTCAGCGTGGGGTACGACTTCTTTCTTCAACCATGACGTCGGCGGATTGGTCCAGGTGTGGAAGAAGTCGCAGCCGCCGATCTCGACCGGTCCGAGATCGGGATGATCGAACGAACGCCATGGAACGTACGACCCTGGAGCGTGCGTGTCGGTCCATGTCGCCACGGCGAGTTCCTGCTCGGTGGTCGGACCCTCGTACCAGATGAAGGTGTGCGCGCGCTCCCCCGTCGCATGATGGATGACGTCCCAGAACTCGGTCGTCCAGGAGACGACGCCGAGGTGCTCGTAGGCCCAGTCGTCGCCGGCGCCGCTCATCACGTCGGACTTGTCCCACGTGAAGTCCTCGTACACCGAGTGCACCTTGTAGCCCGTCAATTCGGTTCCCCGCTTGCCGAACTCGTTCCAGATCCACACGTCGAGGGGCGGCAACGCCGAGTCGGCCTTGGTGCTCGACGGACGAAGCAGGACTCCACCGAAGGTGTGGTAGGCGTTGTATCCGCACACGTTCGGTCGGGCGCGAACGGCGCGGACGAGGGCGTCGACTTCGGGTTCCGACAACGGATGATCTCCGGCTCCCGTCACACTCGTCGACCAACCGGCCGGAAAGTTGCGATTGAGATCGAGACCCGACGGATCGCGCGGTGTCGGCACGGTGAAACCGTCGAAGTCGACCACCCGACCTTCGGTGAGAAGGCGATAGCGCGGACGGTCGGTGAGTCCGTCGAGCGGAACCGGCATCATCACGCGGGAGTCGTCTGGGTGTTCGATCCACGCGCCGTTCGGATCGGGAATGCGCATGGTGAGGATGCGTCCGTCGCCGTCGACGTCCTCGGGATGCAGCCCCGGCCAACGATGACCGTCGGTCCAGGGCCACGACCGCACACTCGATCGATGGAAGAGCGGTCGATCGGCGAGGGCAGCCTCGACACCATCGGGGTTCACGCGAGGTGCCACGTAGAACGTGCGCGTCCGCATCGCCTCGGTCACCATCTGGTCACCCGACTCGAATCCCCCGACCAGGTGATGAATCAGGTGCAACGCGGCCACGCCACCTGTGACTTCGACGGCGTGAATGTTGGCATCGACCCAGTGAGCAGGCTTGGTGTCGTGCGAACCGGTCGACTGATCGGTGACGGCGACCACCCACAACTTGCGGCCTTGGTACGAATGGCCGTACGACTCGAGGGTCACGAGGTCGGGGCGACGAGCCGCCGTGTACTCGAGCCACGCGACCATGTCGTCGTAGCGGAGGAAGCGATCGAAGTCGTAGGAAGCGGGATCGAATGACATCGAGCCGACCCTAGTCGTCGGGTCGTGCGGCCGAAATCGACCGCGTCACGCACTCGATGTCGTCACGCACAGGCACAGGGTCGCGCCGAACACCGGGGGCATCCGTTCGCGTACCGCTGGATCGCCGTCTCCAGATCGACGTTCATCTGATTGGCGAGACTGGCGACCCACGCCAGCACGTCGCCGAATTCGTGCACCTGCTGATCGACCGAACCCTTGCGTACGGCCTGCGCGAGTTCACCCAGTTCCTCGGCGAGCCAGGCGACCGTGGAGGGAACGCCACGTGCACGGTCACGGTCGCCGTACGTCTCTTCGATGACACGCTGCAGTTCGGCGAGATTCACTCGATCACCGACCGAGGGTGGAGGTCACCCAGGCGTCGAGAGCGGCCAGTTCCTTCTGGCCCGACGTGCGACCCTTCACGTCCCCGTCGGGTCCGACGATCACCATGAACGGGTACCCGGTCACGCCGTAGGCCGCGGCCGCGGTCATGTCGGCCGAGTCGGCGAGAGCCGGCCAGGTCCAGCCCTTGTCGTCGAGCCACTTCGACGGCGGGTAATTGGGACGGTCGCTACTGACGGCCGTGCTCACCGCGACGACGTCGAGGCCGTCGGGGATCATTCCGGCGGCGCGCCACTCCTCGATGATCGGCAGTTCGGCGTTGCAATGCGGGCACCAGTGAGCCAGGAACACGATCAGCTGATCGGTGCCTCCGCCGGGTGCGATCTCGAGCGGGCTGCCGTCGAATGTGGCGCCGCGCAACGTCGGGGCCGGTTGACCGACGGCCGGATCGGCAGCCTCGTTCTCGAGCGGCACAAGTGCCGACCCGACGACCTCCACCGGCTGGTTCTCCGCCGCGGCGCCGGGAGCTGCCGACGACGGGGCCGAGGAGTTCGGTGACGACTCGTCATCGGACGAACCGCCGGCGACGAGGGCCACCACGAGGGCGGCGACCACGGCCACGACGACCGCGGCGATCACCAACGCAGTGGTGTTCGACTTCTTCTTGGTGGTGTTCATGTCGGTCTCCCCGCACTCAGGTGGGCGTTCCCATTCTCGTCACTTCCCGTCGGTCACCGGGCGCGGTGTGACGAACAACAGGGCCAGGATCACCGCGAACCCGGCCAGAGCCATGAAGGCCAGGGTGACGAAGCCCAGTTCACGGAACCAGATGTCGGTGCACGAGGGTCCGACCGCACAGGCTCCTTCTCCGAGCGACGGCTTCCACTCGATGACGTAGTGATAGGTGGAGACTCCGAGCCCGGCGACCGCCAGTGGGAGGGCGTACCAACGAACGCCGCGATCCTTGCGCAGTGCGGCGACCAACAAGATGCCGGCGAGGGGATACATGCAGATGCGCTGGAACCAGCACAGCCGACACGGGACGTAGTCGGCGACCTCGCTGAAATACAGGCTGCCGGCCGTGGCCACCGCCGCCACGATCCAGGCGAGCCAGAGAGCCGAGCCGTGCAGTCCGTCGGCCAACTGTCGTGCCACGGTCAACCGTGGCGCGGCGACCCGTGCGACGAAGACGACCACGACGCCGGCGGCCGCGACGACCGCGAGCAACGACGCGAAGAGCTCCATCGACTGGACGTCCATCGCTTCCAGTATGCCGGTGCCGAGTGAGAAGATGGAGTTCTTGAGCACGTCGCCATCCCCGTACTTCGACGTGACGAGTCCACCTTTCGTCTCGATCGACGATCTCGATCGCCTGCTGGTCGAGCCGTCGATCCGCGTGGTCGTCGCCGACGTGCGCTGGTATCTCGATGGTCGTGACGCTCGCGCCGAACATCGCGCCGGTCACGTTCCCGGGGCCGTGTTCGTCGACGTCGACGACGATCTGGCGACTCATGGAGCATCGATCGACGGACGTCATCCCCTTCCGTCGCCCGACGAGTTCGCAGCGGCGATGAGCCGACTCGGTGTCAGTGACGACACGTGGGTCGTGGCCTACGACGACACCGGTGGAATGACGGCCGGACGTCTGGTCGTGATGTTGCGAATGCTCGGCTGTCGTGCATCACTGCTCGACGGTGGTCTCGGTGCGTGGATCGAACGACACGGTGGCGACCTCGAGTCCGGCGACGTCATCGTCGAACCACTCCATTTCACCTCTCGACCGTGGCCGACCGAACGACTCGCCACCTTCGCCGATCTCGACCGTTTCGTCGCTCGAGGTGACCGCTCGACTTCGGTTGTGTTGGATGCGCGGGCCGCCGATCGATTTCGTGGGGAGGTCGCCGTGGCCGCCGATCCGCGCCCCGGTCACGTGCCCGGTGCGTACAACTCGCCATGGAATTCGCTGCTCGTCGACCGACACCTGCGAGCGCGCGACGACCTGATCGAGCACTATCGATCGCTGTGCGTCGACGTCGCCGACGACGTGATCGCATCCTGTGGATCGGGTGTGTCGGCCTGTCTCAACGTCCTGGCCATGGAACACGCCGGCTTCCGACCGCCGCGACTCTTCGTGGCCTCGTGGTCGGGTTGGGCGTCCGACCCCGAACGTCCGGCCGAAGTCGGCGAATCGACACCCGATCGCCGTCGTTTCGTCCGCGCCCGTCGGCTCGACGTGCGTCGTGACGCCCCGGTCGGCCTCGCCGCCCTCGGCGATCTGCGAAAGGCCCGTCGTCGCAAACGTCTGGCCGAACTGGAATGGTTCGAGGCTCTGTATCGCGTGTACCTCGCGGCGTTCGTGTTCGGCGGCTCGTTCCTCTTCCTGTCGGGTCTGGTGACCGACGATCCCGTGTCGATCACGACGGCGAACCGTGTGGTCGCCGAAGGACCCGGCTGGGCCGGAGCGATCGCCGCTCTCGCCGCGGCACTCGGCTGGCGGTCGGGAAGTCTGGGTGGTCCACTCGCGCTCGAAGACGCCGACGTGCACCACGTGCTCACCGCACCGATCGATCGGGGTCGAGCCCTGCTCGTCCCGGCGCTGCAGCGACTCCGTTCGCTCGTCTTCGTCGGCGGACTCCTCGGTACCGCCGTCGGACAACTCGCCGGTCGCCGTCTGCCGGGGAACGACACCGTATGGATGCTCGCCGGTGCTCTGTTCGGGGCCACCATCGGAGTCCTCTACGTCGCGGCAGCCCTCGTCGGTCACGCCTTCGGAGCACGACGTTGGCTCACGACCACGGTGGCGGTCGCGCTCGTCGCGTGGCAGTTCGGCTCGGCCCTCCCCGATCGAGTCGAACTCGTCGGTCCGGCCGACGGTTTCGGCGGACTCGCCTTCTGGGCGATGCGCCGCGAACCGATCGAACTCGTGAGCGTGGCGTTCACGGTGATCACGGCGATCGTCGGACTGCTCCTGTTGCGACGTATGTCGCTCGAAGCTCTCAGCCGACGCGCGTCGTTGGTGACACAACTCCGCTTCGCCGTCACGTTGCAGGATCTCCGCACCGTGATGTTGTTGCGTCGACAACTGAGTCACGAGCGAAGCCGATCGCGTCCGTGGCTGAACCGACGACGTGGCCGCGGCCCCTTTGCCGAATGGCAACGGGCCTGGCACGGCATTCTCCGGTTTCCTGGTGCGCGAGTCGTGCGCACCGCCGCATTGGCCGTGATCGCCGGCGCGGCCGCTGGCGGAGTGATGAACGGAACCGCTCCGCTCGCCGTGGCAGCCGGATTCGCGTGCTTCGTGATCGGACTCGAACTCGCCGAGCCACTGGCGCAGGAGGTCGATCACGGCGATCTCACCGATCGCCTGCCCGTCGTTCGCGGTGAGACGCACCTTCGACTTCTCGTCGTGCCCGTGTTGGTGTCGATGCCCTTCGCACTGATCTCGGCAGTGACGACCGGACTCGTCGGTGACGATGCCTGGTCGATCACCGCCATCGCCGGTGTACCGGCGATCGTGGCCGGCCTGGCCGGAGCGGCGGTGAACGTGGTGTCCGGTGCACCCGATCCGATCACGACCATCACGCGGGACGCGACCATGCCGCCGGAAGTCGCCGGCACGGCGAACGTGATCAAGGCCATCTGGCCGATCGCGGTGGCGACCACCGGTCAGATTCCGATGTTGGTGGCCGAATCGGCCCGGCGAAACGGTTCCGGAGCCGAAGCAGCCGCAGCCCGCGGTGCGATCTTCTCGATTCTCGTCATCGCTCTCATCGCGGCATGGATTCACCGTCGCGACGCGATTCGCGCCTGGTTCGAACAAGCGCGAATCGAGAGCCAGACGTCCCGACGACGCGGAGTGACCTCATGACCGACATCGCCCTCGACGCTCACGATCTCACCAAGGACTACGGCGATGGTGCCGCACTCGACTCGTTGTCGGTGTCGATCGCCGCCGGTGAACGGGTCGCCCTCATCGGACACAACGGATCGGGGAAGACGACCTTTCTCCGCTTGGCCGCCGGACTGCTCGACGTCACGTCCGGACAGGTCGAAATCTTCGGACGGGCCCCTCACGATCTCGAGAGCCGACGACGTCTCAGCTACCTGTCCGACACTCCGGTGTTCTACGACGATCTGTCGGTGTGGGAACACCTCGAGTACACATCACGTCTGCACGGGGTGGCCGACTGGGTCGATCGCGCCGCCGAACTCCTGACTTGTCTCGGCCTCGACGACCGTGCCGACGACCTTCCGACTCGCTTCAGTCGAGGCCTCAAGCAGAAGACGGCTCTCGCCTTGGCAGTCGTGCGACCCTTCGACCTGTTGATGGTCGACGAACCGTTCGTCGGACTCGACGCGACCGGCAAAGAGGTACTGCTGACGCTGCTCGACGAGGCCTCCGAGCGTGGGGCCACTGTCGTGGTCGCCACCCACGAACCGTCGTTTCTCGATCGAGTGTCACGGGTGATCGCGTTGCGCAATGGAGAACTCGTGCACGACGGACCCCCGTCGGACGCGTCGGTTCACTCGTGGCTACACTCGCCTTCGTGAAGGAATTCGTCTCGATCAAGGTCTCGTCGTTCGATCACGCGGCGCTGGCCACGTCGCTCACCACCAAGGCGGCCGAGGGTTGGGACGTCGTGAGCGTCGTCGCCGTCGGCAACGACATCGTCGCCTACTTGTCTCGCGAGACGATCAGGAGCGCAACGTCGTCCACTTCGGGTTCCGCGTCAGCGCCATCCACATCGGGCTCCACGGGTTCGTCCGAACCGGCCGGATGGGCATCGGCGAAGACAACCGATGCTGCCTCGGCTCCCACCCAGGCGATGACGGCCATGTCGAACACCGGATCGGTGGCGGCCGACACGTCGAGCACGTCGACGGCATCAGCGTCGACTCCGTCCTCGACGACACCAACGGTTCCCGCCGATTGGTACAAGGACCCGTCCGGACGTTACGAATACCGCTACTGGGACGGTCAGAAATGGACCGAACACGTGTCGCGCGCCGGCACCGTGTACAAGGATCCGCCCACTCCGTGACGAGTGTCCGAGACGTCTCACGTCCGAGACGGTTCACACCTGATCAAGTAGGTTCGTCCCGTGCGAGCGACGTCGATCGGACATGCGGGAATACTCGTCGAGACCGCGCATGGTTCGATCGTCTGCGATCCGTGGTTCAATCCGGCCTTCTTCGGATCGTGGTTCCCGTTCCCACGTAACGATCGACTTCCCCCACCCGTCGCCGACGCGATTCGACGTCCGTCGTTCCTCTACATCTCGCACCTGCACGGTGATCACCTCGACGAGCAGTGGCTCGTCGAGAACATGCCGCGCCTCACACCGATCCTGCTGCCCGACTATCCGACCAAGGAACTCGAGCGTCGACTGCGCAGTCTCGGCTTCAGCGAGTTCGTGCCCACCCGGAACGGTGAAGAGATCGATCTCGGTGACGGTCTGACGATCGCCATTCACACCGAGACCGCCATCGCCGACGGCCCCGGCGGCGACTCGGCCATCGTGATCTCCGACGGTGTTCATCGTCTCGTGAATCAGAACGACTGTCGCACCAGCGATCTCGGCGAATTGTCGGCTCACGGACCGATCGATCTGCACTGGCTGCAGTTCTCCGGAGCCATCTGGTACCCGATGGTCTACGAGATGCCCGACGACGACAAGCGCCGTCTGATCCACGACAAGGTCGAGAGCCAGTTCTCACGTGCCTTGCGTTACGTCGAAGCCATCGACGGCCGCTACGTGGTGCCCTCGGCCGGACCACCGGCCTTCCTCGATCCCGATCTCTTCGCCTTCAACGTGATTCGCGGCGACGAGATGTCGATCTTCCCCGACCAGACCGAGTTCATTCGTCGACTCGAGGGAATCGGCCGGCGAGGACTGATGAACGTTCCCGGCACGACCTTCGAACTCGTCGATCACGAACTTCACACCGAGCACCCGTTCCCCGACGACGAGGTACAACGCATCTTCACCGAGAAAGAGGCGTATCTCCGCGGCTATCAGGCCGATTATGCGACCCGACTCGAGGAGATGAAGAACGAGTGGGCTCGTCCGACGACCGATCTGATCGGCACACTGTCCGCCTGGTGGGAGCCACTCATGGCTCTTGCACCCACCCTTCGTTCGGCCATCGGCGACGCGTGTCTGCTACGTGCCGGAGATCTCGAGATCCTGATCGACTTCCCGAACGGGCGGGTGCTGCCGTTCGACGGCCGAGATCACGCCTTCCGCTTCGAGATCGATCGGCGGCTGGTCGAGACGGTGGTCGCCAACGGATCGGTCGACTGGAGCGACAAGTTGTTCCTGTCGTGTCGATTCCGGGCGTGGCGACGCGGTGATTACAACGAGTTCCTCTACAACTTCTTCAAGTCGTTGTCGGTCGAGCGCATGCAGCGCGCCGAGGTCGAAGCGGTGCGACGAATCCAGCCCGCGCCCCTGTCGGAGGAGATCCGCATCGGTGACTACCTGGTCGAGCGATACTGCCCGCATCGCAGGGCCGATCTCTCGGTGTTCGGCGAATGCGACGGTGACGTCCTGGTGTGCACGTTGCACGGTTGGAAGTTCGACCTCACGACCGGTCGCTGTCTCACCGCCGAGGATCGCGCCTTGTCGGTACGTCGCGTCGATCGAGAATCTTCATCCGATAGCTGAACCGCCACGTTCCGGCCGGGATCCGGGCGCCATCGGCGACGTCGGGTCCGCAACTCGCCGTCCCCACGCCGCGATGTGCGACATCGAGGTGAACGACGAGTCCGCCGAAGGTCGACAGTTCGGTCGTGTCGCGTGCGGCGAAGAGATCGGCGTCGCGATGTCGGATCGCCGACATGTGCAACGAGATCGGATCGAGGGCTTCGATCCGCAGTCGAAGAGTCCGGCCGAACACGAGTTCCATCCACCGACAGTCGGTGCGCAGACCGTATTCCTGAGGAACCACGTACGGCAGATCGTCGGGTGACGACTCCCACACGTCGAGCAAGGCTCCGGAGTTGCGATCGGGAACGTTCTCGAGCGGTCCACGACCGAACCAGCGGATTCGCTCGGCCATCGGAACCTCGAACATCGCGCCGACGCGAGGCGGATCGGCGAAGGAGTCGGTGAGTTCGATCTCGTGGGTGAACGTCGTCCACCCGTCGGCTCCGTGCACCACATCGGTGTGGTGCGAGATTCCGGCGGCGTCGAGTCCGCGGTGAAGGCCTTGCGCCAACCAACGGGCCAACGCCGGACCGCCGACTCCCAGCCGCTCGAGGAGGTCGGGCATCAATTTGAAGCCGTCGTTGTCGACCGCCGCGCGCCACAGCGTCGGCGCGGGATCGGTGAGCAGTACTTCGTCCAAGTGATGGTTGGCGGCGACGGCCTCGACGACGGGTGGGACTCGCGGTAGGTCCCGAGTGCGCAAGATCACCGCGTCCCATGCGACGAGATGCCCGCGCTCGAACCACGGTGTCGCATGTCGCGCTCGCCAGCGGAACGTGAGAATCAGATCGGCGCCCACTCGATCCGCTTCGGCCGACACCTCACTGATGACCACCGGGGCATCGACCACGACCGAATCACCCGGAGGCACCTCAGGTGACCACGTACCGCGAGCCACGACCTCGCCGTCCTGAGTCAGCGACCATTCACCGACCAGCCAGTTCAGATCGAGGAACGACTGGCGATTGGTGACCCGAAGTTTCCAGCCAGCCGACACCACCCCGACCGGCCGATGCACCCAAGCCAACTCCTGCATGGCCGGATGCGGTTCACCGACCGGCGACACCAAACCATCAGCGACGAAATTGCCGTCGTTGGGAACGTCGCCGAACTGGCCGCCGTACGCGAACCGTTCACCTGTCGGTGTGATCTGACGAAGTCCGTGGTCCTTCCACTCCCACACGAAACCCCCTTGAAAGCGGGGGTAGGCGTCGACCAGCCGCCAGTACTCGGCCAGTCCGCCGTTCGAGTTGCCCATTGCATGGCTGTACTCGCACATCACGATCGGTCGATGTCCGAGGTCGGACTTCAGGTAGGTCTCGATAGCGGCGGGTGGCGCGTACATCGGGCACACCACATCGGTCACGTTGCGGCCACCGTCGATCCAACCGGCGTGAAAGACCGCGCCTTCGTAGTGGAGCAGCCGCCTGGGATCGAGTGATCGGACGAGTGCGGCACAGGCCTCGTGAATCTCGCCGTAGCCGGACTCGTTGCCCAGACTCCACATGACGATCGACGGATGATTGCGATCGCGTTCGACCATCCGGGAGACGCGTTCGAGCCAGCTGGCGCGATAGATCGGGTCGTGGCACAGGCTCGTGTTGAAGGCGTGACTCTCGACGTTCGCTTCGTCGATCACATAGAGGCCGTACTCGTCGCACAGGTCGTAGAAGCGATGGTCGTTCGGATAGTGCGACGTTCGCACCGCGTTCACATTGTGGGCTTTCATCGTCATGATGTCGGCCCGCATGTCGTCGACCGTGACCGCCTTGCCGCGATCGGGGTGATGGTCGTGGCGGTTCACGCCCATGAACGTGATCGGCCGTCCGTTGACGCGTACCAATCCGTCACGCACCTCGACCCGCCGGAAGCCCACTCGCTCGCTGATCACTTCGGTGACTTCGCCATCAGGTGACACCAGTTCGACCATCACGCGATACAGGACAGGGGCCTCGGCCGACCAGGGATCGACCCCTTTCACGTCGCCGGAGACGGTGGCGTGGTGTCCGGTGAAGACGTACGGAGCACGGTGGTTGGTCGCTACCTTGCCGGTGTGCACGCGACCCCGTCGTTTGCCTCCGAGCGTCTCGACCCAGGCGCGCACGGTCCAGCCGCGATCGATGAGCTCCTCGGACGAGGACACGTCGACACGAACCTCGATCGATGCACTCCTCGATTCGGAATCCCAGTCGGCGTCGCACCGCACGCGATCGACGTGCACGACACCGCGGGATTCGAGAAACACTTCGCGATGCAGACCGGCCATCCACCACTGGTCCTGGTCCTCGAGATACGACTGCGCGCTGTAGCGGACCACCACGACGGCCAACTCGTTGTCACCGGTCGTCAAGGCGCCGGTGAGGTCGTACTCGCTCGGCAGGCGACTGTCGGTTCCATATCCGACGAACTCTCCGTTGAGATACACGACGTGCACGCTCTCGGCCCCACCGATGTGCAGGATCGTGCGCCGGGCCCGCCACGCCGACGGCACGCGGAACGTTCGCCGATACACGCCGGTCGGAACTCGATCGGGCAACGACGGCGGTCGTCCGGGCCACGGCATGTCGATGTTGGTGTAGTGGGGAAGATCTCCAAGGCCCTGGAGGGTCCAGTTGCCGGGAACGGTGACCCCCCGCCAGCCGCGCGACACCGCACCGGTGATCGCGTTCGGACCAACGTCGTCGGGATGATCGAACAGGCGCAACGACCACGATCCATCCAGGCTCTTCCACCACGGTGACGCCTCGCGTCCGAGTCGAGCCGTCTCCACGTCGGGAGCTGCGACCAGGTTCGGGCGGATACGCCGCCGGCCGATCGACACCACGGCCGGATCGGTCCAGGGTTTCAGGGGTCCGACGGCGGGCAGCACGGTTCCAGCGTGTCACACCCGAGAGGCGGTCGTGACCGTCGGGTGTTCAGGAGATCGAGTGCACCCAGACCACGGTGCCACGCGGAGCGAGTCCTGACGACCACAAGAAGTCCATGGCGGGGGTCGACACTCGAACGCAGCCGTGCGAAGCGGGATGGGCGGGAATCTTGTACGCGCCGTGCACGGCGATTCCCCCGTTGAAGTATTTGGGTCGGTAGATCTCACCCAAGTCTCCGGGGCGCCAACCCTTCTCGAACTCTCGGTTGATCGTGAAGATGCCGTCGGGGGTCTGCGAGTCGCCGCGCACCCACTTGCCCCATTCGTTCTTGTCTCTCGCAACGTACGGAATTCCACTGCCGGTCGAAATGTTGATCGCCCAGTCGGTGCGGCCGTCGACCACCACGAACATCAACTGACGGGTCTTGTCGACCTCGAGCAGCGTTCCGGAGTTCGAATGCCCGTGCACACGGTTCTGGGCTTCGGACAATGCAAGGGCGGTGGCCTCGTCGATCGACTCGGTCGGATCGAGTCCGCGGTATTTCTGGAACGCCATGACCGCCTGTCGGGTGGTCACGCCGAAGTCGCCGTTGACGGCCTGGAGCCAGAATCCGAGTTCGAGCAACCGCTCCTGAATGCGGCGTGTCGCCGCCCCGGACTGACGGCCGATCGCCGGAATCGGTTCGATCGAGGCGGCCACCGGCACGGTCACGATGGAGGGCGGAGGCGGGGGTGGTTCGGTGGTGGGAGCCGCCGTCGGCGGCGGAGTTGTCGTGGCCTGTACGACGAGCGGCGGTAGATCGACGGTACGCACGGGGGGTGTGGCCGCCACGGCTGACGAGCCACTCGACGCGCACGACGAGGTCAGCAACGATGCGACCATGGTCGTGGCGATCGGAAGGACGGCGACGGCGAACGAGCGCGGCTTCGACGTGAGCCGGGTCGAATCTCCGAGTCGCACCACAGTGTCATCGAAAGTAGTGACGACGATCGGCCGGTTCGCGGATGCTCATGTCCTGACCGCGCGTGCAAGCGCAAGAAATGTCAGTTGTACTGTTCGGGCAATTCGAACCACACGGTGAGTCCGTACTTCACACCCGACCGCAACGGCTCGGTGCGATGCGGGTGCGTGACGAGCGACGGCCAGACGAGGAGCGACCCCACCGGCACGTTCTCGTTGGTCACGTTCTGCCGCGGGAATGCCAATTCGGCGCCCTCGTAGTCGTCGTTCAACTTCACCGAGGCCGACACCTGGGCCACGTCGTGGTGGATCCGCAACTCGGTCTGGGCGTCGAGTGAGTACTTGATGACGAACACGTCGCGCAGACCGCAGTAGTCGATGAGAGGCCAGACCGTCTGCAACTGCGGCCAGACCCGCGCACCGAGGTCGTTCTGGACGTTCTCGAAGAGACTCGGGCTGATGAGGGCCAGGCTGACCTCGTGACCGGGTACCGGATCGTCGGGCTGCGGCTCGAAAGCTCCCACCACCTCGGCGGCCCGGATCACGGCGGCACACATGGCGGGCGTCCAGAACGGAACGACGTACAACTCGGGTCCGACTTCGGTGATCGACTCGGTCGAATCGACGGCGTCCTCGTAGCCGAGGACGCGTCGCAGATCGTCGGGAGCAGGCGATGACGTCATGGGTGACGAGTCTGCCAGCGTTCGGGGATCGTCCACGGTGTGCGCGGGACACGACTCCACGAGAAGTCGGCTGCAGCCGCGTCGAGGTCCGGTGGCAGACCGAGACTGTCGAGAAGAACGGCGACCGCTGACGCGATCGATTCACCAAGGGCGAGCAGATCGTCGAGCGTGACCGCACCGTGTCGTTTGGCGAGTCGTTCACCGTCACCGCCGAGCACCAGTGGAACGTGGGCGTACTCCGGACACGGGTGGCCGAGAAGGCGCTGCAGATGAAGGTGTCGTGGTGTCGACAGGAGCAGGTCATCACCCCGCACGATCTCGGTCACGCCCTGCGCGGCGTCGTCGACGACCACCGCCAGGTTGTAGGCCGGCACGCCGTCGTTGCGCCGCAACACGAAGTCGTCGACCGTTCCGGTGACCTCACCGATCATCCGATCGTGAAACGAGTAGGACTCGTCGTCGGTCCGCAATCGCACCGCGAAGGGACGCCCGGACGCGATGCGCTCATTCACCTGGGCCGGCGAGAGATTTCGGCAGGTACCGGAGTAGGCCCCATCGGGAAGCGGCCCGTGCGGAGCGCTGGCCGCTTCCCGAATCTCTCGACGCGTGCAGAAACATGGGTAGGTGAGACCTCGGGCGGTGAGGTCGTCGACGACCGCGTCGTACACCGAGAAGCGTTCGCTCTGCCGCATCACCGATCGCGGGAAGTCGACGCCGAGTCGAAGCAGATCGGTCAGCTGTCGGTTCTCGTTCTCGAGCGACGAGTTGGCTCGGTCGAGGTCCTCGATGCGAACCAACATCTCGCCGCCAACCGAGGTGGCCGAAAGCCACGCCGCCAAGGCGGTGCGCAGATTGCCGACGTGGAGAACACCGGTGGGAGACGGAGCGAAACGTCCCCGAGTCACACTGAATGGCGGTGTGAACGAATTCTCCACGACGACATTCTCCCCGATCGGTCGAGGAATTCGACGGGCGATCTGGTGAGATACCCATGTGAGCGACACTCGCCGCGACCTCAACCGACGCGAGCGCATGGCCCTGATCCTCGATCGCGACGGTGCCGACTGCGTGTGGTGTCGACGACCGATCGACGTGAAGTTGGTCGAGGCCACGACCGAACACCTCGTTCCGCGTATCAAGGGCGGCCCGAGCGTGATCGAGAACGAGGTCGCCGCCTGTCGACGATGCAACGGTCAACGCGGACATCTGACTCCGGCCGAATGGATCGACGAATGCGAGCGTCGTGGATGGGCGCCCAATCGCGACGCCGTGGTGCGAGCCCTGCGCAGTCTCGAGACCGCCTTCGTGGAACGAGGCGGTATGCGCCGCGCCCGCCCCTACGTGGCCACTCAACTTCGACGTCTGACGAAGACGTCCCGGTACTGAGGTGACGTGCTCGTGAACGGTTGGTCCCGACGCATCGCCATCGCCGTGGTCGTCGGACTCGTCATGGCTCTCCTGGGCGTCATCGCCGAGGCGACCCGGGCGACCGATCTCGATCGACTCGGTGGTCTCGATCGCTACGAAACCGCCGCGTTCGTCGCCGATCGGGTGCGCAGTGAGGGCCGCGCCGGATCGACGGTGTTGTTGACGACCGGCGAGAACTTCCCCGACGCCGTGGCGGCCGGTGGCTGGAACGGTGACGCGGTGGTTCTCCTGACTCGTCGGACCACGATTCCCGACGTCACCATCGATCGTCTACGTGCTTCATGGGTGCGTCAGGTGATCGTCGTCGGTGGTCCGTCGGTGGTCGACGAGACCGTGATCACACGAGTCAGAGGCCTCGGCAAGAGCGTGACGCGTGTGTGGGGAATCGATCGCTACGCCACGTCCCTCGCGGTGTCGACGACGAGTGTCGACGACGAATCGGTGTCGTCGGTCTGGGTTGCGTCGGGGACGTCGTTCGCCGACCAGTTGGTGGCTGCAGCAGGAGCACGCCGGGTGAACGGTGCCTTCCTGATCGTTCCGCCATCCCATGCCCTCCCGTCGTCCACCGTCGCCGAGATCCAACGAATAGCCGCGACCGGAGCGACGTTGCGAGTGGTCGATTCCGGCTCCGCTCTCGGATCGGTGTCGGTTGCCGGTCTCGCACGGGTCGCCCACACCGGTGACGTGTTCGCCAACTCGGCGACGACCCAAGCATCGACCAGCACGGTGATCGTGGCGTCGGGCGAGAACTGGCCCGACGCATTGGGCGGCACCCGCCTGGTCACATCCACCCGTGGTCTCGTCCTGTCACGATCGACCTGCGCGCCGACGTCGGTGGCCGATCGTCTGAACGACGCCGGAACCGCGATCGTGCTGGGCGGAACTGTGGCGTTGAACGACGCATCGGCTCGCGGCGCGGTGTGTAGCGCCGTGACACCACCTTCGAATCCCCCGTCGGTGTCGCCCCTCGTCGGATTGCGCGTCGAGGCCGAACACGTGGGCGGATACGACCGCGATCTCTTCCGACATTGGATCGACGTCGATCGCGACGGCTGCGACACCCGCCGCGAGGTGTTGATCGTCGAATCGACCACCGTGGTGCAAGTGGGTTCGGGCTGTTCGATCACCGGTGGCACGTGGTTCTCCGCGTACGACGGAGTCACGACCACCGATGCCTCGTCGTTCGACATCGACCACATGATTCCACTCAAGGAAGCGTGGGACTCGGGGGCGCACGCCTGGTCCGCCGACCGACGCCAAGCCTTCGCCAACGATCTCGATCTCGCCGAGTCGCTCATCGCCGTCTCGGCGTCGAGCAATCGTTCGAAGAGCGATCGAGACCCGGCAGAGTGGATGCCGACTCGAACCGCGTTTCACTGCACGTACGTGACCTCGTGGATCACCGTGAAGAAGGCGTGGGACCTCTCGGTCGATCCGGCCGAGTACCAGAAATTGGAACAAGTCCTTGCCACGTGTTGACGCTCGGTGAGCGCCCGGCGATCAGGGGTGTCGGGCCACGAAGTCGACGATGGCGGCCGCGAACTCCGGTCCGCGATCCTCCTGCAAGAAGTGTCCGGCACCCTCGATCGTGGTGTGCGGCATGCCTTCACAACCAGGAACGTGTTTGCGGAACGCCCACTCGCCGTTGCGCGTGACCGGATCGCTGTCGCTGAACATGCACACGAAGGGTTTGGTCCAGGTGCCCAACACGTCCCACGCCGCACGGTTCTCGACACTCGACGGTGCGTCGAGGGAGGCCGGGACGAGAGTCGGGAAGATGCGAGCACCGGCCTTGTACTCCTCGGCCGGATACGGAGCGTCGTACGCCGCGATCACCTCGGGAGCGAGTGGCTTGGTGGTGCAGCCGCCTTGGACGATCGATCCCACTTTCAACACCGGAGTGTTCTGGCTGAAGTCGCGCCAAGCGAGGAACGCATCGTTGGGCGGCGGGTCTCCGGTGGGCAAGCCACCGTTCCCGAGCACGATGCGGGAGAAGCGTTGGGGCAGAGCGGTTGCCAGTCGTAGACCGATCAACGATCCCCAGTCCTGACAGACGAGAGTGAGACCGTGCAGGTTGTTCGTCAACAACCACTGGCTCATCCAGTCGACATGAGCTTCGTAGGTGTAGTCGGACGTGGCGGCCGGTTTGTCGCTCCGGCCGAAACCCACCAGATCGGGTGCGATCACTCGATGGCCGGCGGCCACCAGCACCGGGATCATGTGTCGATAGAGGAACGACCAGGTGGGTTCACCGTGCATGCACAAGATCGTCTCAGCGGCATCGGACGGCCCGGCATCGACGTGCGCGACGCGCAACGTGGTTCCGTCGGAGGCCTCGACGTCGGTGTAGACCGGTTCGAAGTCGAAATCAGGAAGATTCCGGAAGCGATCGTCGGGTGTGCGCAGAACCTTCATGAAGACACGGTACCCACCGACACCACGAGCGGGCGAGCGCTACTCGAGACGATCAGGCGGGGTGATACGTGCTCGACAGACGGGCCGGTCCACCGTCGGCGGTTCGTAGCCGTCCCTCGTCGACCAGCTGCACGAGATGAGCCAGCACGCTGCGAGCGGCCGGCACGTGCAGATGCGGTGACACCGCGGCGTACATCTGCTTGACCATCGGCGCCACGGTCCCGATCCCACTCGCGATGGCGTCGAGAACTTGCTGCTCACGGGAGCGACGGTGTTCGTAGTACGCGGTCAGGAACGGTTGCGGATCGGTGACCGGCGAGCCGTGGGTGGGCCACAGCGTCGCATCCCCACGACGGCGAACCTTGTCGAGCGAGTCGAGATAGGCCCTCATGTCACCGTCGGGCGGCGACACCACAGTGGTACTCCATCCCATGACGTGATCGCCCGTGAAGAGGGCCGACTCTTCGGTGAGAGCCACACACATGTGGTTGGAGGTGTGGCCCGGAGTGTGCACCCCGTGCAGCGTCCATCCGTCGCCGGACGCCACCACTCCCCCGTCGTCGACCGCGATGTCGGGGACGAATTCGGTGTCGACGGTTTCGCGAACCTCGAAGTCGTCGGGGTCGAGGCCGGCCTGTCGCGCGATTTCCTTCTCGGCAGCGATCTCCTCGAGCGACTTGGGCGGCGGCGCCAATTGCTTCATCACCTCGATGTCGGCTTCGTTGTCGAGCACTCCGGTGGCGCCATGAGGTTTCCAGGCGACGGTGGGTGCGCCCGTGACCTCCTTCAACCACGCGGCCAGACCGACGTGATCGCTGTGACAATGCGTGACGACGATCGCGGTGACACGTCGGTCGTCGACCAGACGCAACAGGGCCTGACGGTGCTCGGGTAGATCGGGGCCAGGATCGATCACGGCGACATCCGAACCGCGGCCGTCCGGTGAACCGACCACGTAGGTGCCCGTCCCGGTGAAGGTGTAGTGATTGGGATTGCGGGCGATCACGCGCTCGATCCGAGACGACACACGTTGGAAGGTGGCGTACTCGAGTGGATCGATCGGTGCGACGAACGGAATACCAGCCACCGAAACTCCTTTCCCTGCGAATCGTTCAGAGGTCGGCCTGGAAGCGGGCCAGAGAACCGACGATACGCACTTCCCCCACTCGTTGGCCATGCCCGAGAATCGGCGACACCCAGGCCGACGGATCGACACCGGACACGTCGACTCCGAGAGCCCGCAGCGCGGCGTACATGAGCGGCGGTCGAGCTCGATTGGCGCCGTCGGCAACTTTCAAGGCGACGGCGCGACCGTCGGGCAGGGCGGCGGCGAACACACCCTCGGCTCCGTCTTTGGCCATGAGTCCGTGCACACCCTGCATGATCAGAGTGACGTCGCGCCGTGGACCACCCACCAGGTGCGGAAACGACGTCATGGCTCGGTGGATTCGCTGACCGATGCCACCGGCCTCGCCGGTGGCCAGAGCGCGAAACGCCTGCGCGAGGCCGGCGAGGGAGATCACGTGGGCCGGCGCCCCGCATCCGTCGACGCCGATGCCGTCGACCGGAGTGCCGGTGAGCGACGGAACGGTCTCGGTGATACACGACTGGAGTGGATGGGACGCATCGAGATACGTCGTGAGATCCCAGCCGTTGGCCCGACACGTCGCCAGCATGCCGGAGTGCTTCCCCGAACAGTTCTGTTGTAGAGGCGAGGTGGCGCCGCCGGCCCGAATGGCATCGTGCATCGATTCGGTGTCGAGTGGCCAGTCCGGCGTGTTGCGCAACGCCGACTCGTCGAGTCCGGCCGACGCGAGGATTCGCCGTGCCGCGTCGAGATGAACCGCTCGTCCGTCGTGGCTCGCACACACGAGGGCGAGCAAGTCGTCGGGAAGATCGAGGCCGTTCTGCAACATCGCGAACGCCTGCAGCGGCTTGGTCGACGATCGCGGGAACACCGGCAGATCCGGTCGACCGAGAGAGAACTCGATCGAGCCATCGGCCGACAGGGCGACGAGTGCCGCGTGGTGCACCGACTCGGTGAAGTCGGAGCGTCTCGTGATGGCGGCCGGTTCGTAGGCCGACAGCGAGTGGGTCGTGTTCATCGGTTGCGGCCGCGACGCAGCCGACGACGGCGACCGGCCGAGTGCTCGGAGTTGCGCTCGGCGCGGCGCGCCGACATCTTCTCGGGAACGTGCACCAAGGGGTCGTCGATCAATTCGTGCCGAGAACCCGACGCGGCCGCCAAGGCGACTCCCATCGCAGCCACCGGTAGAGCGAGGACGGCTCCGACCGGTCCGAGCAGAGCGGCACCGGCGATCGCCGATCCGAACGACACCGCAGGATGGATCTCCATGGTGCGGGCCGTGATGCGCGGTGCCACCACGAAGTTCTCGAATTGCTGATACAGCACGATCACGAGAAGTACGAGCAGCGCGTCGAAGGGCGAGTCGATGAAGGTGAGGAGCAAGGGAAGTACGCCCGCGACGTAGGTGCCGATGACGGGAATGAACTGCGAGATGAGACCGACCCACACGGCCAAGGCGACCGGCGCTGGCGTGCCGATCGACTGGAACGCGATCCAGTGCACGAACGCCGACACACCCGCCAACAAGGCTCGGCTGTAGAGATACCCGCCCGTCTTGTCGATCGCCAGATCCCACGTGTCGAGCACACGCCGCTGGCGAACAGGTGTGAGGCGACTGCAGATCGAGCGACGCAGGCGCGGGCCGTCGGCCACGAGATAGAAGGTGAACAGCATCACGGTGAAGCCCTGCAGCAGTAGTCCGAGCGCGGTGACCGAGAGTCGCAGAGCCTCGTCCTGCTGGTTGCGAATGAACTCCTGTACCGGTCCGTCGGGATCCTGGATGCTCTCGTTCACGTCACCGGGATCGATCTGCGCACCGAAAGTGTCGTTCAGGAAGTCGACGGTGCGATTCACGTAGCGTTCGGAGTTCTGAAGGAGGTCGGCGACCTGCGTGGCGACGAGGGTGCCGATGGCGACGATGAACACCAGCACGAGCACGATGACGGCCAGCAGGATCACCATCGTGGCGCGGCCTCGCTTCCATCCTCGTCGCGACAGCCGATTCACGCCCGGTTCGATCGCCAAGGCGAGGAACAACGACACCACGATGAGAATGAGAAGTGAGAAAAGGCGATCGTACGCGTAGCGAATGAGGATGGTGCCGAGAAATCCCAGCCAGAAGACGACGACCGCCTTCCAGATCCAGGGCGGCATACGGCGCGACGTCCAGACGTCGGTCCCCTTGGCGTCGGATCGATCGGGACGGTCCGGTGACATGTCCTGCGACATGTGACGAGCGTAGTGACCGCGACCGAGCACGGGGCCACGAGCCGTGAAACGATGCTCCCATGAACGACCAGCCGACCAACGGGGTCCAGTCCCGCCTGGTGACCGCTCTCGAGCCGGCTCGTCGGGCGTTGGCCGAGGCGGTGCGCGGTCGAGTAGTCGGTGAACGGGCCGACGAACGAGCCGCCGAGCTCTTCACAGCACCGGGCCCTCGCTGGTTCGCCGAAGATCGACCGATCCGTGTCGTTCATTCCGACGTCTCGATGTTCATCGGTGGACTACGGGCTCTTCTCTTCCAGTCGCTGCACCCGCTCGCCATGGCCGGAGTGGCCGCCCACAGTGACTATCGCGCCGATCCATGGGGTCGGCTCCAGCGCACCGCCGACTTCCTCGCCGCCACCACTTTCGGGCCAGCGAGCGAATCCGAGCGAGCCATCGCCATGGTCAAGAAGGTGCACGAGCGCGTGGTGGGCATCGCGTCGGACGGTCGTCCGTACCGGGCCAACGATCCGCATCTGCTGAAGTGGGTGCACATCGCTGAGGTCGATTCCTTCGTCGCCGCCCACCGTGCCTTCGGGGAGACTCCGTTGTCGGCCCACGAGTACGACCACTACGTGGCCGACATGTCGGTGATCGCCGAACGTCTCGGCGTGGTGGAGCCGCCACGATCCATGCGACAGCTCCAACAACAGCTCCGCTTCTACCGACGTGAGTTGAGCGGCTCGAAAGAAGCGCGTGACGCGGCGCGGTATCTGCTGTTCACACCACCGCTTCCCGTCGTCGTGCGTCCGGCGTACGGAATTCTCGGCGCGGCGGCCGTGAGTCTGTTGCCCGCCTGGACGAGACTCCCGCTCCGTCTGCCGTGGTTGCTGGTCGCCGAACGCGCCGTGGCCCGACCCGCTGGTGCCGTGCTCACGCGCACTCTGCGCTGGGCCTTGTCGCCCGATGCACCCGACCGTCACGTGCCAGGCACCTACGGCGACGTCGTCGAACTCGTGCGCTGAACGTCGACGAGTCCGCCGAAAGTCAGCGAGCGGTCGACTTCTTGGCCGCCCGCGTGACGAAGGCGTCGTACAACGACTGTTGATGCGGATCGACCGAGGCGGTGTCCTCGGGATGCCACTGCACCCCCACGATCCACTGTCCGGAACCGGTGTGCTCGAGACCTTCCACCAATCCGTCGGCTGAGCGCGCCGTGACCTTCAGACCCTTGGCGATCTGATCGAGCCCTTGATGATGGAACGAGGCGACTCGAGCCGACGTCGTGTGCATGGCCGATGCCAATTTGGTGCCCTTGTCGATCGAGACGTCGTGCAAGACGTAGTCCTGACCGGCCGGGAACTTGTCGGGGGCGTGCTGGACCGAGCCACCGAGATCGCCGATGTGCTGGATGAGAGTTCCGCCGAGCGCGACATTCACCAACTGGATGCCGCGACACACGGCGAGGGTGGGCAGCTTGGTCTCGATGGCCGCGTGCACGAGAGCCGCTTCGAAATGATCCTGCTCGGGAATCACGCCGTACACGTGCGGCTGACGCTGCTGTCCGTAGAGATGGGGATCGACGTCGGACCCACCCATCAGCACCAGACCGTCGAAACGATCGAGCAGTTCGAGAGCCTCGTCGTGGCGCAACTCTCGGGGCGACAACGTGATCGGCTCTCCTCCGGCTCGCATCACGGCGTCGAGATACACGCGACCGGCGAAGGAGATGGCACTACGAGACACCCGGCCCGCCGCGGCGATGCGACCGGCGACGGCGATCAGCGGGCGAGACATGTCGTCAGGCTAACGACGAGCGCCCCGTGCGCGACGAACGCGCGCGGCCAGATCACCGCGAGACCCGACCTTCACGTGTTCGAGTTCGAGCCAGTCGGCCATGATCCGAAGTTCGTCGGCGATTTCAGCAGCCGCCCGACCGGCATCGACACCGAGTTCGGCGAAGACTCCGTCGGCGATGAGAGTCGACGAAGCGCGATCGGCTTTCAGATCGGCACGGGCCACCAGACGGTCACCCGACAGGAACGGCAACACGTAGTACCCGAACCTTCGCTTGGCCGCCGGCGTGTAGATCTCGATGGTGTAATCGAAATCGAACAACCATCGACCGCGATCGCGATGCCAGACGACGGGATCGAACATCGACAAGAAGGCCTGGGCGTCGACGTTCCGCGGCACTCGGGCCGCGGCATCCACGAAGAACACGCCCCGTCGATCGTCGATCGACGCCGGAACGACGCGTCCGTCTTCGACCAGTTCGACGAGACGTGGCTTCACCTCGTCCTGCTTCAACCGGTAGTAGTCGGCGATGTCCTTCACCGTCCCGACGCCGAGTGATCTCGTCGCGGCGGCGACCAGTTCGCGTTGGGCATCGACACGACTCGGTGTGGGCGCGTTCAGATGTTCGATCGGAATGACCCGCTCCGGTAGGTCGTAGAGCCGGGCGAAGTCACTGGTTCGTCGAGTCGCCGTGACGCGACCGCAATAGAAGAGGTATTCGAGCGCGACCTTGGCATCGTCCCAGTCCCACCACGGATTCTTCTTGGTGGTGCGTTCGCTCAGATCACCGGCGGCCAATGGGCCTTCGGCCGCCACGCGCGCGTGCACCTCGTCGACGAAGCCCGGACGGCGACGACGAAGATCACGGGCCACCTCCCACGGCCCGTCGTGATGAGACTCCATCTTCCACCGCCACAAGCGGTGATGTTCGGTGGGGACGTGCGCCGCGGCGTGGGCCCAATACTCGAACAACCGACCGGCTGCGGTGGCCTTGGGGATGGCCGATCGATCGTGCGGGCCGAGACGCGAGAACAGGGGCAGCTCCTGGCTCCGCACCAACACGTTGACCGAATCGATCTGCACGACGCCCATGGCGTCGACGACCCGCATCACATGCGACTGAGTGACACGTCCGGTCGGACGCGGTCGCGCGAGTCCCTGAGCGGCGAGCGCGACTCGTCGCGCCTCGTCGATCGTCAGTCGGCGACGAGGTTCAGTCGGCGACGCTGATCGAGACCGAGTTGATGACGACATCGGTGCGCGGACGATCGCCGGGACCGGTCGGAACGTTCTGCATCGCTTCGACGACGTCGAGTCCCTTCACGACCTTGCCGAAGAGCGAATAAGCCGGAGGCAGACGAACACCGTCGGGTCCGCTGATCAAGAAGAACTGCGAGCCGTTGGTGTTGGGGCCGGCGTTGGCCATGGCCAACGAACCGATCTCGTACTGACCGGGCTTGGGCAACTCGTCCTCGTACTGATAGCCGGGGCCACCGCGACCCGAGCCGGTGGGGTCGCCGCCCTGGCAGACGAAGCCCTTGATGATGCGATGGAAGATGATGCCGTCGTAGTAGTGGTTCAGCGCGAGGAACACGAAGCTGTTGACGGTCTTGGGCGCCTTCAGAGCGTCGAGAGCGATCACGAGCGTGCCCATCGAGGTGTCCATGGTGGCGGTGTAGCGCTTGGTCGGATCGATGCCCATGGGCGGGTAGGCCTGGAACTTCTGCTGCTTGGGTGCCGAACCGTCGAAGGGAGGGAAAGGAGTGGCCATGAACGGGCACGCTACTGGTCGAAGGCACGAGAGGGGTCAACTACTGTGTGGACGTGACCGACGCCTTCACCCCTACGCCGTCTCACGACGACCCGTCCCCCGCATCTTCGACCGAGTCGTCGACCGAAAAATCGATGGATGCCATCGAGCGAGACCTCGCCGACGTGGAGGCCGCCTTGGCTCGTCTCGACGCCGGCACCTACTGGACCGACGAGGTCACCGGACAACCGTTGTCGGCCGAGTTGTTGGCTCGACGTCCACTCGCCCGACGAAACGAGAACTCGTGAGCGTTCGTCAGTCGACCATTCACGTGAACGGTGTCGACCTGGTCGTCACCGAGGCCGGTGATCGTTCGGCGCCTGCCGTCATCTTGAGCCACGGCTTTCCGGAGTCGGCGCACTCGTGGCGTCACCAGATCCCCGTTCTGGCCGAGGCTGGCTACCACGTCATCGCTCCCGACCAACGTGGATATGGCTTCTCGTCGTCACCGAAGGACGTGAGCGCCTACGGCATCCGCAACCTCACCGGAGATCTCATCGCACTGCTCGATCATTTCGGTCACGACGACGCCGTGTTCGTCGGACACGACTGGGGCGCACTCGTGGTGTGGGACGCCGGCCGTCTGCACCCGACCCGCTGCCGAGCCATCGCCGCCGTGAGCGTGCCGCTCACTCCGTGGCCCGGTCGTCCGACCGATCTGTTCAAGGCCATGTTCGGCGACCGTTTCTTCTACATGTTGTATTTCCAAGAGGTCGGACCCGCCGAACGCGAACTCGACGCCGACATCCGTCGCTCGATGCACACGATCATGTGGGGCGCGTCGGGCGAGATGTATCGCGGTGTGCCCTCCGAGATCCCGCCCATGGTGGGAACTGGCTTCCTCGACATGTTCTCCGACGTACCGGATCATCTGCCGTCGTGGTTGACACAAGCCGATCTCGACTACTACGTCGAGCAGTACCAGAACAGTGGCTTCTTCGGGCCGGTGTCGTGGTATCGCAACCTCGACGCCAACTACGAGATCATGAAGGACATCCCCTTCGACGTGATGACGATGCCGACCTTCTTCATCGGTGGTTCGAAGGACGGTGTGATCGCACCCCGTCTCGACACCATCGACACGGTGAACGCCATCAGTCCGAACTACAAGGGAAGCGTGATCATTCCTGAAGCCGGCCACTGGACTCAGCAGGAGAAGCCGGCCGAATTCAACACGGCACTACTGGGTTTCCTGCGAACCCTCTGAGTCTCTCAGCGGACGTGGCATCCACGAGCTGACGGGGAACTCCTTCGTCCACACGGCCGACGGATCGACACCGGCCGGTGGCCAGTTGTGGTCACAGGTGTAGGCGTGCCACTCGAACGGATTGCGGTAGTACGCGAAGATGTCGATGTCGTCGGCGAGTGAGGACGACGATCGTCGCGCGACACGCCGGGCGAGTGCGACGAGAACACCGACGGCGAACCACGACGCGTACAGCGCCGGATAGAGCGGTCCGAGCAGACGGGCCTGCCACACGTGAACGTCTTCGTGATCGTCGATCAGACGTCGACGGCGTTCGGTGATCTCGCCCTGCGCATCAGCGGCACCGGTGACGACGGTTCCCACCGTGAGCGCGAAGCCGCGTCGGAGCACGAAACCACGTCCGAACACGAAGCGGTTTCGGCGTCGAGACAGCGATTCGTCGAATTCGGGGTCGACTCGTGTGATCGCACGACGTAGTTCGGCGGCGACCATCGCCACGGTTCCACCGATGGTGGTGGGAAGGGCCCACGTGTGATCGAGCAGGAAGGCCACCACTCCTCGACGGTGGTGCCACTCGTAGATGCGCCGTCGACCGGCCGACCACCCGTGCAGACCACCGAGCACCGCGCCGAGACGAGGCGAACCCCAGATCGAGCCCACGAGGCCACCCAACACGGCGCCGGCCGTCGCGGTGCCGATCGATTCTCGATCGAGGTGTTCTCTCACCAGATGAAGCCCTTGTGTCCGAGTGACATGACGTCCATCAGAGCGGCGACGGCCACGTGAAGCGCGACCCCCCACCACACGCTTCGTGTGCGGTAGGCGAGCGTTCCCATCACGAGACCGCCGACGATCGACGCGAGGGCCTCCATCGGTGGCTTGACGAAGTGGATCATGAGATACGGCACCGTGGCCACCAGAATCGACAGACGTCCGAGGACGGGTGCCAAGCCGATCACGAGATAGCCGCGGAAGAACGTCTCGACCGCCACGAACTGCGCGACGTAGAACGGCCACCAGACGGCCAGATCGCCCCACACTCCGGTCTGGCCGGCTGCGATCTCGTAGAGCGGGTAGCTCGCCTGGAACGAGGCGGCGTTGCTGGCGACGATCACGAACGGCGCGGCGACGACGAACAACGCGGCGTACTTCTTCCAGTCACCAGCCGTACCGCGCACTCGCCAACCGATATCGACCGGCCGCGACCCGAGAGCGAGGACGATTCCCATCGGTACGGCGAGGTAGAAGAAGATCTGCGTCGCCGACCACCACGTCACTTCGGTGAGGCGCGTCCAGTTCTCGGAATCCCAATCTTGACCAAAGCGCGCACCCCAGAGGCAGACCATCGCCCCGACGACCAGAACGATCGTGCGACGGTCAGGAGCGTCGACCATCTCGGTCGGCGTCTGCGTCACCGTTCGCGGAGCTTGGCGAGCAGACGCAGGATCTCGAGGTAGAGCCAGACGACCGTGACCAGAAGACCGAAGGCGGCGAACCATTCGACGGCTTTGGGCATGCCTTGCTGAGTACCCCGCTCGATGAAGTCGAAGTCGAGAGCCAGGTTGAACGCGGCGATCGCTGCCACCAGGACACTGAAACCGATTCCGAAAGCGCTGGTCGACGAGATGAAGGGCGGCGTCGCGCCGAAGAGCGACATGAGCAACGAGATGCCGTAGAACACCATGATTCCGAGCGTCGCTCCGATCACCGTGCGACGGAAACGGTCGGTCACCTTGATGATGCGCAGGCCGTACAGAGCGAGCATGCCGGCGAAGACGGCGACCGTGACACCGGCGGCCTGCACCACGATGCCGTCGTAGTAGGTCTCGTAGGCCCGGCTGATCGCGCCGACGAAGAGACCTTGGGCCACGGCGTAGATCGGCGCGAGCACTCGCGCCCACATCGGCTTGAACGCGAGCAGAATCGCCAGACCGAGTCCGACGAAAACACCGACGATGGCGAAGGTGGGGAACGAGTAGACGTCGCCGTCGGGCGCCTCGACACCCATCCATCCGACCACGGCACCGGCGAGCAACAGTGTGAAGAGCACGGCAGTGGCCGACACGGTTCCGCCGATGGTCATCACGTTGCCCGCCGACGTCCAGGGACTGGTGGGACCGTCGTCGATCGGTCGACGAGATTCGGGAGCCGGAGCACCCCACCCGGACGACGGCGCCGCCCATCCAGCTTCGTGAGCGGCCCGCTCGAGTTGCTTGTCGTTCAGCACGGGATTCGACACTGCGTACTCCTTCACTCGATGTGAACTTTGCTCGTTTGTGAAAAGACTACTGAGTGATTTTCGCTCTCGGGTTGCAGTTGTCGAGTGCGTCGGTAGTGTTCCGCCTCATTGCCGGGGGAATGGCGTGACGCACCATTCAGCGGTAATTCGGGCAACCAGCACTTCAGCATCCCCCTGTCCTGAAGTGCCTGAGGAGAAGTGAGGGAGACAGGTGGCCAAGGACCGAGTGGAACGCGACGAGGAAGACCTCGTTCGGTTGTATCTCTCCGACATCGGGCAGTACACGCTGCTCACGAAGGATGACGAAGTTCGACTCGCCAAGCAGATCGAAGCGGGCAAAGTCGCTCGCGACGAACTCAGCGCAAACGACGGCAAGGGACTCACCCCGGCCAAGAAGCGCGAACTTCGCAACCTCGCTCGCGACGGTGAAGTCGCCGAGCGACAGTTCGTGCAGTCGAACCTCCGACTCGTGGTGTCGATCGCCAAGAAGTATCAGGCGTCGGGCCTTCCGCTCCTCGACCTCATCCAAGAGGGCAACCTCGGCCTCATGCACGCCGTCGAGAAGTTCGACTGGCGCAAGGGCTTCAAGTTCTCCACGTACGCCACGTGGTGGATTCGACAGGCGATCACCCGTGGTATCGCCAACACCGGTCGCACCATTCGTCTGCCAGTCCACGCCGGCGACACCCTCGCTCGCCTGCAGAAGGCTCGCTCCCGCCTCGAGCTCAAGTTCGGCCGTCAGCCCACGTTGCGTGAGCTCGCCGAAGAAGTCGAGATGCCCGAGGACAAGGTCACCGAGGCGTTGCGTTTCGCCGCCGAACCGTTGTCGCTCAGCGAGCCGTTGCGCGAAGACGGCGACGCCGAACTCGGCGACGTCGTGGAAGACCGCTCGGCCGAAAGTCCCTTCGAGGTGGCGGCCACCGCGCTGCTGCCCGAGGAGATTCAGCGACTGCTCGCACCGCTCGACGAACGCGAGCGTGAGATCCTGAAGTTGCGTTTCGGTCTCGATCGTGGTGAGCCCCGCACACTCGAAGAGGTCGGTGAGCACTTCAACCTCACGCGTGAGCGCATTCGTCAGATCGAGGCGCGCGCGATGTCGAAGTTGCGTCACCCCTCGAGCGACACCGGCGCACGCGACCTGCTCGCCGTCTGATCACCAGCCACTGAGTGGCGGAGGTGGACGGGATCCGTCGCTGCGCTCCTCCCGATTCCGCGCGACCTCCGCGAGTGAGCTTCGCTGAGTGGCGGAGGTGGACGGGATCCGTCGCTACGCTCCTCCCGATTCGCCAGCACGCGTGCAACGCCTGCGGCGTTGGCGGAGGTGGACGGGAATCGAACCCGCCGAACGGGGATCACCCGTTCCAACCGCTTTGAAGGCGGCGGAGTCCACCAGGCACTCGGACACCTCCGACACCGAGGGTAACGGGATCCACCGCTAGCCTCACCCGCATGAAGAAACTCCTTCTTCTCCTCACGGTCGTCGGCTTGGTCGCCGTCGCCGCCAAGAAGCTCCAGGCCTGATCGCCTTCCGTCGATCCCGGAGCTGATCGCCTCCGGGTGTCTCGGTGGCCCACACTGGCCCCGTCTCCACGACTTCCCGCGTCGAGTCCTTCGCGAGGTCTGTCGTGTTCGTCATCATGTCGTCGGTCAAAGGTGGTGTCGGCACCTCGGTCACGAGTGCCGCTCTGGCCCTACTCCTCTCACGGGACACGTCCCGACCGACGTATCTGGTCGACATCGGTGGAGGTGATCAACCCGACATCCTCGGCCTCCCGACCATCAGCGACGGTCTGGGCACGTGGCTGTCGGCACCCGACCGTCGACTGAGCGATCTGGCCGTCGGCGTCACCGACACCTTGCGACTCGTCGCCTCCGGAGATCGACCTCTACCCACCGAGTCGTCGTGGGCGACGTCGCTGGCTCTCGCTCTCGACGATCTTCGATCGAACGCGCATGTCGTCGTCGACGCCGGCCGCCTCGACACCACCGACCACCTCGACCACCTCGCCGATCGGCGACTCATGATCATGCGGCCGTGTTACGTCGCACTGCGTCACGTGGTCAACGCGACCAATCGCTGGGACGGACTCGTCCTGGTCCGACCACCCGATCGAGTCCTCACCACTCGTGACGTCGTCAGCGTGTGCGACATGCCGTTGGCCGCCGAGATCACCATGACTCCCGATGTGAGTCGTGCCGTCGACGCCGGTGTGTTGCGATCACGGCTACCGACCGGCCTGGTGCGTTCGTTGATGCCGATCATCGACGGACGTCCGCGATCGTGAGCAAGCGGCCCGTCCTGCGCGCTCTCCTCGACGATCCCGACGTCACCGACGTCCTCGTCAACAACGGAACCGAACTGTGGTGCGACCGTGGCGGATCACTCGAGCGGATCGGGTCCCTCGCCCCAGGATTCATCGAAGTCGAACTCGAGCGCATCCTCGCCCCGCTCGGCCGACGACTCGATCGCTTGCACCCGGTCGTCGACGCACGACTGGCCGACGGCACTCGAGTCTCGGCTGTCATCTCGCCGATCGCCGTCCACGGCACCTGTGTCGCCTACCGACTGCTCCGCCACCACCGGTTCGCACTCGACGACTTCGCCTCCGAACACACGACTGCCGACGACCTGGCCGCCCTGGTACGCGATCGACGCAACGTGTTGGTGAGCGGCGCGACAGGAAGTGGCAAGACGACTCTCGTCGGTGCCCTGGTCTCCGACGTTCCGAGCGACGAGAGAGTGGTGATCCTCGAGGACGTGCAGGAGATCGTCGCCCATCATCCCCACCTCGTCCGCCTCGAGACCCGGCCTCCCACTGCCGACGACCGGGGCGGCGTCGACCTCGACGACCTGCTTCGCGCCGCGTTGCGCCTGCGCCCCGATCGGCTCGTCGTCGGCGAGGTCCGAGGGTCCGAAGCCGTCACGTTGATCAACGCACTCAACACCGGCCATCTCGGCTCATTGGCGACGGTTCATGCCAACAACGCGCACGACGCGTTGAATCGCTTGGCCTTGCTCGTCCATCGGGTGCTGCACGGAGTCGACGCCGGAACCATCGAACGCATGGTTCACTCGGCGATCCATGCGGTGGTTCACCTGTCTCGTGACGGTGACGGTCGACGTCGAGTCGAACAACTTCTCCGGCTGCCCCGATGACAGCTCGCTCACTGATCCGCCGCCGCGCTCTCGAACTCCGCGCCGACCGCTGCATTCGTCGCCCTGATTGCGTGGAATTCGCCGAGACCATCGAACGGCAATTGCGCGCTGGTTCCACGTTGACCGCCGCGCTGCGAGACACGGCCCGACGCCATTCCCAGCGGTGGTGCCACGAGGTCGTTCGATCACTCGATCAGGGTTCCACTCTGGCGGCTGCGATCGGTTCACGACTCGACGACGAGATGCAACGGCGTCGACCGGACTCCGATCTCGTTCTGACCCTGCAGGTGTTGGCGATGGCTGCCGAAGTGGGTGGTGAGCCGACCCGACATGTGGACGCTCTCGCCGAGACCTTGCGCGCCCGTCGACGAGCTGCGGCCGATCGTCTCACTCAAGCCAGCACAGCCCTGGCATCGATCCGCCTGCTCACGTGGTTACCGGTCGCGTGTGCGGTCTGGATGGTGGTCGACGATCCGGGTATGCGCGCCGTTCTGATCGCCAGCCCCATCGGATGGGCCTGCCTCACGGCGGGTGTGGTGTTCAATCTGCTCGGCCGTCACTGGACGAACCGGTTGGTGCATCGACTGTGACCTTCGTGCTGCTTCTCGCCGTCGGGGTGGGCTCCTTGGTCATGGCTCGTCGACGGAGGCGTCGCCGGCATGCGACTCTGGTGGATCGGCAACTCCCCGATGCGATCGACGTGGTCGCGGCGGGTCTGCGGGCCGGCTACTCCCCCGTCGAAACCCTGTTCATCACGGCCCGACACGTGGATCCGTCTCTTCGCCCGGCCTTCGAACTCGCCGTTCACGATCTCCGAGAGGGTGGCCGGTTCGTCGATGCACTGAACATCCTCGAACGACGACTCGGTCGGCCGGTTCGACCATTGGTCGAGGCTCTCGACGCCGGTCACCGACTGGGTGTGCCACTCGATGCCGTGGTCGAGCGACTGTCGAACGATGCCCACGTCTCTCGGCAGCGCCTCCTCGAACGTTCAGCACGCGAGTTGACCATCGAGTTGTCGTTGCCGCTCGTCGTGTGCGTGTTGCCGTCGTTCCTCGTGCTGGTCATCGTGCCCACACTCGTCGGCACTCTGTCCCGACTCGACATCTCACTGTGAGACCCGAAAGGAAACATGAACGACATCGACACCTCTGATCGACGAGACCTTGGTCAGGCCACATCCGAATACGCATTGGTCATCCTGGCCGCCGCTCTGATCGCCCTCCTGGTGGTGGCGTGGGCCAGTGGTGGAGGCGGCGGCGGAAAGATCGGTGATCTGTTCGATCGTGTGATCGACAGTGTCACGTCGCAACTTCCCTGATCCGTCGAACGATCGGGGCCAGGCCACCGTCGAATTCGCTCTCACGATCCCGATTCTCGTCGTGGTTCTGCTCGGTGCCGTTCAGGTCTTCGTCGTGCTCGTCGATCGACTCCATCTGGTGCACGTCACCCGTGATGCCACCCGAGCGGCCTCGGTGTCGGCCGATCCAACGGGGGCGGTGGCTCAGGTGATCGAACGGGCCTGGCCCGACCGCGACGCGTCGTACCGAGTGAACGACGATGGGGAACTGGTGTCGGTACGCGTCGAGTTGGTCAATTCGACGGACGTCCCGATCATCGGGAGATTCCTTCCCGACGTGCGCCTCACCGAATCTCTCTCGATGCTCGTCGACTCGTTCGACAGTGGCTGACGTTACATTGACCGTGTGCGGACGGTCTGGGTGCTCGGTGATCAACTCGGACGATCGCTCACGGCACTCGCGGGGGCGCAACCCGACAGTCACCGGATCCTGATGGTCGAGAGTCGGGCCAAACTGGCATCGAAGTCGTGGCACGTGCAGCGCGCTCACTTCGTCGTGTCGTCGATGCGGCATTTCGCCGACGAGTTGCGCCGCGAGGGGTTCGCTGTCGACTACCGGCACACCGCGTCGTTACGCGCCGGATTTCACGAACACGTGGCCGAGTTCTCTCCCTCGTCGGTGGCCGTCACCGAGCCGGCCAGTTTTCGCGGTCTCGAGATGGTTCGGAGTCTGGGCTGTGTGGTCGAACGTTCCAATCAGTTCCTGTGCCATTACGAACAGTTCGCCACCTGGTCGTCGGGACGACGATCGTTCAAGATGGAGGACTTCTACCGCTGGCAGCGAACTCGGCTCGGCTACCTCATGGAGGCCTCGAGCGATGCGCCCACCCCGGTCGGGGGTCGCTGGAACTTCGACGCCGAGAACCGACAACCGCCGCCCAAGGACGGAGTGAATCACTGGCCCATCCCGCTGGTCGACGAACTCGACGACATCGATCGATCCGTGCTCGACGACGTCGGTCCGTTCTGTCACGGTGCGGGGCCGAACGGGTTGTGGGCCACCACTCGTGCCGGCGCTCTACGACGTCTCGATCATTTCGTGACGCGGCTTCTCCCCCACTTCGGTCCGCACGAGGACGCCATGACGACGGGGAGTTGGCATCTGGCGCACTCGTTGCTGTCGCCGTATCTCAACATCGGGCTGGTCACGCCCGCCGAGGTGTGCGACGCCGTTCAGACCGCGTTCGATCGCGGTGACGTGCCGATCGAATCGGCCGAAGGGTTCATTCGCCAGGTCATCGGGTGGCGCGAATACGTGTGGGGGTTGTACTGGCTGTGGATGCCCGAGTACGCGCACGCCAACGCGCTCGACGCACGTCGGCCCTTGCCCCCGGTGTTCTCCGACTCGAGTCGGACCAAGATGCGCTGCGTGTCGTCGACTCTCACCGACGTGCACGACCGAGCGTGGGCGCATCACATCCAACGGCTCATGGTGATCGGCAACCTGAGTCTGATCGCCGGACTCGATCCGCAGCAGCTGACCGATTGGATGTGGGAGAACTTCGTCGACGGCGCCGAATGGGTGATGGTGCCCAATGTGATCGGCATGTCGCAATTCGCCGACGGCGGGCGCATGGCCACCAAACCGTATGCATCGGGTGGCGCCTACATCGACAAGATGAGCGATTACTGCAAGGGCTGTCACTACGACCGCAAGAAGCGGGTCGGTGACGATGCATGTCCCTTCACGACCCTGTATTGGGACTTCATGGCCCGGCACGAACCCGTGCTCGGGCGTAATCCGCGCGTGGCGCAACAGGTGCGAGCGGCGTTCAAGTTGTCGGACCTCGACGCTGTTCGAGCACGAGCCGCCGAGGTTCTCGAAGGCCTCTCTCGCGGCGATGTGTGAGTTCCGTCGTCGCCGTCAGCCCCTCAGCTCGGCGACGACGGAACCCAACTCGTGGTCAGCGACGGATCTCGAAGACCGTTGTCGTTCCTGAAATCTCGTGCGACACGATCAACAAAGGCTTGCCCGTCACCGACGAGTGAGCCGGGACGTACTGCAGGCCTTCCGGAGAGATGTCGTCGGTACGCGCCCACTGCACGAAGTCCGGTGAAGCCGGATTCGATGCGTCGAACACCATCACTCCACCCGAGCGCTCCAGCCCGACGAACACGGTCGGCACGCCGTACGGAGCACCGACGGCCACGCCTTCCGGCTCCGGACCTTTGTCGTCGCTTCGACCGTCGTGATCCTCCAGCCACGCTTCTTCACCGACGACGGTGCGAATGATGGCCTCGAGGCCGGAGCCCGAGTCGAACACGACGTTGCCGTTCGTGTCCCAGATCGTGAACGAGCGTCCACCGTAGGCTGCGAGCTGCGTGTACCCGTTCGGGCCCTCGACGCTCGGGAAGGTTGCGACGACCTTCAAGCGGCCGAGCTGATCGCTGTCGCCAATGCCCTCGGCGAACACCGACGGATCGAGATCGAGATCCTTGACGCGCGCCTCGTCGGTGTAGCAGAGCTCCTGCTCGTCGTCGTCGGCCACGGGTCCGGCGAAGTACTCCACGCCATCACCCTCGTTGGCCGTCACGAGATAGGTCTTGCCTCCAACCTTCATCGACGCAATGGCATCGGGCATGTAGAGGTTCTTGACCGGCCAGATGACCGAGTTGTAGGCGTCGTCACGATCACTCGCGTCGAGACCGAGGAACGAGTTCGTCCACGACTTCAGACCGAGACCCTTGACGCCGACCAACTTGCCCGTGACCCAATCGATGATGGCGACCGAATTCGCCTCTTGAAGGGTCACGTAGGCGTACTTGCCCGACACCGTGATGTACTCGGGCTCGAGGTCCTGCGACGGCAGAGCGCCGGGCCAGATGGGCACGCGCACTCCGTCCGCCTGGAGAGCGGCCGTCGCCGTGTCGAGTGCCGAGAAGTCGATCGTCGTCGCCTGACCGGGCACACCATTGGCGATCTTGATGACACTCACCGACCCACGAGGGTTCACGGCCTCGGTGGGGTCGGTGGTCGGCTCACCTGCCGAAGTGATGCAGCGAGGTTCGCCTTCGTTGGCCACGAGGACCGCCGATCCATTCGCGGCGAACGTGACCATGTCGGGCAACGGGCCCACCTTGCGGGTGTACAGCACCTTGCCCGACGACGGGCTGAAGAACACCAGCGTGCCCGGTTCGGTCACCGGCGAACCGACGACGGCCGCCACTCCGAGGCCCTTGACGACATCGAGACTGGTGAGCGACGGGCCGTATGTCGTGAGATCGATCGATCGAATCAACGTCATGTTCTCCGGATCGCGCGCGTCGACGACGTCGATGCGGTCCTCGGCTCCGTTGGTGATGAAGATCTGACGGGTCCAGCCGTCGTACTTGGCGATTTCCGAGCCGCCTTCGCCGACACCACTGTCGTAAGTGCCGATGGCGACCAGTTCCATGCCCGTTCCCGCCTGCGAGGGCGTGCCGAGCCACACCACCATCAAAAGTGCGACGACGAACGCGCCGAACATGCGAATTTTCATCGAATCTCCTCCTGAAATGACCACCGAAAAGTACGTGGAGGAGGTGAACGAAAGGTGACGTCGATACGACGTCAACGAGAAGTCAGCGTGATCTTCCTGTTGCCTGATCGGCCACGATGGATTCACGAAGATGCACCGGTTCGACCGGTTTGGTTTTGCGTCGAGCGCCGATGTTGAGAACTTCGACGAACACCGAGAACGCCATCGCGGCGTAGATGTAACCCTTCGGGATCTTCTGGCCGAAACCCTCGGCGATGAGGGTCGTGCCGATCAACAGGAGGAACGCCAACGCGAGCATCTTCACCGATGGGTGCGCGTTGACGAAGGAGTAGATGGCTTTCGAGGCGAAGAGCATCACGACAACAGCGGTGACGATCGCGATCACCATCACCCACACGTAGGTGGTCATACCGACGGCTGTGATCACCGAGTCGATCGAGAACACGAGGTCGAGAAGCATCACCTGGGCGATCACGGCCGCGAAGGTGGGGGCGACCTTGGCCGATACCTGTCCCTCGTCGTCCTCGAGCTTGTGGTGGATCTCCTTGGTCGCCTTGTAGATCAGAAAGAGTCCGCCGGCCAGGAGAATCAGTTCCTTGCCGCTGAAGCCGACCGATCCGATGGAGAAGAGTTCCTTCTTCAGCGTGATGATCCAACCCACACCGAGGAGGAGCAACACGCGCATACCGCCAGCGAGGAGAAGCCCTGTGCGACGAGCTCGATCCTGATCCTCGGCCGGAAGTTTGGAGGCGAGGATCGAGATGAAGACGACGTTGTCGACTCCGAGTACGACCTCGAGAGTGAGAAGTGCCGCCAGGGCACTCCATGCGGTGGGATCAGAAATCCAGTCCATGCAGTTCGAGCGTACGAGACACGCCCGGACTTTCCCTTCTCAGGGGTTGATGACGAACGAGCGCCCAGCCGTCTCTCCACGTGTGTCGCGAACGGTCACCGAGATACGAGCGCTTTCGGTCCAGGGAGCCACCTCGACGAACCACACCGATTCGGTGGTGGACGTGTTCGAGCTTCGTCGGGCGGAAAATTCCTTGGTCACGCCCGCTGCGTTCACGACGACGTCGACACGCTCGAGTTCGGTCGTTCCGAATCCGAATTCGGTGACCGTGATGTTGAGTCGGTTGAACTTGGTGCCCTCGACGACGCTCAGATCCTTCACTCCCAGGGTCGAAGCAAGCTGGCTGATGTTCCCGATCGGGATCGACACACCCGGCAAGGTGATGACCACGCTCGGGAACGGCGCTGTTGCTCCCTCGTCGGCGGGGGCCGTCGACTCCTCGGGTGCCGGAGCGACGGTGTCGGCCGGAGCTTCGGTGTCGGCCGGAGCGGGAGCGGCGGAATCACCAGTGGCGACGACGTCCGGATTCTCCGCCACCGTCGTGTCGGGAGCCGGGAGGTCGTCGAGGCCGGCGAGGACCTGGTCGACGGCGTCCTGCAACTGGTCGTCGGACAGGGACTGCGCGACCTCGGGATCGACCTGGACGGCCTCGAGGATCGCAAGCAGGTCCTCTCGAGAGAGATCCGACGATTCGTCGCCACCGCAGGCCACGACACCAGTGCCGAGGCCGAGAACGAGGACGCCGGCAGTCAGCAGACGACGGGTGGAAATCCGGCCGTGGGAGCGGTGGGAGTTCGAATGCGTGATCATGAGGATGGCCTCCATCGTCGCCTTGGGTACGGGTGTACCGCGGCCTGGACCTCCATTTGACCAATCTTTCGAACCAAATTCAACAACCGAAACCGCGCACTCTGCATCGCAGTGCTCGCGTACGGTGCTCAGCGCTTCAGGGTGCGCGAAAAGTGGGGGACGACCGGGTGGAGACGATGGGACTCGAACCCACGACCCCCTGCTTGCAAAGCAGGTGCTCTAGCCAACTGAGCTACGTCCCCGAAGGGCGTCCTCACACTAGCCGCCCTGCCCGGCGGGAACGCTCGCTGACGAGCCGACCCGCCCGCAGACGTACCCTTCTCCCATGACATCGACACGCGGTCTTCCGGGGGGCCGACCGCCCCGCCTCGAATTCGGAACCTTCCTGGCGCCACACCATCCGGTCGGCGAGAACCCGACGCTCCAGTTCCAGAGCGACATCGAATTCGCCGCCCATCTCGACCACCTCGGCTTCGACGAGTTCTGGTGCGGTGAACACCATTCGAGTGGCTGGGAGATGATCGCGTCGCCCGAGATGTTCCTGGCCGCGGCCGGACAACGCACCTCGACCATCCGCCTCGGCACCGGAGTGATCTCGCTCCCCTATCACCACCCGTTCAACGTGGCCCAGCGGATCGTGCAGCTCGATCACATGACCAAGGGTCGCGCCATGTTCGGCACCGGTCCCGGGGCCCTTCCGAGCGACGCCTGGACTCTCGGCATCGACCCACTCGTGCAACGCGACCGACAGGACGAGGCCCTCGGCGTCATCACCCGTCTTCTCCGCGGCGAGGATCGCTTCACCTACGAGAGTGACTGGTTCACTCTGCGCGACGCGCAGCTCCAGCTGCTCCCCGTTCAGGACGACATGCCGATCGCCACCGCGTCCACCTTGTCGCCGTCGGGAATGCAACTGGCCGGCAAGTACGGCTGTGGCGTCCTGTCGATCGCCTCCAACAGCACGGCCGGCCTCGCCGCGTTGCCCACGCAGTGGAGCTTCGCCGAAGAAGCGGCCGCCAAGCACGGCCAGACGGTCGACCGCAACAACTGGCGCGTGATGATGAGTTGGCACATCGCCGAGACTCGTGAGCAGGCCCGCAACGAAGCCGTCGACGGCCTCCAGCGCTGGCACAACGAATACAACGTATGGACGCTCGGCCGCCCCGGCGCGCAACACGTCGACGACAAGTGGGAACTCCTCGAGCAGATCACCGCCGGCGGCACCGCGATCGTCGGCACACCCGATGATCTCGTGACCGCGATCCGTCATCTGCAGGACATCACTGGTGGATTCGGTGTGGTGCTCGGCTTCGCCCACGACTGGGCGAATCGCGAAAACACCAAGCGTTCGTGGGACATGGTCGCCCGTTACGTGATCCCCGAGGTGAACCGCACGACCGAGCGTCAGCGCGCCTCGATGAAATTCTTGAACGACAACCAGGCCACGCTCATGGCTGGTGCCGGTGCCGCCGTGATGCAGAAGATCATGGCCGACGAACGGGCCTCGGCCGAGTTGGTCACCATGATGCAGAACATGCAAAAGGGTGAGGACGATCGCGGCACCACGTTCCGGCCCGGTGGTGGAGTTCGCGACGATCAGTTGCCGGCCTCGGCCGGCGAGTAGATCACGCCCCGATCGGTCGTCGGGTTCAGTCGTCCTTCAGGGCGACGGCGTTCGGCGTGACGTTCATCTTCGGCACGTACTCGGCGACTTCGACGTCACGCGCTTCGATCCCCATGGTCGACCGCAGTTCGGCGCGACACGACTCACACGGTCCGTAGAAGCGTCCGTCGTGGCGAGTGGAGCATCGCGGACACACGGAGAACTCTTCGGGAAGCAACAAGAGCGTGTCGGCCACGACGGCGAACCTAGTCGAAGCAGACAGATCGCAAGGTTCGCTCGTGGTGCACCCTCCGAAACGATCTACTCTGCCTGCGTGCACGTCGACGTCATGACCACACCACTGCCGCTCGCCAGGACCGGTGATCACGCCCGCCGCGCGCAGACCGCCGGTTTCTCGGGTCTCCTCTTCACCGAAGCCGGGCGTACTGCGTATCTGAACGTGGGTGCCGCGGCCGTGGCCGCGCCGGGGCTCGATTTGTCGACGGGGGTCGCGGTCGCCTTTCCCCGCAGCCCGTTCGTCACCGCCGCCACTGCGTGGGAGCTCCAAGAAGCATCCGGGGGTCGCTTCCGACTCGGCCTCGGCACGCAGGTGAAGACCCATGTGGTGCGTCGCTACGGCGTGGAGTTCGATCGACCCGGTCCGCGGCTACGCGATTACGTGCTGGCGGTGAAGGCGTGTTTCTCCGCGTTCCGCACCGGGAAACTCGATCACCACGGTGACTTCTACGCACTCGACTTCATCACCCCGCAGTGGAGTCCGGGACCGATCCACGCACCCGACCCCAAGGTCGACATCGCGGCAGTGAACCCGTGGATGTTGAACATGGCCGGCGAAGTCGCCGACGGGGTGCACGTGCATCCGATCGGAGAGCCCGGCTACCTGAAGCGCCATGTGATTCCCCGCGTCACCGACGGCGCGGCGTCGGCGGGTCGAACTCTCGACGACGTGGCGATCATCGTCCCGGTGATGACCGTCGTCGGTGACACCGACGAAGAACGTCACGCCGAACGTGAACACCTGCGCGCCATGTTGAGCTTCTACGGCAGCACACCCAACTACGCCTTCATCTGGGACGAGGCCGGGTTCGACGGGACGACCGCGCGCATCCGTGAGAAACAGAAGGCCGGCGACTTCGCCGGGATGGCCGCGCAGATCACCGACGATCACCTCTCGGTGTTCACCACCGAGGCCACGTGGGACGGCCTGGCCAACGAACTGATCGCTCGGTACGGAGGTGTCGCCGATCGCCTCGTTCTGTACAACGCGGGCCGCGATCAGGAGCGCTTCGAACGGTACGGGGCCGTCGCTCGCGACATCGTCCGCCGTACGTCCTGACCCCATCGGTAGCCTGCCGGCATGGCCGGCGATCTGATCTACGCATTCCGCATGATGCGCCTGCCGTTGCTCGACGCCGGTGGGGCCAGCATCGGACGTATCGACGACGTGGTCGTGGTTCCTGGTCGCGCCGGATCGTCCCCTCGGGTCGTGGGGTTCACGGCGTCGAGCCAGCGTCGTCGCATCTTCGTGAACGCCGGCAAGGTCGGCGAGATCACCGACACCGGTGTGCGTCTGCGTTCATGGGACATCGACCTCAATCCGTTCAAGGTGAAAAAAGGTGAGAAGCTCCTCGGCCGCGACGTGATCGACCGGCACGTGAACGGCGAGACGGTTGCCGACGTTGCGTTGCGCGAGCGCCTCGATTCCAAGTCGGGCGGCTGGGAGGTCGCCCAGGTGCGACTCGCCAAACGGACGGCTCTGCGTCGCCGCCCCACGCATCGGCTGGTCGAGTGGGTCGAGGTCGCGCATCTCTTCGCCGCCACCACCGAGATGGCCGCCGAAGCCGCTCGCCTGCACGACATGCACCCCACCGACGTAGCGGCCGTGGTTCGTTCTCTTCCCTTGTCGCAGCGTCGTCAGTTGGCCGAAGCCATGGACGACGACCGGCTCGCCGACGTGCTCGAAGAGCTGCCTGAGGCCGAACAGGTGGGCCTCATCGAAGGACTCGACATGGATCGTCTTCTCGCCGTGCTCGACGAGATGGAGAGCGACGACTTGGCCGACCTTCTCGCCGAGATGCCTGGTGAACAACGAGCCAAGATCCTCGATGCCATGGACGACGAGGACGCCGACATGATGCGCCGTCTCCTCTCGTACGCGGAGGGCACCGCCGGTGGTCTCATGACCCCCGAGATCATCGTTCTCGGACCCACATCGACCGTCGCTGAAGCCCTGGCTCAACTCCGCGACCCCGAATGGTTGGTGTCGATCGCCGCCCAGGTGTTCGTGTGCCGCCCCCCGTACAAACCACCCACCGGCAAGTACCTCGGTGTGGTTCACTTCCAGAGGCTGCTGCGCGAAGCCCCGGGCATGGAGCTCGGCCAGTGTCTCGAAACCGAACCCACCGTCACTCCCGACATCAGCGACCGTGAAGTCGCCGAGCGTCTCGCTTCCTACAACATGTTGTCCATCGGTGTGTGCGACGAAGCCGGTCGTCTGCTCGGGGCCATCACCATCGACGACGTACTCGACCGCACGTTGCCGACCGGATGGCGGCAGCGACGCCGTCAACAAGCAAGTCCGATCACCCACTGAAACGAACCGCCGTCACCCGACGACGATCGCACGAACCGAGAGGAGGTGTCATGAAGGCTCGAGCCCGACTCGAAATTCCCCGCCAGCGGCGGCGGATCGGTGTGCACTACGACCCGGAGGCCTTCGGACAGTTCTCCGAATCGATCGCGCGCACACTCGGAACAGCACGTTTCCTCGTGTGGCAGTCGTTCGTGATCGTCGCCTGGATCGGCTACAACATCGTCGTTCCCGATACCTGGACCTTCGACCCGTGGGGTCGTGGTCTGGTGTTGCTCACGCTCATCTTGTCGTTGCAGGCGTCGTACGCGGCTCCGCTGATCCTGCTCGCGCAGAACCGTCAAGAGGCTCGTGATCGTGCGCAGTCCGAACATGACCGCAAGGTCGCCGAACGAACGCAGGCCGACACCGAATTCCTGGCCCGTGAAATCGCCAGCGTGCGATTGTCACTCACCGACGTGGCGACCACCGAAGACGTACGCGACATCGTCGACCTGGACGAACTCCAGAAGAAGGTCGATCACTTGACCGAACTGGTCGAGAAACTCTCGTCGCGCCTCGATCGCGAACACTGATCACAGCGACCGAGCAGGTCGAGCCGGTGTCCGAGCAGGGTGAAACCTTCCTTGGCGACCAAGGTGCTCATACCGTCCGACAGCAACTTCTCGATCTGTTCGGGAACGTCGACGTCGATCACTCGACCACAGTCGATGCACACGACGTGGTGGTGATGACCCTTCAGGTCTTCGGCCAACTCGAACGCCGCGCGCTCACCAGTGGTGAGCACCTTCACGACCACACCGGCCTCTTCGAGAATCGACAGGTTGCGGTACACCGAACTCTGCGGAAGGTCGTCGGTGGCGGCGGAGATCTCGGTGGTGACGAGTGGATGCGTGGCGTTGGCCAACACGTCGACCAGTCGTCGACGACCGGGAGAGTAACGCTGATCGATGGCATTCAGACGCTCGGATGCCACCTCGTGGACGTCGGTTCGCTGGTGGTTGCCGCTCATGTCGTGAATGTACAAGAGGCCGAATGAGTTCGGATCTCAGTCGCTCGCACCGACGTACTCGAACACGCGAATTCCGCGTTCGATGACAGCCGTCACGAGAGCGATGTCGTCGAGTCGACCGTCGCCGAGAGTGACGGCGCCGATCGCTGTCGTGACTCCGGTCGAGAGATGATCGGCGACCGACGCGGCGACCGAGCCGGCCACGATCGCCGTGCGTTCGGCGATTCCGGCCACTTCGGTGACACGTTGTCCGTCTCGCGACCCTCGCACTTCGACGCGCAATCCGCCCAACCCTCCTTCGGCATGAGGAGGTGACATCATCGGCAGTCGGGCGGTGAGTCGATCGCGACGAGTGGCCGACACCCGAGCACTGATCCGCGTTGCGTGCGGGAAGGCGGCGTGCAGAACGATGGGGTCGGCGAGTTCGGCGCGATAACAGTCCTTGCCTCCGATGGGTTCGGGGAACCAGAGAAGTTCGCGACCGCTTCCGCCCGGTCGTTCGATCCATTCGCCATCGTGCCAACCGAGAGCGTCGCCGCCGAGTGCTCGGTGATGTTGACGCGCGCACGCCGGTCCTCCGGTGCCGTGAAAGGCCACGTGGATCTCGTCGACCGTGTCGAAACGCAACGACAGTTCGGCGGCGAGGAGGCCCGACATACCCGGACTCGCCGCTGCTCCGACGACGAGACGAACCTTCTCGTCACGGGCTCGCTGGTCGAGGGCCAACAATTCACGCACGTCGTCGGGGTCGTCGGACGTTGTGACCACGTCGAGACCGCGGTCGAGGAACGTGATGGCCAGAGTCTCTTGTGGGGCGGGCGTACACAACACGACCGCTGCGCACGACGTGTCGGAGAAAGCGTCGATCGACCCGGCGACGGTGCACCGCTCGAGGCCGCGCACCGCAATGGCGGCCCCTGGATCGGAGTCGTGCACGATCACGGAACGTCCGGACTGCACGATCTGACGAGCCACCCGGGATCCGACCGCACCGAGTCCGATCACCCCGATGGGCGCTGACGACGCCGTCACGAACGAGGCCGCGACAACTCGCGCCAACCACCACGCTGCGGGGGCACGCCACCACGACCGCGCACGCGCAGGGCCGCTGCGATGAGGCCAGCCACGGACATGGCGGCTATGGCTCGACGAAGCATCCTCATGACGAGGACGCTAGCCAGCGATGAAGCGCTTCACGAGGCGTTTGGGTCGTATGGGAGTGTTCAGAGAAACAAACGACGACGGGATACGGCGATGATCAATACTCCGGCCACGAACATCCAGAGCACGATCACCAGCCCCTCGACGCCGTCGTTGCCGGTCACGGGCAACATGCCGTTGCGTCCCACCCATTCGAATCCGAACAGGATGGATCGAGCCTGACCCGACGGATCGACCAAGTCGACTCGACCGGTGTAGGTGCCCGATGGCAGATCTCCCGGAACCGTTGCGGTCAGCGAGATGGTTCCATCGGGGCCCACGACACCCGACACCGAGAACTGATCGGCCAACCACACGGTGACCGTCGAACCCGGCTTGAGTCCGGTGAGCACGATCGGGATGTTGCCGCCCGGACCCACCACGAATCCGCCGTTCGGCGACGTCACCGTCGCCGGTCGTCCGTCGGGGTTCGAGCCGCCGATCGTCACGACCGGGCCGGTGCCGGTGGACACCTTGATGAAGCCAGGACGTGAACCCGGCGGCGAGTTCGTCACTCCCGGTTGCGGACCATCGCCACCCGACGGTGCCGGGAACACCTGTACACAGCCCGAACACGGAATTCCGGGACGATTGTTCGGATCAGGATTCGGTCGCCACGGATCGGGGAACCCATCGTCGTTGTCATCGATACCCGGCAACGGCGGCGCATCGGGTCCACCGGGTCGGGGAACGCCGTCTCCGTTGCCACGGTCATCGTCGTCATCATCTTCGCCGTCGTCATCACCGCCTGAGGTGGTGCCACCACCGCCTGCTCCGCCACCCGATCCTCCACCGGGCACTACGTAGGTCACCAGAGCACTGGCGCCCGGACCCACGGCATTCACGGCCTTGATCGTGAACGAATAGGTCGTTCCTGGTGTGAGGCCGTTGACTGAACACGACGCCGTTCGTGCCGACGAGGCGATCGTGCTCACCGGACACGTGCCGTTCGGAGTCATCGCCACGGTGTACGAGATCACCGGAGATCCACCATGTGACTCGGGTTCGACCCACGAGAGAGTGATGTCGTTCGCGGTGTGGACGAAGACAGCTCCGTTTCGAGGCGCCGACGGCGTCGCCGCTCCAACGGGGATCGGTGCACCACCATTCACGTCCGGAGTGACCGACGGACCGTCGGCGCTGGACAGACCAGGACCGGCGCTGTTCACGGCGCGGATCCGAACCACGTAATCGGTTCCGTTCGTCAATGGCGTGATCCTGAGCGGGGACGATGTCGAGCCGAGTGTCACCCAGTTCGTACCCCCATCGGTGGAGTACTCGTAGTCGGTGATCGTCGCACCGCCGTCGAAACCCGGTGCGACGAAAGCGACGTCGACCCAACCGCTACCTGGCGTCACCGAGGAAATGTACGGCGCGCTGGGGGTCGTGGGTTGCACCGAGAAAGTTCGCGACATGGTGGGTGCCGTCCAATGCGTCGCGTCTCCGGCCTGATCGGCATCGATCGTGCACGAGCCGACGGAGAGAATCGAGACCATGCCCGCGCTGGTGACGAGACACACCGACGACGTGGAGCTCGTGAACGTCACCGCAAGGGCCGATGTTGCCGTTGCCGACATCGAATAGGGAAGGGTTCCGAGAGGCACGTTCGCCGGTTGCGGGAAGTCGATCGTCTGCGTGGTCTTCAGAGTGATGACAGCCGTCGCGGTGATCGGTGATCCGGCGATGTTTCCCGAAACAGTTGCCGTGCCCGTGCCGCGAGACACCGGCGACGTGTAGGTGGCCGTGTACGTACCGTCGTTGTTGTCGACCACAGCACTGAGGACTCCGGACGTCACCGAGAGAGCCACGAGACCTTGTGAAGTCAACAGATGGTTTCCACCAGCATCTTTCGCACGAACGGTCACCGACGTTGTCGAGGTTCCATCGGCGGCAAGAGATGTGGCGCCTGTCGTGATGGTCGTCACCGCGCGGGACACCGGTCCGAATCGGCCGGCTGCGAACTGGAAGGGTGAGCTCGTCACCGATTGGAGACCCGGTGACGTGAACGTCAACGTGTAGGGGGTCGTCAGGAGCCCAGCGAAGTTCAGTCCGGTGAAGGTGGCGGTGCCCGCCACTGCATCGACACCTGTTGTGCCTCCCAACGTTCCACCTGATGACGTCGCCGTCACTTGCGCCGTTGATGTCGTCGGATTGTCGTCTGCATCCAGAATCTGTACGACCGGTTGCTGGTCGAAGTCGCCACCCACCAGCGTTGAAGCAGAGATTGTCGGCTGCGAAACGATGCTGAGTTTGGTGGCAGCACCAGCTTGCGTGTTCGACACGTCAGCCGACAACACGGAGAGCGCTCCGCTTGCGAATTTCAGTTTGTAAACGGTGCCGACGGTTCCCCCGAACGTGAGGTCAGTGAAGGTGACGACGCCGGTCGATGTCGACAGCGACGTCGTTCCTCCGAGGTTTCCCGCGAGAGTGGACGTGTTCGACGACAACACCGACGACACGGTCACGGTGAGGCTGCGATCGTCAATCACGTTGCCTTGCGCGTCTACCAGTTGCACGACCGGCTGAGTCGGCATCGCAAGTCCGGCGGCTCCAGCGACAACGGGTGGTGTTGTCAGCACCAATGCCACCAAGGCACCGGGTGTCACCTGAGTCACCGCCGACGTGACGCTGAGCGATCCGGAGGTGAAAGTGAGGGTGTAGTCGGTGTCGACCGACCCGGTCAGGGTCAGGTCGGAAAATGCCGCGGTTCCCGCCGACGTGGTCAACGTGCGGGTACCGCCCAACGCTCCGGTTGATGTCGCCACGATGGACATCGGCGTGATGATGACACGACCGTCCTCGTCGACAACTCGGACGCTCGGTTGCGTCGCAAGAGAGGCACCACTCGCTGCTGCTAACGGCTGTTGGACGATCTCGAGACTGAACGCAGTTCCATCGGAAATGGACAATTGCTTGACCGATGTCGTCACCGATCCCGAGTCGTTGGTCGCAGTGATCGTGTACGAGAAATCACCCAGGTCGTTCACCGGAGTCCAGCTGAGGAGTCCTGTGCCCGTGTTGAAAGAAGGCTCGGTCGGAGCAGTTCCGACCCAGTTGATGGAGTAAGCGATTCTCTCGCCCGTCGCGTTGAATTGGTA
>JBDLRN010000008.1:0-6079 GCA_039800005.1 Actinomycetota bacterium | reverse complement strand
GCCACCGAGTTCGAAGGCGGCCGGCACGCCCGACGGGTGTCACAGCTCACCGACCTCGAGAACGAGTTCTGAACTCTCTCCCGACCCGACGCCACTCCTAGCCTGAGGACACCATGCCTTTTCCCTCCGACACCGATCCCGATCTCGAAGTCGAGCGCCTCATCGCCGAGGAGTTCACGCGTCAGACCACCGGCCTGCAGCTGATCGCCAGCGAGAACTTCACCTCGCCGGCCGTGATGCGCGCCACCGGCAGCGTGCTCACCAACAAGTACTCCGAGGGTTACCCGGGCAAGCGTTACTACGGCGGCAACAAGGTGGTCGACTCGATCGAGGCTCTCGCCATCGAGCGCATCAAGGCGTTGTTCGGTGCCGATCACGCCAACGTGCAACCGCACTCGGGTGCCAACGCCAACATGTGCGCGTATCAGGCGCTCATCGATCAGGGCGACACGGTACTCGGCCTCAGCCTCGATCACGGTGGTCACCTCACACACGGTTCGCCGGTCAACGCGAGCGGCAAGCTCTACAACTTCATTCCCTACAAGGTGAAGCCGGGCGACGAGCGCATCGACATGGATCAGGTGCGCGATCTGGCGCACGAACACAAGCCGCGTCTCATCGTCACCGGCACCACCAGTTATCCGCGCCGCATCGATCCGGAGCCCTTCAAGGCCATCGCCGACGAAGTGGGCGCCTACTTCCTCTACGACGCCGCGCACTTGGCGGGTCTGATCGCCGGTGGCGTGTACCCGAATCCGGTGCCGTACGCCGACGTCGTCACCTTCACTACCCACAAGACGCTGCGTGGTCCGCGTGGTGGTTGCATCCTGTCGAAGGCCGAGCATGCCGCGGCGATCGACAAGGCGGTGTTCCCGGGTTGGCAGGGTGGTCCGCTCGAGCACGCCATCGCCGGCAAGGCCATCGCGTTCCGCGAGGCGCAGAGCCCCATGTTCCGCGAGTACGCGAAGCAGATCGTCGACAACGCGTCAGCACTCGCCAACGCGCTCGCCGCCGAAGGCTTCCGCCTGGTCTCGGGTGGAACCGACTGTCACTTGATGGTGGTCGATCTGCGTCCGTTCGACGCCGAACTCACCGGCAAGGAAGCACAGCTCGTGCTCGACGAGGCGGGTATCACCCTCAACAAGAACACGGTGCCCGACGATCCGCGCAGCCCGTTCGTCACGAGTGGTGTGCGCATCGGAACTCCGTCGGTCACCACGCAGGGCATGAAGGAACCCGAGATGGTCGTGATCGCTCGTCTCATCGCCGAGGCGTTGCGCGGTCGCGCCAACCCGAGCGAGTTGGCGCGGGTCAAGGCCGACGTGGCCGCCCTGTGCGCCAAGTTCCCCGCCTACCCCCACGGCGCCTGATTTCTTTGGCGTTCTGGGTCCAGGATCGGACGCCCAGCGTCGAGTTATGGACCCAGAACACCAAGGTGAGGCCGAGGCCGAGGGAGAAGAAGAGGGTTGCGAGGGGCCACACCGTGCCCAGTCCGACGTCGGATCCGGTGACGGGCAGCGTGGGTGGTGCGGGTGGAGTCAGTCGCACCGAGATGCGTACACCGCGTCCCGACTCGGTTCCGTAGATCACCAGAGTGTGATCGCCGGTCAATCCCGACGGAACGGTGAACTCAGTCGACACCGCGCCGTTCGCATCGGCTTTCACCGTGGCGATGGTGGTCGGATCGGAGAACAAGCCGATCCATACGTCTTCGTTCGGTGTGAAGTCGTCGAGTGTGATGCCCACTTGTGATCCCGTGCGCAACACAGTCGGCCCGTCTCCACCCGAGACGACACCGCTCAACACGTTCGAGGCATCAATCACCGGGAGTTCGTCGCGCACCTCCGCGGACGGCGGTTCGACCGGTGTCGGTGTGGAAGGTGTCGATGACGACGGATTGGAGGGCGCGGGTACGACGAAAGGCGGTGTGAGATCGCCGAAGTGCCATGTGTAGGTTTCGCCTCGACTGTCGTCGGCACTGAGACGTGATGCTGCGACGAAATCACCATTCGCGCTGAGTGCCACGACGTTGCCGAGGCCGTGCTCGAATCCTTCCCAGACGAGATCGCCATCACGATCGACCCACTGATTGTCTCGAAGAATTTTCACCGAGATGAACCCCGAACTGTTCTGCCGGCAGGTGTACGGCGATCCGTAGGCGATGATCGTGCCATCGGCGTTCAGGGCTACGGAGGTCCCCGCTTGACCCTCAGCCACGTCGCCGATGATGCTGCTGGTTTCGGCCCAGGTGTTGTTGGTTCGTGTGTAGACGACGATCTTGCCGCGGTCGTTGGCGTACCGGGGTATGCCGATGGCGAGGGTTTGCCCGTCGGCGCTCAGAGCAAACGACCTGCCCACGCGCTCGGACACTGCAGTACCGGTGATGCTGCTGGTTTGGGTCCAGGTGTTGCCATTTCGTGTGTGGACGAGAAGTTGGCCGAAACTGCCGTTGTGCTCGGGCGCGCCGATGGCGAGGGTTTGCCCGTCGGCGCTCAGCGCAACCGACTTCCCCGCGCGGTCGGACGCAGCCGAACCAGCGATGTTGCCGATCGACGCCCACGTGTCACCGTCTCGTGCGTAGACGAGAACTTTGCCTCGACCGGAGTCGTTGTACGGTGCGCCGATGGCGAGGGTTTGCCCGTTGGCGCTCAGCGCAACCGATTCGCCCGCACTGTCGAACAGCGTGGAGCCGATGATGTCGGCGATCTGGGTCCAGGTGTTGCCGGTTCGTGTGTAGACGAGCGCTTGGCCACGGCCGTCGTCGTAGCCGGGCACGCCGATGGCGAGGGTGGAACCGTCGCCGCTGAGCGCGACCGACGTACCCGCAAAGCTGTCCCGGACGGAGACGGTGATGGTGCCGACCTCGGTCCAGGTGTTGCCCGATCGTGTGTGGACTACGACTCGACCTCGGTCGCGGTTGTATCCGGGTTCTCCGATGGCGAGTGTGGATCCGTCGGCGCTCAGCGCGATTGACGCGCCTGAGTAGTTGTTGGTGTCGTTCCCGACGATCGGGGATCCGAAACTGCTCCACGTCTCCGGAGGAGCGACGTAGGTGAAGCCATCGGGAACGATGAATGTTCCGCCCACTGTTGTGACCTCGATGTCGGCCGGGCCGACGACGCCCGGCGGTACTTCGACGACGAATTGGTTGGGAAGGTCGACCGGACCGACTGCGACTGGCTGGCCATCGATGGTGACTGTCGGTACATAGAGGTATGTGCCCGTGATGGTCAGCACGGTTCCACCGGTCGTCGACCCGCTGACTGGAACACTCGACGCGCACTGTCCTCTGACTGTGTCGATCGCGGGGGCGGGAGTGGAAGGCACACGCACGAAGATGCCGGCGTTCTCGGTGACGGTGATGAAGTGTGCCCCACCGGCGGTGACGGACAGTCCGAGTACTGCTTCGCCTGCCGACTCGACCGTCCAGTTGTCGGCATCTGCGGCACCACTTGCCGATCGATCCCAGTTGCGCAGGATGCGCGGTCGGGCGCCATAGCTGGCTGCCATGAAGGTGTTGCCGTCCGGCGAAATGGTTCCCCGCACCGATTGACCCGACACGAAACCGAGGTCCGCGGTCGCCGTCCACGCTGGCGAACCGTTGCCATTCCAGATGTAGCCCCGGTCGTCGGCCGCGACGGCGAACACGGTGAGGCCGTCGTCGCTGATCGAAATGTCTTGCCAGTTGGCTGACGAGACGGGAGGCACCAGGTCGACCCACGTGGCACCACCGTTGGTCGACCGCCACACCGATCCGCCGACCTTGCTGGCCACCATCACGTTGCCGTCGTCGCTCACGGCCACGTTGTCGGCGACGAGAGGGGTGTTCGCTGCCACGGTGGCATCGGTCCATGTGGTGCCGACGTCGTGCGAGTACGACACACCCACGTTGGTACGCGTCACGACGATCGTTCCGCCGTCACCCGACACGGCCACGTCGAGATTCGACGCGGTGTCCGGTCCCTTCTGCGCCCACGTCGCGCCGCTGTCGGTCGAGACGTACAGCCGGTGGATCGAGGTGGCCGTCTCGCCGGCGACCACCACGGTGGCTCCGTTCGACGAGGTGTCGATCGCCGACCACGAGCCTTGGGGTGAAGTCGGCAATACATCCCAATCGAGCCCGCCATTGGTGGTGCCATACACCCTCGGGAAGAATCGATAATCGCCAAGGCGTTGGGCGGCGGTGTAGGCGGTGAGGCCGTCGTTGCTCGAGGCGACGCCGGCCAGACGATCGGTCAGCTGATACGTGATCAACTGCGGAACCGAGTTCGCGATGGGGGTCGAGGTCGCCCCGGCCGACGAGAGGCTGAAGCCGAGCGCCGTGCCGATCAGGCCGACGACGAGGGAGAGACGGGACAAACGAGGGCGGATCACCCGTCAATGATCCGACCAACCCCCGCCGACCCCACTCTGTTGTCCTGCTACCACCACACCCCTCGGTGTTCTGGGTCCAGGAAACGACGCCCAGCGTCCTGTTATGGACCCAGAACGCCAAGGATCCCCAGGGGTCACCAGGGAAAAGGCGGGGGAGTAAGTTCTCGGTGTGCCTGACACTGCGGGGTATGTGCTGATCGGCGCGGTCGCCGCCATCGTCACTTTCGTCACCACCCCCCTCGTCATCCGCCTGGCCCACCACCGCGGCTGGATCGTCGAGCCCGACGAGCGCCGTGTGCACACCCGCCCCACCCCCGACGTGGGTGGCATCGCCATGTTCATCGGCTTCGCCGTCGCCCTCGGCCTCGCCTGGCAGATGGACCGCTTCTCGTTCGTCTTCGACAACAACTCCGAACCCCTCGGCGTCCTGCTGGCCGCCCTGGTGATCTTCGCGACCGGCCTCTTCGACGATCTGCGCGAGATGTCGGGCGTGGCCAAGGTGACGGGCGCCGTGGTCACCTCGCTCGTCCTCGTGTGGTTCGGCGTCACGATGTTCTATTTCCGAGTGCCGTTCCTCGACGTGTTCGTGCTGTCGGACGACTGGATTCCGCTGATCACGATCTTGTGGGTGCTCGGTATGACGCAGGCGATCAACCTGATCGACGGTCTCGACGGACTCGCGGCCGGCATCGTGGCCATCGCAGCAGCCGCGTTCTTCCTGTACAGCCGGCGTCTCGACGACCTGGGCGCACTGCTGCAACCCAACATCGGCCCGCTGGTGGCGATCATCGCAGTGGGTGTGTGCGTGGGCTTCCTGCCGCACAACTTCAATCCGGCCAAGATCTTCATGGGCGACAGTGGCGCGCTGCTGCTCGGTCTGCTCATGGCGGTGTCAACCGGTGTGGTGGGCGGCCGCGCCGATCCCGATTCGTCCACCTACACGCCGGGCCAGACGTACTTCTTCCTCGCGCCGCTCTTCATTCCACTCTTCATCCTCGGTGTGCCGATCCTCGACACCCTGTTCGCCATCGTGCGCCGCGCCGCCAAACGGCAAGGAGTGGCCACCGCCGACAAGGGCCATCTGCATCACCGCCTCATGAACCTCGGTCACGGCCAACGGCGAAGCGTGCTCATCTTGTGGCTCTGGACGATGATCCTCTCGGGCTTCGTGCTGTATCCGATCTTCACCGACGCCCGCACGGCGCTCATCCCGATCGGCACGGCGGCCATCGTGCTCAGCATCTACACGGTGCTGCACCCCGAGGTGAGGCGGAAGCGGAAGGACGCGGCAGGAGACCAGAGTCACGCCGGCCAGACTCCGGAAGATCGCGCCGAGGGGTTGCCCACCGGCACCCCGGCCGACTAGTTTGTGCAAAGTTTCACGAACTGGTCGAGAAAAGCCCCCTGACCAGCGGAAACGCACCCCCTCATGACCGACTCCACCGTGCCCGCCGCTCGCCGTGCGTCCAAGCCTTGGTCGCAGCGCTTCGTCACCCTCGTGGCCGGCAAGAATCCCCAGCGTACGAGGGGTACCGGAGCCGATCCTGGCCTCGGCCAGGGCATGGAATTGGCCATCACGGTGGCCATCTTCCTCGGCCTCGGCTGGCTGGTCGATACCTGGGTGGGCACCTTCCCGGCCTTCGTCATCGCTTTCACCGTGTTCGCCATGGCCGGCGCCTCGGCCCGCATGTGGTTCGAGTACGAC
>JBDLRN010000007.1:0-28436 GCA_039800005.1 Actinomycetota bacterium | reverse complement strand
ATCGGCCCGATCGTGCAGTTGCTGTTGCCTCGTTTCGACATGCGCACGCGAACGAGCCCCGGTCTCCCGGGGCCCGTTCACTGACGTTCTCGAGAGCCGTCTCGATCAGCCGGGGCACGTCTCCTTGGTGAGGGTCGTGGTGAGCGGCTGAGCCGATGCGCCCTTGTCGTCGGTGACTTCCACCGACACCGACTGGCCGACCTGGTTGGCGGTGAAGGTGTAGGAGACACTGGTCGACGTGGAGCCGACAGGGATGGATCGTGTTCCGTCCTGAACGACCTTGCCGGCGACCTTGATGACGATCGACAATTTGGTACCAGCGGTGTCGCTCACCGTGAACGACACCGGCGAACCGTTCGGACTGATACAGGCGGGCCACGTCTTGTTGGTCAGGGCCACCTTCGGGGCCGTGTTGTCGACGGTGCAGCCGGTTGTGCGCTCGACGACCTTGACGTCGATTCGGGCGATGCCGGTGAGCGACGCGTCGGCGGCTCGAGCGATCAGTTCGATCGTCTGACCGATCTGCGCGGCCGTGAACGTTTCGGTCGCCGTCACCGATCCCGTGCCGGAGATCGTTCCCACCGCGCGCGCCGTGGTCCCGAGGCTGATCGTCTTGTTGTAGGTGGCGAGAGTGATCGCCAACGAGTCACCTTGCGGGTCATTGGCGGTGATGGTCGCCGTCACCGGAACCGACGAACCGGTGCCCGACTTGCAGACCGTCACGGTGCCCGAGGGCTTGGTGGCGATCGTCACCGTGGGTGCCGTGTTGTTGGTGGCCGGATTGTTCGGGGACGAGTTCGTCGGCGTCGAGTTCGTCGGCGTCGAGGGTGCCGACGACGTGTCGGTCGACTGGCCGCAACCACCCGGATTCAGGACCGTGACCGACGCCGCGTCGCTGGCTTGGTCCTCTCCGTCGTCGGCAGTTCCCGTGAACGTGAAGGTCTTGCCACGATCGCGGTAGTCGACCTCGAAGACGAAGCTCTTGGATCCCGATCCGTTCACGGTGTCGCTCAGCGGCGGCAGCGAACGGTCGGAAGCTCCGCCACTGAGCGAGACGCTCAGCGAGTCGCCGTCGGCGTCCGACACCGTGATCTTCACACTGACCTTGGTCGTGCCTTCGGACTTGCCCTCCACACAGGTGGGGTCGATGGAGACGTCGACGACGGGAGCCGAGTTCTGGGTGTCAGGTGTGTCCGGAGTGATCGGGTCGCCTTGGTCGGTCGTGTCGTCACAGGCGCTCACGACCAGAGTGATCGACGACGTGGCCTCGTTGCCGTCCTCGTCGGTCGCGGTCACGGTCACCGTGAAGGTTCCTTCACCCGTCGTGTCGTAGGCGGCGGAGAAGAAGCCGGGTTCGCTCTCGATGAACGGCAGTTCCGTTCCGTCGACGTCGAAGCGCGCTTCACGCACTGCGTTGCCCTCGGAGTCCCAGGCCGAGGCGTAGAAGATCACCTGGTCTCCCACGCAGGCCTGCTTGGGTCCTTGCATGCTGACGAAGACCTCCAGCGACTGCGTTTCCACGTCGTCGGGCTTCGGGCAGTCGCTGAAGAACGGCTCGAGTTGGAAGGTGTAGCGATACTCGGTGCTGCCGTCCTCGTAGTAGTGGAACCAGAATTGGCCGTGATCCGACTCGTCGGGTGTCGAGTGCGATCCGACCCACGTCCACGTGATGCCGTTGGTGTCGGTGTATTCGGAACCCTTGAATTCGGGCGGGCACTCACGCTCGATCGGTGTGTCGGGCGGCAAGCAGGCATCGACGTATCCGGGGATGTCGAGGATGTAGGTCACGAAGTCGCCGTTCTCGGCTTGCCATTCGCCGTTGCCGACGTACCGCCAGAGAACACCACGCGAATCGCGGAACGAATGGCCGAGCTCGGGTTCCGTTTCCGGTTCGACGCAACCGTTCGGATTGCACTCGTCGCCGTCGGCCGTCGACACCGTGAGGAGTCGTTCGGCGATCGGCTGCGGGTCGACCCCGCTGTCACCCGGGGTCACGGTCACCGCCGAGTCGTCGGCGTCACCGTATTGCGCTCGCTTGTCGGGGTTGGTCTCGGGCAGACCGTCGTCGTTGGTGACGTAGGTCGGCTGCCCGTCCGACTCCGGATCACACGGCGGCAGACAGTCCTCGGTGTAGAAGGGGAGGTCGGTCGTGTACGTCCGTGATTGGCCGTTGTCGACGTTGGTCCAGCTGTTCGACTGCGGGAACTTCACCCACACTTCGCCGGTGCTGGGGTCGACCCAGATGGCGAACTCGCTCGTCTCGTGCACGTTCACCGGCGGACACGGCGGCAGACACGCCTCGCGGTAGCCGGGGAGGAGGACGGTGTAGGGAACCACTTGGCCCGACGGGTCGTTCTCGTTCAACCAGCCACCCTCCGAGGAGAGATAGCGATACACGTTGCCGTCGGTTCCGAACCAGACGTATCCCTCGGGAATGTCACGAATCGGCGGGCAGTCGAGAGGACGCTGCGGTTCGGGGCATCCCGACGGCTTGTTGGGCAGTTCGGCGTAGGTCAAGTTCTCGATGTCGGGTGTCGACACCTGATCCCATCCGTCGGCGCCACCGGATCCGGCGGCGAAGACCCACTCTTCGCCGGTCGTGTCGACCCACACGGTGCCGATGGTGGCCTTGGTGGGCGGGCACACGACCTTCGGTGTGGCGGGCTCACCGCACTCCTGCACGTACAGATCGAAGTCGTCGAGTTGTTCGCCGGTCGTGGTGTTGGTCCAGCGGATGGCCGAACGACCATCGGTGGTGCCGACGTAATCGAAGATCCATGTCTCGCCGGTCTCGGGGTCGGTCCAGGTGTCACCGACACGCGACTTGGTGGGCGGGCACGGGTTCTCGTCGACCGGCGGCTCTCCGCAGTCCTCGATGTAACCGGGAATCGCACTCGGGTCGTAGCCGGCAACGGTCGCTCCGGTGTCCTGGCTCTTCCAGAGATCGTCTTGCCAGACGTAGACCCAGAGGTCGCCGTTGCTGGCGTAGTAGGGCGTCCAATCCATGGCGGCGATGCCGTTGATCGGTTCGGGACACTCGGGTTCGTAGGTGTCCCGCGGATCGCCGCAATCCTCGAGATAACCGGGGATGTCGACGAGGAAGTTCACGATGTCGCCGTTCTGGTTGACCCACTGGCCGGTCTCGGGGCTGGTGAACTCCCAGCGCCAGACGTCGCCGTTGCTCGCGTAGTAGTCGGTCCACGAGCCGCGGAACGGCTCGGGGCAGTCGCCACCCGGTTGACGCTGACCGGGCTCGTCGCAGAGTTCGAGGTAACCGGGAAGTTCGTCGGTCGGGACCTTGAAGAGGTCGGCGTCGGTCGTGGAGAACCAGGTGTCGGTCGAGCGGTCGTAGATCCAGACCATGCCCGACGGGTCGGTGTAGGTGACCGGATCGGAGTTCCAGTCCGGACATTCCGGCTCTTCCTGGGTGCGCGGTTGATCGGGTTCGCCGCAGTCGGCGAACGACGGGTCGAGTTCGGACGTGGCTCGGGTCTCGCCGGTGGTTTGATCGAGCCACATCGACGTTCCGGCTTCCTCGGGAGAGTCGCCGGTCCAGATCCACTCGACGCCATTGGCGTCGGTGTAGCGAGTCCCTTGGATCTCCTCGGGACATTCGGGTTCATCAGTCGGGGGAACGGAGTCGTCAGGAACACTGTCGCCGGGAACACTGTCGACCGGGACCGAATCACCGGGCTGCTCGGGAATGCTGTCGCCGGGAACGCTGTCACCCGGAACGGAATCCTGTGTCTCGGGATTGCCATCGGTCGTGGGAGGTTCCTCGGTTCCTTCCGGAGCGTCCTCGCTCGGACCGAGCAGCGGGTTGCCGCAGGCGCACCGGGCGCGCGGCATGCCCTGATCGTCGACGAGGATCGCAGTGCCGGCGGCGATCACGGCGTCGTAGCCGTAGGACGAACCGTTCTTGAAGCCGAACATCTGCACGTTCAGGTTCTGCAGGGCGAACACGGGAGTGAGGCTGCGCAGATACGTCTCGAGTTCGGAGTATTCGATGCCTTGGATGTCGGCCCAGGCGCGACCTCGATCCTCGTAGTAGGTGAGGAAGCGGATCATCGCCTCGACGTCGCAGATGTTGGCGCCGGTTCCGCCGTAAGTACGGCCGGCGTAGAGGCCTGGCGCCGACCCCGACACCTCGCCGCTGCTGAGCGTGGACGGGTCGACGTCGTAGGACGCGACGGCGAAGGTGGGGGCGAAGGAGTCGGGGCCGACCACTCCGGCCGGCTGGAAGAGCGCCCGGGACGGACCGTCGGACGAGCCCTCCGAACTCTTGTCTCCGCTGCTGCAGGCCGCGGTCAGCGCGAGCGCTGCGGCCAGGAAGATTGCTGACAGACGACGCATCGTCCCCCTCTTTCGCGTCCGGGTGACGAGCGTCTCGTCACGTCGATCGCCGACGAGTGTACCGAGCCGTCGAAACTGCTTCGATTGTCGTCTGTCAAGGTCCGGTTCAGGATTGTCGACACGACGATCCCGGCGGAGCGGGGTCGAGCCCTCGTGCACCGGCGGTGGGTGGAATAGGTGATCCATGTCGGTCATGAGTCGATGGCACCATGTTCCTGACAACTTTTTGCGGGTTACTGTGCGCCCATGACTGATGTACTGCTGGCCGACGGACGACTGGCCGGCGACCAGCGACCTGACGGAACCCACGCATACGTGGGCGTTCGCTTCGCCATCGCCCCACGATTCGACCCCGCCGAACCGGAAAAGCCCTGGTCGGAGGTTCGAGAAGCCCGTCGTCACGGGCCGATCTGCCACCAGGAGCCCGGTCTCATCGAATCGGCGATGGGGGGCTCGCTACCCCCGATGGGCGAGGACTGCCTCAGCCTGTCGGTGCACACGCCGGGTGACGGCCGCACTGGTCTCCCGGTCCTGGTCTGGATCCACGGGGGTGGATTTCTGAACGGTTCGGGCTCGTCACCCTGGTACGACGGCGCGGCCCTCGCTCGCCGTGGCGTGGTCGTCGTGTCGATCAACTACCGACTCGGGGTGTTCGGTTTCTGGCGAGGGAACAACCTCGGGATCGGCGACCAGATCGAAGCCCTTCGTTGGGTGGGGCGCAACGTCGAGGGATTCGGCGGTGACCCCGGCAACGTCACGATCTTCGGCGAGTCGGCCGGCGGATCGAGTGTGGTCGCGCTGATGGCGAGCCCCGATGCTCGCGGGCTCTTTCACCGTGTCTGGTCGATGAGTCCGTCGATCGGCCAGTACCGATCGCTCGAGCGAGCCGACATGCACGCCGACCGCTTCCTCGAACTCGCAGGCGTGGCCGACGACGGCGCGTTGTCGTCGATGACTCCCGAGCAGTTGCTCGAGGTTCAGAAGGCGCTGATCGGCGAGAGCAGCCGCGCCTACGACTTCTTCTCTCCGACGGCCGGCGGAGCGCATCTGCCCGGGGACATCGTGGAGCTGGCGGCGGCCAGCGACGCTCGCCTCGTGGTCGGCACCACGCGCGACGAGAACCGATTGTTCGGCGCGTTCACTCCGGATGCTCAGAACATGACGAGCGACACGATGTCTCTGATGATGAATGCGATGCTGCCCGACCGATCCGATGCGGTCGACGTGTATCGCCGTCATCGACCGGGCGAGAACGACGCGCAGGTCGTGATGGCGGCCCAGAGCGACGAAGGTTTTCGTCAGCGCGCGATACGACTGGCCGAGAAGCACACCGCCAAGGGCGGGACCTCGCACATGTACTGGTTCACGTGGCCCACACCGGCATTCGGCGGAGTGCTCGGCTCGTGTCACGCGGTCGACATCCCGTTCACGTTCGACAATCTCGACGCCCCCGGAATCTCGATGTTCACCGGCGACGCGCCCGAGCGAGCTGATCTGGCCCGTGATCTGTCGTCGCAACTGGTGTCGTTCGCGACCGATGGGACCGTGGACTGGCCGAACTTCTGTCTCGCGCGCCGAACGACGCGGGTGTTCGACCTCGAGCCGGCGATTCTGCACGATCCCGAACCCGAGATCCGCGCCCTGTGGGAATCCACCCGCACCGATCTCTGATCGCTGGTTCTGGCCGCAGGAACGTCACGGATCATGTCGTTCTTGGCCGCCGGAATCACCGGCCCACGGCGCTCGTGTCACACCCACATGGTGAGGTGTGCGCATGGAACGGAATTTGATCGCAACACATCCGCCGATCGTGTCGGCTCTGGCCTACGACGGTGACGTCCGACGTCGTGTGGTCGACATGAAGTACGGCGGTCGGCGGTCGTTCGCTCGGATGTTGGCTCGGCAGTTGGCCGATGCAGTCCGGGCCGACGGCGACGACCGCTTCGACGTCGTCACGTGGGCTCCGACCTCGTCGTCTCGTCGGCGTCGACGTGGCTTCGACCAGGCCCAACTCATCGCCCGCTTCGTCGCCCGTGAACTCGGGGTTCCGTGTCGTCGTCTCTTGGTTCGCCAAACTCGCCAGGCCCAGACCGGACGCTCCCGGCGGGCGCGTCTCGTCGGGCCGCGTTTTCGCGCTCGTGCCACCCGACGCCCCCTTCGGGTGCTGGTGGTCGACGACGTCGTCACCACGGGTTCCACGTTGCGAGCGGCGGCCCACGCGCTCACCGCATCGGGCTGGGGTGACGTCACCTTGGCGGCCGTGGCATCCACACCCCGCGGCGGATCGACGTCACGTCCGGCGCCACGTCCGAACGTCATGATCCGGCCGCGATCACACGCCGTGCGGCGTGGTCAGAGTCCGACGAGAGATCGCACGCGATCGATGGCCGGTCGTTGATCGACGTCCACCAGCACACCGTGCATGCCGAGGGTGGAGGCGGCGCGCACGTTCACCTCCATGTCGTCGAGAAACGCGGTCTGCTCTGCTGTCGCGCCGAGACGTCGGAGCGACAGCTCGTAGATCGCCGGATGTGGTTTGCGCAGTCCGACCTCATGGCTGTCGACCACGTCGTCGAACAAGGCGTCGAAGTCCATGATCGAGCGCCAGCGGTCACGGAACTCGCGGATGTTGTTGGTGAGTACGCCCAGGCGACAGCCGTGGGCGCGCAGGTCGTTCACCAAATCGAGCATGGCCTCGCTGCGAACGAACTCGAAGTTCAGGCCCTGACGGGGAGTCGTCGGTTCCGGCTCGCGCATTCGTAGCCCGGCCTCGGCGATCAGCCGTCCCACCGCGGCGCGATAGTCGTCGAGCGAAATCTCGCCCCGCTCCAGGCGGTGCCATGGATGGTCGCTGTCGGCGGCGTAGTCGCCGAGCATCACCGCCATGACCTCGTCGGCGGGGTGATCCGGAAATCGGTGCACCACGTCGAGGGCCCGGCCCGACAGTGACAGAACTCCGCCCAGGTCGAAAATGACGGTGTTCACGGCGGGATCAGCGACGGGTTCGGCAGCCATGGCGCCAGTTTTCCCGTCGACGGACCGAGTGCTCGCATCGGACCAGGTGGCGAGCGGGGCGAACCGGAGAGGACGGGGCACGAACGGTAGGCTCGACCTCCGCATGGGAATCCTGGATCGCATTCTGAGGGCCGGTGAAGGCAAGAAACTCAAGGCCCTCGAGGGGCTGGTTCCCGACATCAATGCCGAGGAGGCCCTGGTCGCCGCGCTGAGCGACGATGCACTGCGCGACCGCACCAATCAGTTCCGCCAGCGCCTCGAGCGTGGCGAGTCGCTCGATGATCTGCTGATCGAAGCCTTCGCTACCGTGCGCGAGGCGGCCAAGCGCACCATTGGCCAGCGTCACTACGACGTCCAGATGATGGGCGGGGCTGCGCTGCACTTCGGATGGATCGCCGAAATGAAGACCGGTGAGGGCAAGACCCTGGTCTCCACCCTGCCGGCCTACCTCAACGGACTGTCGGGACGTGGCGTCCACCAGATCACCACCAACGACTACCTGGCGCGCCGCGACTCGGTGTGGATGGGACAGATCCACCGGTGGTTGGGTCTCGAGGTGGGTCTCGTGATTCCCGGTCACCAGGAGCGTCCTGAGCAGAAGCGGGCCAACTACGCGGCTGACATCACCTACGGCACCAACAACGAGTTCGGTTTCGACTACCTGCGCGACAACATGGCCGGTACCAAGGCCAGCAAAGTTCAACGCGGCCACGTGTTCGCCATCGTCGACGAAGTCGACTCGATCCTCATCGACGAGGCGCGAACGCCGCTCATCATCTCGGGTCGAGTGGCCGACGCCGCGCAGCTCTACTACCGCTTCGCATCGATCGTGCGCACCCTGAAGCGCGACGTCCATTACGAAGTCGAAGAGGACAAGCGCATCGTCATGCCCACTGAGGCCGGTATCGAGGCCGTCGAACAGGAACTGGGTGTGACCAACCTGTACGACGAGGTGCAGCGCAACCTCGTGCATCAACTCCAGGTGGCATTGAAGGCCAAGGAGCTGTACCGCCGCGACAAGGACTACATCGTCCAGGGCGGCGAAGTGAAGATCGTCGACGAGTTCACCGGCCGCATCCTCGAAGGGCGCCGATGGAGCGAAGGCATTCACCAGGCCGTCGAGGCCAAGGAAGGCGTGAAGATCAAGGAGGAGAATCAGACTCTCGCCACGATCACGCTGCAGAACTACTTCCGCATGTACGAGAAGTTGGCCGGAATGACCGGCACGGCGCAGACCGAGGCCGCCGAACTCATGAACATCTACAGCCTTCAGGTGGTGCCGATTCCCACCAACCGCGAGATTCGACGCGTCGACCAGCCCGACATGATCTTCAAGTCCGAGACGGCCAAGTTCGACGCCATCATCGACGACGTTCTCGAACGCAATACGGCCGGCCAGCCGATCCTGATCGGTACCGCCAGCGTGGGCAAGAGCGAGATCCTGTCGACGCTTCTCGCCAAGCGCGGCATCAAGCACGAAGTGCTCAACGCCAAGCAGCACACGCGCGAGGCCGAGGTGGTGGCGCAGGCCGGTCGTCTCGGTTCGGTGACCGTGGCCACCAACATGGCCGGACGAGGCGTCGACATCCTTCTCGGAGGAAACCCCGAGGGCCTCGCCTCGCGGGCCGTTCTCGCCGAAGGTTTCGATCCGTCCACGCTGATCGACGAGTTCGCTCTGCCGATGGCCCTCGAGCAGATGCCCGAGGATTACCAGCACGATCGTGCGCGCGCTCAGGCGCGCTATCGCGAACTGCTCGACAAGTTCACCGCCGAGTGCAAGGCCGAAGGCGATCGCATTCGTGAGTTGGGTGGCCTCTACGTCGTCGGGTCGGAGCGACACGAGAGTCGTCGTATCGACAACCAGTTGCGCGGTCGATCGGGTCGTCAGGGCGATCCGGGCGAGACGCGTTTCTACCTGAGTCTCGAAGACGACCTCATGCGTCTGTTCGCCACCGGCGCATTGAGTTGGGTGATGGGGAGAGCCCTGCCCGACGACGAGGCGATCGAGCACAAGATGGTCACCAAAGCCATCGAGCGCGCGCAGACCACGGTCGAACAGCGCAACGGCGAGATTCGCAAGAACGTGCTCAAGTACGACGAGGTGATGAACGAGCAGCGCAAGGTGATCTACATGCGCCGCGACCAGATCCTCGAAGGTCTCGACCTCAAGGCCGCGGCCATGGACTACCTCGCCGAGGCCGTCGATTCGCTCATCGAGACTCACTGCGTGAGCGACGTCGACGACGAATGGGATCTGGAGGGCCTCGCCAAGGAGATCAAGACCTACTGGCCGAACGAGATCACCGACGCGGATCTCGATGCCTCGGGGAGCACCAACGGCATGTACGACCTGGTGATGGCCGACGCATCGAAGTTCTACGAGCGTCGCGAGACCGAGCTCACCCCGCCGGTGATGCGCGACGTCGAACGTCAGGTCATGTTGCGGATCATCGATCAGCGCTGGCGCGAGCATCTCGAGGAGATGGATTACCTGCAGGAGGGCATCAACCTGCGCGCGATGGGTCAGAAGGACCCGCTCGCCGAATGGCAGCGCGAGGGCTACGAGATGTTCGGCTCCATGATGAAGGGCATCGCGCAGGATTTCGTGCGCTACGTGATGCACGTGCAGGTGGTGCGCAACGACGCTCCCGACACGGCCGTGAAGAACGTGCAGGAGACCAAGTCCGAGGCCACGTCGGCCGTGCAGGGAGCCATGGCCGAGGCGGGCCTGGCACCGGCCCCGACTCCCGACACGCCGTCGAAGCCCAAGACCGTGGTCAACGACGCGTGGTCGAAGACGCCGCGCAACGCGCCCTGCCCCTGTGGCTCGGGCAAGAAGTTCAAGATGTGCCACGGCGCCACCTGAGGCATGCGCGACTTCACCGACGACATCCGCGACGTCCAGCGTCGCTTGCGTGAGGCTCATGGCTACTTGCGCGTCGACGAGTTGCGGGCGCGAGTGTCCGAGCTCGAGTTCGAGGTGTCGCGCCCCGATCTCTGGGACGACCAGGATCGAGCCAAGAAGCTCAACGCCGAGTACGCCAATTCGAAGGGTGATCTCGACCAATACGACCAGCTGTCGCGCGATGTCGACGACGTGGAGGTCCTGCACGAAATGGCTCGTGAGGTCGATGATGCCTCCCAGGAGCCCGACATCGAGTCCGGTATCGCCTCGATCGCGTCGCGCCTCGACGGCCTCGAGTTGCGAAGTCTGTTCACCGGCGAGCACGACGAGGCCGACTGCATCGTGCACATCAACACCAAGGACGGCGGCGTCGACGCGCAGGACTGGAGCGAGGTGCTGTTGCGCATGTACTCGCGCTGGGCCGAGCGGCGCGGCTTCGAGATCGAGATCGACGACGTGTCGCCGGGAACCGAGGCCGGCATCATGTCGGCCGAGTTCACGATCAAAGGGCGCTACGCCTATGGGCTCATGACGTCCGAGCGGGGAACGCACCGACTCGTGCGCATCAGTCCGTTCGACAATCAGGGTCGACGTCAGACCAGTTTCTCTGCGGTGCAGGTATGGCCGGTGATCGACGATCCCGACGTCGAGATCAACGAGGCCGACATTCGCATGGAAGTGTTCCGCGCGTCCGGCGCCGGAGGTCAGCACGTCAACAAGACGTCGTCGGCGGTTCGCCTCATCCACGAACCCACCGGACTGGTGGCGTCGTCGCAGGAGGAGCGCAGCCAGCTGCAGAACCGCGAGAAGGCGATGAATCGCCTGCGGGCGATGGTCGCGGCGCGCATCGAAGAAGAGCATCAGGCCGAACTCGATCGGATCGCCGGCAAACAGGCCACCGTGGGTTGGGGGAGTCAGATCCGCTCCTACGTGTTGCAGCCGTATCAGATGGTGAAGGATCTGCGTACCGAAGTCGAGACCAGCGGTGTGGAGGCCGTTCTCGACGGCGACATCGACCAGTTCATGGAGGGTTACCTACGCTGGCGACGGGCCGGTGACGGTTCCTGACCGAGTGACACTGGTACCCTGACGGCGCTCTCGGGTACACCATGATTCGCCTCGAAAACGTCACCAAGTCCTACAGCACGGAAGTCACCGCGTTGCGTGACGTGTCGTTCGAGATCGCCAAAGGGGAGTTCGTCTTCCTCGTCGGACCGTCCGGATCGGGCAAGTCGACCTTGTTGCGCCTCATGAACCGCCAAGAGGTCCCGGAGAAGGGTTCGGTGTGGGTGGCCGGCAAGAACATCAACGATCTGCCCGAATCCAAGGTCCCGTTCCTTCGTCGGAGCATGGGCAACATCTTCCAGGACTACAAGTTGTTGCTGAACAAGACCGTGTTCGAGAACGTGGCCTTCGCCCTCGAGGTGATCGGCCGTCCGCGCCACGTGATCCGCCAGCAGGTGCCCGCGGTGCTCGAATTGGTCGGTCTGGCCGACAAGGGCGATCGCTTCCCCCACCAGTTGTCGGGCGGCGAGCAGCAGCGCGTCTCGATCGCTCGGGCCTTCGTGAACCGGCCCCTCATTCTTCTCGCCGACGAGCCCACCGGAAACCTCGACCCGGGAACGGGTGAGGGAATCATGCGTCTGCTCGATCGCATCAACAGCACCGGCACCACCGTCGTCATGGCCACGCACGACACGCGCGTGGTCAACATGATGCGCCGTCGCGTCGTGCAGCTCGATCGCGGTGTGATCGTGCGCGACCAAGAGCGAGGGGTGTACGACTGATGCTCGCTCGAATCAGCTACGCCTTTCGCGAGACCTTCGCCAGTTTCCGCCGCAACGTCACGCTCACTGCGGCCGCCATCATCACCTCCGCGGTGTCGCTCCTTCTCGTCGGCTCCACCTTTCTCATCCAACGGGCGTTCGACAATCTGCTCACCCGTTGGAAGGGCGACGTCGAACTGATCGTCTACGTGCGATCCGACGCGACGACCGAACAGATCCAACTCATCGACGATGCGCTTCGCTCGCAACCCTCGATCATCGACGTCGAGCGGCTCCGTTACCTGAATCAGGCCGAGAGTTATGCCGAGGCCGAAAAATTGTTCGCCGGCGACCCCGGGACACTTCGACTCCTCACGCCGGAGAACATTCCGTCCCAGTTCAAGGTGGTGCCCATCGCCGAGGATTCGTCTCTCGTGCGAGAACTCGGCGAACAATTCCGACAACTGGCGGGGGTGAAGGAAGTCGCCTACGCGCAGGACGTGTTCGACGTGGTGTCGCGCGTCTCGCAGTTCATCCGGGTGGCCACCACGGCCATGTCGATCATCTTGTTGATCGTGGCGGTCGGTCTGATCTGGAACACCATCCGAACCGCCATGTTCGCCCGACGTCGCGAGATCGAGGTCATGAAGTTGGTCGGCGCCACCAACTGGTTCATTCGCATCCCGTTCATGCTCGAGGGTCTGTTGCAGGGTCTCATCGGCGGCGTGCTCGCCTGCGGCGGCCTCTGGGGGCTCAACTCGGCCTGGTCGGGCGCAGTCGACGACTTCAACGACACCGAGCTGGCCGCGCTGGTTGTCTCCGACGGCTACGTGAGCAGTGTGATGTTGATCCTGCTCGGGATCGGCGCTCTGGCCGGTGCGGTCGGGTCGGGCATCGCGGCGTCCCGCTTCCTCGACGTCTGATCCCCTCGTTTAGGGTCATCTCGTGAACTTCGAAGAGATCCTGTACTCCGTCGACGGACCGGTTGCCACCATCACCTTGCACCGGCCCGACAAGATGAACGCCTTCACCAATCGAATGCTGAAGGAGATCATCGCCGCTTTCGATCTCACCGACGCCGACGATTCCGTCCGGGCCGTGATCGTGACCGGATCGGGCAAGGCTTTCTGCGCCGGAGCCGACCTGTCGGGTGGCGGTGACACCTTCGCCAAGGGCGGAAGTGACGTGGCCGCCAAGACGGGAGTGGTCCGCGATGGTGGTGGACTCGTCACCCTGCGCATCTTCGAGTCGAAGAAGCCGGTCATCGGCGCGATCAACGGCGCTGCGGTGGGTGTCGGCGTGACCATGACCCTTCCCATGGACATCCGACTCGCCAGTGACAAGGCCAAGTTCGGATTCGTCTTCGCCAAGCGAGGCATCGTGCCCGAAGCGGCGAGCAGTTGGTTTCTGCCTCGATTGGTGGGCATCTCGCAGGCCGCCGAGTGGTGTTACACCGGTCGCATCATCGACGCCGAGGAGGCGTTGCGCGGTCGTCTGGTCCGTAGCGTGCACGCGCCCGACGACCTGATGGACGTCGCCCGCGGAATCGCGCTCGAGATCGCCGACGGCACCGCACCGGTGTCGGTGGCGCTCACGCGTCAGATGTTGTGGCGCATGATGGGGGCTGATCACCCGATGGAAGCGCACCGCGTCGACTCGCGGGCCATCAATTCTCGTGGAGCGAGTGCCGACGCGCGTGAAGGTGTGGTGAGTTTCCTCGAGAAGCGTCCGGCGCAGTTCCCGGTGAAGGTGAGCGACGGCCTCCCCGACGTGTTCCCCGATTGGCAGGATCCGCAGTTCTCGTGAGCACCGAGCTGTACGACCGAGTCGGCGGGCTGGAGTTCTTCGAGCGGTTGGTCGACGAGTTCTACCGAGGGGTGGTCGACGACGAGGTGCTCTGGCCCTTGTATCCCGATCATTCGGATCTCGACGGAGCCAAGCGTCGCTTGGCGCTGTTCCTCGCTCACTACTGGGGCGGGCTCACCACCTACCTCGAGGAACGGGGTCACCCCCGTCTGCGTCTGCGACACATGACGTTCACGGTCGGCCCGCTCGAACGCGATCGCTGGCTGGTTCACATGGCGCGCGCGGTCGAGACCGTGTGCGACGACGCCGAGGCTCGAGCCGAGATGATGGAGTACTTCACCCGAGCCGCCGAACATCTGCGCAACGACACCGGCCTGCCGATCAGCAGCCGCAAGCCCTGACGCTCCTCGGTCAGCCGAAGACGACGGTCTTGCGGCCGTAGACGAGCACACGGTGCTCGAGGTGGGCGCGCACGGCGCGGGCGAGCACGATGGTCTCGAGATCGCGTCCCTTGCGCGTGAGTTCGGCCACCGAGTCGCGGTGCGTCACCCGCGTGACCTCTTGGTCGACGATCGGACCTTCGTCGAGATCCTCGGTCACGTAGTGGGCGGTGGCACCGATCAACTTCACCCCGCGATCGTGGGCTTGGCGGTACGGATTCGCGCCGATGAACGCCGGCAGGAACGAGTGATGGATGTTGATGATGCGCGACCGGTACGCGTCGACCAGCGCGGGCGAGAGGATCTGCATGTAGCGCGCCAACACCACGAGATCGACGTCGAGTGAGCGCAGCGTCTCGAGAACCTTCGCTTCCTGCGCGGCCTTGGTGTCGGGATTGACCGGCAGATGGAAGTACGGAACCCCCATGTGCTCGACCAGATCGGCGTGGTCGGGATGGTTGTCGATGACGCCGACCACCTGAGCGGGCAGTTCGCCGGAACGCCAGCGCGTCAGCAGATCGAACAGGCAGTGAGGCTGCTTGCTGGCCATGAGGGCCACGCGGGGGACCACGTCGGTGAATCGCAAGTCGACCGTCATGTCGAAGCGTTCGGCGACGGGCGCGAACGCCGCGAGAACTCGCTCGCGTTCGACGCCGAAGCCGTCGAGTTCGAATTCGACCCGCTGGAAGAACACCCGCTCGACGTCGTCGGTGTGCTGTTCGGCGTGCACGATGTTGCCGTTGTGGGTGGCGATGAAGTCGGCCACCGCGGCCACGACACCGCGCTGATCAGGACACGAGAGAAGAAGGACACCGTTGCCAGGCACCCCGGGAGTCTGCTGGCTCGCCGCCGATTTGCCACGCCGGTTCGGGCTCCGTTTCGTCGGCCCGGTTCCCGTGGGTGACACTGTCGAGGTGGACGACCGAGGTGACGAACCGCTCGTGATCCGTTCGGCCGGAACCCTCCTCGACGAGGAAGGTGAGGTCTATCCCGTGGTCAGGGTCGATGCCGATCGTCGGCCGGAGCTGCGCGACGTGGTCGACGTGATCGCTCGGGAGGGCGCCGGTGACCTGGCCACCTTCGCCGAACTGCGGCTCGGCGATCGCGGCCGACGCGTGGTGCGTCTGGTGTCGAGACTCTCGACCCCGGTCGTGGCGACGTGGTGCATCGACTTCGCCCTGCCTGGCTTCGAAGACCTTCTTCGTCTCGCGTCCGAACGCGGGGGTCTGGTGGTGTCGTTCCTGGTCGACGGCCGTGTCGCCGAACGCGACGACGATCAATGGTTGGGTGTGAATCTCGACGGTGCCGCGCTCGAACCGCTACTCACGTGAACGTCCCGTTGAGGGATGGAACAACGCGAAGCAGGCGACGGCGGCCGCTGCTGCCACGTTGAGCGAGTCGACGGGATCGGCCATCGGTATGCGCACTCGATGGCGCACCGTGCGCATCGTCTCGTCGGCCAGGCCCTCGCGCTCCGATCCGAGGAGAACGGCGACCCGATCATTCGGGTCGAGTCGCCGGGCGGCGTCGTCGATGTTCTCGGCCGACGCATCGGGAGTGAGAGCACAGGTCACGACGTCGAGTCGGTGGAGAACGTCGATCAGCTCGACGATCGAACGAACGCGGGTGTGGGGGAGCATGAGCGACGTTCCCATCGAGACGCGCAATGCTCGTCGCGCGAGCGGATCGGAACTCTCGTGATCGAGAACGAAAGCGTCGGCACCCAGGGCCACTGCACTGCGAACGATTGCACCCACGTTGGTCGGATTGTCGACCCGTTCGGCGACCACGATCCGACGCGCTCGGTGCAGAACGTCATCGGGATCGGGGAGCGGTCGACGTTCGAACAACGCGATCACGTCGAGAGCCACACCGAGTCCCGTGAGCATGCGACGGGCTTCCGCGGACGCCGCGTACACCTCGACGTCGTCGCTCAGTGCCGACACGAGCGGCGACGGGCGAGCCGCGTCGGTGAGAACCGAACGGGCCCGATAGCCGGCCGCAAGGGCTCGTTCGACGACCAGATCTCCTTCGGCGACGAAGAGGCCCGGGTCGACGCGCTCCTGGTCCTCGGGTCGCATGCCGCGGCGCACCCGTTCGGGAACTCGGCGCGGCCGCAGTTCGCGTTCGCGTAGCCGGAAGGCCTGGATTCGGGGATCGTCGGGTGAGTCGACGACGATCATCGGCCGGCCCACGCGAGTCCCTCGGATCGATTCGACTCAGTAGTACCAGGGGAACGGCGACCAGTCGGGGTCGCGCTTCTCGAGGAACGACAGACGGCCCTCCTGGGCCTCATCGGTCATGTAGGCGAGTCGCGTCGCTTCACCGGCGAAAACCTGCTGGCCCACGAGGCCGTCGTCGATCAGATTGAACGAGAACTTGAGCATGCGTTGGGCGGTCGGGCTCTTGCCGTTGATCTCGGCGGCCCACTGCAGGGCGGTGGTCTCGAGTTCGGCGTGCGACACGACGGCGTTGACCATTCCCATGCGATGGGCATCGTCGGCCGAGTACTCGCGGCCGAGGAAGAAGATCTCGCGCGCGAACTTCTGACCCACCTGTCGCGCGAGATAGGCCGAACCGAAGCCTCCGTCGAAACTGGCGACGTCGGCGTCGGTCTGCTTGAAGCGCGCGTGTTCGCGGCTCGCCAGAGTGAGATCGGACACGACGTGCAAACTGTGGCCACCGCCCGCCGCCCAACCCGGCACCACGCAGATGACGACCTTGGGCATGAAACGAATCAGGCGTTGCACTTCGAGGATGTGGAGTCGGCCGCTCTTCCCGGCATCGATCGTCTCGGCGGTCTCGCCCTCGGCGTACTTGTATCCGTCGCGGCCGCGGATGCGCTGATCTCCTCCGCTGCAGAAGGCCCAGCCACCGTCCTTGGGCGACGGGCCGTTGCCGGTGAGGATGACGCACCCCACGTCGGTGGACTGTCGGGCGTGTTCGAGTGCGGTGTACAGCTCGTCGACCGTGTGAGGGCGGAAGGCGTTGCGAACCTCGGGACGATCGAAGGCGATCCGGACCGTTCCGTGAGCGCGCGCACGGTGATAGGTGATGTCGGTGAAGGAGAAGCCTGGGACCTCGGTCCACAGGGACGGATCGAAGATCTCCGAGACGTTGCGAGTGGTCACGACTCCATCGTGCCACGACCGGGCTCGCCGGCCATGACCCGATCGATCAGAACTTCGGTCGGACGTCGCTCATCAAGAAGGCACAGGCCTGAACGTGAGCCATGAAGGCGTGGGTCCGGGCCAGGAAATCGAACAGACCGCGAGGGTGCTTGCCGGTGATGATGATCGCGAACCATGACAGGACGACGCAGATCAACGCGACGATCATGACGCCGATCGCCACGATGAGCGTCGGGATCAGCCAGATGAATCGGAAGAAGTTCGTGAGCCGATTGGCATCGGCCGTGTAGTCGAATTCGAACCTCGTCGGCTCACCGTTCGGTTCGGGACCGATGTTGGGCCATTTGTCGAAGCTCAGTCCGTAGTAGGCCCACACACGCGCCGCGTAGCCGAGGTAGGCGCGCTGCAACTTCCAGATTCCTTCGTTGCGACGACCGGTGAACAGGATCACGAACCATTGGACGAGCGACAGAACCTGGGCGAGGACGCGCCAGGCGTACTCGATGATGTAGTGCGGAATGTACAGAACGGCGCGGAAGAGGACGGTGAGTCGGCTTCGGGGTTCGGTGTACTCGATCGCGAACGTGGGTTTCGACATGGCCGCAGGGTATGACGGACGCTTCCCCGAGTCAGGGATGGCCGAAGACACTTCGTCGGCCGATTTCGGTACCGTGACCGTTCTATGAGGAGGCGACGTCCATTTCGAATCGTTCCAGCGGCACTGGCGCCACTCGTTCTCGTCGCGTGCTCGGCGGCCGACGCCGAAGCCCCCTCCACCGTGGCCACGTTCGCCACCTCGGATTCGACGGGAGTTTCGACCACCGTGGCGAGTACCTCGAGCAGTTCGTCGAGCACGTCGACCGCCAGTACGTCCACCACGACGACCGTGCCGACCACGACGACCCAGCCTCCGGAGGTGCCGGCGCTCGACGCTCCGCTCGTGCCCGTCGGATCTCGCGACGGCCTCGAGACGGCCCGCATCCAGGAACGTCTCCTACAAGCCGGTTACTGGTTGATGGCGGTCGACGGAGACTTCGGCCTCACGACCAAACAAGCCGTCATGGCGTTCCAGAAGTATCACGGCCTGAAAGCGTCGGGCAGCGTCGACGAGGTGACTGCGCTCGCTCTCACGGCGATTGCCGAACGACCCATGTCCCGCTCGGAGCGTGACGGCGACGTTCGTGACGGCGTGTTGCTCGAGGTCGACAAGGACCGCCAGGTCTTGATGGTCGTGGTGAGTGGCCGCGTCGAGTGGGTTCTGAACACCTCGACCGGCAACGGACAGTGGTTCTTGGAGCAGAACCAGAAGGACCCGACCAAGTGGGAGATCGGCCAGTCGATCACCGACTCCGGTCGGTTCAAGGTCAATCGTGAACGGGCCGACGGCTGGTGGGCGGGCGACCTCGGCGAGATCTATCGCCCCAAGTACTTCAACGGCGGAATCGCGGTGCACGGGTCGCGCAGTATTCCCAACTATCCCGCGTCGCACGGATGCGTCCGGGTGAGCGTTCCGGCCATGGACATGATCTGGGCGTCGGGTCTGGTTCCGAAGGGCACGCCCGTGTGGGTCTACGGTGCCGACCCCGAGACCAAGAACGAAAAGCCCGAGATGCCGACCACCACGACCACGGCACCTGCCCTGGAGTCTTCGACCTCCGCACCGAGCGAGACCACCTCTACGCTTCCGGTCACGACACCCTGACGAGGTCGTGAACCCGCTCGGGTTCGAGGGTGCGACGAGGGGGATGACTCGATGTCTTTCATTCGGTACGAACGCAACGAGCGGATCGGCACGATCACCATCGATCGTCCGGAGAAGAAGAACGCCATGACTTTCGCCATGCTCGGCGACTTCATCGAAGCGGTGGGAGAGGCCTCGAACGACGACGCGATCGCGGTTCTCGTGGTCACCGGCGTACCGGGAGCGTTCTGCGCCGGAACCGATCTGGCCGATCTGTCGACGATTCCCGGCGAGCAGCGCGGTCTGCGTGGTTCGGCAGAAGAGACCGACAGGTGGTGGCCCCTGGTGCAGTGCTCGAAGCCCACCATCTGCGCGATCGACGGACCGGCGGTCGGGATGGGTGCCGAATTCACGTCGCAGTGCGACCTGCGCATCGCCACTCCTCGTGCCCGCTTCGCATGGAATTTCGCGCATCGCGGACTCGTTCCCGACACCGGAGCCGGAACCTGGTTGCTTCCGCGCATCATCGGATTGCAGAACGCGCTTCGTCTCACCTACACGGGCGACATGATCGATGTCGCCGAGGCTCATCGGCTCGGGTACGTGCTCGACGTGGTCGAATCCGACCAGTTGATGGGCGTGGTTCACGCTCTCGCCGCGCGAGTGGCGGCCGGATCCCCGCATTCGCACCGACTGATCAAGCAACTCACCTACGAGGGGCTCACCTCGTCGGTGGCCGAGCACATGGCTCGTCACACCGCCGCCATGTCGGCGTCGTTCAAGAGCGACGATCATCGAGAAGGAGTGGCGGCCTTCCTGGAGCGTCGACCGGCGGTGTTCACCGGCCGTTGACCTTCCTGATGCCCCTCGGACGGACGGCATGAGGCACGATGGGGGAATGCGCATTCTTCTCACCAACGACGACGGCATCGACTCGGTGGGACTGCACGTTCTGGCTCGGGCCATGAAGCCCTTCGGGGACGTGGTGATCGCCGCACCCGATCGAGAGTTCTCCGGGGCCGGCGCGGCTCTCGGCGCGTTGCATCTGATCCAGCCCGAGGTGTCACGCGCCACGATCGAGGGCATCGACGAGGCCTGGGCGGTCACTGGTCCCCCGGCACTCTGTGTGATGTTCGCTCGTCTCGGCGCCTTCGGCGAACCCTTCGATCTGGTGGTGTCGGGTATCAACCCGGGAGCGAACGTCGGCCGGTCGGTGTATCACTCCGGGACCGTGGGTGCGGCGCTGACGGCGCGCAACGGGCGCATCTCGGGAATCGCCGTGAGTCAGGCCGTGACCGGTTTCGGTGTGGAAGGTCAGGGTTGGGACGAGATGCTCATCGGCCAGAAATGGGAGTCGGCCGCCGAGGTGACCGCTACTTTCATGCGGGGCTTCGTCGCTGACCTGCCGACCGAACCGATCGTCGTGAACATCAACGTTCCGAACAAAGACGTGTCCGACATCAAGGGATGGCGAGCTGGTCGCATCGGTCACGAGCCGCCGCGTCGGATGAGCACGGCTTCGCTCGAACCCAAAGTGGGTCATGATGGTTCGTACTACGTGCGGATGCAGTGGGGTGACGCCGTGGAGTTGCCGGCCGAAACCGATGGTGGTCTGGTCGAGAACGACTACGTGTCAGTGAGCTATCTCACGTCGATCGGTCACCACGAACGCGATGAGGTGCAGGCTGCCGAGTCGGCACTCACCGCACTCTTCGATCGCTAGACCACGACAACTTTCGTGCCCACCTGGGCGAAGTCCCACATGAAGGCGGCGTCGGCGTTGGCCTGACGCTGGCATCCACCACTCAATCGCTGACCGAGTTCGGCCTCGGTTTGATAGGGCGAGTTGTCCTCCCGATGAAGCGGGATGGCGTGGAAGCCGATGTGGCCGATGTCGGTCTTCAACCAACGGATCATCTGCGGCAGAAAGGCCTTGCCGTTCCAGGCCGTCGACATCTCGGACCGGCTGTACACCTCGTGCGTGCCGGTCACTTCGTTGTTGTACTTGCTGCCCGAGACCAACCACGAGCGAAGCACGACCTCGTTCTCGTCGATCGCCCACACGCGCTGTCCGGTGAGGGAGTACACGACCCGTCGACCCGAACCGGAGTTCTCGGGAAGGGGTGGGGCGTCGGGGCCCGAGGTGGCGACGCTCGAGAGCGGGTAGCCGAGCAGGTCGACCGCGCCCGGCGCCGGGGCAGGAGTGCGAACGACGAGTGACTGCTCATCGGGCCAGATGCCGAGCGAGAGAGCGGTCTCGCGACCCACGAGACCGTCGACGAACAGGTTTCGCTCGGTCTGCAACGTCTCGACCGCGGCCGCCGTCTGGTTGTCGTAGGTGCCGGTCGGACTGCGGTCGAGGTACCCCGCTTCGCGCAGTGCTTCCTGCAGGCAGATCACGTCGGATCCGGTGGAACCGCCGCCGAGGCTCCGCGAAGTCAGTGTGCAGTCTTCGACCGAGGCAGGATCGGCGCCGACGAGATCTTCCCCGTCGACCACCGCCAGACCCTCGGCGACCAGGCTCGAGTCGGTCGAGGTCGATCCGTCGAGAACGGTCGAGTCCGATGACGGGTCGGCGACCGGGTTCGAATCGGTGGCCTCGACGACCGAATCGGTCGCGCGTGCGACGCCGGACGTGGACGAACCGGAGCCCGACGTGGCCACAGCGGCCACCACGCATGCGGCGGCGACGAGACCGACGGTTCCGTAAAGAGCGAAGCGATGGCGGGGGTCGGACATCGGTTGTTCAGGTTACCCAGCCCGGTCGAGTGGGTGTCGGCGCTTGCGTGAGACACTGGACATCGTGGTTCCGAACGACGCATCCGAGCGGTGCACCATCGTCGTCACCGGAGCCAACAGTGGGATCGGGTTCGGCACGACTCGTCGGTTGTTCCTGGCCGGACACCACGTGGTGATGGCGTGTCGTAGCGTCGAGCGAGCCGAGCGAGCGGCTGCGGTGATTCGGTCCGAGAACGTGGGAGAAGGTGGCGGGGGTTCCGTGGAGATCGCTCGTCTCGACGTGGCCGACCCCCAGTCGATTCGCGACTTCGCATCCTCCTGGTCGTTCGATCGACGGCTCGATGTCCTCGTGAACAACGCCGGCGTCATGGCCCTCGACCGCTCGGTCAACTCGGTCGGTTGGGAGATGCAGTTCGGCACGAATCATCTCGGACACTTCGCTCTCACCGGCCTGCTGCTGCCGGCGTTCGCCCGCTCGCCCGCGCCGCGCGTGGTGACCGTCTCGAGTCTGGGCCACCGAGTGGGCCGGCTCGACTTGGACGACGTGATGTTCGAGCGACGTCGCTACCAACGATGGGGCGCGTACTTCCAGTCGAAGTTGGCCAACGTCATGTTCGCCCGTGAATGCGATCGCCGCGCCAAGGCGGGCGGTCATCCCCTTCGATCGGTGGGCTGCCATCCGGGTACGGCGAGTACCGAGATCGGCAAGACCGGAACCTCGCTCACCAACCGGGTGATTCGCACCCTGTTCCCGGTCCTCGCGCGTTCGGCCGAACGAGGCGCGGCCTCGGTGGAGCACGCGTGTCTGACGAGCGTGTCGGGCGGGGAGTTCTTCGGTCCCCGGTGGCTGATGTTCGGAGCGACGCGCATGGAGACTCCCAGTCGACGGGCCCGGGACGACGAGGCGGCCCGTCGACTCTGGGAGTGGAGCGAGGAGACGACCGGAGTTAGCTTCGAATGGTGAAACCGACTCCGGTCGTTCGTCGTCAGCCGGTCACGTCGATGCGGAAGATCTCGATCACCTGATAGCGGCCGCCCACTCCGTCGTCGAGGCTGTCGGTGGCGAGCACGTAGACCGAGCCATCGGCTGCCGGACGCATTTGGTAGTAGAACAGTCTCGAGCCGATGAGTTCACTGACGGCGAATTCGGCGCGGATCACTCCGGTGGCATCGAGGACCATCAGCTTGTCGGTGTTGGTGTCGACGACGCAGAACCCGGTGCCGCATCGAGACATGCCGTGAACCCAGCCGATCCAGCCCTGTGCGCCGGTTTCGGCGTTGCCGACCTTCCACTCGACGGCATCGCCCGCAACACGTGAGGCGAATGTCGTGCCCGCCGCGTCCTCGGCACCGAGGAACAGATCCGAACCGTCGTAGGCGGCGTACTTCCAATCGGCGAAGTCGGCGGGGAGTACGACTTCACCGGCCGCAGTGCAGGTGGTGTCGGAGAGCGAATAGCGCTCGATCGGGCTTCCGCTCCAGAACGCGAGGATCTCGGATCCGTCGTCTTTGATGTCGACGTCGCCGGTGGGTTCGGAGCACTCGTACGACTGGCCGTTGGTGAGGTCGAACACGGTCAGGCCGAAAAGGCTCGACACTGCCACTCGACCGGTCGACGAAGCCGCCACGCTCTCGGGGGTGTCGGCAGTCGTCAGGATTCCGCCGTCGCCGATCGAGGAATCGAGAGACAGGGCGCAGTCCGAGCCGAGCGTGTACGTGAGCGCGGCCACGCCGGTTTCGACCGGAAGGAAGACATGGCTGGCGTTCAGATCGAAGTCGTCGACGTCGGCCGAGCCGTCACCGGTCTCGACGCCGTCCACGGTGCACACCGTGGCGGTCACGGTGATGGGTCCGGCGCTGAGAGCCGTCGGGGTCAGGGGAGTCCGCTCTTCGCGCGGTGGCACGGCCATCGTCGTGTCGGTCGGCTCCGTCGACGTCGGAGCATCCGTGTTCGACGGTGATTCGGTCACCGCGGGAGCGACTGCGGTCGGTTCGGCGGCGTCGTCGCCGGAGCCACCACACGCAGCAAGCGCGAGGGGGACGACGACGAGGAGGGGAGTGAGACGGTTCGTACGCATGGCCTGAGACGATAGAGAAATTCGGAGAAGTCGACGGCGATGCCTGGGCGGAAATTCGTCAAGGTTCGATCAGGTCGGTGGCCGCGACCGGCAACTAAGGTCACCCCAGGTGCGCCGGGAAGTCTGGTCGGCAACGGATCCCCCATGACGTCTGTCCTCCTCTCCCACTTCGCGATCGGTGCCGCCGTCCTTCTGCTGGGTCGGCGATTTCCGCGATCGTCGGCCTGGGCTGGTGTGCTGACGTTGGCCGTCTCGTTCGCGGTCCTCGTCGTGTTGTCGCAGCGAGATCCGCTGTCGGTCGACTCGTGGGTCTGGGTCGAGAGCCTCGGCCTGTCGATCGACGTTCGACTCGACGGATTCGCCACCGTCATGGCGCTGATCGTGAGCGGTCTCGGTGTCCTCATCCTCGGGTACGCCATCGCTTATTTCGACCACGACGCGCGTTTCGTCAGATTCGCCGGCGTCTTCGTGTTGTTCGCCGGTGCGATGACCGGGCTGGTGCTCAGCGCCGATCTCTTCACCATGTTCGTCTTCTGGGAGATGACCTCGGCCTTCTCGTTCCTGCTCATCGGTCTCGACGACCGCTCCGAGAAGGCCCGCAAGTCGGCTCTCCGCGCCTTGCTCACCACTGGCACGGGTGGCCTGGCTCTGCTCGGCGCCGTGGTTCTCTTTCAGGTGGAGGCGGGCACGACGTCGTTCGCCCAACTGGCCTCGGCCCCGCCGAGCAGTGGGGTGGTGAACGCCGCGCTGGCTCTCGTGTTGGTGGCCGCGTTCACCAAGTCGGCTCAGTTCCCGTTTCACTTCTGGCTGCCAGGAGCGATGGCTGCGCCCACGCCGGTGAGTGCGTACCTTCACTCGGCCACCATGGTGAAGGCCGGCATCGTTCTGGTCGCACGGATGGCGCCGATCTTCGCCGACCGCGACTTCTGGCGTTGGTCGATCGTGGTGGGCGGCGGCATCACCATGTTGATCGGTGGCGCGCGAGCTCTCAAGCAGAACGACATCAAACTGTTGTTGGCCTTCGGCACGGTGTCGCAGTTGGGTTTCCTGATGATCCTCTTCGGTCTCGGCGTGCCCTCGCTCACGTATGCAGGTGTCGCGCACATCGTGGCGCACGCCATCTTCAAGGCCGGGCTCTTCCTCGGAGTCGGACTCGTCGATCACACCTTCGGATCGCGGGACATCACGGTGTTGTCGGGGGTGGGTCGGCGCATGAAGTGGATGGCGGGCCTGGCGGCGGCCAACGCCTTGTCGATGGCGGGCGTCATCCCCCTTCTCGGTTTCGCGACCAAGGAAAAGGCACTCGTCGGTTTGATCGACGCCGACGGGTACGTGGGTGCGGTTGGGGTCGTCGCGCTGCTCGTGGTGGTCGTCGGTTCGGTGCTGACGGTGATGTACACGCTCCGCTTCTTCATGGGCGCGTTCGGTCGACGAGCCGGCTCTCCTGACACCGACGTGCATCACGCGCCGGGCGTGGGTCTGGTGTCGCCCGTCGTCCTTCTCGCGGGTCTGTCTCTCGTCGTGGGCGTGGTGCCCGGCGTGTTGGGGGATCTGATCGAAGTACCGGCCAAGTCGCTCGACGTGCTCTCCAAGGGACATCTCGTTCTCTGGCCGGGCGTCAACACGGCCCTCGTCACGTCGGCCGCCATCGTGCTGGTGGGTTGGCTGGCTTGGCGGACGTTGGGTCACCGCGAGCGGCCACGCTCGTTCCCGCTGTCCGGGGAGGGCGTGTACGACGCGGTGTACGACTCGGTTCTGGGCGCCTCGCGGCGGGTGACGGCGATCAGTCAGACCGGCTCGCTGGTGGTCTACCTGGTCGTCACCATGTCGGTGGTGTTGGTCGCGGTCGCGGTGGCGATTCTGCGGGACGGCTCGTTCGCCGTCGATGGGTTGGTCCTCGCCGATTCGTGGCAGCAGGGCGTCATGGTGCTCGCGGTGAGCGTGACCTCGATCGCGCTCGTCGTGGTCCGCCATCGCTTCGTGTCCGCCGCACTACTCGGAGTCGTGGGGTTCGGAGTCGCCGTGTTGTTCGCGTTGCACGGTGCGCCCGACCTGGCGGTGACCCAGTTGCTCGTCGAGACGCTCACGCTGGTCGTGTTCCTGCTCGTGCTTCGTCAGATGCCGCGCCGATTCGGCCGGCCGCCGTCGTGGGCGCCGCGGGCGATGCGACTCGGCGTTTCGATCGCCATCGGTGTGGCCATGGCGTTCTTCGCTGTGAAGGTGTTCGATGCTCGGGAGGCGGCGTCAGTGGGTGACGAGTACTCGGCACTTTCCGAGCCCGAGGCCGGCGGCCGCAATGTCGTCAACGTGATCTTGGTCGACTTCCGCGGCTTCGACACGCTCGGTGAGATCACCGTGTTGGCCACGGCGGCCCTCGGGGTCGTCAATCTCGTGCGGATGGCTCAACGCCGACGCCGGAGTCCGATGCCGACCGCGGACGAGGTGGCGACGTGATCGGGAAGCGGCTCACGGTTCTCGACGAAGCCGACCGTTGGCTCTTCCGCGTCCTGATCCTCGTCTCGTTCTACGTGATGGTTCGCGGTCACAACGCACCGGGTGGTGGCTTCGCTGGCGGACTCGTCGCCGGCGCCGCATTCGTTCTGCGTTATCTGGCCGGAGGTGTCGTGCGAGTTCGACGATCTTCGATCGTGAATCCCACGCGGCTCATCGGGTTCGGTCTGGTCGTGTCGGTGTCGGTTGTGATCGTCCCGATCCTGGTGGGTGATCCAGCCCTGTCGTCCGACATCGCCAAGTTCTCCTTGCCGCTCATCGGCGAGATCAAGGTCGTGTCGTCGAGCCTGTTCGACGTCGGCGTGTACTTCCTCGTGATCGGGGTCGTTCTCACAGTGCTCGTCCATCTCGGATCCGACCCCTTGAGGGAGCATCCGTGAGCCTCGCCTACGTCTTGCTCATCGGCGTGCTTTTCGCCACCGGTTCGTACCTTCTGATGAACCGCACCCTCACTCGGATCATCCTCGGAGTGGGGATGATCGGCAATGGCATCAACGTGCTGATCGTCGCGGTGGGCAGTCGGCCGGGGGCCGCACCGATCGTGGGCGAAGAGGGCGCCACCGACCCGGTTCCCCAAGCCCTCGTTCTCACGGCCATCGTGATCGGTTTCGCTCTGATCTCCTTCATGCTCGCGCTGGCGTGGCGCAACTGGACCATCGACGGTGACGACGTGGTGGAGGACGACGTGGAGGATCGGCGAGTCGCCCGCCGGAAGGGGAGTGATTCGTGAACTCCTGGCTCGCTCTCCCGATCGTGCTGCCGATCCTGGCCGCCGGCCTCATCGTGATGTTCCGTGACCGCTGGTTCCAGCGCGCGGTGTCGTTGGTCGCCTTGTCGGGTTCGCTCGCGGCGGCCGTGGTCGCGCTCGTTCAGGTGGCGCGCAACGATTCGATCGAGGTGTCGGCTCTCGGGGGGTGGAGAGCGTCGATCGCCATCACGTTGGTGGCCGATCGTCTCTCGGCCGTGATGCTCGTGATCGCTCTGGCCGTGCTCCTCGTCGTCCTCGTGTTCGCCCTCGGACAACATGCGAGCGACGAGCAGTCGCCGCACTACCACCCGGCTTACTTGGTCCTGGCCGCTGGCATCTCGCAAGCCTTCCTCGCCGGCGATCTCTTCAACCTCTTCGTGGCTTTCGAGTTGTTGCTGATGGCGAGTTACGTTCTGCTGACTCTGGAAGGATCCGACGAGCAGGTGCGTTCGGGTACGACCTACGTGGTGCTCAACGTGGTCGAATCGTCGATTCTCCTGGTCGGCGTCGGCTTGATCTTCGCCGCCACCGGAACCGTGAACATGGCCGTGTTGTCCGAGAGACTGGCCGATCTTCCCGACGGTGTTTCGCTCGGTCTGAACCTCTTGTTGCTCGTGGCTTTCGGTATCAAGGCTGCCGTGTTTCCGCTGTTCTTCTGGCTACCGGACTCATATCCCGCGGCCCCGAGTTCGGTGACCGCGGTCTTCGCCGGTCTGCTGACCAAGGTGGGCGTCTACGCCATCATCCGCACCGAGACTCTGCTGTTCCCCGGTGGGCAGGAGTCACTCCTGCTCGTCGTCGGCGCATGCACGATGCTCGTCGGAGTGCTCGGAGCGGTGGCTCAAGTCGACATGAAGCGAATTCTGTCCTTCCACATCGTGAGCCAGATCGGCTACATGATCATGGGGATCGGATTCGGCACGACGACCGGATTGGCGGCGACGGTCTTCTATCTGATGCATCACATACCGGTGAAGACGTCGCTGTTCCTCGTCGAAGGCGTTGTCGCAAAGGAGACTGGGTCGAGTTCCATCGACCGCACCAGCGGACTCATGCACCGCTCGGGGCCGCTGGCCGCCCTCTTCTTGGTGCCGGCCTCGAGCCTGGCCGGGCTACCACCTTTTTCGGGCTTTCTGGCGAAGTTGTCGCTCGTTCGAGAGGGCTTCGACACCTCTCAGTACCTCGTGACGGTAGTGGCCATCGTCGTGAGTCTTCTCACCTTGGTCTCCATGTCGAAGATCTGGACCGGTCTCTTCTGGGGTG
>JBDLRN010000006.1:0-38379 GCA_039800005.1 Actinomycetota bacterium | reverse complement strand
CATTCCCCTCGGATCCGTTGATGAACATTCGAATGGTCGACAGGTCGAAAGGCGAGACGGTAAATGCCCCTTCTGCCGCCTCGAGCGGAGCGTCGACCTTCATGTTCATGTACTCGCAGTCGCCGTCGTACGGGAACGGAAGCGTGGCCTCGGGAACGGTGTCGGGCTCGGAAGTCGAGGCCGTCGATTCCAGATTGGAGCCCGGCGGAAGTTCAACCGACGACGACGGAACGGCCGAGGCGCTGCAGGCCGGGAGAAGGGCAGCGCCGACGATCAACCAACCCATCCGAACACCCACGGGCTTCTCCCTTCAAGTGACCGGCCAGATAGCGACAGCCACTCCAGACGATAATGTCTGAGGAACACGCGGGTGTAGCTCAATGGCTAGAGTTCCAGCCTTCCAAGCTGGCTATGCGGGTTCGATTCCCGTCACCCGCTCCAGCGCCGCAGGCGCTCCCTCGGTCACACGAATCGGGAGGAGCGCAGCGACGGATCCCGTCACCCGCTCCAGCGCCGCAGGCGCTCCCTCGGTCACACGAATCGGGACGAGCGCAGCGACGGGGGTGGCACCGTGCGACAACCTCGATCGCGGTTCGACGCCACCACCGAGCATCTCCCGCTGTCGGATCGTTTGCTGAGATTCGAAGAGAGCGCCGAGGGTCGTGTCGATCCCGACCACATGGAGAGCGCGACGGCCCGAATCTTCTGGAATCCCTTGGGCGATTGAAGCAGTCCGACCGGTGACGATCTCGTGATCAGTCGGGACGTGCCAGACCGAACGCCACGAACATGTGCCGCCAGTAGTCGAACTGCACCTGATCGGTCAGTGTTCCGCCGATGAGATCGTCCAGAGCCAGTCCGATCGTCGACCCGAGCAAGTGAGATCGAATCGCCTCGATGGCGACCGGGAACGGACCGAGCCCGTTCTTACGACGAATCTCGTCGAGCAGGTCGTCCATGTCGTCGGCCGCCTGCCGTTGATCGCTCGCGATGCGCTCGCGCAGTTCGGGAAACTCCTGCGCAGCCGACAGAGTCTGCACCCGAAGCCATCGACGGCGCCGGAAGATCGGGCTCTCCGGCGGGACCATGAGCGCAGCCAACATCGACGCCGTGACACCACCGGCCGGCGCGCTCTGAACCACTCGACGAGCCTCGGTCAGATTGGCACGGGTGAATTCCAACCAGATCTCGGCGAGCGCCTCCACGATCACGCCGCGACGATCGCCGAAGTGTCGATAGATGATGACGTCGGCGACACCGGTCTCACGCACGATGTCGGAGATCTTCAGGCTCACCGCACCGTCGCTCTCGATCCGGCGACGGGCGGCATCGATCACGAGACGACGCGTCTCCGCGCCAGGGCGACGCGACCTGGTCGGCTGATCGACGACGGTCATCGACTGAACTCGCGGATCACCCGACCCGGTCGCCGACCGGTGTTGCGACCCTGCTCCGTGACGATCTCACCATTGACGAGGGTGGCCGCGTACCCGGTGGCACCCACACGAAGACGACCCTTGCCGTTGGGAAAGTCGTTCACGTATTCGGGGTAGCCCACCTCGAGAGCGCTCGGGTCGAACACGTTCAGATCGGCGAACGCCCCCACCTTCAGTGTGCCGCGATCCTCGAGACCGAGAACGGCGGCCGGCTTGGCGGTGAGGCGATTGATCGCATCGGGCAGTTCGGTGATCCGACGATCCCGACACCAGTACGACAAATAGTGAGTGGGAGCGTCGGCATCACAGATCTGTCCGGCATGAGCTCCGGCGTCGCCGAGTCCGGGGCACACGGCGTCGAGGTTGAGGAAGTCGCCGATGTTGGCGCGGTTGCGATTGAAGAACCAGACGTTGAACAACTCACGACCCTCGGACTCGAGCAGTCGTTCCACGATCCACTCGACCGGATGCTGTCCAGCTCGCTCCGCCAGCACCGCCAGCGACTCGTCGTCCTCCACGTGATAGTCGGGAACGGGTCCGTTGCCGAGGGGAAAGATGAAACGCGGGTCGTACCACGTTCCCCGGGCGACTCCCTCGTCGATCAGATCACGACGGGTCGACGCATCGGAGAGAGCGGCCAACTTGGCGTCCATGGTCGGCAACGACATGACGGCCCGCCACTTCGCACTGCCGACCGGCGGCACCTGGTACAGACCCATCAGACTTCCGCTCGGTCGCGTCATCGCGATCGCCGAGATGTTGCCGTCGTTGGCGCGAATGTCGGAGAGCACACCGTTCCAGAATCCGGCCGCATCGGAAGATCCGTTGCCGACACCAGCCGAGAACAGGACGTTTCCGGACCGACGGGCCATGGCTCGCAACAACTCGATCTCGTGCTCGAACTTGGTCTCGAAATCGAGAACGGCTTGGAAGAGTCCGCCACCGCCGTCGTTCATACCGTCGGCGATGGCGAGGTATTCGTCGATGGGTGCGTACGTACCGGGAACCTTGCGTCCGTCGGGAACCGTGTGCAGGAGAATGCGCGACGTGGAGAAGCCCACCGCGCCGCCGGCGACCGACTCGGCCACGATCTCGCGCATGCGTGCCAACTCGTCGGGAGTCGCGACGGCGTCCTCGGCCATCGACCGCTCGCCCATCACGTGGTAGCGAACGGCGCAGTGACCCACCATGCCGACCACGTTGAGCGCGGGATTGAGGCGTTGCACCGAATCGAGGTACTGCGGGAAGGTCTCCCAGTCCCACGGCAGGCCTCCGAGAATGGCGTCTCGGGGAATGTCCTCGACGCTCTCCATGAGTTCGGCGAGGTATCCGCGCGAGCTCGGCGCGACGGGCGCGAAGGTGACGCCGCAGTTGCCCATGAGCACCGTGGTGACTCCATGCCACGAGGACGACGTCATCATCGGATCCCAGGCGATCTGGGCGTCGAGATGCGTGTGCAGATCGACGAAACCCGGTGTCACCACATGGCCCGTGGCGTCGATCTCCCGGACGCCGGTCTCCTGTGACAAGTCACCGATGGCGGTGATGCGATCTCCGTCGATCGCCACATCGGCGCGAACCGCCGCCGAACCGGTTCCGTCGACGACCATGCCGTTGCGAACGACGAGTTCGTGAGCCATACATTCCCCCTGCTCGAAAACTTGCTCGAAACTTGGGCGTGAGCCTAGCCCTAGGCTGACCTGGTGGTTCCCACCGTGATCGTGCGTCCGCCGAGCCCACGACTGGCCGAGGGCCTCGTGACTCACATCGACCGACGGCCCGTCGACGTCGATCTGGCCGCTCGCCAATGGACCGACTACGTCCGAACCTTGGCCGACCATGGCTGGAACGTCGCCTACGCCCCGCCCGCCGACGATTGTCCCGACTCGGTGTTCGTCGAAGACACCGTGGTGATGTTCCGGGGAACTGCCATCGTGACCCGGCCCGGTGCACCCGAACGGCGCCCCGAGATCGACAGCATGGTCGACACCATTCGGGCGCTCGATCTTCCGTTCCGACACGTCGAGCCCCCTGGTCACCTCGACGGTGGCGACGTTCTGAAAATCGGCGACACGTTGTACGTGGGGCGGAGCCGCCGAACAGACGACCTCGGTGTCGCATCACTCGCGCGCATCGTCGACGAACTCGGAGGACGCACCGTGGTGGTTCCGGTGTCCAAGGTCCTGCATCTCAAATCGGCCGTGACCGCTCTGCCCGACGGTACCGCGATCGGCTTCGATCCCGTGGTCGACGACCCGCGAGCGTTCCCCCGCTACCGCTCGGTTTCCGAAGAGAGTGGCGCCCATGTGGTCGCCCTCGACGGGCACACCGTTCTGATGGCCGCCAGCGCCCCACTCACCGCCGAGGAATTCCGCCGCGACGGCTGGCGCGTGATCCAGGTCGACATCTCCGAGTTCGAGAAACTCGAGGGCTGCGTCACCTGCTTGTCGGTTCGGGTGGGCGTGGCGACCGACTAGCTCGAGCGATAACGCATGATGTCGTCGACCGTGATGCGCGACCCGCACTCGACGCTCGCCACCAGAACGTCGGGTTGCATGACGGTGGCGGTGTCGAAGTAGTCGGCGGCGTGCACCGTGTGCCCGTCGCGATAGCGACGCACACTGGTTCCCCGTGTCATGGGAACACGCCGACCGTCGGGGGTGACCGCCATCTGGACCCACTCCTGCACGTACGTCGACCCGTCGTTCAGTTCGGGACCGACCGGCACGAACTCGATGTCGCCGACCTTGCCCATGATGTCGACCATCCACGTTCGGATGTTCTCCCGTCCGTGGAACTCGCCGAAGATCGGGTCGAGGTACACCGAATCGGTCGGATGGAACTGGTCGCTATCGGCGTCGAAGTCGACGTCCTTGGCCGCCACGATCGGGGCGCGCGGATCGCGTGTCCAGTCACCCGGCGACGGCGGTGCGGGGAGTGGCGCCGTCTCGCCATCGGGACCGGGCTGACGGAAGAGGGCGGTGTCGTACACGTCGCAGGCCCACGTGATCCAGCCGTCGCGATACCGCCGGACCGACACGCCTCGCGACAGTGGAATCTCACCCATGAACATCTGCCACTCGTCCACCGACGTGGTTCCTTCGCCGTCGTCGAGAAAGACGGGTTCACCCATCGGACGGAAGTCGATGAAATCGATCGACGCCATGGTCGGCACCAGCCACTTGCGAATATCGGCTTGACCGTGGAACGAGCCGTAGATCGCGTCGAAGTACCGCGATCCCTCGGGTTTCATGAAATCGGCCATCATCTGGATGCCGAAGGCCCGGTCGTCGGCGAAACGAGCGTGGGCCAAGGCCTCGTTCATCTCGACCGGCGTGAGCCCACACGGCACGTCGACGCGTCGGTCGACCGAGTTCACGTCGTCGACACTGGCGACGAAGCGGTTGACGTAGTCGTCGATGCGATGACTCATGTTCTCTTCCTCTCGGTCAGATACTTCGCCGACACGGCTCGACTCTCCGCGTCGTGCATGGCGTAGACCAAGACGTCGGCATCGGTCGTGTTGCGCATCGTCGAGGCGATCTCGTCCATCACGGCTTCGACCTGTTGTTTGGTCGTGCGCAGCGCGTACTGCGGCTTGGCGGCGAGCGACCTCGCCAACTCCTCGACGTGGCTCGTCAGCTCGTCGGCGGCGACGACTCCGTTCAGGAATCCGATGGAGACCGCTTCTGCTGCATCGAAGGAACGACAGGTGAGCACGAGTTCCTTGGTGAGGGCCGGACCGATCTCGCGCACCAGGCGCGGAATTCCTCCCCACGCCAACGGAATACCGAGATCGACTTCAGGAATGCGAAAACGAGTCGCGGGAGTGGCGTAACGAAGATCGCACGCACCGACGAGCACGAGCCCTCCCCCGACACAGTGACCTTCGACGGCGGCCACCGTGATCTGCGGAACACGAGCCAACGCTTCGGTCGCCCGTCGACCGAGATCGGCTGTGTCGCGCGCCGACGCACCACCTGCCGCGGCCGTGAAGTCGTTCAGATCGAAACCGGCCGAGAAGTTTCCGCCCGATCCGCGCACGATCACGACGCGTAGATCGTCTCGCTCGCCGAGCCACTGCGACGCTCGGACGATCTCGCTCAGGAGATCACGCGACAGCGCGTTCAGCTTGTCGGGACGATGGAGTGTGAGGGTCGCGACTCGACCGGTCTCGTCGATGCGCAGGTTCTCGAACTCCGGCATGGGCACAGCGTGCCACACCTTCGAGGGGCCGCGAACCAGCGACCGAAACCGAGGGAGAGATCAGCCGGTCACGATCCGGCGAACCGCCTGGATGCGGGAATCGCTCGGCAGACGGGTGATGCGCACGTCAGCACCGGTGAACGGGGCTTCGATCCACTGCGTGTCGCTGATGGCGATGCCCACGTGGCTGATCTGGGTGGGGTTGCTCGACGAGAAGGTGAACACCAGGTCACCGGGGCGGATCCCCTCGCTGCGCCAGTCGATCGCCGTGCCCCGCTTGGACTGCTCGAGACTGCTGTGCGGCAACGTGATGCCGGTCTGACGGAACGCCGCTCGCACCAGACCGGAGCAGTCGTAGGCGTCGGGGCCGGCGGCACCGAAGCGATAGGGCGTGCCGATCTGGGCTCGAGCGAACTCCAGGACCTTGCTCACCTTGGTATCGCTCGCCGACGAGCCGTTCGACGTGTTCGTGCTCGCGGCTCCTGCGGGAAGTTTGATCGACTGACCGGGCAGGATCACCGTCGTGCGCTGGAAGGAGTTGACGGAGAGAAGAGCATTCAGAGTCACGCCGTTCTTGGAGGCGATCAGACTGAGCGAATCACCGGACCTCACGGTGTAGGAACCACCCACCGCGACATTCGCCGATGACGGAGAGACCACGGTCGGCGTGGATGCCGCCGCCTTCGACGAGTCGGGAAGTTTGATGGTCTGGCCGGGATGGATCACCGTCGTCGTCTGGAAACCGTTGACGGCGAGCAGGGCGTTCAGAGTCACGCCGTTCTTGGAGGCGATCCGAGCCAACCACTCACCAGGCTTCACCACGTAGACGTTGGCCGCGTTGTTGGACGTGCGGCCGTCGGCCTGCGCACCCGGAACGCCGACCACACCGAGGGCGGTCGCCGCACACAACGATGCGAGCACCGTGCGCTTGAAGATTCGTCCCATCCGCTTCACGGGGATGGGTATCGAAACTCCGTGACGACGACTTGAGCGGAAGTCGGAAAATTCTCGCTGACCTGGTCAGATACGGCTCTTGCGATCCATTTGCTCGTGGTAGTGGGCGATCTTGCACTCGCGCGAGGAAAGAATTTGGGTGGTGAAGGCACTCGACCGCTTCGTGCGCGCCATCTGCTCGTAGATCCCGATGTCTTCGTTCACCACGAGTTTCAAACCGTCCCACTGCGCCATGGTGCGACGGAAGTAACTCTCGTAGTCGGGATCGGCTCGGTCACCTCGATACACCAACTCCCAGCACAAGAACCGCGTGCGATCGACTCCGAGGGGGATCGGCTGGAAGACCTGGATGTGCTCGGGGTTGCAGTTGAAGACCGTGTTCGGAAAGACGAGATAGTGGCAGATCGCGAAGCGATGATGGTCGTAGTCGGGACTGGCCAACTCGTCGACGAACTCGGGTTTCGGGACGAAGCACATGTAGTTGTCGCCGACGATGTGGAACGTCGCCTCGCGAGCCGACTTGGTGAAGGCCGGTGGAACGTGATGCAACTCGGTGACGTGATAGATCTCGTTGAATCCGTCGACCACTGCCTTGTAGTTGACCGGAACGTCGAACTCGAGCACCTCGTGCAGGACCATGTCCTCCATGCGGAAGGCTCCGAGATCGGCGACGATCTCCGGACCGATCGATGCGAGAAGTGACGACGCACGCTCGGGTCCGAGCATGTTGATCCAGATCCAGCCGGCCCACACGTCGACGGCCACCGTCGGCGCTCGCGTGTCGAGATGGGCCGGATCGAAGTCCTCTCGCTCGGGAACACCCACGAGACGGCCGGTCGTGTCGTACACCCACCCGTGATACGGACACGTGAAACGACGCGCCCCACATCCGGTCAGATCGGTGACGATGGCCGGCCCACGATGGGCGCACACGTTGTGGAACGCTGCGAGGGATCCGTCGGGCTGCCGAGTGATCACGACCGACTCGTCGTGACCTTCGTAGGTGATCCAGTCCCCTGGTTCGGGGATCTGTTCGACGCGTCCGGCCAGGAGCCAGTGCGACGCGAGGACGCGGGTGCGCTCACGTTCGAAACGTTCGGCGTCTCGGTAGACGTCGGCACTCATGGTGGACGGGCCGTGATCGGGAACGTTCGGAACTCCCACGCCGGCGCGCTGCGGCAGGTCGCCTCGTCGCGCCACGGGCACCGAGATCTCCCCCATGGGGCGAAGGTTAGACCTCGACACTCACTACCCTCGACGCATGCGCGTGATCGCCGGCATGAGCGACCGACTCCCCCTCGAGGCGACCGGGGAGTACGCCCGCCGGATCGAGGCCCTCGGATTCGACGTTCTGCACGTGCCCGAGACGATTCACGACTCGTTCAGCGTGGCGCTGCTCGCTCTCGAGCACACCCGTACCTTGCGGGTCCAGACCAGTCTGACCCTCGCCTTCCCGCGCAGCCCCATGCTCGTGGCTCTACAAGCATGGGATCTGTCGCGCATGAGTGGCGGGCGATTTGACCTCGGGCTCGGGACCCAGATCCGACAGAACGTGGAGGGTCGTTTCGGAGTTCCGTGGCGGTCTCCGATCCCGTGGATGCGCGACTACGTGTCGGCAGTGCGAGGAGCCTGGCACGCCTTCTCCTCCGGTGAACGTCTGAACGTCGAGACCGACGCCTACCGACTCGATCGTCTCCAACCCTTCTTCGATCCGGGTCCACTCCCCCATGCCGGACCGCGGCTGTGGCTCGGTGGAATCAACGATCGTGCCATCCGACTCGCGGCCGAGGTCGCCGACGGTTTCGTCACCCACCCGACGAATTCACATCCGCGTTTCCTGCGGGAGCGCGCCCGCCCTCTTCTCGCGAGCGCAACGCATCGGGTCGAGGTGGCCACGGCTGCACCGATCATCACCGGACGCACCGACGACGACGTTCGTGCCAGTCGCGACACGCAGCGAGCCGTGCTCGCGTTCCTCTACTCGACACCCGCCTATCGACGCACTCTCGAGTTGTTCGACTGGGCCGACCTCGGCACCCGACTGCAAGACCTCACCCGTCACGGAAGGTGGAACGAGTTGGCCTCGGTGCTCACCGACGATCATCTCGACACGTTGATTCCGTCGGCGACGTGGCGCGAACTTCCCGATGTGATCGCGACCTGGTTCGGCGGACTCACCGACGGCGTTCTCCTGCAGCCGCCCGCCGACCCGCGCGACGACGAAGAGTTCCGCGGCGTCGTTCAGGCGATCGCGGCGATCGCCGCGTCGAGCTGATCGTCCGACAGCGCACCGAGCACCCGGTTGTTGCCACCCGCCTCGTCGACGAACACCCAGGCCGGCTGTCCGGCCACACCGAAGGACGCGAACACGTCACCGGGCTGATCGTTCACCGATGGAAAGGTGAGACCGTGTCGTTCGATGAAGGCGTTCATGGAGTCGGTCGACCCGGCCCACGCCACACCGAGGAACGTGACCTCGCCGTCGTACTTCTGTCGGGCGGCCTCGACCGAGGGCGCTTCAGCGTTGCACGAGCCTCAACCAGGGGCCCAGAACCACAGGACCGTCGGTCCGGTGAGTTCGGGCAGGGAATCGATGAGCAGGGACTCCGAAACCGACGGAGCCAGAGACGAAACTGGCGACGAAGACGCTGGGTTCGCGATCACGGCCTCGACCGATGTGGTGGCAGCGTCACCTCCGCACGCAGCGGTCACCGGCAGGACCACGAGAGCGAGAGCGGTGAACAGGCGACGCACGTCGTCACCCTACCGACGCTCGGAGTGGCTCTCCAGTCGGCCACCGATACCGTTCGTCACGTGGGCCGACTCAGCGTTCTCGGAGACTTCGCGTGGGACGTGCTCATTCGCACCAACTCCGAACTCTTGCGCGGCGGCGACACCTTCGGCGAAGTCATGCTCACTCCGGGGGGAAGCGCGGCCAACGTCGCGGTCTGGGCTCGTCGCTGCGGCCTCGACACGAGTTTCATCGGCAAGATCGGACGCGACCGCTTCGGTCAACTGGCCGACGAGGACCTTCGTCGCGAGGGGGTCCACGCCCATTTCGTCGAGACCGACGTTCATCCCACCGGATCGGTCGCCGTCTTCGTCGATCACTCCGGACAGCGTTCGATGGTCTCGGGCCACGGCGCCGACTTCTATCTCATGCCGTCGGAGATTCCCGCCGATGTGATCACCCGCAGTGATCATCTCCACCTGACCGCTTGGTCGTTCTTCACCGACCCGCCGCGCTCAGCGGCTCGCCGCGCGGCGTCACTTGCTCATCAGTCCGGCGCGACGGTGTCGTTCGATCCGGGCTCGTTCCAGATGATCCAGGAGATGGGTGTAGCCACGTTCCTCGCCACGTGCGCCGACCTCGACTTCGACATCGTGCTGCCCAACAAGGAAGAAGGCCAGGTCCTCACCGGATCCGACGATCCGCACGAGATCGCCCGCGGGGTGGCCAAGATCTTCCCCGGTGCACTCGTCGTGTTGAAACTCGACGCCGACGGGGCGCTGGTGCTCGCCGACGACGACTTCACCCACATTCCACCGGCCACCAACAAACTGGTCGACGCCACTGGGGCCGGCGACTCCTTCGCCGGATCATTCCTCGCCCACCATCTGGTTCATCGCTCACCCGTCGAGGCCGCCCGTTTCGCCACTCGTGTCGCGGCCTGGGTGATCGAACACGTCGGGGCTCGTCCCGCACCCGATGCTCGGCTCTCGACTCTCACGTCGACCGTGCGCTGAGTCGCCGGACCGAATCCCCTCTCGACGCGAACGTCTACGCTCGGACCATGTCCCGAGTTCGTCATGCCGTTCTGTTCCGCTGGAAGCCCGGTGTCACGCCCGAGCACGTGGCAGCGGCCGAGCAGGCGCTGCGCGAACTGCCGAGCAAGGTTCCGTCGATTCGCTCCTACCTGTTCGGACGCAATCTCGGCATCAACCCGGGCACCTACGACTACGCGGTGATCGCCGAGTTCGACGATCGCGAGGGCTATCTCGAGTACCGGGATCATCCCGACCACCAGGCGTTCATCGCGGCCTACACCGCCGACTACGTCGCCGAACGCGCGGCCATTCAGATGGAGGTCTGACGTGGATCTCGGTATCACCGGACGGCGCGCCCTCGTGACCGGCGCGTCCAGTGGGCTCGGTCTTTCCACCGCGCGTGCGCTCGCGGCAAACGGAGTGTCGGTCGCGTTGGCATCGCGGTCACGTGAACGCCTCGAGGCCGCCGCCGCCACTGTCGATCCGTCGGCCGGTGCGTCGGTGCACGTCGTCGCCGCCGACGTGAGCGACACCGATGCGGCGCGCGATCTGGTCGCACGAGCCGTCGAACTCCTCGGTGGCGTCGACATCTTGATCGCCAATGCTGGTGGCCCGCCGCCCGGCAACTTCGCGTCGACCGCCTTCGAGGCCTACGAAGCGGCCCTTCGGCTCAACCTCTTGTCGACCGTCGCGTTGTGCCAGGCCGCACTACCCGAGATGATCGAACGACGTTGGGGTCGCGTGGTGGCCATCACGTCGTCGTCGGTGCGTGAACCGATCGATCGTCTGATCCTGTCGAACACCGCTCGAGCCGGCGTGACCGGATTCCTGAAGACGGTGGCGCGCGAAGTCGCACCGCACGGCATCACGGTCAACTCCCTCCAACCCGGACTCCACGCGACCGACCGGCTCACGGCGTTGTACACCGACCTCGACGCCGTGGCCAGTGCGATTCCCGCCCGAACTCTGGGCGATCCCGACGACTTCGGTCAGGTGGCGGCCTTCGTGTGCTCCGAGCACGCGAAGTTCATCACGGGCGCGGCGATACCTCTCGACGGTGGCGCCCTTCACGGGCTGCAGTAGCGACCGTCTCGACCACCTGTTCGGCCGGTGCTCCCGGCCCGAGAACGGCGGCGATTCCCGCCGCGCGAAGATCGTCCATGTCGCGGTTCGGCACGATGCCACCGACGACCACGGGAATGTCGGCCCCCCGAGCGCGCAATGCCTCCACCACGAGCGGCGCCAAGGTCATGTGCGCACCCGACAGCATCGACAGTCCGATCACGTCGACGTCCTCGTCGACCGCGGCGGCGGCCACGGTTTCGGGGGTCTGGAACAGTCCCGTGTAGATCACTTCGAAACCGGCGTCCCGCAGGAGGCGGGCCACCACCTTGACGCCGCGATCATGACCGTCGAGGCCGACCTTGGCGACGAGAACTCGAGTTGCGGTCATGTTCTCTCTCCTGGCCTAGATGGTCGGTACTTCGACGTGACGACCGAACACTCCGGCCATGGTGGTCATCATCTCGCCGACCGTCGCGTACACACGCGACGCGTCGACGAGCGCGGGCATGAGATTCACCTCGGGATCGACGGCGTCCTTGGCGAGACGGTCGAGTGCGTCGGCCACCGCTGTGTCGTCGCGGTCCTGCTTCACCTCGGCCAGGCGACGACGCTGCTTGGCTTCGTCCTCGTTGGTGATGCGCAGGATCTCGAGTTCGTCCTCGTCGTTGCCTTCCAGGAATCGGTTGACGCCGACGACGATGCGCTCACCGGCGTTGAAGGCCCGTTCCAACTCGTAGGCCGAATCGGCGATCCGACCCTGGAACCAGTTCTCCTCGATGCCGGTGATGCAGCCCTCGAGCATCGAGCCGTCGCCCATCTCCTCGATCCGCGCGAAGATCTCCTCGGCACGACGCTCCATCTCGTCGGTCAGTTCCTCCACGAAGTACGAACCACCCAAGGGGTCGGCCACGTGAGCCACGTTCGTCTCGTAGGCGATCACCTGCTGCGTGCGCAGGGCGATACGGGCCGCCTTCTCGGTGGGCAGCGCCAGCGCTTCGTCCATCGAGTTGGTGTGCAACGACTGCGTGCCGCCGAGCACCCCGGCCAGGGCTTCGATCGCGGTGCGGATGATGTTGACCTCGGGCTGCTGCGCAGTGAGCGACACGCCGGCGGTCTGGGTGTGGAAACGCAACTGCATCGACCGTTCGTTGGTCGCGCCGTAACGCTCTTTCATCCAACGGGCCCAGATGCGCCGAGCCGCTCGGTACTTGGCGATCTCCTCGAAGAAGTCGATGTGGGCGTTGAAGAAGAACGAGAGCCGCGGGGCGAACGTGTCGACCGGGAGACCCGCCTGCCGCGCCAGTTCCACGTAGGCGAATCCGTTACCGAGAGTGAAAGCCAGTTCTTCGGCGGCGGTGGCTCCGGCTTCGCGAATGTGATAGCCCGAGATGGAGATCGAGTGCCAACGCGGCATCTCGGCGGCGGTGAAGGCCACGGTGTCGCGAACCAGACGCATCGACTGGCGTGGCGGAAACACGAACTCCTTCTGCGCCTGATACTCCTTCAAGATGTCGTTCTGGAGGGTGCCACCCAGACGCGCCCGCGGCACGCCCGACGACTCGGCCTGGGCCACGAACATGGCGAGCAGAACGGCGGCCGGCGAGTTGATCGTCATCGACGTGGTGATCGATCCGAGGTCGATGTCGGCGAAGAGATCGCGCATGTCGGACAAGGTGTCGATGGCCACCCCGCAACGACCGACCTCACCGAGCGCCATCGGATCGTCGGAGTCGAGTCCGAGGAGAGTCGGCATGTCGAACGCGGTCGAGAGGCCGTCACCGCCGGCGCGGATGATCTCCTTGAAACGCTGATTGGTGTCGAGGGCCGTGCCGAACCCCGCGAACATGCGCATCGTCCACAACTTGGAGCGATACATCGACGCGTAGGGGCCGCGGGTGTAGGGGTAGACGCCCGGGTGTTCGCCGCCCTCGGGGCCGTAGACCGGATCGAGAGGAACCCCCGACATGGTCCGGAACAGCTCGGGACGCACGCGCGACTCGTCGAAGGCCTTCTTCCACTGGGCGCGGGGATTCATGGTGGTCATTGTGTCCTCTCCGACGCCGGCAGGTTGCACTGAGCTGTCCCGCCGGGCATGCGATGACGGTTGCGGGCGATCCAGCGATAGACGACCGCAGCGAGGCTGCGAATCCCGGGGAGAACGATGATGCGGCCGAGCACCGCCCACCCTCGCCCGCCGAACACGAGGGTTCGGGCCACGGCCACGTGAGCCTCGGCTCGGGAACCGTCGTCACCGATCCATTGCACGGCCCGCTCGCATTGCTCCTGGGTCAGGCCGAGTTCGGCGAGGTCGAGGGACTGCCAGGCCACGATGCGGGGGCGACGCCGAATTCGCCGCTCGACGAAACGGACACTGCTCGTGCAAAAGGCACAGTCACCGTCGAACACGAGGAGCGGTCGATCCACGTCCTCAGTGTGCCAGCGAAATCGACGGGTCACGTCGACGGGACCCGTCCGATCACCGGTTGGGCGTGAGCCATCCGCTGATCGAACCCGTTCTCGTGCGGCAACCAGCCCTGCCGATCGGGCCAGAGGAGCTGCACGGCCTCGAACGGGCCCCGGTGCCAGGCCCAGCCGGTGGCGAACAGTTCGGCGTGACGCTCCACGTCGACGGTCGCGAACACGCACCGCAGACCGTTGTCGAACAGACCCTCCAACGGAACGTCGCGCGGGATCTCGACTCCCCCGTCGAGTTGCTGGACCACGAGGTCGAGCAGTCCCCGCACGGCGACCGGGGTGAGACCGAACACCACCACTTCGGGAAAACCGAACCGGTCCGGGAAACCGATCGAGTAGCTGTAGCCGGCGAGCGGCGGATCGACGTCGGGTCGCGCGACCACCGGTTCGATGGCCCAGCCGCTGGTCTCGATCATCCACTCGATCTTGTCGGCGTGGGGAATGTGGAAGTCGGGAAGAGACACGTCCACAGCGTGCCACGTACAGTTGACGAACGTGAACCGGTTCTTGTTCCGTCCTCGCTGGATCGCGTTCCATCTCCTCTGCATCGCCGGCGTGGTCGCGATGGTCATGCTCTCGTTCTGGCAGTTCGATCGACTCGCCGACCGCAAAGACTTCAACCGCGACGTTCGCTCCCGCTCCGACGCGCCGGTGGTCGACCTGGCCGATCTCGATCTCGACGATCCGACGGGTGTCGAGTGGCGAGCGGTTCGAGCCGTCGGCACCTACGAGCCGTCCGAGCAGATCCTGATTCTCAATCGCAGCCAGGACGGTCGCGCCGGGGTCAACGTGGTCACCCCGCTCCGGCTCGACGACGGACGTCTGATCGCGATCACCCGTGGATTCATCGGGTTGGCCGAGACACCTCCGCCGGCCCCGTCGGGCGACGTCACCGTGCTGGGCGTGTTGCGCGCCTCGGAACGGCGTCGTGCCGGCCAGCCCACCGAAGCCGATGGTCGCGTCGTCGAAATGTTCCGTCTCGATCTCGACCGACTCGACGAACAAGTCGACGGCGACGTGCTCGACGTGTCGTTGTCGATGATCGGCTCCGATCCGACCGACGATCCGATCCTGAGGCCGGTTCCGGCGCCGACGCTGAGCGAGGGTAGCCATCTGTCGTACGCCATCCAGTGGCTGATCTTCGCCGCCTGTGTGGTGATCGGATGGACTCTCGCCGTGCGTCGTTCGATACGACGCGCGCGCTCAGCCGTGCTCGATCAGTGACATCCGCCTGAACTGCTCGACCACGTCGGGCGACCGATGGTCGGGGTCGAGGCTGCGGTACACGGTGTCGACGTTGACGCTCACGCGTCCGAATTCGCCCCACGTCGAGAATTCGCCGAGCTCCTTCGCGATGTCGCGCGCCGCTTCGAAGGCGTCGACACCGGCACCGTGTCGAGCGGTGGCTTCGCGTTCGACGAACGACAGGTAGTCGCGCACGGCGACCACTCCGACCTTGTCGGTCAGCGGACCGTGACCCGGTACCACCGTGTCGACATCGAGACCGAGGATGTAATCGCAGGCGGCGATCCAGTTCGACAACGGCCCGGCCCACACGATCGGGGTGCCGCCGATGAACAAGATGTCACCGGTGTACACCGTGCGCGCATCGGGAACGTACGCGATGACGTCACCTGCGGTGTGCGCCGGACCCACTTCCACCAACTCGACGACGCGACCTCCGACGTCGATGTCGAGTCGACCGTCGAAGGTCCGCGTCGGCAATCGCAGTTCGATCCCGTCGAACTGGAACGCACCGAAAAAACTCCGGAAGAGGTCGCCGACCTCACCGGGCGCGGCGTTGAGCGCCCCCAACATCGACGGGGGCACCTCGGCCATCTCGTGGGCCGCCGCCGTGGACGCGATGATCTCGGCCCCGTCGACCAGCTGGTTGCCGTAACAATGGTCGCCGTTGGCATGGGTGTTGACCAACGACGCGATCGGCGCGGTTCGGGTCAACGGGCCCATCGACTCCAGCATCCGACCGGTCAACACCAGATCGAACAAGGTGTCGACGAGCAAGGAGGCGCCGTCACCCACCACCAGCCCGGCGTTGCTCCATCCCCAACTGCCGTCGGGCTGCAGATAGGCATGGCACCCGTCGCCGATCTCGACGAGGCCGAGTTCGTACGGACGAGAGGCCGAACCGTGGGACATGGGGTCATCGTAAGCAGTACTTGACACCCCGGCGTTCCAGCCAGAACACTTGTTCGGTGGCCGGACGAGCATCGAACATCTCGACGCAGAAATCCTTCGACGACGCCGGCACTCCCCTCGCCGAGGTCACCTTCTGCGTCATCGACCTCGAGACCACCGGCGGATCGGCCGACGACGATCGCATCACCGAGATCGGCGCCGTGAAGTACCGCGGCGGCGAGTGCCTCGGCACGTTCCAGACTCTGGTGAACCCCGATCGAGCCATTCCGCCGTACATCACGGTTCTCACCGGGATCACCGAATCGATGGTGTTGCCGGCGCCGCGCGTCGAAGCCGTCCTGCCGTCGCTCGAGCACTTCATCGGCGACGCCGTGATCGTCGCGCACAACGCCCGCTTCGATCTCGGATTCCTGAACGCCGCCCTCGTCCGCGCCGACCGCGACCCGCTCACCAATCGAGTCCTCGACACGGTTCCGCTGGCCCGTCGACTGGTGCGCGACGAAGTACCCGACTGCAAACTCGGCACACTCGCGTCGCGGCTCCGCCTGGCCCATCAGCCGAATCACCGCGCGCTCGACGATGCACTCACGACCGCCGACCTCCTCCACTTCCTCATCGAGCGGGCCAGCGGATTCGGCGTCATGGGCCTCGACGATCTCATCGGACTGCCCCGACTCGACACGCATCCCCTCGCCGCCAAGTTGCGCCTCACCGAGGACCTCCCGCGATCACCCGGCGTGTATTTGTTCAGCGACGCCAACGGCCGCGTGCTGTACGTGGGCAAGGCCACCAACCTTCGTCAACGAGTCCGCAGCTACTTCAGCACCGGCGAGACGCGCCGCAAGGTGGGGGCACTGTTACGACAGACCCACGGCATCCATCACATCGAGACACCCGATCCCTTCACGGCCGGAGTTCTCGAACTACGGCTCATCCGACGATTGCTGCCGCACTACAACCGAGCCGGCACCACGGTCGACAAGTACTGCTACGTGCGACTCACAACCGACGAGGAATGGCCACGGTTGGTCATCGCCAAGAACCCGTCGGCCAAGGGTCTCCACATCGGACCACTGTCGAGTCGAACCTCGGCCCGCCTGGTGGTCGAGGCGATCGAATCGGTGGTGCCCTTGCGTCGTTGCACCGTCCGCATGGGACGCAACTACGTTCCGCCCGCCGACGCGCCGGTCTGCTCGGCCGCCCAACTCGGTGTGGCCCACTGTCCGTGTTCCGGACTCGCCGACCCGGCGGCCTACGCCGAGATCGTCGAGTTCGTCGAACGAGTGCTCACCGGTTCACCCGAACCCCTCGTCGAACGCCTGCGCGAACGCATCACTCAACTCTCTTCAGCCTTGCGCTTCGAAGAGGCGGCCGAGACCCGCGATCGGATCAACGCCCTGCTGGCCGCACTCGGTCGACAGCGTTCGATCGACGCCGTGCGACGGGCCCGTGAACTACGTGTTCGCCACGGCGACGTGCACTACGAATTGACGAGTGGCGTCCTCACGTCGGTCACGCGACACGGCGAACTCTTCGGCCACTTCCAGGTTCCCCTCGACCTCGACGACGCCTTGCGTCCGCCCGAGATCGTCGACGATCACCTTCCGCTCGACCGCTTCGCGGCCGACGAGGTGATGTACGTGGCCCGTCACCTCGACACCGTCACCGACGGCGCGACCGACACCGTCGTGTTGTCGTGCAGTGGCGAATGGTCGTGGCCGACGGTCAATCTGCCCAGCGTGCGCCGAGTCGATCGATACGCAGAATCGATCGACGACCGTCGGGCAGTGAGTCGCTGATTCGCTCGGCGTCGGCGATCTCGCACAGACCGGCCACCGTCGGGCCCGAACCCGACAACCAGGCGCCGTGCACGCCGGCGGCGGTCATGGCGTCGAGAGCCTCCCGACTACGCGGCACGGCGGCGAGACGCGTGTTCTGGTGCAGACGATCGGCCGTCGCAGCCGCGAGCAAGGAGCGATCGCCGGTGGCCAGCGCGGTGACCCACAGGCCGACGCGCGCCATGTTGAACACCGCGTCGTTGCGAGTCACCTGCGACGACAACGCGGCCCGACTCTCGGCCGTCGCCGTCTTGTAGGCCGGGATCCAGACCACGACAGCCGGATCGAACACGATCGGAACCGGCGCCACGATCGACTCGGCGACCACGACCACGCCGCCCATCAGGCTGGCTCCGACGTTGTCGCCGTGACCTTCTTCGCGGCGAGCGATGTCGAAGATGACGTCGCGTTCGGTCCGCAACACGTCGTCGACCGAATGCTGCTGACGGGCCAGAGCGATGGCCCCGACTCGCACTGCACCCGAGAACCCGAGACCGCGACCGGACGGAATCGACGTCCGCACCCAGACCTGACCCGACCCTCCGGCGGCAACGAACGCAGTGGCGGCCGGATGCTTTCCGCGCGCGATCTCGGCGCCGTCCGGAACGCCGTCTTCGTCGTCGTGGTTCACCACACCGATCTCGGCGGTGATCGTCAACGCCATACCGAGCACGTCGAATCCCGAACCCAGATTCGCCGACGAACCCGGAACGACGATGCGCGTTCGACTGGTCATCGGCTCGAACGGTGATCATTGGAGATCACCACGAGGCGTTCGAGAACTCGGGCCGCCGAACCGGAGTCGATCGACTCGGCCGCCATCGGGATCGCTGCAGCGAGGTCGGATGCCGCGTCGGCGACCACCAGGCCGGCGGCGGCGTTGAGCACGACGATGTCGCGATGAGCCCCTCGATCACCGGCGAGAACCCGTCGAACCGCTTCGGCGTTGACCGCTGGTGTTCCGCCCACCAATTCCTCGGGAATCGCCGGCGCCAGACCGAGTTCGACCGGATCGACGGCGAAGGAACGCACGGCGCCGTGACGAAGTTCGAGAACCGACGACGGTCCGGTCGTCGTCAGTTCGTCGAGACCTTGTCCGTGCACCACCCACGACGAGATCGACCCGTGCAGACGCAGCGACGCCAGCATCCGATCGGCCACCTGCGGATTGGCCACACCGATCACCTGTCGACGCACCCGACCCGGGTTGGCCATCGGTCCGAGGAGGTTGAAGACGGTGGGCACGCCGACTTCACGACGGGCCGGCGCGGCGAACCGAAACGCCGGGTGATAGCGCGGCGCCAGACAGAAGCCCATGCCGGCTTCCTCCACGCAACGGCGCACTCCGTCGGGATCGAGTTCGATCCTGACTCCGAGGGCTTCGAGAACATCGGCGGTTCCGCATTGCGACGACGAAGCGCGCGCACCGTGCTTGCAGACCGGAACGCCCGCACCGGCCACGACGAGCGCGGCCATCGTGCTCACGTTGATCGAATGACTGCGATCCCCGCCGGTGCCGACGATGTCGACGGCCCGGTCGCGTAAGGAGTCGCCGAGCGGCACGATCTCGGCCGCAGCGAGGACGGCGTCGAGCAAGCCGGAGATCTCTTCGGGAGTCTCACCCTTGGCGCGCAACGCGATGATGAAGCCGATCAGCTGAGCCGGCGTGGCGTCACCGGCGAGGATGGTCGCCATCGCCGTTCGAGCCTGTTCGGCACTCAGATCGTCCCGATCGAGGAGACGCGAAATCAGAGTCGGCCAACCGCCGATGGCGTCGAGGGCGTCGGACACCCTGTCAGGTTAGGGCCGATGCCGTCGGATACGTCAGGGGACGTGGCGGGCGATCAGGCGGTGCGTCGACGCAAACGCACGATACGACGACGTTCGCGCTCGGTCGTTCCGCCCCAGACACCGACCTTTTCCCGGCTCGCCAGCGCGTGCTCGAGACAGGCGACGCGCACGTCGCACAGTTCGCACACCTGCTTGGCGATGTCGGCCTCTTCCTCGGTCTCCGGAAAGAAGACCTCCGGATCGAGACCTCGACACGCTCCCAGCTCTCGCCAGACCACGTCCATATGAACCCCCTACCCCAGCGGTGACCTTAGGACGGGTCACGGCGCGCTGTAAAGAGGTTCGGCGAATCAGCTCCGCAGGTCGGAGACCAGTTCGGCCACGTTCAGGGCCGACAGGTCGATCTCTTCCTGGTAGTTCGGAAGGTCGCACACGAGGACGCCACCCGATCGGGCCAGGAGATCGACCTGCTCGGGCCGAAAGTCGAAGTGCAGGTAGTGCACCGCCGACGTGGTGTCGGCCCGGGTGAGCTGGCTCTCGTGTTGAGCCTCGGGGTACGAGCGGATCTCGGAACCGTCGGCGAGGCGGATGACGATGGCTCGCTCGATCCCGACCAGACGGGGCAGCCACTCGCGCATCGAGTCGTCGCTGATCAACTCGATGAACAACGTGGCGCACAGACGACCCGGCTCGGGGATCATCGGGTTGTAGATGTCGAGTTCGACCTGGATCTCCTCGTCAGTCGACAGCTTCTCGGCGCGAGCCATCTCCTGGATCTGCGAGCGGATGGTCTCGCGATTCTCGAACACCACCGAGATGAAGGTGCCGAGCATGAGTCGACGGCGAGCCTTCAGGTCGATGATCTGTCGACGGAACTCCTCACGGGTGCGCTCGTAGGCACGCAGGTCGAGGATGTCGTCGAGGGTGAGTTTGCGGGGGGACAGGGTGGGGGGCACGTCGTCTCCTTGGGTCACTTCTTGGGTTCTTCGGGAATTCCGTACGCACGGGCGACCAGCTGCAACGGGTGCAAAGGTTCACGCCCGGTCTGTTCGTTGATGGCCACGTTGGCGAGATGACAGTCACCGGTCACCACATCACCGTCGGCCTTCACGATCTCGTCGGCCAACTTGGCCGCGATGGGCAGCGAGAGATCGGCGTTCTCGGCGCGCAGACCCCACATGCCATCGATGCCCGAACACTGTTGCACCAGTTTGATCTTGGCGCCGGTGAGCTTCATGAGGTCACGGCTCTTCAATCCGATGTTCTGCGCACGCAGGTGGCACGGCGTGTGGTACGTGATGCTCTCGGGCACGTCGCCGGTGAACTCGGTGTCGAGCGAGGTGTCGTCGGCTTTGTGGAGCTTGATGAGGTATTCGCTCGAGTCGTAGGTGTTCTCGGCCACGAGCTGTGCGTCGGCGCCCCCGATGTAGTCGACGTAGTCCTTCTTCAGGACGTAACCACACGTGGGCTGGGGAACGACGATGTCGTTGCCCTGGCGCACCGATTCGGCCAGCGCCGCCACGTTCTCGGCGGCGACCTTCTTGAACTGCTCGATGTCGCCGCTGTGCAGGAACGGGGCTCCACAGCACTTGGTGGTGTTCGCGAGGGTGCACTCGATCCCGTTGCGTTCGTAGACCTTCACGAGGTCGTGACCGATCTCGGGCGCCTGGTACTCGACGAGACACGTGGGGTAGATGGCGACTCGACCCTGACGCTTGCCGAGACGCAACTTGGGACGCCGGGCGAACCACGTGGTGAAGCGCTGACGGGCGAACGGGGGAAGCAGACGCTTCGACGACACACCGGCGGTCTTCTCGACCACCTTGCGAACCGCCGAGCCCTTCTTCGCACCGAGAATCTTGTTGGCCACCGGCGTTGCAGTGGCGACCTTGCCGAGCAAGTCGGTTCGACCCATCACCTTGGTCGTGAGACGATCACGAACGGGCACCTGCTTGTTGACCGTGCGCATGGCGTCGGCGCGCAGCATGAGGCGCGGGAAATCGAGTTCCCATTCGCTCTGGCCGGGAATGTACGGGCAGTTGATGTAGCAGAGTTTGCACTGGAAGCACTCGTCGATGACCTGGTCCTGCTGGGCCGGCGTCAGCCGTCCGGCGTCCTGGTCCTCGTGCTGGTCGATGAAATCGAACAACGTCGGGAACGCCGTGCAGAACTTGAAGCACAGGCGACAGCCGTGACACAGGTCGTAGACCCGTGTGAGTTCGTCACGAACATCCTTTTCGTCGAGATACTTCGGATGATTCGGGTCGTAGGTGATGGTCACGGATTTCCTCGTTGTTTCATGTCGACAAGACTCGGGGCATCGAAAGGGTCGACGCGCCTCACGGCGACGTCGACCCCCTCGACATGTTCTTAGCAGGTGACCCTCATCGGACGAGGGCCTGTCGGTCAGAGAGCCGCGAGGCCCTGCTCGAAACGACCGGCGTGGCTCTTCTCGGCGCGGGCGAGCGTCTCGAACCAGTCGGCGATCTCGGCGAAGCCTTCTTCACGGGCGGTCTTGGCGAAGCCGGGGTACATCTGGGTGTACTCGTAGGTCTCACCCTCGATCGAGGCCTTGAAGTTGGCCTCGGTCTCGCCGATCGGCAGATCGGTCGCCGGGTCGCCCACCTGGGCGATGAACTCGAGGTGGCCGTGGGCGTGTCCGGTTTCGCCTTCGGCGACCGAACGGAACAGTGCGGCGGCGTCGGGGTAACCCTCGACGTCGGCCTTCTGGGCGAACCAGAGGTAGCGACGGTTGGCCTGGCTCTCGCCGGCGAACGCGTGCTTCAGGTTCTCGTGTGTCTTGGTGCCCTTGAGGCTCATGACAACTCTCCTTTGTGCATGTGTTGTGTGGTTGGTGGGGGTTTCGTTGTCTCAGCCCGCGGCGCACCGCGGACAGACACCTGTGAACAGAATCGAGGTTTCCCGGACCTCGAATCCGCCGAGTCCGTCGACGGCCAGGCCTTCGGTGCCCGACACGTAGACGTCACGAACGTCACCGCAGCCATCACACACCACGTGGTGATGGTCGTCGGTGTTGGGGTCGAAGCGAGTGGCTCCGGTCCCGAGATCGAGTGAACGCAATTCGCCCATGGCGGCCAGATCGGTGAGGGTCTGATACACCGTGCGCAACGAGATTCCCGGCATGACCTCCGACGCCCGGGCGAAGAGGGAGTCGGCCGTGGGGTGGCACTCGTTGCCGTACATGAGACGGAACAGCAACTGACGTTGCGGGGTCACCTTCAGGCTGTTGGCCCGGAAGATGTCGGTGAGTTCGGCCGGCGAGCGCACGGGGCGAGAATAGGGGTCACCGTCTGCTCGTTCGCAAGTCGTGCAGATCAGCATGGTGTGAAAACGGTGACAGCGCGCCGAAACCCTCTCAACAGGGACGATGTACTGTCGAGGCGTGGTCGCCTCCCGCCCGTTCGAGCGTTCGGCCATGGTCGAGGCCCTGACCACCGAGTCGTTCGACGTCCTGGTCGTGGGTGGTGGAGTGACCGGGCTGGGTGTGGCGGTCGACGCGGCCTCCCGAGGTCTACGGGTGGCCCTCGTCGAACGGGACGACTTCGCGAGCGGCACCTCGTCGAAGAGTTCCAAGTTGATCCACGGCGGGTTGCGCTATCTCCAGCAGGGAGAGGTTCGCCTGGTCTACGAGGCGTTGCACGAACGCCAGCGCCTCCATCGCAACGCACCGCATCTGGTGCGCGTGCTCCCCTTCATGATCCCGATCCTCACCAAGGACGGAGTCGTGTCACGGAAGATCGCGCGGGCCCTCGGCTCGGCGCTCTGGATGTACGACCTGACCGGAGGTTGGCGCATCGGTCGCCTGCATCGTCGAGCGAGGCGAACTCGGGCACTGTCGTACATGCCGACCATGAACGCCGAACGACTCGCGGCGGCCTACGTGTACTACGACGCCGAAGCCGACGACGCACGGTTGTGCCTCGCACTCGCTCGCACCGCGGCCGAACTGGGTGCGGTCGTCGTCAATCGCTGTGCGCATCTCGGCGAAGGGCGAGTGAGCGTCGACGGTCGGGAGACGTCGACGCAGGCCGACGTGATCGTCGACGCGACCGGAGTCTGGAATCGTCAGGTGCCCACGCGTCCCGCCAAGGGAGTGCACCTCACCGTTCGTTGGGAGAAGGTTCGCAATCGCATCGCCGTCGTCATTCCGGTGCCGAGGGACAAGCGGTCGTTGTTCGTCGTGCCGTGGGGTCCGCGCCCCGACGGCACGTTCACCCACACCTACGTCGGCACGACCGACACCGACTACCGCGGGCCGCTCGACGATCCGCAATGCACGCGCGACGACGTCGACTACGTGTTGCGTGCTCTCAACGCGAGCGTGAACACCGATGTCACGATCGACGACGTGACGGGTTCGTGGGCCGGCCTGCGTCCGCTCGTCGTGGGCGACGGGTCGACGGGCTCGTCCGGGCGAACGGCCGATCTGTCGCGTCGCCATCTGGTCACCACGAGCGAGGACGGCGCCATCACCGTCACCGGCGGCAAGCTCACGACCTATCGACGCATGGCCGAGGACACGGTCGACGCCGTCATGGATCGACTCGGCCGGCGCGCCCGCTGTCGCACGAAGCGACTTCGCTTGCACGGCCACGACGGTCGGCGCGAACGAGAGATCGAGCAGATGGTCCGCGCCGATCAGAGTCTGGGCGAACTCCTCGTCGAAGGACTCCCTTATCGACGCGCCGATGCGATCTACGCCGTTCGTCACGAGATGGCCACCACCCTCGACGACGTCCTCTCGCGCCGAACTCGCGGCCTCTTGTTCGACCGAGAGGCCTCTCGCCGGGCCGCCCCGGCCGTCGCTGCGCTGATCGCCCCGGCTCTCGGTTGGGACGACGCACGAATCGCCGACGAGGTGTCGGCCTTCGTCGAGATCTGCGAACACGAGACCGTGGCCGGTGGACTGCGAGAGGACGAGTTGTATGCGTGAGATCACCGAACCGATCGAACTGGTTCCCCGAGCCGACGGATCGATCACCACGCGCTGGACGGCTCGCGCAATTCCCGAATCGGTTCTTCAGGAACTCGCCGCCGTGTGCGCGATCGACGTCGATCCGCTGGCCCGAGCACAGGCGAGCCGCGACTGGTGGCCGCTCACCATGCGCTGGGCGCTTCACGAAGAGATCGCCGCGTCGTGTGCCGTGGTGTGCCGCCCCTCGTCGACCGACGAGGTGAGTCGCGTCGCCGCCATCTGCCATCGCGAGCGCGTCCCCCTCACGCCGGCCGGCGGGCGCAGCGGGGTGTGCGGAGCGTCGGTTCCGCGACACGGTGGCGTTCTGCTCGATCTGTCCGGGATGCAGGGCGTGAACGACGTCGACGACGTGTCGCTCGTCGTCGACGTGCGTCCCGGAACCTTCGGACCCGATCTCGAGGAGCGGCTGACGCACTACGGCATGACGGTCGGTCACTATCCGCAGAGTTTCGACATCTCGACCGTGGGCGGTTGGGTCGCGTGTCGAGGCGCCGGCCAGTACTCGACGCGTTACGGCAAGGTCGAAGACATGGTCGTCGGACTCGAGGTGGTGCTCGCCGACGGTCGCGTGGTCCGCACCGGTGGCGCCCCACGAGCCGCCGCCGGTCCCGATCTGACCCAATTGTTCGTCGGCAGCGAAGGAACGCTCGGCATCGTCACGCGGGTGTGGTTGCGCGCCCATCCGTCTCCGGCCAGCGAGCGTCGCGCCGCCTATGCGTTCCGCGATTTCGCCACTGGGCTCGACGCATGCCGACGGATCATGCAGCGCGGCGCGACTCCTGCGGTGCTTCGTCTGTACGACGCGGAGGAAAGCGCTCGCGGTCGTGGTGGCAACGGAGACGACTGCATCCTGTTGGTGCTCGACGAAGGCGACGTCGTGGCGGTCGACGCCTCGATGGCCGTGGTCGACGAGGAGTGCCTGGCGACCGACGGGTGCTTCCCGCGCGATGTCGAATTGGTCGCGGCGTGGCTCGAACATCGCAACGACACGAGTGGACTGCAGGCCCTCACTCGCAAGGGATACGTGGTCGACACCATGGAGATCGCCGGACCGTGGATCCGCTTGGAGCACGTGTACGAGTCGACCTGTCGAGCACTGCTCGACGCCGGGGCTCGTACGGCGACCTGTCATCTGTCGCACAGTTACACCGACGGTGCGTGCCTCTACTTCACCTTTGCCACCCGACCCGATGACGATCTCGAGGACTTCGAACGCACGTATCGAACCCTCTGGGACGCCGGTGCGCGCGCCGTGCTCGAAGCCGGCGGAAATCTCAGCCACCACCACGGCATCGGACTCAACCGGGCGTCGTACGTGCGCGAGGGCCTCGGCGTCGGACTCGACGTGTTGAACGCGATCAAGCACGCCCTCGATCCGCATGGCATCCTGAATCCCGGAAAGATGGGACTGAACGATGACTTCGAGACGAGATGACTTCGAGTTCTGACAGCCGATGGGATCGCGCGGCCATCCGCGCCGGCGGATCGGTCGCATTGGTGTTCGCGGTGCCGTTCTCGGTGGCGGCCCGTCTCGTCGCCGGCGACACCACGCCCGAAGGCGGACGTGCCGCCCTGGCCGCTTTGTTGTCGTTCGGTGCCGCGGTGGGCTTCCTTCTCGGCGCCGGGGTGTCGGCCTGGCATCAGAACCGCCGCACGCCGTTGTCGCACGGACTGGTCACAGCCGGTGTGGCCTACGTGATTCCGCAAGCGGTCCTCGTCGTGGTGAAGGTGGCGCGCGGTGGTGACGTGCGTTGGAGCGGTGTGATGTTCAACCTCACCGTCGCGCTGGCCATGGGAGTGTTCGGCGGATTCCTCGGCTCGTATCTGCAGGATCGCGGCATGCAACCGATGTCGCGACCCGATTCGCGGCCCGAAACGAGAAACGACTGATGTCGATTCTCGTCATCGACGTGGGCACGAGTGGCCTGCGAGCCGCCGTGGTGCGTGACGACGCCACGGTCACCGCACTTCACCACCGCGCCTTCGCTCCGTCGACACCGGCACCCGGCCTCGTCGAATTCGACGCCGACGAGATGGCTCGTCTCGTGCTCGAAGTCGCCCACCTCGCCCTGCGCGACGGTGGACCGGTGAGCGGCGTGGGCATCACCGCGCAACGCGCCAGCACCGTCGCGTGGAGTCGCCGCACCGACCGTGCTCTCGCCCCGGCCATCGGCTGGCAGGATCTGCGCACGGTCGGTGACTGCATCGTCGCTCGCGCCGAACACGGTCTGGCCCTCGCGCCCAATCAGACGGCCACCAAGGCCAAATGGTTGCTGACCCAACTCGCCGATCACGATCGTGACGACATCCGTCTCGGCACGGTCGACTCCTGGATCGCCTGGACTCTCAGCGGCGGAACCTCGGGTTCGCACGTCACCGACCACACCAACGCCGCGGTCACCGGTCTGGCGTCGTTCACCGATGGCCCGCCGCACTGGAACGAACGGGTTCTGGGCCTCATGGGCGTCGATGCGACCATGCTGCCGACCATCGTCGAGTCGTCGGGCGTGTTGGGGGTGGCCACCGCCCTGCCCGGTGCGCCGCCGATCGCCGCGCTCGTGGGTGATCAGCAGGCGTCGCTCATGGGTCAATCGTGTGTTCGTCCCGGCATGGCCAAGTGCACCTTCGGCACCGGCGGCATGTTCGACGTGGTCACCGGACCCTCGGCCCCGGCGGCCGCCGATCGCACGGCGCACGGAACCTTCCCCATCGTGGCCTGGAGCCGCAACGGTGCGCTCACCTGGGGATCGGAGGCCATCATGCTCTCGGCCGGCAGTGCCGTCGAATGGGTGGTGTCCGACCTCGGCCTGGCCCCGTCGGCGGAGGCCACCCATGACATCGCGGCCTCGTGCCCCACCACCGACGGCGTCTTTTTCGTACCAGCCCTGCTCGGTCTGGCCACACCTCACTGGGATTACGGTGCCCGGGGCGGACTCTTCGGCCTCACCCGCGGCTCGACGCGCGCCCACGTGGTGCGCGCCGTTCTGGAAGGGGTCGCCCATCGCGGGGCCGATCTGTGCGAGGCCGTCTCGGCCGATCACCCCCACCTGACGATCGACGAGATCCGGATCGACGGTGGCATGAGCCGGAACCCGACCTTCGTGTCGGCGCTGGCCACGGCGACCGGGCGACCGATCAGCGTGTCACCGGTCAGCGAGGCCACCACTCTCGGGGCGGCCTACCTCGCCGGCCTGGCCACCGGGGTTTGGTCGGACCTCGACGACATCGCCGCCCAGTGGCGACCGGCGGCCACGGTCGAGCCCGACCCGACGGTCGATCGGGCTCGCTGGCGGGCCGACTGGGCCGAGGCTGTGACCCGAGTCGAAGGTTGGATACCCGACCTCTCGGCCCTGGACTTCTAGGCTGTTCGGGTCCTGGATTCGTCCGACACGTCCCCCACCAACGCCCGAAAGGATCAGCGGTGACAACCACTCCCCCGCGCCGACCGACGGCCGCCGATTCCGCCCTCCTCGGCTTCGCCCAACAGGCCGAACTCGCCGCCCGTGATCTCTACCAGGCCGCCGTGAGTGCCGACGCCGCCGGCTCGCACACACCGAGCGTGGCCGCCCTCGCCGCTCACCACGACGCGGCGAGCCAAGCGATTTCGGCCCTCATCGGTCGCGACGCTCCGCAAGCGCGACTCGACGACGTGTTCGACGCCTACGAGAACCAGTTCACCGGCGACGCCGACACGTTCGCGTTGGCGGCGCACGAACTCGAGAACACTCTGCTCACCACGCACCTGTCGTTGCTCGACGTGCTCGAAGGAACCGATGGCGCCGCTCTCGTGTCGTCGGTCGTGATCGCCGAGGCACGACACGTGTCGGCACTCGCCGCGATGGCCGGCCTCTCGCCGATCGCCGACACCGACCTCTTCTTGGTCACCCCCGCCGACATCACAGCGCTGAGCCCGGAGAACTGATCGTGGACATGCAACATCTCTCTCGTCGTCGTTTCCTGCTCGCTGGTGGCGCGAGCATCTCGTTGGGTGCCCTGCTCGCCGCCTGTGGCGGTAGCGAGCCGTCGGGTATCGCCCGCATCGGTCTCACACCCGAGCCGGCCGATCTGCCCGATGCGCCCGTCACCGACGTGACACTGCTGCGTACGGCGACATCGCTCGAATACAACGCCATCTTCGTGTACGAAGCAGCCGCCTCGGCCGGCTACTTGTCGGGGGATGCCGCTCAGCTGGCAGCGCGGTTTCTCGCCGACCACGAAGCGCATGCCGAAGCGACCGCCGATCTCACCGTCGCCGCGGGCGGACGTGCCTTCACCGAACCCAACCCGCGTCTGCAGTCGATCTACGTCGAACCGGCTCTGGGCCTCATTGCCCAGGCCGCCGACCCAGCGGCCGACGTGTTGGCTCTCGCCTATGCCCTCGAGACCCTCGCCGGTGCCACGTACCAGATGTACACGCCCATGCTCACCGATCGTGAGTTGCGCCGCGCCGCCATGGGCATCGGCGCCGACGAGGCTCGTCACGCCGCCACGCTCGGAGTGGTGCTGAACCCCGATCGTCTGGTCTCGTCGTACGGACTGTCGATCCCCGCGGAGTTCCGCGAAGAGGGCGAACCATTGGCCTTCTACGCGTCGCCGTCGGCCTTCGGCACCCAGTCGCCGATTCCGGTCACGTTGGGTCCGGTCGACGAGGCCGGTGGTCGCACCACCGTGAACCTCGAGACGCCGTACCTAAACTCGATGGCGTACGAGTACCTCGACGAGGAGTGAACCACCTCGACGAGCGATGATCGGGCGAAGACCGTCCGGTTCGCCCTTACACTGCGGGCGACGGTGAGTCGATCGGGTGACCGCGGCGAAGGGATTCGCTGAGGAAAGTCGGGACTTCACAGAGCGGAGTGCTGGCGCGAGCCAGGTGGGGGCGACTTCACGGACAGTGCAACAGAAAGAGTCCGCCGATGGCCGGGAAACCGGCACAGGCAAGGGTGAAACGGTGCGGTAAGAGCGCACCAGCGAACGGGGCGACCTGTTCGGCTCGGCAAACCCCACTCGAAGCAAGGTCGAGCAGAGGAGACGAGTGGCTCGCTCGTTCCGGGCAACCGGAACACTCCTCGGGTGGACCGCACAGATGGATGGTCACCGGTTCTTCGAGAACCACAGAATCCCGCTTACAGATCGACTCACCGTCACCCCCTGTCAATTCGGATCGGTCGATTCGGATCATGGGCCACTACGGTTCACGGTATGGAACTCCCCCGCGTCGAACTCGCCGACATCGATCTCTCCGATCCGGACTTCTGGACCAAGGACCGTGCCTTCCGCGAAGGCGCGTTCAAGACCTTGCGCGACGAATCGCCGTTCCAGTTCTTCGCGGAACGAGTGATCGAGGACGCTCCGTTCCCGCCCGGTCCCGGCTACCGCGCGGTGACGCGTCACGACGACATCTGGCAGATCAGCCGCAACCCGCAGTTGTTCTGCAGCGGCAAGGGATCCAACATCGGCGACCTTCCGGTCGAGATGAACGAGTTCTTCGGCTCGATGATCAACATGGACGACCCGAAGCACTTCCGCCTGCGCAACATCGTCTCGCGCGGCTTCACTCCCAAGGAGATCACCCGCGTCGAGGAACAGGTGAAGGATCGGGCGCAGAAACTGGTGACCGATCTGTTCGAACGCTTCCCGAACGGCGAGTGCGACTTCGTGGAGGAAGTCGCGGCACCGCTCCCCCTCGCCATCATCTGCGACATGATGGGAATCCCCGAGTCCGATCACAAGCAGATCTTCCACTGGACCAACGTGATTCTCGGTGTGGGCGATCCCGAGTTCGTGGGCTCGTACGAGGATCTCATGCGCGTCGCTCTCGAGATGTTCACCTACGCCCAGAACCTCGGCCAGTCCCGCGTCGACGCGCCGCAAGACGACGTCACGTCGGCCATGATGAACGCCGTCGTCGACGGTGAACGACTGACCGCCCAGGAGTTCGGATCGTTCTTCATCCTCTTGGTCGTGGCCGGCAACGAGACCACGCGCAACGCCATCAGCCACGGCATGAAGCTGCTCACCGATCATCCCGAGCAGCGCAAGATCTGGTTCGACGACTTCGAGACCCACACACGCACCGCCGTCGAGGAGATCGTGCGCTACGCCACGCCGGTCATCCACTTCCGGCGCACGGTCACCGAGGACACCGAGTTGTCCGGCCAGAAGTTGAGCGCGGGCGACAAGGTCGTCATGTTCTACGCGTCGGGCAACCGCGACGAGCGCGCTTTCGCCGATCCGTACAAGTTCGACATCACGCGGGCCATCACCCCGGCCCAGATCGGCTTCGGCGCCGGTGGTCCGCACTTCTGCCTGGGAGCCAACTTGGCTCGTCGCGAGATCGCCGTCATGTTCGACGAGATTCGCCGTCGGATGCCGAACCTGCGCATCACCGGTGAGCCGGCCTACCTGCAGAGTGGATTCATCAACGGCATCAAGCGCATGCCCTGCGCCTGGAACTGACCGGCTCGCTACTGCATCTCACCGGCCACGTAGTGGCGGCGGCACAACAACTCGTAGCGCACCTGATCGCCGAAGAGGGGTGCGGAGGGATTGTCGGATGTGTCACCCACGACCACGGTCTCACCTTCGTACACCACGACCCCGTTCACGACTCGGGCGTTGTGCGTGGCCCGTGAGCCGCACCAGCAGCGGGCCTCGACCTGCATCTCGACCCGCTCGTCGGCGACCTCCAACATGCGCCGTGTCCCCTCGAAGAGCAGTCCGCGGAAGTCGGTGATCAATCCGAAGGCGTACACGTCGATCCCGAGTTCGTCGACCACCCGTGCCAACTGGTCGCACTGTTCGGCCGAGTAGAACTGCACTTCGTCGCACACCAGGAATTCGAGGGGCAGTCGACCGCGCACCAGTTCGAACAGGTCGAGATCGGTGGCGACTTCGACCGCGGGAGCCGACACACCCAAACGACTGGTGACCTGCGAACCGTCGCGGTCGAGTTTGGTGAGGATGACACCTCGCAGTCCGCGCACGGCCAGGTTGTGATGGATCTGGAGGGCGAGCGTGCTCTTGCCCGAACCCATGGTTCCGAAACTGAAGCGAAGCGTGGCCATGCCGGACGAGAACCTAGACGTCACCGGGTGGCACGACGAAGTCACCGAGCACGGCGACGGTTCGTCGCCACGACTGCGCCAACTCGCCGTCGAGAGCACCGAGGCGCGGTCCGAGCGCGCGGATCACGAAACCTTCGTTGCGATCCACCCACGTGGGATGCACTCGCGGGACGGACACGACGAAGGCGTCACCGTCGCGCGTGATGGTGAACTCGACGACGGCCCCGTCCTGCGTTCCCGGAGCCCAGCGATCTCCGGTTGGCATGTTGGACAGAAGGTTTCCGAGGCTGTGCACCACCCACATGTCACCGAACTTCTCGATCGGTTGCAGGAGGTGCGGGTGGGATCCGATCACCAGGTCGACCACACCCGACGACGCCAGCTGCTGAGACCACTTCTTCTGGTCGGGGTTGGGGCGATTCGACCCTTCGTTGCCCCAATGCATGCTGACGATGACGAACTCGGCGCCCATCTCCCGGGCGGCGGTGGCGTCGTCGACGATGCGTTCGACGTCGATTCGAGCCGAACGCCACGGTTCGTCGGCCGGTAGCGAGAGGCCGTTGAAGTGCACGGTGTACGACAGGTGCGACATGACGATGCCGTTCACGTCGAAGACGTCGGGCTCGATCTCCTCGGGTGTGCGCGCGATTCCATGCTGGGTGATCCCGACCTCGTCGAGCACGTTCAACGTGTGATCGATGCTCGCCGTTCCGCCGTCCATCACGTGATTGCTGGCCGTCGAGCAGCGGTCGTAGCCGGCGGCGACGAGAGCAGCGGCGACTTCGTCGGGAACCTGGTAGCGCGGCATCGTCGAGTAGGCGACTCCGGGAGGGGCGAACAAGGTCTCGAGATGACACACCGCGAGGTCGGCACCGGCCAGGATCGGTGCGACCTCGACGAACATCGGCGCGAAGTCGAACCCGTTTCCACCGGCGTAGCGTTCGGCGGCCGCCCAGAGCGGACTGTGCACCAAAGTGTCGCCCGTGAAAGCCAACACGGCCGTTCCCTCGGGACGTGGCGCCTCGGTCGTCGTCGTGGTCGATGTTTCGGGTGGGGCGATGACGACGGTTTCGGGCGGATTCGGGGGAAGCAGTTCGACGAGAGCGGGCACACTGGCCACCGCCGTCATCGCGTCCGAGGATCGACTCTCCGACGAGCACGACGCAACGAGCAGACAGGCCGCCCCGAGAGCCGTCGACCGCAACCGAGTGAGCGCCACGGCGTCAGCCTGGCACAGGTTCAGCAGGAGATGAGAGATTCGACAGCAGCCGCCAACGCGGCCGGTCCACCGAACAGCGTCACGTTCGACGGATCGAGACGGTCGATCGTCCGGGCCGTCGTCATGGGTACACAGATCCCCGGCACCAGCATGAGCGGTGTGCCGTCGGTCCGCGTCGCGTACGGGACGGCCGTGAGCGCGTCGGGGAAGTTGAGACTGGTGGCGAGCATGACACCACGACTCTGAACGTGCGCCGACCACACCGACGCCGACCTCTCCGACACGTCGGTCGCTCCGTACACCACCACGTTGGCGAACGAGCGCAACTCGGCGAGAGTCGCTTCGGAGAATGCGCCCGGCGCGGCGACCACGTTGATCTGGGTGACGCCGAGGGTGCGCAGCAGGTCGAGACTGCTCGCCGCCATGGGTCGCTGACCGTCGATCATCACGAAGGGCTGGTCGTACACCGCCGCAGCCGCCGACGCGATGAGCGGATCCTGGAAGTCACGACCGCTGGCCATCCACGCCACACTCGAACGAGCGCGATACCACGACACACGCGTGAGCAACTCGGCCGTCTCGTAACGCGTCGGGCCGAAGAGACGAATGACGTTGGCCCCGGTCGACTGCTTCACCGCCGCCACGACGGCGTCGGAGATCACCGCCGGGCCGCCGGCCACGTAGACCGTGCGCGGACGGAGTCGCGACAACTGCTCCTGAGTCGAGGCCGGAACCGAATCCGCCGTCACCAGAAGCACGGGAGCATCGACGCGGGCGGCCGTCACACCTGCGGCGAGCGAGTCGGGGAAGTTGGTTCCGGTGGCGAGATAGACGGTCTCGGTGGTCGGCCAGAACGACGCCGTGGCGGCCGCCGAGCCGAAGCGGTCGGCGCCGTGGACCCGCTTCACCGTCTTGCCTCCGAGCGGATCGGATGTCGAAGCACCCGATCCGGGAGTCTGAACTCGTGGATCCTGAACCTCGACACCGTTGAAGCGCGCAATGGCGAACGCGTCGTCCACCGATCCACGGAACTCGAAATGCATGGGGTCGCGAATCACACTCGACTTCGACGCCATCGGTGAGGCGCAGCCGCCGTTCCATCCGTAGCCACCCCACAACAGTCCCCACTTCTGCGCCGTCTGCACGACCCACTGCGGGATGTTGGTCTTCATGGGCATCGCGCACGCGGTGAGAATGCCCTGCGTCGAATCGGGGTAGTAGCGAATCTCGGGATTACTCACCACGTTGACGTCGACGGCGAGACCGAACGAGTGATACGACAGCGAACGGGCGTCGAGATTGGCGCAGTCCTTACGCGAGTTCGAGGTGCACCGGAAGTTGTAGGCCATGGCGTCATTGAGCCGATAGCCGGCCTCCTGCACCTCGGTGAGGAAGCCCATGATCAGGAGATGGGCCGCGTACGGGGCCTTGATCTGCTTGGCGTTCAGCCGTCCGATCTTCTCGGGATTGGCGGACATGCTGGCTTCCCACTCGGCGAGAGCCGGTGATCCGTTGTACGACCAACCGAGCCATTTCCATCCCGGCTGCAGCTCGCCGCCCGCCGAGGCGAACGGAAACGGCGGAGTTCCCCATCCCTTGTCGGCGAGGTTTCCCCAATCGGCGATGACACAGGTGGCCACGTCTCCCGACGTGATCTGCGCAGTCGTGCACTTCGGTGGCATGGACGGCAAGGTCCACGGCGTGTTGTCGGCCGTGTTGCCGATCGCGGCGGCGCGAGCGACCGACGGAGCCGTCATCATCGCCACGACCACCGCCGCATAGGCCACGAGGGCGATCACCAAGACGAGAGGAGCGAAGCGCGCGGGGCGACGGGGACGATCGAACACGAGAACAGGTATCGGACTCCCCCGGCCCGACTTGAGGAGAAATCCCGAGGGGCCGTTTCACCTGGTCAGGAACTAGGGTCGTGGTCGATCGTGGGGAAATCGAAGGGGGATCGATGAGATTTTCGGGTGGATTTTCGGGCCGCATCGCCGTGGTGACCGGCGGGGGCACCGGCATGGGCCGCGAGTTGGTGCGTCAACTCACCGCCGACGGGTGCGACGTGGCCACCTGTGACGTGATCGACGAGAACCTGGCCGATACTCGCGCCCTGTGCGCCGATCACCCCGGCGAGGTGTTCACCTGGATCGCCGACGTCTCCGACGAAGCGCAGGTTCTGTCGTTTCGGGACGCAGTGGCCTCGTGGCGCCCCCACGTGCACCTGCTGTTCAACAACGCCGGAATCGGTGGTGGGGGCAGTGTGATCGACATCGACCGCGAGGAATGGGAGAAGACGTTCAACGTCTGTTGGTTCGGCGTGTACTACAACACCCTCGCCTTCTTGCCGCTTCTTCTCGCCGCCGACGTCGGGCACTTGGTCAACACCAGCTCGGTCAACGGCTTCTGGGCCACACTCGGACCCGGGGTTCCGCACACGGCCTACAGCTCGGCCAAATTCGCCGTGAAGGGATTCACCGAAGCTCTCATCACCGACTTTCGCATCAATGCCCCTCACCTGCGCGCCTCGGTGGTGATGCCCGGCCACATCGGCACGTCGATCGCCATCAACTCGCGCAAACTTCTCGGTGCCGATCCCAAGGAGATGACGAGCGATCAGGTGCAGAAGATTCGTGATCGCATGGCCAAGAGCGGTCTCGACCTGTCGGGCGCGAGTGACGAGGACATCCGCGTGGGCATCCAGGCCCAAGGCGAAGCGTTCCGCGATCAGGCCCCGATGTCGGCGGCGACGGCGGCAACGATCATTCTCGACGCCGTGAAGAGCGATCAATGGCGCGTGTTGGTGGGTGACGACGCCATCTTGCTCGACCAGATGGTGCGGGCCGAGCCGACCCAGGCCTACGAGCTCGACTTCCTCGGCCGACTGCACGCGCAGGGTGCGATGAAGCTCACCGACCCGGACTGACACATCTCGTCAGACGGGAACCATCGCCGATCCGTCGGGACGACGGAACCGGGCCCGACCCGATGCGGTGTCGACGCAGAAACCGGTTTCTTTGAAGCGATTGTGCCAGCGACACAAGGCCAGGCCGTTCGATGGGGTCGTGGTTCCGCCGCGACGCCACGACTCGATGTGATCGACTTCGCAGTGCAGTGAACCGCATCCGGGCCAGGCGCATCGGGCTCCTTGGATCCAGACCGCTTCCCGGCTCGGACCACCGAACAATCGAACTCGTCGACCGAGGTCGATCACTTCACTGCGAGCCGATCGAACGACTCGTCGCACGTCACCGATGAGCGCGGCGCGCACGGCATCGGCCGGCGTGAGCGCCCCGCCGCCCAGAGTTTCGCAACGGAAATCGGCGAGTCGGTCGGGAGTGAACGTTCGGTTTCGCTCTCCACCCATCGCCACCGCCATCGCTTCGTCGAACGTGCGCTCGTCGATGAGGATGTTGACGAGCGGTCGTGGACGAGGCGCCGTGGGCAGGGCGGTGGCCGCGGCGACGAACACCGCGAACAATGCATCGGCCCGTCGCTGCGCCGGAGTGCGCGGCAGCGAACTCGGCAACACCGTTCCACCGTCGGCGCGCACCGCTTCGACGTCGAGTCGGAATTCGCGGTCTTCGAACTCGGCCAGAACCGAGGCGATGACCTGACCCTGCGCGAGCCCGACTGCGGCGTCGAGCACCACGGTGTCGCCGACTTCGGACACCTGGACACGCCGAGCGTCGTGTGCTTCGTCCTGGCGCCGTTCGGCACCGTCGGCATCGGCCAAATACGCCCAATGCCGCACCACCTTCGCGAAATCGTCGACGGGCAGAGTGCCCATGGCGTCACGCAGTTGTTCGCGCACGGCGAACAACGCGTGTTCGGTACGCACGTTGACCGCCCGAGCCAATCGACGGATCGACGCCACCGGCACGTCTCCGGACAGAAGGGCTCGCTCGAACATGGGCTCGGTCTCGGCGAGCCGGGCCGTGGCGACGCGAGCCGAACATTCAGGACGAGGCGCCCGGGTGAGGGCGGCCAACCACGGCGTGACGTCGAGATGACCGTCGTCGAGATACGAGCCGTGACGGCGAGCCCAACCGACCCCGGCGACCATCACCCCTTCGAGGCGTCGGAGCACTCGCTCGACCCGCTGGAGGGCGACCCCCACCTCGGCGTCGAACGGCGCACCGGTTTCGATCGATGCCACCAGTCGAGCGACTGACTCTTCGACCGTTGACAGAGCGTCACCCGAACACGCCACGCCATCACCCGACGGCGTCGGAGCGCCAGCCCGACACGCTGGGGAGATGTCGTGATGATCGAACATATGTTCGATACTAAACGGGTCGTCCTGCCCTGTCAAGGCGAAAGTTGCGCTGGTTGAATCGGGTCATGTCACACTCCCCGTCGTCCCCCTCCGTCGTCGGCGTCCTGCGCGAGGTCAAGGCCCACGAGCGCCGGGTGGCGCTCACCCCTCCGGGTGTGAGGGCTCTCGTCGAACAGGGATCGACGGTGGTGGTCGAGACCGGCGCCGGCATCGGATCCGGTTTTCGCGACGACGAGTACCGCGCCGCCGGAGCCGACATCGCGCCTGACGCGAGCACAGTCTTCGAGACCGCCTCGCTGCTGTTGCACGTGAAAGAGCCGCAGCCGAGTGAGTTCGCGCTCTTCCGCCCGCACCACACCCTGTTCACCTATCTGCACCTCGCCGCCGCGCCCGAGGTCGCCGACGCGTTGTGTGCATCGAGATGTCGCGCCATCGCGTACGAGTCGGTGGAAGTCGATCGACAGTTCCCGCTGCTCGCGCCGATGAGCATCGTGGCCGGCCGTCTGGCCACGCAGTTCGCGGCGTTCTTCCTCGAGGCGCGTCACGGTGGACGCGGCATGTTGATGGGCGGACTGCCCGGCGTCGAACCGACCACGGTCGTGGTCGTCGGTGCCGGAACGTCGGGGCGTCACGCCGCTCTCGTCGCCGCGGGAATGGGTGCCGAAGTGGTCGTGGTCGATCTCGATCTCGATCGGGCCACCGACGTGGCCACGGCCTGCGGACCGCTCGCGCGTGCCGTGCGATCGACGCCGGGGGCGATCGACGAGTTGGCACCGACGGCCGAGGTGATGATCGGCGCCGTTCTCGTTCCCGGGAAACAAGCGCCGATCGTGATCACGAAACGCACTCTCGAACTCATGCCCGAGGGTGCCGTCGTCGTCGACATCGCCATCGATCAAGGCGGGTGTGTGGAAGGAGTCGAATCGACGACCCACGCCGAACCGTTGCGCACGATGGGCCAAGTGCGCGTCTCGGCCACGCCCAACATGCCGGCCGCCGTGCCACGATCGTCGACCGCCGCTCTCACCGCTGCGACCCTCCCCTACGTGCTCGCCCTCGCCGCCGGTGTCGACTCGGCGTTCGTCCGCTTCCCCGAACTGGCCGCGGCCGTCAACGTGGCCGACGGTC
>JBDLRN010000005.1:0-4247 GCA_039800005.1 Actinomycetota bacterium | reverse complement strand
CTGGAGGTCGAGATCTGGTCCGATGTCGTGTGTCCTTGGTGCTACATCGGAAAACGTCGCTTCGAACGGGCTCTCGACTCCGTGCGGTCCGGTCCCGAGCCGGTCGAGCTGAATGTCGTCTACCGCGCCTATCAACTCGACCCCACGGCGCCCATCGGACGCTCCACTCCCGTGACCGAGGCGTACGCCAAGAAGTTCGGCGGTCCCGAGCGAGCCCAGGCCATCATCGACCACGTCACCCGCACCGCCGCCGAGGACGGACTCGGTTTCCGCATGGATCGGGCGCAACGCTCCAACACCCTGCTCGCCCACCGGCTCCTGTGGTGGGCCGGATCTCGCGGCGAGGCGACGCAGTCGGCGTTGAAGGAGGCGTTCCTCCAGGCCTACTTCGTGGACGGGGTCCATGTGGGAGACGCCGCTCTTCTCGCCGAGATCGCGTCCCCGATCCTCGGCTGCTCGATCGACGAGATTCGCGACTTCCTGGCCTCCGATCGCGGTGTAGGCGAGGTCAACGAGGAGTTGGCTCGGGCCGCGAGCCACGGCATCACCGGTGTACCCACCTATGTGATCAACGGGCAGTGGGCCATTCCCGGCGCGCAGGATTCCGACACTTTCGAGCGCGTTCTTCGGCGCGCCGCCGCTCGCGCCGCCGACACATGACCGAGTGGATCCCCGTCGACGGTCCACTTCCGGGTCATCATCGGCCGGGTGACGGTGCGTCGGTCGTCCTGCTCCACGGCTTCACGCAAACCGGTCGGTCATGGGCTCCCGTTGCTGAAGCCCTCGATCATTCCTTCGATCTGTTCGCGCCGGACGCACCTGGCCACGGTCGCTCGTCGCATGTGCACATCGACATCTCCGAGTACGCCGCCCGTCTCGCGTCGAACCTGCCGCCGTCGACCTACGTGGGCTATTCGATGGGCGGGCGAACAGCTCTTCGAGTCGCTCTCGATCACCCCGAAAGAGTGCGATCCCTCGTCCTGATCGGAGCGACTCCCGGTATCGAGGACGTCACCGAACGAGCGAGCCGACGCTCGGCCGACGAAGACCTGGCGCGACACGTTCTCGAGACCTCACTCGACGACTTCCTACGGGAGTGGCTGTCGCAGAGCCTCTTCACCACGTTGCCGTCCGAAGCGTGGGACCTCGAGGATCGTCGACGCAACGGTCCTGTGGGTCTCGCATCCTCGCTACGTCTCGCCGGAACGGGCGCACAGGATTCGCTCTGGTCTCGACTCGGAGAACTCACGTGTCCGACCGTTCTCATCACCGGCGAGCTCGACACCAAGTTCACCGACATCGCCTCCCGCATGACGCAAATGATCAGTGGACCGGTCGAGCACATCATCGTGCCGGCCCACGGCCACGCCGTCCACCTCGAGAGTCCGACCGCCGTGGCGTCGCTCGTCGACCGTGTGGTTCGTCGGCTCGGTTGACGATCAGTTGGCCGCGAACACGAGGAACAGGAACAACGCCACCGAGATACCGCCCAGGACCATCCCCGAAGTGGCGAGTCCGAGGCCTTTCAACGCCCACGGCGTGGCTTGGATCTCCCGTCGCGATCGGCGACCGAGGATCAGCGCGACCGCTCCGAGAATCAACGGGAAGACCAACAGGCCACCGATTCCGCAGACCAGAGCGGCGACGGCTCGTGCATCGGTGCGCGCCTCGCCGACATGATTGCCGAACGAGAATTCTCCGGACGGAGGCGGAGGCGGGAACGACGCCATCGATCGAACCTAACCCAGAACCACACCGGCTGCCACGACGAGCACACCCACGGCCAATTGCAGCCGACCGGTTCCGGCGAGCACAGGTATCAGGTGTGGGCCGCTCGCGCCCGCAACGACGTGGCGCACCGGACCGACGGCGAGCGGCAATGCCAGGAGACCGACGAGGAACTCGGGACGGGTAGCACCGGCCACGATCAACGAGCCGAACGCGATCGTCACCAGGCCCACGTACAGTCGACGTGTGCGTTCGACACCGAGTCGAACGGCAAGGGTGTTCTTGCCGACCAGTCGATCAGTCGGCACGTCGCGCAGATTGTTGGTCACCAACAGCGCGCACGACAGTGCCCCCGTGGCCGCACCCAACCACCAGGTTTCGGCCGGCAGGCGTTCCAACACCACATAGGTGGTGCCGACGGTCGCCACCAAGCCGAAGAAGACGAACACGAAGATCTCTCCGAAGCCGGCATAGCCGTACGGACGAGGACCACCGGTGTAGAACCATCCGGCCAGGGTGCTCGCCGCACCCACGACGACGAGCCACCACGACGTCGACGCTGCGAGAACCAGGCCGGCCACGGCGGCCACGGCGAACGACGAGAAGGCAGCCCGTTTGACGGCACGCGGTGAGGCGAGACCCGATGCCACCAATCTGATCGGACCGACCCGTTCATCATCGGTGCCTCGCACTCCGTCGCTGTAGTCGTTGGCGTAGTTCACCCCGACTTGAAGGGCCAACGCGACCACCGCGGCCAGCGGAACCGCGGCCCAGTTCGCTTCACCCTCTCCGACTCCCAGCACGGCTCCCAACCCCACCGGCACGACGGCGGCCGGAAGGGTTCGGGGGCGAGACCCGACGATCCAGCGGTTCACGCAACGCCTCGAAGCACCACGTCAGGGTACCGATGGCCGAGAGGTACTGTCGATCCGTTCGTCGCATCGACAAGGGGGACCCAGTGAGTGAGGAATTGTGGCGCAAGAGCGCTCGGGAATTGGCCGGGCTGATCGCGAGCGGCGACGTGTCGAGCCGCCAGGTTGTGGAGGCCCATCTGGCCCGTATCGACGCCGTCAATCCGCGCCTCAACGCCATCGTGCGTCGTCTCGACGACGAAGCCCTCGCTGCGGCCGATCGTGCCGATGCGGCCCGGCGTGATGGGCGAACACTCGGCCCACTGCACGGCGTTCCGTGCACCGTGAAGGAGAACATCGACCTCGCCGGAACTCCCACGACCAACGCGGTTCCGCTCCTCGCCGAAGCCGTCAGCGGTTCCGATGCACCGATCGTCGAACGCATCCGACGAGCCGGAGCCATTCCGATCGGGCGAACCAATCTTCCCGACATGGGTTTGCGCATCCACACCGATTCGTCGCTGCACGGACTCACTCGCAATCCGTGGCATCACGATCGCACTGCAGGAGGCTCGAGTGGCGGCGAGGCCGCTGCGCTCGCCTCGGGCATGTCACCCATCGGTCTCGGCAACGACATCGGGGGCTCGTTGCGAAATCCGGCGCATTGTTGCGGTGTGGCCTCGATCAAGCCCACGCAGGGTGTCGTTCCCTGGGCGACGGAGATTCCCCCGACCTCTCTCGGCTTGGCTTCCCAATTGATGCTCGTCGACGGTGTGATGGCGCGTCGTATCGACGACGTGCGCGTCGGATTCGACGCGATTCGGGGAGCACACGCCCGTGATCCGTACTCGGTGCCCGCGTCACTGATCGGAGCGCCCGCCGATCGTCCGTGGCGCGTGGCCGTGATGGCCGACGTGCCGGGCGGTCGCACCGATTCCGGTATCGCTGCAGTCGTCCGACGGGCCGCCGACGCGCTCGCGGCAGAGGGACATTCCGTCGTCGAAGCGATTCCTCCGCACTTCGAATCGACGATCGAGATGTGGTCGGGAACCCTCAACGCCGAACTCGCCGTCATGCAACCGCTGCTCGACACGGTCCTGGGCGACGACGCACGAAGCTTTCTCGAGTTCGGACGCGAGAAGTTCCCCCACCTCGATCAGAACGCGATCACCTTCCTCCACGCGCAACGTCACGAAGTCGCACGAGAGTGGTCGGAGTGGTTCGCCGACTTCGACGTCCTCCTGTCACCCACGTGGGCTCTGCCTGCCTTCACTCATGGCTTCGACGTGCACGACCTCGCGTCGGCCGAAGTGGTCCTCGAGACCTTCCGGCCGGTCCTCGCGGCCAACCTCTTCGGATCGCCGGCGGCCGTGGTTCCCGCCGGCACGGCCGACGGTCTGCCGGTCGGCGTACAGATCTCGTCGTGGCGCTACCGCGATCTGGTGTGTCTCGACGTCGCCTCGGTGATCGACGCCGCGCTCGGTCTCACCACGCCGATCGACCCGACGTGGTGAGACCGACCGATCAATCGACATAGCCTGATCGGGTGCCTCGCCTGGTCGCTCTCGACGTCGTCGCCGGCTCTCGATTCGTCGACGTGATGCGTCGTACCCTCGACGACGGCGACGCGTTCCTTCCCCTCGATCAACGCCTGTCGATCGACGAACG
>JBDLRN010000004.1:0-16830 GCA_039800005.1 Actinomycetota bacterium | reverse complement strand
GATCGTATTCATGTGTCGCGCACCGGCTTCCTCGTCCTCACCTATCCCGGGTCCAATCAGCCGAGTGTGCGCAGCGGCGAAGACCTGACGTATCAGTTGGCGCGAGCCCAGCGCGGCTTCGAACTGATGGAAGAAGCCGCCCTCCTCATGAACGGCGAATACGGATCCGGAGACGACGACGATCCCGATTCGCTCGTCGACATGGTGCGACACGCCGACACCCACTTCCAGGAGTCGTGTCTCACGTTCTGTGAGCGAGCCGACCACTGCTACCGGCGGGCCCTCGAGCTCGGTCGCGGTGTCGTACTCGGCGACGACGTCGAACGCTTTCTCAACGGTGTGTCGCTCGCCCGCGTCGACGAGCTGTTGAGCGGCTCGCAGCCCACCTCACGTGTCGAACACGATCTGCTCGCCCGCCTGAACGAAGGCTTGCCGGTCCTGCCGTGAGCAACGACCTCGAGACCATCCGGCGCATCCGTGCCTGGCACGACGGACGCCCCACACCGCGCGGTGCGGTACGCAACGTGTACGTCGCCGCCGACGACGACGTGCTGATCACCGCGTTCCTTCGCATGGGCGGCGAATCACGTCCGTGGGGTGTGGCGATCGGAACGCTCGCGCACGGTCCACGAGTGTTCACCGTCCCCGAGGCCCGCAACCGCGATCTCGTCGCCGACATGATGATCGACGTCGCGCCGATCCTCCTGCGCCACTTCCGTCATCCGCAATGGAGTCACGAGAGCCCGGGTGGTTTCCAGACCCAGGCATTGCGTCAGATCTGGTTACCTGGCCCCACCCATCTCGAGATGCTGCAGTTCCTCGCCGCCGCCTACGCGCGCACGAAGTGGAATCGGCCCGACGTAATCACCTTGCGCGCCCTCGGCAACCTGTGCAACGCGCTCTTCATGGAAGCTCAACGCCCAGGCCAACAGACCGTCTCCTCGGCCACCGAGGCCTTGCGAACCTCGTACGTGTTCCCGGCGGCGCCCATCCGTCAGGCCCATCTCGGTTTCTTGCTCGGCTGGCTCGACACTCCGGGCGAACGCCACGCCCGATGGAGTGCCGCGCACGACGCCGAGAAACTCTCGGTGTCGACCGTGCTCGACCCCGACACCGAACGACGCGAACTCGAACCTTTGGTGTCGGCCTGGGGGAGCGATCGTTCCGCCGATTCGACCCAAAAGATCCACCTCGCCTTGGCGGGTGAACTCGAACGCCGTTGGCAGCTCACCGCGTCAGCCGTGCACACACTGCGCGCCGACCCTCGATTGACCAACGCGAGTCTCGACAAACTCGTGACGAAGAGTGCACAGTCGTTCTTCCACGCCTGGGGTGAGCGAGTCATGAACGAAGCGGCGGGCACCGAGACGTACTGGCCGAACGTCTTCACCGATCTCGATGCGCGCGCAGCATCGGGTTCGTACCATGCGCGAGTCGCCGATCACGAAGAGTCGCGATTCTGGCTGGTCAACGGCGACCGTGAATTGCAGCGCGAAGAGCTGGCGGCTGGCCACGGCATGATCGCCTCGGTGCTGTCGGTCGAGAGCGGTGAATGGAGCGTCGAGTGGTCGTACCCTGACATCACCACCATCGAACCCGGCAAGACACTCGTGGTGGCCGGGCGTCCCAACATGCGACTCTCGGTCGTCGAGGTCGACGTCGACGCACGCCGCATGGCACTCGCACCGGGTTGGAAGAAGGCCAAGTCGTCCGGTCGTCACGACTGGGCGGCGAACGATCCGAAATGGGAGGGCTCGCGGCTCGTGTTCCTCGCCGACAGCCCAGTCGGCATCATGCGTCGCAAGATCACCGAAGCGAGCCGATCGGTCGAGAGCGACATCACGTCGTTCCTGGTCGCGCCTCGGGCACGACATGCGGCCTTCGACGACGACGGTCTCGTCGTCGAAATGCTCGAGGCCAGCACATGAGCGTCGTTGATGGCTTGAAGTCGTTCTTGCGGTCGAGCGAACGGCTGTGCGTGGTGAAGGCTCCGCCTGGCTCGGGCAAATCGTTCAACCTGGTGCGGGCTCTCGAGGCGGTTGTCGGCAGCGATCGACGCGTCGTAGTGGCCGCGCAGACCAACAATCAAGTCGACGATCTTTGCACACAGATCGCCCAGGCCTATCCGCGCACGACGATCATTCGCTTCTCGTCGGCGCGTTACGAAGGTGATCTGCCGGCCAACGTGCAAATCGTCACCGATCGCGCCTCGCTCCCCGACGGGCCGTCACTCGTGGTGGCCACGGTCTCGAAGTGGGCCATCACCGCCGACGAGCAGTCGTACGACGTGGTGTTCGTCGACGAGGCTTGGCAGATGACCTGGGCCGACCTCCTCACCTTGCGTGACGTCGCCCCGCGATTCGTGTTGATCGGCGATCCCGGGCAGATCCCGCCGGTCGTCGCGATCGACGTCGATCGGTGGGAGGTGTCACCGGTCGCCCCGCATCGTCCGGCGCCCGACGTGGTGCTCGACAATCCAGAACTTCGCACTGTCACGCGCGAGTTGTATCTCGACACGTGCTGGCGGCTCCCGCACGACTCGGTCGAGTTGGTGCGCGGCTTCTACGACTTCCACTTCGACGCCCAGGCGGAGCCGGGTGAGCGCTACCTGCGCGCCCGCCGGACTCTCGACACGGCGTCGCCGATCGATCGTGCGATCGGCAAAGTCGCCACGTCGTCGACCGTCGTGCTCACGCACCCGTCCGACACCGACGGCGTCGTCGTCCAGCCCGACACCGAGTTGGCAGGTGTGGTCGCTCGTCTGGCCGAACGCCTCGTCGATCTCCAGTGCGAATACTCGGCTCATCTCGAACAACGTGAGCATCCGGCACTGCTCACCCCGGCCGACATCGGCATCTCGTCCACTCACAACCTCATGAACGCCGCCATCGAGCGGGCGTTGCCGAGCCATCTGCGTGGCGCGAACGGCATCCGGGTCACCACACCCGAGCGATGGCAGGGTCTGCAGCGTCCGGTCATGATCGCCGTTCATCCGTTGTCGGGAATCCGCACGCCGAGTTCGTTCGACCTCGAGACCGGCCGGCTCTGCGTGATGGCCTCGCGTCATCGCTCGGCGTGCTTCTTCGTCACGCGCGACAACGTGGGTCTCACCCTCGATTCACACCTTCCGGCGGCCGATCAGGCGCTCGGGCGCGACGACATCGTGGGTCGCGGTCATGCCCAGCACACCAAGTTCTGGAAGTATCACGAGGATCATGGACTCGTCGTCTGAGGTGTCGCTCCGTCCCGACGACCTCGGTGGTTCCCGTTTCGTGGTGGGTTGCGCCCACCGTGAAGTGAACGATCGCAATCACCGGTACGACGGTCTCGCGCTCGTGGCGGTCGACGATCAACAGCAGATGCGTTTCGAGGAAGGTCTCGACTTCGAAGCCGACGTGTTCGCCGAATTGTCCCGTCGGCACGGCGTGTCGTCGATGCGTGTGTTCGACGACGCCGAGTCGACCACTGCACAGGCCATGAAGCGCGGTGATCGCCTCGTCCTCGGCGCATCGTTGCCCGTGACCAACCATCGAGGCGGCCGACCCGATCTGCTCGTCCGCCACGGCGACGCCCCCATGGCCAACGGCAAGTGGGCCTATCTGCCGGTCGACGTGAAGAACTCCAAACCCCTCGACGGAACGGCCAAGCCGCGTCCGTGGATGGTGTCGACCTGCACCGAGCCGTGGTTCGAAGCGGCCACACCCACCGAACTCGGACCGGGTCGACCGAAGTCCGATCACGGTCTGCAGCTCGCGCACTATTGGCTGATGCTGGTCGACCTCGGGCACGCGCCCGACATCGCTCCGGTCGGCGGCACCATCAACCCCGACTCCGACGGCGGTTGCGGCGTGGTCACGTGGCGGTTGCTCGACGACGGCAAGGATTCGTTGCTCGCCCAGTCCGCCACCGAGTGGACGGCGCGGTGGGCGGCTGTCGACGCCATGCGCAACGACGATCGGCCGCACACCCGACCGGTGTATCGCGACGAATGCAAGACGTGTCGCTGGCACGACGTGTGCGAATCCGAACTGGTCGCCGAAGGTCACGTGTCGTTGTTGCAGGGTGTCGGCGTGCTCGCCGTGCGCAAACTGGCCGAAGGGGGAGTCGAGACCATCCCGCAGTTGGCCGCTCTCGATCCGGTGCATCTCGACACGAACCCGGTCCCGACCTACTCGCAACTCGCCGCCCACATCGACACCGCGCGCGTGTTCTTGCGCAATGACGGTCGCCCCTACCTGAAGCGCGGCTCCGAACCGGTGGTCGTCCCCCGGGCCGACGTCGAGATCGACTTCGACATCGAGAACGACGACATCGTCTACTTGTACGGCTGCTGGGTCTCCGAGCGCACCTCGGACGAATCGTGGACCGACGGCGAGTACCGGTCGTTCCACTCGTTCGATCGTTCCGATCCCACGGTCGAGGCGCGTCTGTTGTCGGAGTTCTGGGCGTGGCTGCACGACACGGTCGATCGCGTCCACCGGGAGGGTCGCACCATCGCCGTGTACTGCTATTCCGGAGGATTCGCCGAGATCCCGCGGATGAAGGAGGCGTCGACCCGGGCCGCGGGCGCGCCCGGTGTGCCGTCGGTCGACCAGATCGGATCGCTGCCCACCAACGATTGGTGGGTCGACATGCACGATCTCGCCAAGCGATTCCACTGGCCGACCCGCCGGCTCGGCCTCAAGGATCTGGCGCCGCTGTCGGGCTTCGCCTGGGACGCCGAGGACGCGAGCGGTGGCAATTCGATCCTCTGGTACCGCGCCGCCTGCGACCCCACCAACCCCGAACGGGGGGTCATGGCCGACAAGTTGCTTCGCTACAACGCCGATGACGTGATGGCCACTCTCGCACTTCGTCGTTGGCTCGATGAGGGCCTCTCCGGACGCGGTTGGCGTGTCGAGTCGGTGGCCACCCTCGACCCGAGGTGACGTAGCCCCGGTTTCGGGCTCGAATCGCGCCGGATCGGTCGAAAACCTCGCCAGAGGGCCAGCCTGCGTTGCCCCTGACGTGTGTCATCGGCCACGATGTAGGGCGTGATCAACCACTACATCGCCGCCCGTCAGGAACTCGAAGGGCCTGGTTCGCCCTTCGCCGTCACCACCACCACTGTGAGAGGGGTCGAGGTCAAGACGTACGCGGCGGCGCCGCCCAACATGCGGGTCGTCTGGGAGATGACCGCCGCCCACGGCGACAAGAAGTACGTGGTCTACGAGGACGAGTCGTACTCCTACGCCGACATCCACGCCCAGGTCCGCAAATTGGCTCAGTTCCTCGTCGACAACGGCGTGAAGCGAGGCGACCGGGTCGCGATCTCCACCCGCAACTACCCCGAGTGGGTCGTCACCTACTGGACATGTGTGTCGATCGGTGTGGCCTGCGTGGGCATGAACGCCTGGTGGACGCCGGTCGAGATGGAGTACGCGCTGAACGACAGCCAGCCCAAGTTGTTGATCGTCGACGACGAGCGTCTCGAGCGGTTCACGCAGATGCCCAACAAGTTCGACGTGCCGATCGTTTCGGTGCGCACCGACCGCGACCTGCCGCCGGGGGGCCGCCGCTGGGCCGACATCATGGCGCTGTCCGATCCGGGTGCATTGCCGCCGGCCGACATCGATCCCGACGACGACGCGACCATCTTCTACACCTCGGGAACCACCGGATTTCCGAAGGGCGCGCAGTTGCATCACCGTGGATCGGTCGACAACATCTTGAACATCGCCGCCATGACCGGCGCGGCATCGGCTGGTATCGCCAAGGCCGTCGCCGCTGGCGACCTGGCATCGGCGCCGCCCGCCCCGCCTGCGTTGTCGCCCGTCTTCATGGCACCCACGCCGCTCTTCCATGTGACGGCATGCAACTGCATCCTTCACCCGGCCACCTTGGTGGGCGGTGCCGTGGTGCTCATGTACAAGTGGGATGCGGGTCGCGCCCTCGAACTGATCGAGCGTGAGCGAGCCACCAACTTCTCGGGTGTGCCCACCATGGGCCGCGAGCTCATCATGCATCCCGACTGGAAGACGCGCGACACTTCGTCGCTCGCCGCCATCAGCGGCGGTGGAGCCGCTGTGCAGCCCGACCTGGTCGAAAAGATCGACAAGGAGCTCGAAACCGGAACACCGACCACGGGCTACGGCATGACCGAGACCCATGGCATCATCACCGCCAACACCTCGCTCTGGTACACCACCAAGCCGTCGTCGTGCGGGCCGATCGTGCCGACCCTCGAAGCCAAATTGGTCGACGAGGAGGGGCACGACCTCCCGCGTGATCCCAATCTCACCGGGATTCTCTGCGTCAAGGGATCGATCGTGATCAAGGGCTACCTCAATCGCCCCGAGGCCACGGCGGAGTCCATCAAGGACGGTTGGCTCAACACCGGCGACATCGCCCGCATCGACCAGGACGGCTTCGTCTACATCGTCGATCGCGCCAAGGACATGGTCATTCGCGGCGGAGAGAACGTGTACTGCTCGGAGGTCGAAGCGGTCATCTACCGGCACGACGCCATTGCCGAGGCCGCCGTGTTCGGTATTCCCGACGAACGACTCGGTGAAGAGGTCGCGGCGTGCATCGTCCTGCAGCCCGGCAAGACCGTGACCGAGGACGAACTACGCACGTTCCTCGGGGCGTCGCTCGCCAAGCACAAGATCCCGTCGAAACTCTGGTTCCGTGACGAGGCGATTCCTCGTAATGCCAGCGGCAAGTTCCTGAAGCGCGAACTGCGCAAGGAGCTCATCGGGGAGTGACGAGTTCACCCGAGAGGTGACGAACCAACGCGTCGGCGGCTTCGTGCAAGTCACGTCGACGTGATTCCGTCAATCCGGCCAGTAGTTCCCGTTGTCGACGTGCCGTGATCTCGACAGCTCGATCGGCCACGTCGCGCCCGGCGGGCGTGATGGTCACGAGAATGCTTCGGCGGTCGTCGGGATCGACGTCGCGCACGACGAGACCCATTTTCTCGAGGCGGGCCAAACGGTGCGACAAACCACTCGGTTTCACCATCGCCACTTCGGCGATGTGAGTCGGTGTGAGTCGGGCGCCGTCACCGTGGCGGCGCAGGGTCGCCAGAACGTCGAACTCGGCGATCGACACCCCGAGGCCGGCGAAGTCGGCCGCGACCAGGGCGGCTCCGGCGCGAGCCACTGCGGCCAGCCGCAGGAACGTGTCCATCCCACCGAAGTCGAGGTCAGGACGCTCTCGGGCCCAGGTCTGCACGGTGTCATCGAGGGTGTCGGCGATCGACATGAGGTCTCCTCTCTCGTCTTTTCCTACGAGATCGAATATTTCGATATTGTAGTATCTCAGGGAGGGGAAACATGGCACTCAACGGGTTGCTCGACATCACCTTGGCGGTTCCCGAGCCGTCGGAGGTGTACGACTTCTGGCTCCGGCGCGGCATGACGTCGACCGCGTCCGGTGTTCTCGGAACGGCTGATCGTCCCACGCAGATGACGATCGTGGAGGGTTCGTATCGGCATTTGTCGGAGTTGCATCTGACGTGCGACACCGAGGCCGACCTCGACGGGTTGGCGGCGCGTCTGGCCGACGTGGGCGTGCGAGCCCACGTGGTCGACACCACTCTCCGGTGCGTCGATCCCGTGATCGGTCACCGAATCGTGATCGATGTCGGAACGCCGCATCCCCTGACTCCCGCCCAGCGCCGTGCGTTCAACGGTCCCGGTGAAAGAGTTCGGCTCGACGAACGTGCGGATGCAGTCGCCAACCGGACTCCACCTCCGCCTCGCCGAGTCGGACACGTGGTTCTCGGCACTCCTATGTTCCAGCAGGCCGCCGACTTCTACGTGAACGCCCTGGGATTCAAGATCTCCGATCGGATGTACAAGGGGATGCTCACCTTCATGCGAGTCGAGTCCGATCATCACAACCTGTTGATCCAGCCCGGACCGACCTCGTACCTCAACCACTACGCCATCGAAGTCGACGACATCGACGCTGTCGGTCAATTCGGTAGCTCGATCCTGGCCGAGTCGCCCGACGCCCACGTGGTGGGCATCGGACGACACAATCTCGGGTCGAACGTGTTCTGGTACCTGAAGGATCCGGCGGGCAACATGTTCGAGTTCTTCTCCGACATGGATCAGATCGTCGACGACGAACTCTGGGACCGTCTGCACCGACGCGACGACTGGGACGGTGCCGACGGTCCGGCCGGCTTCTCGGTGTGGGGGCCCAAGGATCCGCCGGAGGCTTTCATCAGTCCGCCCGATCTTCGCGACATCGCCGCGGCACGCGAAGCACTCGGATTGGTCTGACGTGGATCTCGGTCTCGCCGGGCGATCGGCGATCCTCCTGGCGTCGAGCCGTGGACTCGGTCGTGCGTGCGCCGAGAGCCTGGCTCGTGAGGGCGTGAACCTCGTCGTCAACGGTCGCGATCGAGCCGTCGTCGAGCGGACCGCAGCGGAGATTCGCGCCATGCACGGAGTGGCCGTGATCGCCGTCGCCGGCGACACCTCTGATCCGGCGACACACGATGCGTTGCTCGAGGTGACTCCGACACCCGACATCGTTCTGCTGAACGGCGGCGGACCGCCCCCGACGTCGTTCGATGCGCTCACTCCCGCTTCGTGGCGAGCTGCAGTCGAACACGGATTGATCGGACCGCTCACCTTTCTTCAACGAGTCCTGCCGGGTATGTGCGAGCGCGGCTTCGGACGAGTGGTGGTCGTCAGCTCGGCGATGGTCAAGACACCCAATCCGATGATGAGTCTGTCGCAGGGAACTCGACTCGGATTGACCGGAGTCCTGAAGGGCGTGTCGAAGTCGGTCGCCCGGCACGGTGTCACCATCAACCAGTTGCTCCCGGAACGTTTCGACACCGAGCGCCAGAATCAGATGGCACAGGTCGCCATGGAGGCGCGGGGCATCTCGTACGACGAGGCGCGGGCCGAGCAGGTCCGATCGATTCGGGCCCGCCGACTCGGACGGCCCGACGAATTCGGGGACACCTGCGCGTTCCTGTGTTCGCAACAGGCCGGGTTCATCAACGGCACGAGTCTGCTGCTCGACGGTGGAAGTTACGAAGGAGTCATGTGATGGTCGACGCTCGGTCCGTGTCGATGATCGTCGCCGAGATCGAATCGGTGTCGGGAGCACTCGACCGCCTCGCTGTGGTGGCCGAGCACGAACACACCGCCCCGGCCGAGTTGGTCGCCATCATGCGCGATCTACGGGTGCCGATGATCAAGGCTCCGGTCGAAGTGGGGGGTGATCATCTCCACCTGGTCGAACAGATGGAGATCTTCGCAGGGCTCGCGTACTGGAATCCCACTGCCGCATGGACGGGGTTCAATCACGCCGGGGCGGCCGGCGTGGCCGGAGCACGGCTCGACAATCGCGGTGTCGAGGCGATCTTCGGAAACGACCTCTCGCCGTTCATGGCGGCGGTGTCGGCACCATCGGGAACGTTTCGATGCGTCGACGGTGGAATCGTGCTGTCCGGCCGTTGGCGCTACGCGAGTGGTGTGTCGCACTCGCAGTGGGCTCTCCTCACGGCGTTCGGCGAGAATCCTGACGGTGGCATCCGGATCGGGATCGTCCCCCGAGCCGACTTTTCCGTTCACGGAGAGTGGAACGTGATGGCTCTGCGCGGAACCGGGAGCATCGACGTGGTGGTCGACGAGGCATTCGTTCCCGACCACCTCACGTTCAGTCCTGGGTCGCCCATTCGTCGCGGTGGTCCGATGTACGCCTTGGGGTACCAGGCCTACGTGGCACCGGAGAATCTGGGTTTCACGCTCGGAGTCGCGCAGCGCTTCGTCGACGAACTGGCCACCTACTCGCGTGGCAAGTCCCGTGGATTCGACGGGCGACTGGCCGATCGCGGCGCGTTCAAGTACGAGCTGGGCAAGGCCCAGTTGCAGATCGACGCGGCCCGTGGGTACGCCCGCGACGAGTTCCGCACCGTCGATGACGTTCTGCTCTCGGGCCACGCACCGGGCGCAGCGGTCGACGCCCGGCTGGGTGGCGTCATTGCGTGCGCCACCGACATGGTGGTCGGAGCGGTGACCAACTTGTTCCATTTCGCTGGTGCGGGAGCCTTGCTCGAGGCATCCGTCCTCCAACGGTGCTTCCGGGACGTGGTGGGATCGCATCAACATCTCATGGCGTCGAACACGGCCTTCGATCGACGAGGCGACGAGATCCTGGCGGCTGGCTGACGGCCTCGCCCGGTGTCGAGGCCTGATCGAGGTGTCATACTGTCGGCATGTCGTCGACTTCCGTTTCCGTCACTCGTGAGATCTCCGCTCCGGTCGAGAAGGTGTGGAGTCTCGTCACCGATCTTCCTCGCATGGGCGAATGGTCGCCCGAGAACAACGGCGGCGAATGGGTGAAGGGTGCCACCGGTCCGGCCGTCGGCGCGAAATTCAAGGGACGCAACTCCAACGGCAAGAGATCGTGGTCGACCATCGTCGAGGTCAACCATTTCGACGCGCCGCGCAAGTTCTCCTTCGGACTCATGGTCTTCGGCAAGAACTGGGGCGACTGGGTGTACGAGGTCGAACCCACTGCCACCGGTTGCCGCGTCACTCATTCGTGGATCGACCACCGAAGTGGTTTCGCGTCGAAGTTGGGCAAGGTCGTGAGTGGCGTGGCCGATCGGGCCGCCCACAACCGCCGCAACATGGAGATCACCCTCGACAACCTCGTGCGCGCGGTCGAGAAGTAGCCCGAGTAGCACCTCGGTGTCACCACTCGAATTTCCCGACGGCCGCTGGGTCGGCCGCTGGATATGGCCGCACCGCTCCACCAACTGGGAGTTCGAAACCCCTCGTCGTACTGCGGTTCTACGCACCTCGTTCGAACTCGACGTCGTGCCGGCCGTGGTGCCGGCTCGTGTGGCAGTGGTGGGTCGCGTCACCTGGTACGTGAACGGACACGAGGTCGGCCGTGGGCCGGTGCGCGTGAACCCGCGTCGCATGCGTTGGGACGACGCCGACATCGCGCCCTATCTGCGAGTCGGTCGCAACGACATCGCGTTGCTCGTGACCGCCGATGTGGAGGCCACGGCATGGAGCATGCCCTTGCCCTCATCGGTCGATCTGCGAACCGGTGCGGCGGTGTTCGAGGCTCACCTCGGCGACGGCCGCATCGTCTCGTCCGATGGCACCTGGCGTGGAACGATCCTGCCCGGCTGGTCGGCAACGGCGAGTTTCAGCCTCCTGAAGCGTGGTGACGAATTGATCGATCTGCGCTCGTTGACCGCCGCTTGGATCACCGGCGACGAGTCGATCGCCGAATGGCCACTCGTGCGCGAACAACGTGCCACCGTGTTCGGCGGATCGGGTCGCAAGGTGCCACCCACCTATCCGATCGGACCGTGGGCGGGTCGACCGACGTCGCGTCCGACACCCACTGCGATTCCGCTGCGAGAGATCGCCACGGGGGAGTGGGTGGCCGATCGCATCGTGGTCGGCACGATGCTCGTCGACGTGGAAGGTCCGTCGGGAGCGACGGTGCAGTTCCACGGTGCCGAGCGTCTCGACGACGGTCGTCCGGCGAACGAAGCGTACGACTCGTCGCTCTTCGTCACTCTCGACGGCAGTCGTCGCACGATCGAATCGGTCGACCTGTTCGGAGTGCACGGTGTGCGCGTGATCGGTGACGGCGTGCAGGTGCGCGGGGTGTCGATCGTCGAACGCCTGCACCCAGTCGCCGGCGATCACGGCTTTCGATCATCCAACCCGCGTCTCGACGAGATCGTCGCGGTCGGACGGCGAACGGTGTCGATCAGTTCGCTCGACTCCTATGTCGACTGCCCGACACGCGAGCAACGGGCCTGGACCGGCGACTCGGTGGTGCACCAACTCGTCGACCTGACGAGCAACGACGACTGGTCGTTGGCACGTTGGCATCCGCTGCTCGCCGCCTCGCCGAGGGCCGACGGCATGATCCCGATGTCGGTGGCCGGCGAGATCGAGCACGACGACATGTCGATCGTGCCCGACTGGGCGCTGCACTGGATCCACTCGGTGCACAACCTGTACCGCTACGTCGGCGGCCGCGACGAGATCGCTCAGTTGCTCCCGACGATCGAAGGAGTGTTGCGCTGGTTCGCCGATCGCACGGATCGCACCGGACTGCCCGTCGAGATGCCGGGTTGGGTGCTCATCGACTGGAGTGCGGTGCACAGCGACGGTGCCAACTCCACCATCGCCGGCCTGTGGGCGCGGTCGCTGCGGGAGTTCGCCGAGATGAGCGAGTGGCTCGGTGACACGGGGCGTGCCACCTGGGCGCGTTCGTGGCACGCGCGCGTGGTCGACGCCTTCGAGCGGTTCTGGGATCCACGCCGACAGATGTACGTCGACTGCGTGATCGGCGATCAGCAGTTGCCGATGGTCTCGCAACACGCGCAGGCGTCGGCGATCGTGAGCGGTCTCGCGCCGAGTGATCGTTGGGGTCGACTCGTGCAGGTGATCACCGACGAGGAACATCTCGTGCACGCCGCCTTCGCTCGCGCCGACGGGCCGAGCGACCCGGGTACCGAGACCGAGTTGGGCGGTGTGTACTTGTATCAGGGGCATCCCGAGCCGTGGTGGGACACCGAGAGTCTCGTGGTGCGGGCGCAACCGTTCTTCCGGTACGTCGTGCACGACGCGTTGGCCCTCGCCGGGCGGGCCGATCTCCTGCCCGACTTGCTGCTCGACTGGACTCATCTGCTCGACCGATGCGCGACGTCGTTCGGCGAGACCTGGTACGGCGGAACTCGTTGCCATGGTTGGTCGAGCACCCCGGCGCGCGACGTCGTGCAGTGGACGCTCGGTGTGCAGCCGGCGGCACCGGGGTTCTCCCACGTGCGCATCGAACCGCGACTCGGCTCGCTCACCTGGGCCGAAGGATCGTGCCCGACTCCTCATGGGCCAGTACGCGTCGCCGTCGACGCCGATTCGATTCGATTGACCTCGCCGGTGCCGACGACCGTGGTCATGGACGGTGACGAGACACTGTTACCGGCCGGGTCCCACGTGGTGCCCCGTCGGCAGTCCGGAGATCGTGTGCCCTGATCTAGGGTGGCCGCGATGGTGGATCAGATTCGCAAACGTTCTGACGGGCTCGCCACGATCCAGATCGTGCTGCGCCACGCGCGGGCCGAACTCGAGGCCAGCGGTCCGGTGAAGTTCAATCTCGATCGTGTGATCGAATCGTCCGGGGTGGCGCGCAGCTCGGTGTACCACCACTTCGGTAGCCGTGCTGGTCTCATCGCCACACTCGAACTCGATTTCTGGGTCGACCAACAGGCGGCCGAGCTGCGGGGTCTTCGCAAGTACCTCCTCGAGGCCAACGACTTGAACGAGGTGTTCGGCGCGATCGAGTTCGTTCTGCGACTCGACGGCGGTGCGGAAGGGCGAGCGCGACGTGCTCGACGTATTTCGTCGCTGGTCGCGGCCGACGGTATTCCGGCGCTGGCCGCCACTCTGCGCGACGCGCAGGTCTCGGGAAGTGCACATCTCGCCGAGACGCTTCGCATGTTGCAGGAGAAGGACACGATTTCTCCTGCGGCCGAACTCTCGGGTTTGGCGTACTTCATCCAGTCGATCCTTGTCGGACGAGTTCTCGTCGACGTCGGTGACGAGGCAGGCGTCGACGACCAGTGGGTCGACGTGGCGATGACCACGCTCCGACATCTCCTGTCCCCGGGTCGGCGAGCGCTGTGAGTTCCTCGACCGAAGCCAATCGGCAGATCGTCGCCCGCCATTGGGAAATGATGTACGCCAAGGATTGGGCAGGTGTGGCCTCGCAGTTCGCCGACGACGCGGAATACATGGACGTCGGTGCGGTGCCGCCGGTGGTGGGCGGACGGGCGATCGCCGAACGACTCGAATTGGGTCTCGGACCGACCGCCAAGATGGTGCACGTTCCCGGCGTCGTGTTGGCCGACGGCGACGTGGTCGTCACCGAGCACAAAGAAGAGTGGCATTTTCCGACCGGCGAAGTTGTCGTCCATCCGTTCACGTCGGTGATGGAAGTTCGCAACGGCCTGATCTGTCGTTGGCACGACTACTCGCACCTCGGGAATCTGCTCGACAACGCCCCGGCGTGGTGGATCACCTACATCATGAGCGGTGGAACCACCGAGATCCCGTCGGCCTGACGGTACGGCTCGCGTCAGAGCGACGTGAGGAACGTGGCCACACTGAGGCCGAGCATCACCAACGCCGGAAGGGTTTCCGATGCAGCGTCCTTCACGCGGAGATGAGCGCCCACCGCCACCACGAAGTAGAGACTGAGGCACAGCGCCGTGAAGGTGCCCAGCCGGTCGAGGCCGAGGCCGATCGACAGACCGACAGCGGCCACCGCTTTGGCGAGGCCGAGGGCCGGCACGATGCGCGTGGGAAATCCGAGTCGTTCGACGGCCTGCACCACCTGGGGCACCAGCCGAAAATCGGCGAGGGCCGAGGTGAGGCACAACACGGCGAGAACGACGGAGAGGACGACGTTGGCGGTGTTCACGTCAGAGGACTTTACGGAAGATCTTGGCCTTGCGATCGGTGTACGGCGGATAGGCGAGCGACGGATCGACCTTGGTGCTGCGCAACAAGACCGGCTTGCGGTGCTGGAAGATTCGTACACCGGTTTCACCGTGATAGGCGCCCATTCCGCTCTCGCCGATTCCACCGAAAGGTAGGTGCGGACTGGTGAGATGCATCAGCGTTCCGTTCACCGTGACACCGCCCGCCGTCGTGTGAGCGAGCACATCGTCGATCACCGACTTCCTCTCGGCGAACACGTAGAGCGCGAGCGGGTGCGGGCGGGCGTTGACGAACGCGATCGCGTCACGAACCGAATCGACTGGAACGATCGGAAGCAGCGGTCCGAAGATCTCCTCGGTCATGAGCGGTGAGGCGAGATCGACGTCGGCGAGCACGGTGGGTGCGATGTAGCGATCGTCGCGAACGCTGTCGCCGCCGACGATCGCCCGGCCACCCTTCATCAAGCCGCTCAGCCGGTCGAAATGTCGCTCCGACACGATGCGTCCATAGCTGCCGCTCGACTTCGGATCGTCGCCGTAGAACTCGCCGATCACGCGACGGATCCGGTCGACCAGCTGGGTCTCGACTGATTTCTCGACCAGCACGTAGTCGGGTGCCACACAGGTCTGTCCGGCGTTGAGCCACTTGCCCCAGGCGATGCGGCGGGCGGTGACGTCGAGATCGGCCGACGAATGCACGATGGCCGGGCTCTTGCCACCGAGTTCGAGGGTCACCGGGGTGAGGTGTTCGGCGGCGGCGCGCATCACCACGCGGCCGACGGTTCCGTTGCCGGTGTAGAAGATGTGGTCGAAGCGCTCGGCGAGTAGCGCAGTGGTCTCGGGGACGCCGCCCTCCACCAGAGCGATGGCGGAGGAGTCGAGATACTTCGGCACGAGTCGGGCCAGTGCCGCCGATGTGGCCGACGAGACTTCGGACGGCTTCATCACCACTGCGTTGCCGGCCGCGATCGCTCCCGCCGCCGGAACGAGGAGAAGTTGGATCGGGTAGTTCCACGGAGCGATCACCAACACCACGCCGAGCGGCTCGGGGATGCGCTTGGAGGTGGCCGGCATGGTGACGACGGGGGTGCGCACACGCTCGGGGCGGTTCCAGCGGCGCAAGTTCTTCAACATCAACTTCACTTCGCCGGTCACGAAGGCGATGTCGGTGACGTAGCCCTCGAGGGCCGGCTTGCCGAGGTCGGTGGCCAGCGCCTCGGAGAACTCGGCCTCGTTTTCCTCGAGCATGGCGATCATGCGCTCGAGTTGCTTCTTGCGCCACGACAAGGGGCGCGTGATGCGCGAGTCGAAGGTGCGACGCACCCCGGCGACCAGATCAGGAATGAAGGAGACTGCGGTCGAAGTCGAAACGGTGTTGTTCTCGGCGAGTGACGTCATGCCCCCATTCAACCGTCGGATCCCTGCTCACCATTGGTGTTCTGGGTCCAGAAAACGACCTCCAGCGTCCGATCACAGACCCAGAACACCAAAAGGATGCGTTGAGGGTCAGGGTTCGACGATGGTGAAGCCGCCCATGAACACGTCGAGGTTCCCGAACACGGTCAACAGTGCCGCGGCATCGCCCTCGAGGGAGATGTTGCCGGCAGCGATCTCGTCGACGAACGACGTCTCCTGAACGATGATCCGGATCAAGAGACGACGATCGAGTCGGATCGACACGTCGGCCCGGTCCTGATGACGGCCGCGCACCGAGCGCAGTGTGCGATTCGACACCGCGAGCACCCACTTCTCGTCGGGGGTTCCGGCGAGATCGGGGAACGTCCAGTTCACGAACAGCTTCACGCCGGCCACCGCCTCGCTCTTCAGGCGCACGGCGAGCGTGTCGAAGATCTGCTCGATCGTCATCGCGGCGAGGATGCCTCGACCGCGCACGGTGGAGTTGCCGAGTTGCGGCGGGCCGTATCGCAATTCTTGCGCCCCCATCAGATAGGCGTTGCGGAACGTGGTCGACTCGCTCTGATAACCGAGTTGTTCGAAGGTGTCGGCCTGTAACGAACGTGCCTCGTCGTTGGCGGGATCGGCGAAGACCAGATGGTTGAGCAACTCGGCCACCCACCGGTAGTCGCCGGCGTCGAAGCTGCGCCGGGCGGCGGAGAGCAGGGCGTCGGGCCCTCCCGCCAACTCCACGTACCGCCGTCCCGCGTCGGCCGGCGGCAACTTGTTCAAGTTGGCCGGATTGGCGTCGTACCAACTCAGGTACCGCTGATACACGGCCTTGGAGTTGTGCACCAGGTCGCCGTAGTAGCCGCGCGTGTGGGTTTCGGCCAGGAATTCCTCGGGCAGTTCGAGATGTTCGGCGATCTCGAGCGGTGTGAAACCGA
>JBDLRN010000003.1:0-7646 GCA_039800005.1 Actinomycetota bacterium | reverse complement strand
GCCAATATCGCCGCCTGGCTGGTGATGGTGGGCGTCGGAGTACAGGCGCAGGTGCAAGGCCACGTTCGCGTCGATCGCTAGGGTTCCACCATGTCCGTGTGGGCCGAGCCGGCCGCCGTCGATCGCCGTCTTTCGTCGCGGCGCGTGTGGGCCCTCACGATGGCGCTTCTGTACCCGCTCTGTGCGCTGTGGGCACTCGCACAGCCAATGTTTGCTGGAATGGACGAAGCCGCGCACGTCGCAACGGCCCAAGGTTTCTCGCGATTCGACTTCTCCGAGCCTTTCGAGACCGACGGTCTGCCCATGAACCAGCAGGATTGTTTCAACCCCAGCGAATTCATCACGGCAGATTGCGCCGATCTGACATGGGGACAGGCGGGAACGGAAGTGAGGACGAAGACCGACGATTATCCGCCTGGATTTCATGCGGTGGCGTCGATTCCGGCCTTTGTCGTCTCGGGCCTCGGCGGGACGTACGTGATGCGACTGTGGATGGCCTTCGTGTGCTGTGCGCTCGTCTCATGGGCAGCTGTTCTGTTACTGCGACCCGGCCGAAGCCGTTGGCTTCTCCTGGGGATGCTGATGGGACTCACTCCGATGTCGGTGTCGGTGATGTCGACCGTCAACCCGTCGGGAATGACCGTGGGACTGACCGCGGTCGCCGTAGCCGGTCTGGTTGCAAGACTCCGTTGGGAGGATCGTCGACTCTCGGTATGGGTGGCGATCGGAGTGGGCCTATTGGGGCTCACCTTGGTCAGGCGGGACGGGATCGCCTGGGTGCTGGTCGTATTTGCGATGTTCGTGCCCGTGCTAAGGGCCGATCCCGAGTGGCGTCGTCGGGCCTGGTTGCGCTGGAGAGAAGTGATGGGGCCGCGCGCCCGAGCGGCCATCGTCGTTCTCTCTGCGTTGCTCCTGAGTGGGATCGTGACGGGCGTGCTGTGGGTTCTTCCGGTGCTTCGAAACTTCTTGTCCAGGAGCGAAGTCGGTGGAAACGGTTCCCGATGGCAAGGTGTGGGGGAGATCCAGCTCAACCTCCAACAGATGGTGGGAACCCTCGGTCGTGTCCACGGTTTCGTGGGATACGAGATCTATTCGATGGTGATGATCGGGGCCGGTGTCCTGGTCGCCTTGGCGGTGGCCGGCGGTCGGCGTGAATGGTCCCGGGGGACGGCGATCGGCGTGGTGGCCCTACTCGGGACCCCCATCGCGTTCGGCTTCGTCAGGTTCCCCTATTTTCAAGGGCGGTACCTGCTCTCGATCTGGGTGGCGCTCATGATGGTGGCAGCGGTGGCGGTTACTACTACTGATGCGGGAGAGCGGCTCCGAGTGCGCCTGGGAGGTGGTTTGTTGGCCGTCTGGTGGCTTGTGCAGCTCTTCTCGTTCTGGCAGGCCTTGAGGCGCTATTCCGTCGGTAGGTGGGGCGGTTGGTGGGAGGTTGTGTCGGGTCCGGCATGGGAACCGCCGATGATGAGCAATGGGGTGGCTGTGGGGCTGTTGGTGGCCCTGGTGGCCGTTCCGACCCCCTTCATCACCCGCCAGCTCCTCCACACCACCCGCTGATCGCCCCTTACGGCGCCCCCTTCTCCGCGCACTTTCGCGCACTCTGAAGCGCTGGTTCCGCTCTGCGGAACCAGCGCTTCAGAGTGGGAGGAATCTCACACTTCTTCGGGGAGGCGGCGGGAGAGTTTGAGGAACGCCCACCAGCCGCCGGACAAGCTCGCCACCGCACACGCTGCGAACACACCCAGTCCCGCCCAGTTCGGCGCCTGGCCGTGATACAGGCAGTCCCGGAACACGCTCACGGCCAGCTTCATCGGATTGCCCTTCAGGATCTCGGCCAGCCAGCCCGGGGCCTCGGCCTCGATCAACGACGCCGGATACACCACGGGCGTGGCGAAGAACCACACCTGGATCAAGATCCCCCACAGATAGGCGAGGTCGCGGAAGTACACGGCGAGGGCCGACAGAGCCAGGGCGAACCCGGCGCCGAACATCGCCACCAGCAACCCCGTCAGCACCACGATCGGCAGCCACGGCAGGATCGGGCTGCCGAGGATCAGGAAGATCACGCACAGCAAGCCGATCTCGATCGAGAACTGCGTGGCCGCGTGCAACACGTTGGCGAACACCAGCACCTCGCGCGGGAAGGCGACCCGCCGCACCAGACCGGCGTTCGACGAGATCGCCGTGAGCCCGAGATTGTTGATGAGCGCGAAAAAGTTCCACGGCAACAAGGCCGCCAACAGGAACCAGGCGAAACCCTGGATGTCGCTGTTCGCTCCCACCGGTGCCTGCGCGTTGAACACCACGCCGAACACGAACGAGTAGATCGCCACCGTGGCCAAGGGGTTGAGCATCGACCAGGTCCACCCGAGCACCGACCGTCGGTACTTGGTTCGCAATTCCCGCAGCGTGAGGTTCCACAGCAGTTCGCGGGATGCGATCACGCTGGCCACGGCACCCATGACCCGCCAACCTAGTGCGCATCGGCAAGACTGACGGGGCTATGAGTGCGGCGGTCGAGGTCGACGGGGTCTGGAAGAACTTCCGCCTCTACCACGAACGCAACCAGTCGCTGAAGGCGTCGGTCCTGCGCGGCCGACGCGCCCGCTACGAAGAGTTCTGGGCGTTGAAGGGTGTGTCGTTCGACGTGCCGGCCGGGTCGACCTTCGGCGTCATCGGCTCGAACGGATCGGGCAAGAGCACGCTTCTCAAGTGCCTGGCCGGAATCCTCGTCCCCGACAAAGGCCGCGTCGCCCACACCGGCCGACTCTCAGCACTCCTCGAACTCGGCGCCGGCTTCCACCCCGAACTCTCCGGACGCGAGAACGTCTTCCTGAACGGAGCCATTCTCGGATTGTCGAAGAAGGAGATCGAGGCGCGCTTCGACGACATCGTCGAATTCGCCGGGCTGGAGCAGTTCATCGACACGCCGGTCAAGAACTACTCGTCGGGCATGTTCGTGCGCCTCGGCTTCGCAGTGGCGGCACACGTGGAGCCCGATGTGTTGCTCATCGACGAAGTTCTGTCGGTGGGCGACGAGAGCTTCCAGCGCAAGAGTGCCGAACGCATCGACCAGTTCCGTCGCGACGGACGCACCATCGTGTTCGTGAGCCACGGCCTCGGCCAGGTGCAACAGCTCTGCCGCACGGTCGCCTGGATCGACAAGGGCGAACTCAAGCGGGTCGGACCGTCAGCCGAGGTGATCGCCGAGTACACCGGACAGGCCGTGCCCGGTGCCTCCACCGGCGACGCCGAGATCGGCACGCGCTGGGGAACCGGTGAAGCCCAGATCGTGTCGGTCACCTTCTCGACCGACGGTGAACCGGTGACCGAACCCACCACGCTCGATCCACTCGACATCGACATCGCCTTCACCGCGCATCGCCCGCTGCAAGACCTCGTCGTTCGCCTGCGCGTCGACACGCCCGACGGACAGCACGTATGGGGATCCAACACACGCCGTTCAGGTGTGTCGCTCGGACTCGTCGACGGCGCGGCGTCGGCGCGCGTGTCGATTCCGTCGTTGCCGTTGCTCGAAGGGCCGTACCTGCTCTCGGTCGGCCTCACCGATCACACCGAGACGATCGGCTTCGACCAGTGGGACCATCGCATCCGCTTCGACGTGCGTCAGTACAAGGCGTACGACACGGGGCTCGTGCACGTGCCGATCACGTGGACGATCACCGGCGCTCGCGGCATCGTGCAGGGCGGCTGACCGACTCGTCGCGCGGGGCGCGACTCAGGCCGGTTTCCGGCAACGCCAGGTGACGTGGTGATACGGGGGCAACACGCCGAGCGTGCGCGCTGTGGCTCGATCGGCGATCGACACCAGATCGCGTTCGAGATCGAGAGTCGAGCGCGCCGACGCGATCAGATCCTCCACGTGGAAGCCGTCGCCATTCGACGGGATCGGATCGGTCGTTCCACGCAGAACGTCACGCCATTCCTCGGTCACCAGTACGTCGACGACGAAGCCGATGTCACGAAGGCGCTTGGTGAGGTCCCAACCGAAGTTGAAGAACACCGGCGTGTTGTCGGCGTGGAATTCGGGTTCGGGCGGAACACGTGTCGCTCCCACCTGCAGTGGTACCTGCAGGAACATGTGGCCGCCGGGCTTCAACACACGACGGATCTCCGACAGAGCACGATCGGTGTCGGGAACGTGCTCGAGAACGTGCGGAGTCAGCAGAACGTCGATCGATTCGTCGGGCAGTGCGATGTTCTGCAAGTCGATCTGGATGTCGCCCTCGTGAGCCGACAGGTCGTAGTCGCTCGCGAAGTAGTCGAAGTGCTTGCGCATCATCTGGCGATAGCGATCGCCGAGGCGCGGACTCGTCTCCCACACCCGCAAACCAGACGGTTTGACGATCGACGTGAAGAAACTGTGCAACAGGAACCGATCGCGCGACACCGAACCGCACACCGGACACGTGGCCATCTCGGCGTGGAACGGGCCGACGAACGAGTCGCCCGACCAGCGACACACGTTGCACGTGGCGACACCTTCGAACTGCGGGTGCACCCAGGGTCCTTGACGGGCGTTCCACCATTCGTTGCTCGGTGCGGCCAGCCCAACCTTGCGTGCCAACGGACGAAGAGCCGACTTCATCGATCGGGTGAATTGCTGGGCGATGGAGGCCACGCCCCGACGCTAACGGAACGCATTAGGCTCGGACGCATGTCCCGTCGCTCGAAGGCTTCGCTGATGCGGGACGTGCAGGCCCTGCAGGGCGAAGTGGCCGAGTTGCGGACCGCGCTGGCCGAGATGGCAGCCGTTCTTCAGCGCCTCGACGACGACGTGCGCGCCGGATCGGCCGACACCCTGCCGCTCTACCTCGGATACGCCGAACGACTTCGCGTCGACACCGAGACCTCGGTCAGCGCGGCCAAGGTGATCGAACAGCAGATCGCGGAACTGAAGGACCTCGTCGCCCGCCTGCCGAAGGCCTGACACAGTGAGTCGGTCGTCGCACCGGATCGCGCTGGTGGGCTCGTGGGCCGATGCCGTCGACGATCGCCGATCGGTGGCGGCCGAACTCGCGATCGCCTGGCCCCACGACGACAGACTGTCGTTGTTCGGCGATGCATCACCGACGATGCGAGGCCAGCTGGCCGATCGGCGCACGGCGTGTTGGCCCGAAGGCGCATTCGGGCGTCACTTCCAGAGTCGCGACTTCGACCATGCGTTGGTGATGATCGGGTCGCGGCTCGACTCGCTTCTCGCACTCGCCCGATCGGCTGACGACGGTGCGCACGTGTGGCTGCAGGACTCGGTTCTCGAGGTGGATCGTGCACCGATCGATGCCCCAACCGAGTGGCTCACCGAAGTCCTGTCGGCGGCGCGATCGGTGATCGTCGGATCCGACCGCGCCGCCGGCGTCGTGCGTCGACTCGCGCCCGACGGACCGCCGGTTCTGGTCATGCCACCGGCTCATCCGACCGTCGCCCCGATCGTCGACCCGCCCGACCGAACGGTGATCGTGGTGGGTGACACCGCCGGAGTACGCCAGTACTTGGAGGATGAACTTTCGGTGTACGTCGTGCGATTCGACGAGGTCGACATGACGGTGGACGCACGCGAAGCACGACTACTGTCATCACGTGCGGCGATCGAGTTCCGCACATCGGAACGGGGATTCGCGTCGACGACGGTGACACACATGACGGCTCGCGGTATCCCGACGATCACCAACCTCTCGGCCCATGCGCCCTTCGCAAGCGACGACCTCGCCTCGCGTGGGCTGGTCGTTATCGACGCTGATGACGACTTCACGAAGCTTGCTGAGGTGATCACGCCGATCCTCGACGACGATCGCACGTGGCTCGCGGCGTCGACGGCCGCCAAGGCCACGGCCGCCTCGTGGACCTGGGCCGACGCCGCCGATGTGGTGTCGCAGTGGATCGAAGCGGTCGATTCGCTCGAACCGTCGACGGTGCGTGTGGTCGGTGCCGTCACACCATGAGTTCCATGCCACGAGTGCGTGTGGTGGTCCTGTCGTTCGACGGCGGGCAGATGACCATCGACTGCCTGCAGTCGCTCGTCGCCACCGATTGGCCGGCCGATCGCCTCGAGATCGTGATGGTCGACAACGGATCGCTCGACAACATCTCTCCGCGTGTTCGGGCGATCCTTCCTCAGGTTCGCATTCTCGAACCGCTCGCCAACCTCGGCTTCGCCGGTGGCTGCAATCTCGGGATGAGCGCACCAGCCGAGAACGACTTCGCTCCCGACTACATCGCCCTCGTCAACAACGATGCCACCGTCGACCCGGGTTGGTTGCGGGCCCTGCATCGCGCCATCGACGGCACCACCGACGTCGGAGCGGTGTCGGCGAAGATGCTGTTCGCGCCGCGCTTCACCGGAGTGGAGTTCGAGATCGCCGAGCGGCGCGACCTCGGCGCCGACGAGCCGCCGGGGGTGTGCATCCAGGCCGTACGCGTCGACGGTCAGCGAGTCGACGATCGCCGATTCGTGACCGACGAAGGTGTGTACGCCTCGATGGACGCGCCCGAGGGATCGTCGCTGGAGATGCAGCGTTGGACCAAGACCCGTGGCGCACTGCGTGTCGCGTGGGAGTCGGAGTCCGACGTGAGGCCGTGCACGTTGAGCCTCCTGCTCTACGCGCCGTCGAAGCGTGAAGTGGTGTTCCACGAAGACGCCGGCGACACGCGGGTGGAAATCGGTCCCGAACCCACCTGGTTCGACGTGCCGCTCAGCGCATCGTGGTTCGACGTCATCAACAACGTGGGCTCGAACCTCTACGCCGGTGGATTCGGAGGCGATCGCGGCTTTCAGGAACGCGATCGCGGCCAGTACGAAGAGCCAGCCGACGTGTTCGCCTGGTGCGGTGGTGCGGTGCTGCTCAAGAAGGAGTACCTCGACCAAGTTGGTCTGTTCGACGAACGCTTCTTCCTCTACTACGAGGACACCGATTTGTCGTGGCGCGGTCGCCTGCAAGGGTGGCGCTATGTGTACGAGCCGACGGCGATCGTCCGGCACCGGCACGCCCAGTCGAGTGGCGTCGGGTCACCGGTGTTCCGGTTCCACACCGAACGCAACCGATTGCTCATGCTCGCCAAATGCGCACCGGCTTCGTTGGCCTGGCGAGCAGGACTCGGGGAGTTCAAGCGCTTCCTGCAGATCCACTGGGCCGATCTCGTCAAGCGGCCGCTCACCCTGCAGATGCCGCTCAAGGTGAAAGCGGCCGAGCGTCGACACGTGTTCTTGTCGTACGTGAAGTGGCTGCCCGGCATGTTGCGCGATCGCGTGATGATGGACAAGCGGGTCAGTCGACGCTCGCTCATGCGGTGGGAAGTGACCAAGTGAGCCGCGTCGCCATCTACAACCTCTACTGGGCCACCTACGGCGGGGCCGAACAAGTGAGCGGGGCCATCGCCGAACATTTACGACATGGTCATGACGTCACATTGCTCGGGCCTGACCCGATCGATGCGCAGGCGGCCATGGATCGGCTCGGCGTCGACGTGTCGGGCTGCGGTTTCGTCGAGGTGAAGAACGATCTCGACGCATCCGAAGCGAGTGCCGAGTTCGACGTGTTCGTCAACGGCACCTATCGCAGTCAGGCCGTGTGTCGAGCCACCACCGGCGTGTACTACGTGCACTTCCCGCAGCCCTTGCCCAC
>JBDLRN010000002.1:0-27093 GCA_039800005.1 Actinomycetota bacterium | reverse complement strand
CTGGTGGCGATCGTCATGATCGGCATCGCTGTCGCCCTGATCTGGATCGCCATCTTGTGCATCAAGGCGCGCAAGGGCGGCTGGGTCACCACGGTGGTGTTCCAGAGCATCTTCACGTTCTTCGGCGTGCTCGCCGTGTTCGGCGCGGCGTCGGAGGGGGATCCGGTCGGTGGCGCGGTGTTCACCGTCGTGTACTGCGGAATCGCCTTGTTCCTGGCCGCCAAGGGCGGAAAGCAGTCGACCCGCTGAGGTGACCGGGCGTCGTCCGCCGGTTCGGTGTGCGACGCTGTGAGAGTGCGAGAACGCGTCGTGTGGATGGCCACGGTGGTGGCTCTCGTCGGCGCGACCCGAGCTCCGGTGTATCGAGTGCGACTCGAGATGGGCTCGGTGCCGGGCGACCCGATCGACGACCCGCGCATCCAGTGGATCTGGCTGGGGCTGTACGCGTGTGTCGTGGCGGCTGCGTGGCCGGCCTGGCGTGAGGTGTGGGCGCGGGCACGTCGTGTGGTGTGGTCGGCGCTCGTGTTCTGCGGAGTGCTCGTGACGAGTGCGCTGTGGTCGATCCAACGAGAGCGGACGATCGAGCAGGCGGGGCTTCTGGCAGTGGGAATGCTGGCCATCGTGTTGGCGGCGGCGTCGATGACGGCCCGTCGACTCGCGTGGGCGGTGTGGGCGGCGATGACGTTCTGCGTGATCGGGAGCGTGTGGGCGCACCTGCGCGACTGGAACTACACAGTCGACCCGAAAGGCAACTTCGTCGGCTGGTACTTCAACCGCAACGCGCTCGGTCCGGTGGCTGCACTCGCAGTGTTGTCGGCGGTGATGTTGCTGTGGCGCGGAGTGCGCGGGTGGAGCGCCGTGGGAGTGGGCGCGACAGGCGTCGTGTCGGCGGCCGTGTGGTGGCGCACCGGATCGCTCACACCGCTGGTCGCGGTGCTCGGCGCCTTGGTGGCGATGCTGTTCGCGTGGGCTTGGTCGCGAGGGGACTCAGGCGTGCGTCGTCGACTTCGGTGGGGCGGTGCCGGGGTCTCGCTGGTGTTGGTGCTTCTGGTTCTGGCGCGCGGAACGATCAACGCGTGGTTCGGCCGGTCGGCCACCTTCTCGGGACGCACCGAGTTGTGGGCCGAAGTGGTCGAATCGTGGTGGCACCGTCCGTGGGGCGGACACGGCTTCATGGCGGTGTGGTTCGACGACGATCTGCGCGTGCGTCTGCTCGAGCGAGGGCGCGACCTGTACGAAGCCCACAGCGGATTCCTCGAAGTGCTCGTCGGGGCCGGACTGCTCGGAGCGGTCGCGCTCGGGTGGTTGCTCTGGGTTCTGACGAGTGGGGTGGTGCGATCGGCAGGTGTCGGAGCGTGGGCGTCGCGGTGGTGGGTGGCTGTCGTTGCGTTCGTGATGCTGATGAACACGGGCGAAACCTTCATCGGCGCCAACATCGCCGCCTGGCTGGTGATGGTGGGCGTCGGAGTACAGGCGCAGGTGCAAGACCGCGTTCGCGTCGATCGCTAGGGTTCCACCATGTCCGTGTGGGCCGAGCCGGCCGCCGTCGATCGCCGTCATTCGTCACGGCGCGTGTGGGCCCTCACGATGGCGCTTCTGTACCCGCTCTGTGCGCTGTGGGCACTCGCCAATCCGATGTTCGCCTCGCCCGACGAACCCGCCCACATCGCGCGGGCGCAAGGATTCTCGCGACTCGACTTCTCCGAGCCGTACGAGACCGACGGTCTGCCGATGACCGAACAACGGTGCTACGCGTTCAATGCAGCCGTCACCGCCGACTGCGCGGATCTCGACTGGGGTGCCGACGGCACCGAAGTGGTGACCAAGACGCGCGACTATCCGCCGTTGTTCCACGCCGTTGCGGCCGTGCCGGCCGTGGTCACATCGGGACTCACCGGCGCTTACGTGATGCGACTGTGGATGGCCTTCGTGTGCTGTGCGCTCGTCTCGTGGGCTGCCGTTCTTCTGTTGCGGCCCGCTCGGAGTCGATGGCTGCTGCTCGGACTGCTGATGGGGCTCACCCCGGTGTCGGTGTTCGTGATGTCGACCGTGAACCCGTCAGGAATGACGGTCGCGCTGTCGGCCGTGGCCGTCGCCGGACTGATCGCGCGATTGCGTTGGGACGACCGGCGACTGTCGGTGTGGGTGGCGATCGGACTGGGACTCTTGGGTTTGGTGCTCGTGCGGCGCGACGGGGTGGCGTGGGTCGCGACGATTCTCACTGTGTTCGTTCCGGTGCTGCGCGCCGACCCGGAGTGGCGTCGCCGCGCGTGGGAACGGTGGCGTGAAGTGATGGGGCCGCGGGCGCGAACGGCACTCGTGGTGCTGTCGTCGCTGTTCGTCGTCGGACTCGTCGCAGCGGTGGTGTGGGTGCTGCCGGTCCTCGACCGCTTCCTCACGACCGGCGAGATCGGCGGCAACGGTTCTCGTTGGCAAGGCCTCGGCTCGATTCCGCTGTATCTCGATCAGATGATCGGCACCTTCGGGTGGGTCGACACCTACATCGGGGCCGAGCTGTACACGTTGGCGATCGTGGCCGCCGGAGTGCTGGTGGCCGTGGCCCTGGCCGGCGGGCGCTGGGAGTGGAGCCGGGCGACCGCGCTCGCGCTGTTGGCCCTGTTCGTCGTGCCGGTGGCGTTCGGCTTCGTCGAGTTCCCGTACTTCCAGGGCCGCTATCTGTTGGCGATCTGGATGGCGCTGATGATGGTGTCGGCCGTCGCCGTGTCGGCCTCCGACGCCGGGGAGCGCCTCAGGATTCGCCTGGGAGGCGGTTTGCTGGCCGTCTGGTGGCTCGTCCACCTGGTGTCGTTCGGGCAGAACCTGCGGCGCTACTCGGTGGGCCTGACAGGCGGTTGGGGAGACGTGCTCTCGGATCCGGCGTGGGAGCCGCCGATGATGAGCAATGGGGTGGCCGTGGGGCTGTTGGTGGCCGTGGTGGCCGTTCCGACCCCCTTCATCACCCGCCAGCTCCTCCACACCACCCGCTGATCGCCCCTCACGGCGCCCCCTTTTCCGGTGACTTTCCCGCACTTTTCGCGCACTCTGTAGCGCAAGTTCCGCTCTGCGGAACTTGCGCTACAGAGTGGGGAGTTTTCGTCGTTGTCGCCGGGGGTGGGGAGTGGGTCACACACTCGTCGGTCGTCTGGATCGGCGAAGGTCCCGAAAGGAAGCACATGTCATCATCATTCTCCGGTTCGACGTCCGGCTCGCTCATGGGAGCCGATCCCGATCAGCTCGAGATCCTCGGATCCACCCTCGCCCGCCAGCGAGAGTCGGTGGAGTCGATGATCCACACGGTCACGTCCACCCTGAACGGGACGTCGTGGGTCGGGCCGGCTCGTCAGGCCTTCGAGAGCGATTGGAACGGTTCGTTTCGTTCGGCACTCACCCGTTTGGCCGAGGCATTCGACATGGCCGGACGCGACTGCAACGTGCGGGCCGGCGAACTGCGCCGGGTGATGGGTCGACTCTGAGCAATTACGCTGGGGGCGTGCTGCGGGTCGAGTTCACCGTCGAACCATTCGTCGAGGGTCAACCCGGCCGCCACGTCCTGGCGGCGGTCGACGCCGTGCGGGCTCTCGGTTCCGAGGTCGATTTCGGACCGTTCGCCTCCTCGTTCGAGGCGACCGACGAAGTGGCCGCTCAGGCTCTGTCGGCGTTGGTCGCGGCGGCCTATGCCAACGGCGCCACCCACGTGAGTCTTCAGGTCGAGCGAGTGGAGTCGTGACTTCCCGTCCGCACACGTCCGTGCATCCGGCGCTCGAGATGATCGAACCTCTGCTCGATCTCCTCGGTTGCCAATTGGTGACGCCCGAGGAGCGCGAAGCCGCCGACGTTCCTTTGCGATACGACGGCGAAGTCGTGGCCGCCGTCCGACTCCCCGCTCTGCACGGGGCTCTCGATCGGCTCATCGAAACCGTCGAGCGCGAGATCGGATGTCGCGTCCTCGAGATGAATCGTGAGCAGAAGCAGCTCGCCATTCGACTCCTCGACGAGCGGGGTGCGTTCATTCTCCGGAGGGCGGTGGAAGACGTGGCCGACGCGATGGGCGTCTCACGTATCACCGTGTACAACTACCTCAACGCTATTCACCGCTGATCGGTGGCACCAGATACCGATCGAGCAGAGCGACCGTGAAACCTTCCGAAGCGACTCGCCAGAAGAAGGCTTCGAGATTTCGCAGAAGGTCCGGTCGAAAGTGTGTGAGAAAGATGTCGCCGGGCTGAAGGTTCGGTCGGCCAGCCAGATCGACGTTGCCCTCCCAGAGTTCGGAATTCCAATTGACCACCGCCGCCAATCCACACGCCGCCGCCGCCCGCCGAGTGTCGGCGTTCGACGAACCGTACGGCGGACGAACGAGTCGTCCGGACGTGCCGTAGGTGTCGCGAATGAGATCGACCATTCCGCAGATCTCGGATCGCTGTCGTTCGTAGCCCAGATCAGCGAGGTCGGGGTGATTCAGGGTGTGCGAATTGATCGTGCTGCCCGATGCGAGAAAGGAGCGGAAGTACTCCGGATCCTCCAGGAGCGGGCCCCTGACCAGAAACAGTGACGCAGGTATGTCGTGATCGGCGAGGAACTGCGGCACGCGTGGGTCTCGGTGGAGTCCGTCGTCGATGGTCAGAAACACCACCTTGTCGGTGGTGTCGACTCGAGCCACGCGTGCGACGGGTTCTCCCGGGGCACTGAGGGGCAGAATCTCGATCGTCGGGTAGGTCTGCCATGGTGGAACGGTGGTCGTGCTCGTCGTCGACGTGCTCGAGGAACTCGTCGACGACGGCTTCGTGGTGATCGTGGAAGGGGTAGGTGGCACGCTCGTCGTGCTCGGGATCGAGTCGGGGATCGGCCGGACCTCCGACGTTCCTCCACACGCCGTGGCGAGCAGCATCACGCTGAGGAGCGACGGCCCGACGCGACGAGATGACCCCACGCGTCCGACGCTACCGTGACGGTCGTGCGCACCTTCGACGTGATCGCTTTCGATGCCGACGACACGTTGTGGCACAGCGAGGACGGTTTCAACGCTGCCGAGCGTCGCTTCCACGCGTTGCTCGAGCCGTACGCGGCGCCCGGTGTCAGTGTGCGGGACGCGCTCACGGCCATGGAGCGGACGAACCTTCCGATCTACGGCTACGGCGTCAAGGCCTTCGGTCTCTCGATGGTCGAGGCCGCGCTCACCATCGGACAGGACCATGTTCCCACTTCGGTCTTTGCCGAGATCGTCGACATCACCCGCGATCTCATGCTGGCGCCGGTTCGCCTGCTTCCCGACGTGTCCATCGTTCTCGATGCGGTGGGGACTCGGTATCGCGTGGTCATGATCACCAAGGGCGATCTCATCCATCAGACGCGCAAGGTCGCCACGAGCGGACTTCAACACCACTTCTCCCACGTGGAGATCGTTCTCGAGAAGGACGTCCCGACCTACGAACGGGTGATCAGAGAACTCGACGTTCGTCCCGAGCGCTTCTGCATGATCGGCAATTCGGTCAAGAGCGACGTCCTGCCCGTCCTCGATGCCGGTGGACACGCCGTTCACGTTCCGTATCCGCACATCTGGGAACTCGAAAAAGCCGAGGTCCTGCCCACTGGTCCGCGATTCGCCGAGTTGGCTCACCTTCGGGATCTGCCGGATTGGTTGGAAATTCCGGCACACTGACTCGGTGATGACCACGTCACTGCTCTCCACTCTCACGCCCACGCCCGACGAGACGACGGCCGGCGAGATCATGTCGAGACCACTTTGGGTCATGGTGATCGTGTTCGGAGCGATGATCGTCACTCGGCTCACGCACCTCACGGTCCGACGAGTCGTGCGCCGGGTCGCCCAGCGCAGCATCGCCCATCCTTCCCGTTGGTGGCGCACCCGTGCTCGCTACGGGGAGTTCGAGTCGACCGAGATCGGAGAGAGCCGTCGCCAGCAACGGGCCGACGCCGCCGCACGCATGATCCACCATCTCTTCGCCGTCGTTCTGTGGATCGGCGTGCTGATCGCCGTGTTCCACGTCCTCGAACTCGATGCCGCCTTCTTCTTGTCGAGCGCTGGTTTCATCGGGGCCGGACTCGCCATCGGCGGTCAACACAAGGTCAACGATTACCTCACCGGACTCTCGGTCCTCCTCGAGGATCGTTACGGCATCGGTGACGAGGTCGAGGTGTCGACCGGTTTCACCAACGGCGTGCGCGGAACCATCGAGCACATCGGCCTCGTGTCGACCCGTATTCGGGACGGGTTCAGCACGGTGCACATGCCTCACAGCGCCCTCCTCACCGTTCGCAACCTGAGTCAGGAGCCGATCGAGAATCGTCTCTCGATCACCCTTCCCGCCGATGCCGATCGGGCCGACGTCGAGTCGCGCGCCGCGGAGACCATCCGCGAGTTGGCAGGTGGTCCGCACCTCACCGACATGGTGCTGGTCCAGGACGTGGCGGCGGCCACGCCCATGGAAGGCGTCGAGCAGCTCGAGTTGAAGGTCGTGACGGCCAAGCCCCTCACTCCTCACGAGCGAGAACTTCTGGTTCGTCGAACCGAAGAGCGTCTGAACGCCCAGGACAGCTGATCTCGTTAGAGTGATCGAGTCGTCGGGGGACGACTCGTTCCAGGGGGAAGTCGATGTACACGGCGACGTACGAATCGTTGCGCACTCATGCGGTACCGCAATGGTTCGACGATGCCAAGTTCGGCGTCTTCGCCCACTGGACAGTTGGTTCGGTTCCGTCGTTCGCTCCGGTCGGGCGCGATCCGTTCACGTTGGCGCGCGAGGAGGGGGAAGAGGTCGCTTTCAGTCACACTCCGTACGCCGAGTGGTACTGGAACTCCATCTCGATTCCGGGTTCGCCAGCCGAGGCGTATCACCGTGACGTGCTCGGTTCACCGGACTACGCCACGTTCGTCGACACGTTCCTGACTCGTGCCAAGGCGTGGGACCCGCAACAGTGGGAGGACGTGTTCCGTCGATCCGGCGCGAAGTACTGCGTGTTCGTGACCAAACATCACGACGGCGTGCTCATGTGGCCGTCCGAAACGCCGAATCCCACTCATGGCTCGCGGTGGCAGTCGGAGCGCGACCTGGTGGGGGAGTGCGCTGATGCGGCTCGTCGGGCCGGACTTCGTTTCGGCGTCTACTACTCCGGTGGAATCGACTGGACCTTCCAGGGTCTCGGTATCAAGAGTTGGGCCACTCTCTTCCAGGCCATCCCCCAGGACGACACCTATCACGCCTACGCCGATGCACATTGGCGCGAGTTGATCGCGCGTTACCAGCCCGACGTGCTCTGGAACGACATCGGATACCCGAAGTTCGGCGACGGCGCGGCCCAACTCATGGCCGACTTCTACAACGGCAATCCCGACGGCGTGGTGAACGATCGCTTCGACATGCTCGGTGTCATCCAGGGACGCAGTCACGCCGACTTCGGCACACCCGAATACACGATCGAACCGATGGATGCTCGAAAGAAGTTCGAGGTGTGCCGCGGCATCGGCACCAGTTTCGGCTACTGCCAGTTCGAGGAGGATTCGAATTACTTGGCAATCGACGAGATGATCAGGATGTTCACCGACATCGTGGCCGACGGGGGAAATCTGCTGCTCAACTTCGGCGCCATGCCCGGCGGTTACATCCCATGGCAGCAGCAGATCCGACTCTTTGCCATGGGCGAATGGTTGAAGGTGAACGGAGCGGCGATCCACGGAAGTCGGCCCTTCGAGGTGTCGCGTCTCGAGACCGACGAGGGAATTCCCGTGCGCCTCACCCGGGGAACCGACGGCGCCGTGTACGCCTTGGTGTGCGGGCGTCCGAGTGGAGCGACTGTTGCCATCGCCGATCTTCCGGCAGGTGAGGTCACCTGGTTGATCGACGGAGCACGGGTCGATCGTCGAGGTGATCGTCTGGTGCTTCCGACGCGTCCCGACGACACGCCGGTGTGGACGTTGCGTATCTCGGACTGATCAGCGACCGGACGTCACGTCGAGCCAGTCGCGTGGTCGCAATTCCACCAGCCGACGCGTGCCCACCAGTCGTCGTCGTAAACGACGTGAACCGCGGCTCGTGAAGTAGATCGTGCGTTGCCAGCGCGTCATGTCGCGTGCGGGTTCGGTGGCCGTGGGAACGATGGCGCGGGCCGAACACGCCGCGGCCGCTCGCGCACTGCGAGCGAGACCCGAGGTGACCGGTAGGAAGATCGCGGTCACCGACGTGGACGGGAGGATCGCCACGTCGATCGGAGCGACGGTGCGCGCCACGCGCACGGTCGGTTGATGTGGCTCGATCCAGATCCGCCCGACCACCTCTCCCTCGTGATCGATCCCTTCGATGACGTATCCCTGGGCGATCAGGCCGAGCGGAAGACCGCACTTGGTGGGGACCACACGCAGTGCTCCGCCTTCTGGAGCCGGCAACTCGACGGCTTCGCCGATCTTGGCCACGTGAGTGGAACGGCACCCAGCCGATCGAGCGGCCTTGGCCGCCTTGACCGGACCGTAGACCGGGACGTCGACGAGACGGGCGAGCGAGTCCGGTCGAGTGTGATCGTCGACCGACGTGCACAGGATCACGGCGGAGATCGTTCCCGCCTCCCGTCGAAGATCGTCCCATGACACGAAGCCATCACCATGCACGCGATCGAACACCCCGTGGATCGCATCGGATGTCAGCCACGGATCGATGAGGATCGACGTCCCGCGGTGGATGACTTGCCAACTCTGGTAGTCGTCGAGTCGTCGCAGGAACATCAGACGGCGTCTTTCGGAGAGAATCGTTCGGTCGCCGTGATCGTGAGACCGAGTGACGCGTGAACGTCGGTGGCCGACGACGCGACACGGATGTCGTAGTCGCCGGCGTCGATCTGCCACGAACCGTCGGCATCGTCGGTGACGAGTGATCGCTCACCAGTCGGCGAGGGCCGCAACTCGCTTCGATAGAGATCACCGGGGTTCCAGTGGGCGAACGCTCGCGGCGACAGACGAATCTCGGTCGTGGCGGTCTCGCCCGGGGCGAGTTTGACCTTGGCGAAACCCTTCAGTTCCTGAACCGGGCGCGACACCGTCGTCGATCGGGGTGCCACGTAGATCTGTACGACGTGCGATCCGGTTCGATCGCCGGTGTTGGTGACCGGCACCTTCACCGAGACCGACTCCCTCGGCCCGATCTCGTGACGATCGAGAGTCGGAGTCCCGATCGCGAACGTGGTGTACGAGCGACCGTGTCCGAACGGGAAGCGAACGGGTATTCGACGGGTGTCGTACCACCGGTGGCCGACCAGGATTCCTTCGCCGTATCGCACTTGGCCGTGCTCGCCGGGAAAGTTGCCGAAAGCCGGCGTGTGTTCGATGCACATCGGAATCGTGGTCGGCAGTCGACCACCCGGATCGACGTCACCGGACAGGACGTCGGCCACCGCCACGGCCATCTCCTGACCTCCGAACCAGATCTGCATCACGGCCGGGACGTGTTCGGCCCAGGCCATGTCGACCGGCGCTCCGCTGTTGACCAACACGGCGGTGCGGGCATTGGCCTCCGCCACGGCCCGGATCAGTTCGACCTGACGGCCGGGCAGATCGAGAGTGGTGCGATCGTGCCCTTCGCTCTCCCAGTCGTTGTTCGTGCCGACCACCACGACGGCCACGTCGCAACGAGCGGCCAGATCACGCGCCTCGATCACGAGATCATGGGTCTCGACCCGTCGCAACCCGATCTCGGCGCCGTGCGCCCACTGACGTTCGGTGGCATCGCATTCGAGCACGATCTCGTGCGGACGATCGGCGGTCAGGTCGACCTCGGCGACCAGCTCCTGTCGGAACAGACCGAAGAAGCGGTCACCGGGCGGAGGAACGTCGAAGCCGTCGATGACGAGTCGGCCGTCGACGAAGAGTCGACACGGGCCGGCCTCCACGAGCGACATGGTGTGACGGCCCGAATGCTCGACGCGGAGTTCCGATCGGGCGGTGAACGTGAAACCGGATATCGGTACGCCAGGGTCCTGTCGAGCGATGACGACCACTCGTCCGTCGGGTCGATGCAACGTCGCGAGGTGCTCGCCCGAACCACGATCGATCACGGCGATGTCGAAGCCGCTCTCTCCACTCGGTGTCGTGAGGCGATGACCGTCGACGATCGGGACGTTCTTGTCGATCGAACATCCGGTGGCGTGATGGATCGCGACCTGGTCTCCGAACCGTTCGCGGAGCGCGTCGATGATCGTCGTTTCGTGATGGGGCAGGACCTCGGCCGATCCTCCACCCATGATGCGGGCCCGCTCGGCATTGGGTCCGATCACGGCGATCGACGTGACCGACGCCGGATCGATGGGAAGGACGGATGCGCCGTCGACGCTCTCGTTGCGCAAGAGCACGATCGACGACGCGGCGGCGCGGCGGGCGAGTCGTCGGTGCTCCGGGAGATCGACGGCCTGTGGTTCGATCGGCTCGTCGTTCAGGGCACCCAGTCGGTCGAAGACGGCGAGAAGGGTGCGCACGGCTCGGTCGAGATCGGTTTCGTCGACGCGCCCGTCCTTCACTGCTTCGGCGAGCGCCTTGCCGTAGGCGCGCGACGGTGCGGGCATCTCGAGGTCGAGACCGGCGCGCGCGCCTCCTTCGGTGCCGAATCCGGCGAACCAGTCGGTGACCACGAATCCTTCGAAGCCCCATTCGCCGCGCAGCACGTCGCGAATCAGCCACTCGTGTTCGGCACAGAAGGTGCCGTTCATGCGGTTGTACGCGGTCATGATGCCGAGCGATCCTCCGTCACGTACGGCGATCTCGAACGGCAGCAGGTAGACCTCGCGCAACGTGCGGTCGTCGATCACGCTGTCGATCGTCATGCGTTCGAACTCGGCGTCGTTGCCGACGAAGTGTTTGACCGTGGTGGCACAACCCTGAGACTGCACACCGCGCACGTAGGCGGCGGCGAGTCGACCCGACAGCAACGGATCTTCCGAGTAGCACTCGAAGGCCCGGCCGTACAGCGGCGAGCGGTGCAGATTGACGGTGGGTGCGAGCAGAACGCGGGCACCTTTCGACCGGGTCTGATGTCCGACGGCACGGCCGAGCTCCTCCACGAGGTCGGGGTCGAACGTGGCGCCGAGAGCTGAACCGCACGGAATGCACAGTGTGGCGACCTGTCGGCCGAGGCCCGGTGTGAACGGTCCCCGAGCACCAGCCGGTCCGTCGGTGACTGTGACACTCGGAAGCCCGACCCGCTCGACGGCCCGGGTGCTCCACATGGTGGCGCCGGTCGTGAGGGAAGCCTTCTCGTCGATCGACAGATCGGCCATCAACGCATCGATGTCGCGACCCCCCGTCGTCATGGCGCCATTGTGTCAGTTCCCGCTCGATCCCCGACGACGGATCGATCAGATTCCGAATCGAGTGTTCTTCAAGCGTTCGACGGCATCGGACGGTCCGTCGAATTCGACCCGGGCGACCGAGGAACGCCCGTAGAGAAACAGGACGATGTCGCCGACCGAGCCGCGAACGGTCACCGTTGGTTCGGATTTCTTCGCCGTGATCGAGTCGCGCCCGGTCACGGCGAGGACGAGACCGACTGGCGATCGACGGGCGAAGATGCGTGCTCCGCGACGGAGTGTCGCGAAGAGGGCGTCGTCGACGGCTGGTTCGAGAGCGACGACGGGTCGATCGACCCGGGCTCGACGAACGTCCTCCAGGTGCACGAAGTACTCGATGGTGTTGGTGAGATCGTCGACGGCCGGAACCCTCATCGGGGAGAGTCGTGGTGGTCCCGACCGCACGGTGTCGACCAACTGCGGCCACGAGCGCGATCCGACTCGATCACGGATGCGGTCTCCGTACGCCGCCGCCGACTTCACGAGGATGCCGGCCGCAGCGTCGGGGCGGGTCTCGCGCACCACCAGATGGGCGGCCAGATCACGAGTGTTCCATCCCTCGCAGAGGGTGGGTGCGTCGGGACCGACCTCGTCGAAGACGTCGCACAACGTCCGTCGCAGGCGAGCGGCCACATTGGTCCGGGTCATGTCGGTCTCCTCGGTCGAGAGTGATCAGTTCGACGTCCGCCACGGAACGTCGGCGGGCCAACGCCCGATTCCCCCATCCTGGACGAGCAGACCGGTGAGTGTGCGATCGGCGTGAACACTTCGCCACACCAACATGTCCCGCATCATGCCGAGGACACGGGTCGGATCGGTGACAGGAGTCCGCCAGGTGGGGTCGGCGGCCAGGTCGAAGCAGAGCGACGAACCGTCGTCGAACTGCACGAATGCAGTGTCGGCGGATCGCCGCACGGTCAGATGCTGTTGCTCCAGTCGGCGATCCCATGGCCATGTGAACTCAGCGAGTGGGATGAGAGCGAAGCGCCAGTCGAACTCCCACGTCGCGGCGTCTCGCCACCACGACGGACGGTCACCGGCCAGGAACGGGGTCAGCGGTAGACCGTCGCACTGCAGCGGAACCGGCTGATCCCAGACCTCGGCGAGAGTGGGCATCACGTCGACGCTCTCGGTGAACTCGTCGACCACTCGTCCGCCGGGGAATCGCGGATCGCGCCAGATGAGCGGGACGTGATGACTCTCTTCGAACCAACCCACCTTCTGCACGAGGCCGTGATCGCCGAGTTGTTCGCCGTGATCGGAGGTGACGATCACGATCGTGTCGTTCCACAGATCGAGTTCGTGCAGAGCGGTCACCAGCCGACCGATCTCGTGATCGACGGCCGAGATGGCACCGAGGTAGTGGGCACGCAACGTTCGGAGTTCCGCTTCGGTGGACGGCGGCTTCACGATGTCGAGTCCCATGAGCACGTCGTGGAAAGGATGACGATCGTCGGCCGGTGCGATCGGCGTGCCGACGTCGGCCGGGTCGTACAGCGTCGCGAACCGACCCGGTGCCGAATAAGGGGGATGGGGACGGAGATAACTCGCGTGCACGAACCAGGGTGATCCGTCGGGGCGTCGCCTCACGTAGTCGATCACGTGGTCGGTGGTGAACGACGAGACACCGTGTTCGGCCGGACGCTCGTGTTCGGTCGCCAGCAGATGCAGGTGACCCCCGCTGACGTCGTGTCCGAGTGACGACAGCCATTCGACCCATGGCGAGTGATCACCGGTGAGATCGAGTTCGCTGCGCAATCCGGGCAGGATTCCCTCGTATGTCTGCAGACGAGGATCCGACGCGTCGCTCGTCACCCGAGGATCGATCGATTGGTCGGTGTAGCCGAAGAGAACACCTTGGCGGCCGGCGCGCCGAGCGAGTCTGGCCACGTTGTCGAAGCGCCGATCGAGCGGGGTTCCGTTGGCCACCACGCGATGGTTCATCTGATACATGCCGGTGTAGAGGCCGGCTCGGCCAGGAGCACACGGGGTCGACTGCGTGTAGTGGCGAGCGAACCGGGTTCCTGAGGCAGCGAGGGCGTCGAGATGAGGTGTGGCGACGAGGGGATGGCCGGCACACGACAGGGCGTCGCCTCGGAACTGATCGAGGGTGACGAAGAGGACGTTCGGCCCGGACGGATCCATGAGCCGATCGTGTCACATCACGAGATGCGCACGTATTCGAATCGCCCCTCGTTCTCGCGTCGCTCGAATTCGCCGGCGAGACGCAGATGCTCGAGATGGGCGTAGGTCTCGCTGTCGGCCATGCCACCCTGGGCACGCGGCGAGAACAGGAAGCGCGACATGTCCATCACGGTCGCCGGACGGTCGAGTTCGGCGGCGGCGTCGCGCAGTCTCTGAAGCCGCCCTGCGTGGTGAACCTTGATGTCGTTGGCCCGTCCGGCGAGATCGGTGAACGGATCACCATGAGCTGGCAGGGCGAGGGTGACGTCGGCACCGAACGCCGCCACCTTGTCGAGCGAATCGAAGAACAACTGGAGCGGATCCCGGCGACGCACCAGCCCGCTGATGTGCGGGGTGATGGTGGGCAGCACGTGGTCGCCGCACAACATGAGTCCGGCTTCGGGATCGAAGAGGCACAAGTGATCGGCCGTGTGGCCCGGAGTGTGCACGGCCACCCACTCGCGACGGGCGAAGGTGTACCGCTCGGCGTCGTCGAGTCGAAGGGTCGGTCGCGGAAGACGGAGAAGCTTGGGGAAATTCTGTGCGACGCGCATCCGCGCGCGACGACGCCACGGCACGTCGATGCCGGGCCCACCCCACGGGGTGGGTTCCCAGGGTCGCCGGTACTGGGGTAGTTCGGGGACGTCCTCCACGTCGACGTCGGGCGGCTCGGTCGGATCCCAGAACACGCGGAAGTGAGTGCTGGTCACGATCTCGGCACCCGAGTGACTGCGGATCCACTCGGCTCCCCCGAAGTGATCGGGGTGGCTGTGCGTGACGATCACGGTGTGGACGCGCTTCAGTGGGATGCCGATCTCACGGAGACGGGACTCGATGGCCTTGTAACTCTCCTTGTTGGCGAGACCGGGATCGACCACGGCCGCCCCGCGATCGTCCTCGAGCACGTACATGTTCACGTGTCCGAGGCCGGGAATGTCGATCGGCAACTGTGTGCGCAACACACCAGGAGCGAGTTGATCGATCACTTCGGAGGCTGGTCGCTGCTCCTGCTTCAGTGGACGCGGCGCATCCGATGCGTGCGAGTGACCCTCGTGTGTGCCCACGGGGTCAGGGTAGTGGTGGGGTCGATCCCGGAACGAATAGTCGGTCGCGGTAGAACCGCAGCTCATCGATGCTCTGGCGCACGTCGTCGAGTGCCCGATGCGTACCGGTCTTGTCGGGTCGAGCGGCGTCGAGTCCGGGATACCAGCGCTTGGCCAGTTCCTTGATGGAACTCACGTCGACCGATCGGTAGTGCAGGTGGTTTTCGATCGCGGGCAGGTACTTGGCGAGGAATCGACGGTCGGTACCGATCGAGTTGCCACACAGGGGAACCGATCGCGGTTCGGGAACGTGCGATCGGATGAATTCGAGAGTGAGGCGGCCAGCTTCCTCGAGCGTGATCGTCGACGCTCGAATCGCGTCGAGAAGACCCGAACGCGTGTGCATGTCGACGACGAAGGGATCCATGGCGGCCAGAACCGTTTCCGACGCCTGCACGACCAGATCCGGGCCCTCGGCGACGATGTTCAAGTCGTCGTCGGTGACGATGGTGGCGATCTCGACGATCACTTCCTTCTCGTGATCGAGACCGGTCATCTCGAGGTCCATCCACACCAGCACGTCGGAAACCATAGGTCATCCATGTGGGAACGTTCGGCTCCCCGAGGCGATTCTCCGACGAATAGGGTGAGGCCGTGGTCGAACGCGTGGAGATTCCGGTGATCCGTCTCGACCGCGAACTGCCGTTGCCGACGTACGCGCATCCCGGTGACGCCGGTATCGATCTGGTGGCTCGTGAGGACGCGGTCGTACGCGCGTCCGGTGGGCGAGTTCTCGTTCCCACCGGAATCGCACTGGCATTGCCCCGTGGCCACGCCGGTTTCGTGTTGCCGCGCAGCGGGCTCGCTCTGAAACACGGGGTGACCGTCGCGAACAGTCCGGGCCTCATCGATTGCGCCTACCGCGGTGAGATCAAAGTGGTGTTGCTCAACACCGATCCGACGGCCGACTACGAGGTGCACCGAGGCGACCGCATCGCTCAACTCGTGGTTCAACGAGTGAGTGAGATCGTGTGGAACGAAGTCGACTCGCTCGACGGCGACGATCGCGGTGGCGGTTTCGGTCACTCAGGCCGCTGACGCGGCGGTCATGACGGCGTGTTCGTCGGCGATCATCGTGCGAACCCGTTCGCGCAGATCAGCCACGTCGGCTTCGGTGAGGTCTTCGGTCGACACCGGAGAGAGCACACGAACCTCGGCGCGTGAGTCGCCGAGACGCCAGTCGTGCTTGCGCAGCGCCGTGCGAGTGCCGTGCACGACGAGTGGCAGGATCGGTGCCCCGGCTTCGATGGCCAGTCGGAACGCGCCGTCCTTGAACTGACCGAGCGAACCATCGGCCGAACGAGTGCCCTCGGGAAAGATCATCACCGACACCCGCTTGTCGAGTCGGTCGCGACACGCCTTCAGGGCGGCGGCACCACTCGTGCGGTCGCCGCGGACCACGCGCACGTCACCGGCCATGCGCATCATCCAGCCGACCAGTGGGAACTTGAAGAAGGTCTCCTTCGACAGCCACTTCATCTCGATCGGCAGATGGCTGATGAGAAGGATGTCGACGAAACTCTCGTGATTGGCCACGACCACGTACGGGCGACGCTTGTCCTTCGGAAGTTCGCCGCTCGCGTGGAACCTCCACATCGGGGTGAGTAGCTGATGGGCGACGGTGAGTTTGCGGAAGAGATAGCCCGCGGCGTAGCGACCCTTGTCGAACGGTGCCGTGACAAACCAGGTGAGGGTGACCAACGGAAACCACACGATGATGATGACGACGAGGGCGAACCAACTCCAGGCACTGAGCACACTTCTCTTGAGCACAGGGCATCTTCTCACAGAGACCCCACCACCGACCTAGAGTTCGTGAACATGAGCGATCTGGCCAGCCACCCCGCCGAGCACCGCGTGCCCGATCTCTTCGCCGCCGCGCGAGAAGTCCAGTCACGGGCCTATGCGCCGTATTCCCATTTTCACGTCGGAGCCGCCATCCTCACGACCTCCGGTCGCATTTACGCCTGCTGCAACGTCGAGAACGCGGCCTATCCGGTGAGCACGTGTGCCGAAGCCGGCGCGATCTCGATGATGATCGCCGGCGGCGACGACTCCATCGCGGCCGTTCTCACCGTGTGCGACGGTGACGAAGTCGGGACCTGTTGCGGAGGTTGCCGTCAGCGCATCCGTGAATTCTCGTCACCCACGACCGCCATCTACGCCTGCGGCCCCGAGGGAGTACGAGCCGTCTTCACCATGGACGGACTTCTCCCGGTGTCGTTCGGACCCGACAACCTGCGCGGATTCGTGCAGTGACCGACGAGGCGAGCCTCGCGCGTCGGGCGCTCGCCCTGATCGACCTCACCGATCTGAACGACGGCTGCACCGACGACGACGTTCGGCGACTCTGCGCGCGAGCCATCACCCCCTTCGGCCCCGTTGCCGCGGTGTGCGTGTGGCCGCGTTTCGTCAGGACGGCGAAGCACGAACTGGCGTCGACCGCTGTGAAGGTGGCCACGGTGGTCGACTTCCCTTCGGGTGACGAGCCGATCGACCAGGTGGTCGCGACCACCGCGAGAGCGATCGCCGACGGAGCCGACGAGATCGACGTGGTCCTGCCCTATCGGGCACTGCTTGCCGGTGACGAGGAGCGGGTCGTCGCGATGCTTCGTGCGGTGCGAGCCGCCGTTCCCGCGCCGCGTCATCTGAAGGTCATCCTCGAGACCGGGGAGCTGGTCGGACTCGATCACGTCGAACGAGCCGCGCGGCTGGCGATCGATCATGGTGCCGACTTCGTCAAGACATCCACCGGCAAGTCGAAGGTGTCGGCCACACCCGATGCTGTACGGGTGATGTTGCAGGTGATCGCAATGTCGGGTCGTTCGATCGGCATCAAGCCGTCCGGTGGTATCCGCACCGTGGCCGACGCCGCCGTCTACTTGCGACTGGCCGACGAGATCATGGGAGCCGACTGGGCGACACCGGACACCTTCCGCTTCGGAGCGAGCGGGCTTCTCGACGCCGTACTCGCGGCAATCGACCACTCCTGAGCCGGGGTCTCACCAATTAACCTGAGCCCGTGGAGCGACCCTCGTACGTGACGTCGAAGTTGCGCGAATTCGGCACGACGATCTTCGCCGAGATGACCGCACTCGCGACCGAGACCGGCGCGGTGAATCTTGGTCAGGGCTTTCCCGACTACGACGGACCTTCCGAGGTGCTCGACGCCGCGGTCGAGGCCATTCGCAGTGGGCTGAACCAATACCCACCGGGTCCCGGAATGCCGGTTCTACGACAGGCGATCTCGGAGCATCAGACTCGCTTCTGGGGTCTCGACTTCGACCCCGACGCGGAGATCCTGGTGACCGCCGGAGCCACCGAAGCCCTCGCCGCGTGTCTGTTGGGTCTGCTCGAGACCGGTGACGAGGTCGTCCTCCTCGAACCGATGTACGACTCGTATCAGGCGTGCATCGCGATGGCCGGCGCGGTGGCCCGACCCGTCACGTTGCGTCCTCCTCGTTACGACGTCGACCCCGATCGTCTGCGCGCTGCGGTCACCGATCGCACACGAGTCGTGCTGCTCAACAGCCCGCACAATCCGACCGGAGTCGTCCTGAACGACGATCAGTTGCAGATGATCGCGGATCTGGCGATCGAACGCGACCTGATCGTCGTGTCCGACGAGGTGTACGAACACCTCACCTACGACGGAGTGCGACACCGTTCGATCGCCACGTTGCCCGGGATGCGGAAGCGCACACTCGTGATCTCGAGCGGCGGCAAGACGTTCAACACCACCGGTTGGAAGGTCGGCTGGGTGTGCGGTCCCACCGAGTTGGTCGCCGCGGCCCGCTCGGCCAAACAGTTCCTCACCTACGTGTCGTCGGGACCGTTCCAACCGGCCGTCGCGGTCGGTCTCCGTCTTCCCGATCACTACTACGCCGAGTTGGCCGCCGATCTCCAGAGCAAACGCGATCGCCTGGCGAGCGGCCTCGTGACGGCCGGCTTCGACGTGTTCGTTCCACGAGGTACGTACTTCGTGACGGTCGACATCCGACCCGTCGACGCGAGCGGTGACGGCTACTCGTTCTGCCGGTCCCTGCCCCGACGATGCGGAGTCGTGGCGATCCCGAACGTGGTCTTCTACGACCGGGCGAATCGACACGAAGGGCAGCATTTGGTGCGTTTCGCCTTCTGCAAGAGAACAGCGTCGATCGACGAAGCAGTCGAGCGGCTGTCGTCGTTGTCGTCGGGTGCACGCTCGTGAAGGTCGCCGCCGTCCAACACGACATCGTGTGGTGCGATCGTCAGGCCAACTTCGATCGGCTCGCGCCGCGCATCGCGGGTGCGGCCGACGCGGGAGCGCGACTCGTCGTGTTGTCGGAGACGTTCTCCACCGGTTTCGCCGTGGGCTCGGACGACTTCGCCGAGTCCGAGAACGGCCCGTCGTCGGAGTTCCTGCGATCGACCGCGGCTCGGCACGGCATCTGGATGGCCGGATCGTGTCCGGAGATCCCGGCCGACTCGTCACCCGACGATCGTCGCCCGGCCAACACCTTGGTGCTCGCCGGACCGTCCGGTGAGGTGTTCCGCTATCGCAAGATCCACCCCTTCACCTTCGGTGGCGAGGATCGTCACGTCCGACCCGGAACCGAACTGATCACGGTTCGCGTCGACGATCTACGGGTGTCGCTCTTCGTGTGTTACGACCTGCGCTTCGCCGACGAGTTCTGGCAGTTGGCGAACGAGACCGATCTGTTTCTCGTCCCGGCCAACTGGCCGGCATCACGTCGTGAACACTGGTCGACTCTTCTGCGAGCACGGGCCATCGAGAACCAGGCCTACGTCGTGGGCTGCAATCGTGTGGGCGACGGTGGCGGACTCTCGTACTCGGGTGACAGCGTGATCGTCGATCCCTTCGGTGAAGTCCTCGCCGAAGGCCCGTCCGAGGAATGCACGTTGTTCGCCGAGGTCGCTCCCGAGCGCGTGGCCGAGGTGCGCGACCGGTATCGGTTCCTGCCCGATCGACGTTGATCAGCGCAACTTCTTGGCCATGAGGCTCACGACCTTGCCCGGCCGTGTCTCCTCCTGAGCGACTTCTTCGAAGCCTTCACGCCGGTGGAATCGCAGTGATCCTTCGTTGGGGGGCACCACGTTGACCTCGAGAGTGAACCACGGTGCTGCAGCTCGACGTTCGACCTCGCGGTACAGAAGCACTCCACCGCCACGACCTTGATGACCAGCCGTGATCGCGACCCGGTCGAGGTAGACGAAATCGTCGAACCGATCGGTGAAGAACAGATAATTCGGGCTGTCGTAGGTGGTGCCCGGTGGAAGAACGAAGCAGAAGCCGCGCACGACTCCCGCGTCTTCGAGAGCGAGAGCGATGTTGCAGACACCGAAGATCTCGACGAAGTCGTCGAAGGATTCGTGACCGACGGCCGGCACGTTCTCCTGGTTGATCGAGTGCGCGATCACGAGATCGTCGGAGGTGAGATCACGAACCAGCATCGTGACAACACTACGCCCGACGGGAGTCGAGCAGTATCGTGTCTCCGTGCATCCGATCGTCGTGGCGCGTGGCCTGACCAAGAAGTTCGGCGACTTCGAAGCCGTGAAGGGAATCGACTTCGCGATCGCTCCGGGCGAGTCGTTCGGATTCCTTGGCCCCAACGGCGCGGGAAAATCGAGCACCATGCGCATGATCGGGTGCGTGTCACCGGTGTCGACCGGCACGTTGCGCCTCTTCGATCTCGATCCGGCCACTCACGGACGAGAGATCCGGGCGCGAATGGGCGTCGTCCCGCAGCAGGACAATCTCGACAGCGAACTCACGGTCTTCGACAACCTCGTGGTGTACGGGCGCTACTTCGACATCCCGCGATCCGAGTGCAAGGCGCGAGCGCGAGAACTCCTCGACTTCGTGCAATTGGCGGATCGGGCCGATTCACGGGTCGAACCCCTGAGTGGCGGAATGAAGCGGCGTCTCACCATCGCGCGCAGCCTCATCAATCAACCTCAGCTGCTCCTGCTCGACGAGCCGACCACCGGACTCGATCCGCAGGCCCGGCACATCCTCTGGGATCGGCTCTACCGATTGAAGCAGCAGGGTGTCACCCTCGTGCTGACCACTCACTACATGGACGAAGCCGAGCAACTCTGCGACCGACTCGTGGTGATGGACGGTGGACGCATCGTGGCCGAAGGTTCGCCGCGGGAGCTCATCGAACGCCACTCGACCCGTGAAGTCCTCGAGTTGCGGTTCGCCGCCGGAACCAACTCGGAACAGAGTTCCCGCATCACCGATCTCGGGGATCGACAAGAGGTTCTGCCCGACCGCGTTCTGGTGTATGCGCACGACGGCGAAGCGGTCCTCCACGAGGTTCATGAACGAGGCCTCGTTCCCGAGAGCGCTCTCGTGCGCCGCAGCACTCTCGAAGACGTCTTCCTCCGGCTCACCGGTCGATCTCTGGTGGACTGAGCCATGAGCACTCCGCCGGCCATTCGCGTGTGGGAGAGCCACATGACTCTTCTGAAGCGCATCTGGAAGACCAACCTGACTCTCGGATTCGTACAGCCGATCCTCTTCCTGCTCGGTATGGGACTCGGTGTCGGATCGCTGGTCGACGCGCGGAGTTCGTCGACCGATGCCTTGGGTGGTGTGGAGTACCTGGCCTTTCTCGCGCCGGGTCTGCTCGCCACCACGGCGATGCTGATCGGTTCGTTCGAGTCGACATACCCCGTGTTGGCCGGATTCAAGTGGAGCGGCAGTTATGAGTCGATGGCCGCAACCACGTTGAGTTCGCGTCAGATCGTGGCCGGGCAACTGCTCTGGTGGGCGACTCGCGTGGGAATCGGTGTGGTGGGAGTCGGTGTCGTGCTCGCGTTCGTTCCCTCGACGCGTTCGTGGGGCCTGATACCGGCGGTCGTGTCGACGGTGTTGTGCGGTCTGGCCTTCTCGACCACCGTCGGCGCCTACGCGGCCACTCGCGAATACGACCAGTCCTTCAACTACGTGCAGAGGTTCGTGGTCACACCACTGTTCTTGTTCGGTGGAGCGTTCTATCCCGTCGACGCCCTTCCCGATGCCATGAAGCCGGTGGCGTGGGTGACCCCGCTGTGGCACGGGGTCGAACTGAGCCGAGGCTTCGTGCTCGAGACCATCGGTGTCGGTGCCGTGGTCGGACACGTCGCGGTGCTGGTGGTGTACGTGACTCTGGGTCTGTACCTGTGCGACCGCTTCTTCGCCAAGAGGTTGTACCGATGAGCGGCCCGGTTCTGATGTTGCGGGTCGTTCCACCGATCCTGCGCCAGTCCCATCGGGCTCATCGCATGATCGAGCGCAGCCTCTACGTGAACAAGATGTCGTGGATGATCATCGTCTCGGGATTCTTCGAGCCGCTGTTCTACCTCTTCTCCATCCGTATCGGTTTCGGCTCGCTGGTGGGCGACGTCACCTTCGCCGGTCGGTCGATCGAGTACGCCGAATTCGTGGCCCCGGCCCTCATGGCCAGTTCGGCCATGAACGGAGCGGTGTACGACAGCACGATGAACATCTACTTCAAGCTTCGCCACGCCCGCCTGTACGACGGCATCCTCGCCACTCCCATGAGTTCACGTGACGTGGCGGTGGGCGAGATCGGTTGGGCGCTCACCCGGGGCACCTTGTACTCGATCGTCTTCCTCGGGTGTCTCGTGGCGCTCGGCCTCACCGACGCGTGGACGGTCGTGTTCGCGGTCCCGGCGTGCCTGTTGCTCGGAGCGGCCTGCGCATCGGTGGGGATGGCGGCGACCACGTTCATGCGTTCGTGGGAGGACTTCGACTGGGTCCAGACGATCGTGTTGCCCTTGTTCCTCTTCTCGGCCACTTTCTACCCCTTGTCGTCGTACGGAGATTGGGGATGGCTGGTGCAGGTCAGTCCGCTGTACCACGGTGTGGCTCTGGTGCGGGCCGCCAGCTTGGGCATCGCCACATGGGGCATCGTCGTGCACGTGACGTATCTGCTCGCGCTCACCGTGGTCGGTCTCACGGTCGCCGCGCGCCGCGTCGACACGCTCCTGTGCAAGTGACGTAGCCTCACTGCATGTTGTTCGCCAAGAAGAGCGTGGCCATGGTGACACCGGAACAGGCGTTGCCCGGCCGCACCGATCAGACGATGCCGGTTCCCGCATCTCATTTCGTTCTCGGTACGCCGCTCACCCCGCCGTGGCTGGACGCCATGCAGACAGCCGTCTTCGGCATGGGTTGCTTCTGGGGTGCCGAGCGCAAGTTCTGGCAGCTCGAGGGTGTGCACTCCACCGCGGTCGGTTACGCCGGTGGCTACACGCCGAACCCGACCTACGAAGAGACGTGCAGCGGTCTGACCGGTCACACCGAAGTGGTTTTGGTGGTGTTCGATCCGGCTCGTGTGACCTACACCGATCTCCTCCGTGTCTTCTGGGAGAATCACGACCCCACTCAGGGAATGCGTCAGGGCAACGACATCGGCACTCAGTACCGCAGCGCGGTGTACACCACGTCCGACGAGCAGACCTCGATCGTGGCCGAATCGTTGCGCGTGTATCAAGAGCGCCTGTCCTCGGCTGGCTACGCCGCCATCACGACCGAAGTCGCACCACTCGGTGCCTTCTTCTACGCCGAGCCGTATCACCAGCAGTACTTGGGCAAGAACCCCAATGGTTATTGCGGGATCGGCGGAACCGGTGTGTCGTGCCCCATCGGAACCGGTGCCTGACCTGTATCGCCGCTCAGCGTGACGACTTCCAGTCGAGGAGGGCCGCTCGCAATTCGTCGAGCGAGCGCACGAGTCGATCCATCGAGCACTGCATCATCAGATTGACGACTTCGTCCGGGGCGGGAAAGCGGGCTCGCCAGTCGGTGTAGAGCCCGATGATGAACTTGCCGTGAGCGAAGGCGTAGCCCATCTCCCACGCGGTCCCATCGTCGGTCATGACCCCGTTGAGATTGGCCACCACCACGTCGCATCGGTCGATGCCGCCCTTGTCGTTCTCGAAGATGAGCCGCACGTTGTCGGCGGTCTTGGGTGGATTGTCACGGTGCGGGAGAAAGGTGTCGCAACCGCATTCCTGCACGAGCGCGTCGACCTTCTCGATGAACCAACGCTCTCCCTCGTCGAAGAGTGGGCCGGCCACGTACACGTACGGTTTCGTCGTCATCTTTCCCATCCATTTCTACGGATCTCGTCGCCATCGGCATCTAGTGGCCGCCCCGGATGACGGAGTCGACCCGGTGTGCGCGAGAGTCGAGCGATCAGATTCTGCATCGGAGTGTCGCCCACGTCGACCACGGCTTCTCGTGCTCGGAAATGGGGATCTCGGGCGATGTCGGCCATGTCGAGGACCGGGCCGATCGCGGCTTCGGCCTCCTCGAACACCCGCACCACCTCGTCACGGTCGCGAGCGGCGCACCAGTCGACCATCAGTCGTTCGAGTTCCTCGTGGTTCGCGGTCCGGCCGGCGAACGACGTGAAGCGTGGATCATCGGCGACGCCGAGGATGCGCATGACTCGGGCGGCGACGGTGTCGGACGACGCCGACACCCCGACCCACGATCCGTCGCGACACCGGTAGACGCCGCGGGGCACGGTGTACGGAAGCCCCGAACCGAGTCGCGGTTGCAGTTCGCCGGTGAGCGCGTAGAGCGATGCCACCGGACCCATCACGTGGAAGATGCTCTCGAGCAGACTCACGTCGACCACCTGTCCGACACCGGAGTGCACGGCGACCATGGTGGCGAAGGCGGCCACCAAGGCGGTGAGTTCGTCGGTGAGTGCGATGGCCGGGAGGAGGGGTGGACCGTCCTTCTCACCGTTCACCGCCGCGTAACCCGACATCGACTCGGCGATCGAGGCGAATCCGGGTCGATCGGCGTACGGACCGTTCTGGCCGAAACCGGTCACCCGGGTGACGATCAGCGACGGATTGATCTCGTGCAGTCGATCGGGGCCGAGACCGAGACGCTCGAGCGTGCCGGGACGGAAGTTCTCGACGAGGACGTGAGCGTCACGAACGAGCCGCAGGAAGACGTCGCGATCGTCACCACTCTTCAGGTCGAGAGCGATCGTGCGCTTGTTGCGGTTGGCGAGCTTCCACCACAGGCCGACTCCGTCGCGCGGGTCCTTCCAGGCCATGTTGCGGAGACTGTCGCCGGTGTCGGGTCGCTCGACCTTGATGACGTCGGCCCCGAAGTCGGCGAGATAACGCGCACAGTTGGGTCCGGCGATCACGGTCGACAGATCGATGACGCGAAGATCGCGGAGAGGTGTGGTGTCGGGTGGAGTGGCGTCGTTCATGGCTTCCATGTCGCGAGAAGTTCGCAGGCCCCGTCGATGTGATCGAGTGAACCGGCGTACGAGAAGCGAACGTATCGATGACCGCGGCTCAGATCGAAATCGAGTCCGGGAGTGGCGGCCACCCCGATTTCGTCGAGCCAGCGGTTGCACAACACCATCGAGTCGTCGGTGAGATGACTCACGTCGGCGTAGACGTAGAAGGCTCCGTCGGCCTCGGCGAAATCGATGATTCCGGCCCGATCCAGACCGTCGATCAAACGATCGCGATTGGCGGCGTATCGCCTCACGTGGGCGTCGAGTTCGTCGCCGCAGTCGAAGGCCGCCAGGCCGGCGATCTGGCTCACGTGCGACGCGCAGATGTAGAGATTCTGCTGAAGACGATCGACGGCCTCGCGCAGATGCTCGGGAGTCACCATCCAACCGAGTCGCCAGCCCGTCATCGAGAAGTATTTGGAGAACGAGTTGATCACCACGGCTTTGTCGTTCCGACCGATCACGGTCGGAGCCGGTTCGGTGTACGTGATGCCGTGGTAGATCTCGTCGGCGATCAACTGGATTGCTCGCTCGTCGCAGTAGCGCGCGATCACGTCGAGTGATGCTGCGTCGAGCACCGTGCCGGTCGGATTCGAAGGTGACGCGATCACCAGACCGTCGAGTGGTGCAACCGCGTCGAGCAGTTCGGTGGTGGGAGCCCAACGGGTGTCGGGTCCGACCGGGATCGGCACTGGCGTGACTCCGAGGGCGAGCAGAGTGTTGCGATAGCACGGGTAGCCCGGCTCGATCACACCCACGCGATCGCCTTCGTCGAACGCGGCCATGAACGCCAAGGTGAAGCCGGCCGACGCGCCGGACACGATGGTGATGGCCGACGGATCGACTCGTGCGGCATACGTGTCGTGATAGTGGCTGGCGATTCGCTCGGCGAGGGCGGGTAGGCCCGGAGAATTCGTGTAGCCGAGGGGTCGCTCCGCTTCGAGTTCGGCGATCACGGCTCGTCGTGCGCCGGCGGGGGCACCGGTGCTCGGTTGACCGACCTGAAGCAGCAGCGTGGGCAGGCCGCGTCGGACTCGGTCGGTGGCGCGAGCCGACATGGCCATGGCGTGAAATGGAGGAACGCTCGCGGCCTTGAGCCCGGCCGTCCAGCGTGAGTCGTTCACATCGTCTCCATCACACGAAAGATCTCGTCAGCGGCGATCGGGAAAGACGAAACATCGTTCGTCGAGGGTACCGAGTGCGTACGACTCGTAGTGCATCCCGAAATCGGCGTAGAGACCTCGACAACGTTCGCTCCAGGCGAGTGCCTCGGGATCGGAGATGCGGTGCACGATCTGCATCACACCGCCCTCGTACACGCGGTACTCGGCCCAGGTGCCGGGAAAGTCCTTCAAGGTGCCGATCTCGACGGTCGGCGCGCCGCAGGGCATCGACCGCACACGATGACGATGGGTGTGGCCCGCGGTGTACCCGAGGACGTGGGGGTGGCGGGCCACGACTCGATCGAGTGCATCGCTCGAATCGGGGTGGAGACCGAAGTAGTCGTTGCTGCGACGACCGTCGACCCACTGCTGATGATGTCCCATCACGAGTATGGGTCGATCGCTCGACGAGGCGTGATCGTCGAGCCAAGTGATCTGGTCGTCGGTGAAGCCACCGGTGGTCTGTGTGGCGATCACCGTGTCCATGAGAGCGACGCAGAGTCCGGGCATCTCGATCCAGAGGTCCTGGTCGTACACGCCTTGATCGTGGTAGGCGTCGTGGTTGCCGCGGACGACGTGCAGACGATCACCGAAGGTCGGGCGATAACAGTTCTCGAACGCGGCGAACTCCTCGTCGGAGCCGTCGAGGGTGAGATCGCCTTTCACGAGGACGGTGAACGGATCGATCGCGTCGATCTCGCGTACCGCCGCCTGATTCATGAGTTCTGGGTGAGGTGTCTCGTGAGGAGCGCGGCGTTGAATCGGCCCGTCGGCACGACCGTCCATACGTCCGCAATCGACTTCGCCGAAGTGCACGTCGTTCACCGTGGCGAAGCGACACAACATCGATCCGCCGGGCCGTGGCAATGTGCGAAACGTCACACCGTCGAATTCGTACGAAGATTCAGGAGACAAGTCGTCGTAACGGTGTACGGCGTTCCCGTGATGAGCAATGGCGAAGTCGTCGCCGACCGTGGTCACGTCCATGAACGTACGGTACTGCGCATTACC
>JBDLRN010000001.1:0-34629 GCA_039800005.1 Actinomycetota bacterium | reverse complement strand
GCCTCGTCGCTCACGGCTCCGTTCACCGAGATCGAAGCGGCCTTCGAGGCCGAGCACCCCGACATCGACGTGGTGTTCAGTTTCGCGGCGTCATCTGCACTGGCCACTCAGATCACCGAGGGTGCCCCGGCCGACGTGTTCGCCTCGGCCGACACCGTGACCATGGATCGAGTCGCCGACCGTCTCGTCGGCGAGTCGATCGTTTTCGCCACCAACCGCTTGCAGATCGTCACCGAACCCGGCAATCCGCTCGGCATCGCGACGCTCGCCGATCTGGCCGATCCGTCGATCCTTTTCGTCACGTGTGCGCCCGAGGTTCCGATCGGCGCCTACACCGCCGAAGCTCTCGCCAAGGCGGGGGTGACGGTGAGTCCAGTCTCGTTCGAGGAGAACGTGAAAGGAATCGTCACCAAAGTCGCGACCGGTGAAGCCGACGCCGGAGTCGTGTACACCACCGACGTGATCGCCGCCGGTTCGTCGGTCACCGGAGTCGACGTTCCCGACGAGTTCGACGTGAGCGCGTCGTATCCGATCGGCCGTGTTTCGGCCGACGAGTCGGCCCGCACTTTCGTCGAGTTCGTGACGTCGTCGACCGTCCGCGAGATTCTGGAAGACTTCGGTTTCGGAGCTCCATGACTCGTCCGCGTCGCACCAACCGCCCACCGATCGGAGTCGTGGCTCTGGCCGTTCTCGCCACCGCCTTCTTCACGCTCCCCTTTCTGGGTCTCCTGTGGCGTGCACCGTGGAGCGACCTGGTCGACGTCATCGAACAGGAATCCGTCCGTCGAGCCTTGTGGCTCTCGATCCAGACGTCGATTCTCTCGACGGTCGTCGCGGTGATGATCGGCGTGCCCCTCGCCTGGGTGTTGGCGCGCGTGTCGTTCCCGTTCCGCAGCATCGTGCGCGCTCTGGCCACCCTCTCGATGGTCCTGCCGCCCGTCGTCGGCGGTGTCGCACTGTTCTTCTCGTTCGGTCGCCGCGGGCTCTTCGGCCAGTACCTCTACGACTGGTTCGGCATCCGCCTCCCCTTCACCACTGCTGGTGTGGTGATCGCCCAGACGTTCGTCGCCATGCCGTTCCTGGTCCTCACCGTCGAATCGGCCTTTCGTCAATTCGACATGCGGTACGAAGACGCGGCACGTTCGCTCGGCGCCGGCCGCTGGTACGCCTTCCGTCGCATCACACTGCCCACCATTCGTCCGGCCATCCTCGCCGGTGTGGTTCTGGCGTGGGCCCGCGCCCTCGGCGAATTCGGGGCCACCATCACCTTCGCCGGCAACCTTCCGGGGACCACGCAGACGATGCCACTTGCCACCTACATCGCGCTCGAGTCCGATCCGGGCGCGGCCCTGATCCTCAGCATCGTGCTCATCGTGGTGTCGTTCGGAGTGCTCGTCGCGTTGCGCGATCGCTGGCTCGGCAACCCGCACGAGGTGACCCGACCATGAGCCTCGACGCGTCCATTCGCGTCACGCGCGGAGATTTCCGTCTCGACGTGACATTGCGGGTCGACGACGGGGAGACCCTCGCCGTTCTGGGTCCGAACGGAGCGGGCAAGTCCACGATCCTGCGTTGTCTGCTCGGCCTCGTTCCTCTGAACTCCGGCCGTATCGCCCTCGCCGACTCGGTTCTCGACGATGTCGACGCCGACGTGTTCGTCGAACCCGACCGACGCCGCATCGGTGCGGTGTTCCAGGACTATCTGCTGTTCCGCCATCTCTCGGCGCTCGACAACGTGGCCTTCGGTTTGCGAGCCAGAGGAACGAAGAAGGACGAGGCCCGTCTCACGGCCCGTGCCCTTCTCGAACGGTTCGAGGTCGATCACCTCGCCGATCGTTTCCCGAGCCAATTGAGTGGCGGCGAGGCCCAACGTGTCGCACTGGCTCGTGCTCTCGCCATCGAGCCACGGGCCATCGTGCTCGACGAGCCGCTCGCCGCTCTCGACGTGGCCACGCGCAAGTCAGTACGCGACGAACTCGGTCGATTTCTCACCACGTTCTCCGGCCCACGCTTGCTCGTCACTCACGATCCGATCGACGCGCGACGCCTCGCCGATCGTGTGCTGATCGTCGAGAACGGTCACGTGGTGCAAGAGGGTTCGATCTTCGAGGTCGCACGCCAACCGGCCACGGCCTACGTCGAGGCGCTCTTCGGTGACGAACGATGACTCGTCCGGCGCGCGCCGTCGAACAGTTGCTCCTCGGTGAATGGGCATGCCTCGGCGTGCTCGCCGACGGTCCGTCACACGGTTTCGCCATCGCCTCGCGCCTTCGACCCGATGCCGACCTCGGACGCATCTGGTCGCTCAGCCGACCGCTCACCTACCGGGCGATCGATCAGTTGCTGAAGCACGGCTACGCCGAGCCGATCGGCGAAGAGCGCGGTATCGCCGGCGGCACTCGCACCGTGCTCGCCATCACCGAATCTGGCCGTACCGCTCTCCGAGAATGGCTGAACCGACCGGTCCTGCACTTGCGTGATCTGCGCAGCGAGTTGTTGTTGAAGTTGGCGCTGTCGGCCGACCTCGCCGTCGAACCGTCGGCGCTCATCGACGCGCAACGGCGAGTCGTCGACGACATTCGTCGAAGTCTTTCGGGTCGACTTCGGGATCGGCCCGACGACATCGTCAGCCGGTGGCGACTCGAATCGGCCGAAGGTGCGTTGCGATTTCTCGATTCGCTGACGACCTGAACCGATTCGTCATTCCTCGACACCGGCGAGGATCGGCTTCAACGTGAGTTCGGGTTCGTCACTCATCAGACGCTGCAACCGGTAGCGATTCTCGAAGAGAGCGACCAGCGCTCCGTCACCCCGCTTCATGATGCGAATACCACCGATCCGGCGGAGACGATCGACCGACTCCTCGTCGGTCAGACGGATGGCCTGATACCCCGCCGGCTCGATCCGGCCCGGTGCGTTGAACTCGTGTTCGAGTCGGTGGGCGAACACTTCGAACTGCAGTTGTCCCACGGCGGCGAGCACCGGATCGGCTTCACCCATGTCGGGATCGCGCAACACCTGAACGACACCTTCTTCGTCGAGTTGGGCGAGACCCTTGCGAAACTGCTTGTACTTCCCGGTGTCGACCGGACGCGCGGTGGCGAACACTTCGGGTTCGAAGCGGGGCACACCAGGGAACTCGACCGGCGTGCCAGCGAACAAGGTGTCGCCGATCTGCAGACCCGCAGCGTTGATGAGGCCGATGACGTCACCAGGGAAGGCTTGCTCGATGGTCTCGCGATCGGCACCGAACGCGGTGGTGGCGTACTTGGTGCCGACCGGCTTCCCGGTGCGTGTGTTCATGGCGTCCATCGAACGCACGAACTCGCCCGAGCACACGCGCGCGAAGGCCAATCGGTCGCGATGGTTGGGGTCCATGTTGGCCTGCACCTTGAACACGAAGGCCGAGAACGGCGCGTCGATTGGTCGCGGATCGCCGTCGACGTCGAGACGGGGGGCCGGAGCAGGCGCGTATTCGACGACGGCGTCGAGCAACATGCGCACCCCGAAGTTGGTGAGGGCCGATCCGACGAACACCGGCGTGGACTCACCAGCGAGGAACGACGGCTCGTCGATGTCGGCCCCGATCGCCTCGAGCAAACCGCAACCGTCGAGTGCCACCTTCCACGTATCGCCTTCTTCGGCGGCGGCGACGTCGCGCGACACGATCTCCTCGGGAGCGAGCGACGCCCCGCGAGCCGTGCGAGTGAAGCGCACGTACTCTCCGTTGCGACGGTCGATCACCCCGCGGAAGTCGCCCGGGATGCCGACCGGCCACGTGGCCGGGGTTGGGCGAAGGCCGATCTGTTCCTCGACCTCGTCGAGCAGTTCGAGTGGATCGCGCCCGGGTCGGTCGTACTTGTTGAAGAAGGTGATGACCGGCAACCGACGCGTCCGACACACCTGGAACAACTTGAGGGTCTGCGACTCGATGCCTTTCGCCGTGTCGAGCACCATGATCACCGCGTCGACCGCGGCGAGGACTCGATACGTGTCTTCCGAGAAGTCACGGTGGCCCGGCGTGTCGAGGAGATTGATCACGTGATCTCGGTACGGGAACTGCAGGACGGCCGATGACACCGAGATGCCGCGTTGTCGTTCGAGTTCCATCCAGTCGGAGGTGGCACCTCGACGATCTCCGCGGGCGTGCACCGCGCCGGCCGACTGGATGGCCCCGGCGTAGAGCAGGAACTTCTCGGTGAGCGTGGTCTTGCCGGCATCGGGATGGCTGATGATGGCGATGGTGCGCCGTCGAGCGGCTTCGGTGGCGACGTCGACGGCGGACACGAGATGGGCAATCTACTGGGTCGCTGCCTCGGCTCGGCCGTACTGTGGCGGTGTGACCTCGACTCGACGCGTGAGCGACCGCGAATTCGTCCTGTCGATCATCGCGTTCATGTCGAGTACCGCGATCGCCATCGACATCATGCTTCCGGCCTTTCCCGACATGCGCGCCGAGTTCGGCATGGCGCCGGGCTCCGCCGACGTCGCCTGGATCATCACCGCCTTCTTCCTCGGTATGGCAACCGGCCCGTGGTTCTACGGTCCGGCGTCCGACAAGTACGGCCGTCTCGTCCCGTTGCGTTGCGGTCTGGCGATCTACGTGTTGGCCGCCGTGCTCGCCACCGTCGCGCCATCGTGGGGTTGGGTGATCGCGTCACGATTCCTCTGGGGAATCGGTTCGGCCGGGCCGCGATCGATCACCATGGCCATGGTGCGCGACCGCTACGCCGGCGACGCGATGGCACGTCTCATGTCGCTCATCATGTCGGTGTTCTTGCTCGTGCCGATCGTGGCTCCCGCTTTGGGTGCCGGCCTCATCTCGTTCCTGCCGTGGCGTGCCGTGTTCGTGGTTCCGGCCGTGGTGGGCGTCGGACTGATTCTCTGGACGTTCCGCATCCCCGAGACGCTCTCACCCGAGAACGTCCGACCTTTCACGTTGCGCGACACCGGAAGGGGAATCCGCGAAGTACTGCGCCACCGCCGCACGATCGGCTTCACACTCGCCACCGGATTCCTGTTCGGAACGGTGACCAGTTACCTCTCGGCCTCCGAGATCGTGCTGGAGGACGTGTATGGCTACGGCGACTGGTTCCCGCTCTACTTCGGGTTCATCGCCGTGTTGTTCGCCGCCAATTCGTTGAGCAACGCACGTCTGGTCCGACTACTCGGCACCGACACCTTGCTTCGCCGACTTTCCGCCTATTGCTCTCTGATGGCACTGGTATTGCTCGTCGTTTCGGTCACCAACGAAGGCGTTCCCAATTTCTGGCTGTTCACGATGGCAATCGCCTTGTTGATACCTGTGTCGCAAGGCATGGGACCACTCTCCAACACGGCCGCGCTCACTCCCGTGCCACATGTCGCCGGCACTGCCTCGGCACTGAACGCCACGTTCACCACCGCCATCGGTGCTCTGCTCGGCAACCTCGGGGCCGGTCACATCGACGGTTCGGTTCTACCTTTCTCGGTGGCCGTCGCCATCTACACGGTGATGGCCACGCTGCTCATCAACTGGTCGATCCGCGATCGTCAGGTCCGTCACGAAGAGTTCACCTCGGAGCCGATCCGGACCGAGGTCTGACGCCGGTACTCTCGCAGTGTCGCCAGGAATATCGAATCGTCGAAGGAGTTTCCATGTCACGAGTTCAACTCGCTCTCAACGTCTCCGATCTCGCCCAGGCGATCGACTTCTATTCGAAGTTGTTCGGCTGCGGTCCGGCCAAAGTGCGCGAAGGCTACGCCAACTTCGCCATCGCCGAACCGCCGCTCAAGTTGGTGCTCATCGAGAATGCCGACGAGGGTGGCACCTTGAACCATCTTGGCGTGGAGGTCGAATCGACCGACGAGGTCCAAGAAGCGATCGCTCGTCTCCAAGGCGAGGGTATGGAGACCTTGATCGAGGACGGCACCACCTGCTGCTTCGCGGTGCAGGACAAGGTCTGGGTCGACGGCCCCGACGCCGAGAAGTGGGAGGTCTACACAGTTCTCTCGGACGCTCCGGTGTGGAAGATCACTCCCGCCGCCGAAGGCGAGTGTTGCGCCTGAACGAGTCGGCGTCACCGACGCGACAGCTGTCGACGCTCGATCGCTTCCTGCCTCTCTGGATCGGCCTGGCCATGGTGGCCGGACTGGTGCTGGGCAACGTCGTCGACGATCTCGACGACTGGCTCGACACGGTGAAGATCGACTCGGTGTCGTTGCCGATCGCGCTCGGACTGCTGTTGATGATGTATCCGGTGCTGGCCAAGGTGAAGTACCGCACCATCGGCACGGTGGTCGGTGACCGACGATCACTCGCTCTGTCACTCGTCTTGAACTGGATCGTCGGCCCGGCCCTCATGTTCGCTCTCGCCTGGCTCATGCTCCCCGATCTGCCCGAATATCGCACGGGGCTGATCGTGGTGGGTCTCGCGCGCTGCATCGCCATGGTGCTCATCTGGAACGACTTGGCGTGTGGAAGTCGTGAACTCGCCGCTGTCCTCGTGGCCGTGAACTCGATCTTCCAGATCGTCGCCTACTCGCTTCTCGGCTGGTTCTATCTCGATCTCCTGCCCGGTTGGCTCGGCCTCGACAGCGACGGCATCGACGTGACGATGTGGGAGATCGCCCGTTCGGTGCTGCTCTTCCTCGGCATTCCGCTGGTGGCCGGTTTCCTCACCCGTCTGATCGGCGAAGGACGCCGGGGCACCGAGTGGTACGAAACTCGATTCCTGCCGCGCATCGGCCCGGTCGCGCTGTACGGACTCCTGTTCACCATCGTCGTGCTGTTCGCGTTGCAGGGTGATCAGATCACCGATCGTCCGTTCGACGTGGCGCGCATCGCACTCCCCTTGCTCGTGTACTTCGCCGTCATGTGGTTCGGGTCGTTCTGGATCGGATTGAAGATGGGCTTCCCGTACGAGCGCAACGCGTCGATCGCCTTCACCGCGGCCGGCAACAACTTCGAACTGGCCATCGCGGTTGCCATCGGTGTGTTCGGCGTGTCGTCGGGACAAGCACTCGCCGGCGTGGTCGGACCGCTCATCGAGGTTCCTGTTCTCGTCGGACTGGTCTACGTCTCACTACGTGCTCGCGAACGCTTCTACGCCGATGCTTCTGTGAACTGACGTTCCTCATCGGCTAGAACAGTGACGTGACCGACACCGTCGACCCGCGCACTCTCGACGTCGACGCCATTCAGCGACGTACGTTGCGTGTGCTCACCGTCGGGCAGATCATCGGGTCGGCCGCGCTCGGTTCAGCGGTGACCGTCGGTGGATTCGTCATTCAGGACATTCTCGATCAGGACACGCCATGGGCCGGTGTGGCCACGGCGACCGTGACCATCGGAACCGCCGTGATGTCGCAGACGTTGTCGCGCTACATGCAGACCGCCGGTCGTCGCCCTGGGCTCCAGACCGGCTACTTCCTCGGCGCACTCGGTTGCTGGGTCGCCGCCTGGGGGGCGCAGACCGGTTCGCTTCTCGTCTTCCTCATCGGTCTCTTCATGTTCGGTAACGGCCAGGCCGCCAACCTGCTTGCCCGCTACACCGCGACCGATCTCGCCGAGGAGAACGAGCGCGGTCAGGCCATGAGTCGCATCGTGTTCTCGTCGACGTTCGGTGCCGTGTTCGGTCCGCTCCTCGTCGGACCCACACAGCACATCGGTCAGGAGTGGCTCGGACTCGAGAAGTATCCGGGACCGTTCCTCCTGAGCGGTGTGTTCCTGTTCGTCGCCTTCGTCAACACCGTCGTCCGGCTCCGACCCGATCCGCTGCAGGTGGCTGCGCAGCTTCGCGGTACCACCATCGCCGCATCGAAGCCCGACCTTCGCATCGGATCCACGCTGAAGTCGGCGTGGGAATCGCCAATGGCACGTCTGGCGATTCTCGCCATGATCGTCTCTCAGGCGACCATGGTCGCGGTCATGGCCATGACGCCGGTTCACCTCAAGTTGCACGGCCACGAGGGGGTCAGCCCGTTCGTGGTCTCGCTGCACATCGCCGGCATGTACGCCTTCAGCCCGTGGGTCGGCCGCTACGCCGACAAGCACGGACGCCTGGCCACCATCAACATGGCGGCCGTCTTGTTGGTGGCCGCCACACTTCTCTCGGCCGTGTCAGGTGACGTGGAGCAACTTCTGTTCCCGTCGCTGTGGCTGCTCGGGATCGGCTGGAACTTCGGCCTCATCGGTGGATCGAGCCTGTTGATCGACGCCACCGAGCCGTCCAAGCGGGTCGCCACTCAAGGCGTGGCCGACCTGATGATGAGTTTCTGCGGTGGGATGGCCGGCTTCGCCTCCGGATTCATTCGCAAGGCGATCGGCTACCACCTCTTGTCAGCCGGGGCGACGGTGGCGGCTGGCATATTGCTCGCCGCGGTGTACGCCCGAAAGGCTCGCCTAGCCTCAGCAGTGTGACGACCACCGCGACGCCGTTGTTCTCGTTCGACAACACGTTCGCGCGTGAGTTGAGCGGCCTCTACGAACCGTGGAAGGCCGAGATGGCCCCGTCACCCCGACTGCTCGCGCTCGACGACGAACTCGCCGTCGAACTCGGACTCGATCCCGAGCGCTTGCGATCGGCCGACGGAGTGGCGTGTCTGGTCGGCAACGCGGTACCGGTGGGAGCCGAACCGATCGCCCAGGCCTACTCCGGTCACCAGTTCGGCGGCTACTCCCCGCGTCTCGGTGACGGTCGCGCCCTCTTGCTCGGTGAAGTGATCGACGTCCACGGGCACCGGCACGACATCCACCTGAAGGGTTCGGGGCGCACGCCGTTCGCTCGTGGCGGCGACGGCAAGGCGGCCGTCGGTCCGATGTTGCGCGAGTTGATCATCAGCGAAGCGATGCACGCGTTGGGCGTTCCCACCACACGAGCGCTCGCCGTGATCGCCACCGGCGAACAGATCGTGCGCGACACGTGGTTGCCCGGCGCGGTGTTGGTACGCGTGGCGGCGAGTCACTTGCGGGTCGGCACCTTCCAGTACGCCGCGTCGACCCAGGACCTCGACTTGTTGCGTCGGCTGGCCGACTACGCGATCGCCCGGCACCATCCCGAGGTTCGAAACGCTGAGAACCCGTACCTCGCCTTCTACGAGAAGGTTCTCGACGCGCAGGCCTCGTTGATCGCGCGGTGGATGAACATCGGATTCATTCACGGAGTCATGAACACCGACAACGTGACCATTTCGGGTGAGACGATCGACTACGGACCGTGCGCGTTCATGGACACGTTCGACCCGAACACGGTGTTCAGCTCGATCGATCATGGCGGTCGGTACGCCTATGGCAACCAGCCGATGATCGGTCAGTGGAACATGGCGCGTTTCGCCGAAGCCATCGCCCCGCTCATCGATCCAGATGCCGAGAAATCGGTGCCGTTGCTGGTCGACGTGCTGAAGACGTTCCCCGATCGCTACGACATGTATTGGACGGCCGGGCTACGAGCCAAGTTGGGTCTGTCGTCGGCGCGCCCCGACGACGCCGAGTTGTTCGTCGATCTGTTGAAGGCGCTGCACGAGCATCGCATCGACTTCACCATGTTCTTCCGGCAGTTGGCCGACGTGTTGCGTGGTCGGCGTGAACCGCTGCGCGCTCTCGACACCTGGGTCGATCGGTGGCTGGAGCGGGTGACCGCCGACGGCGACGATCGCGAGGCGATCGCCACCGGCATGGATCGGGTGAACCCGGTGTACGTGCCGCGCAATCATCTGGTGGAAGAAGCACTGGCGGCCGGATCGGAGGGCGACCTCACTCCTTTGCGCTCTCTGCTCGAGGTCTTGAGCGACCCGTACACACCACGGGCTGCGTTGCTGATCGATGGATTCGACCGCTACGCGTCACCGCCCCCGGACGGCAACACCGGCTACGTCACCTACTGCGGTACCTGACGGGGTCGATCGAACAGACGATGTGCCGCCGTCCCCACCAATCCGGTGTGCGGGGATGATCGAAGTCGAACTCTGGTCGGCGAACCATGCCGATACGTTTCATGACCGCCTCGCTTCGAACGTTCGTCTCGGTGGTGAACGAGTAGATCACGTCGAGACCATGTTCGAACCCCACTGCTAGAGCGGCCGACGCCGCCTCCGAGGCGTAGCCCCGGCTCCAGGCCCACGTGGCCAGTCGCCATCCGACCTCCACGTGCGGACCCATCGGAGTCTCGAAATTGGTGGTGTTGAGACCGGTGAAGCCGGCGAGTCGACCATCCACGTCGACCGCCCACAGTCCGAAGCCGTGTGCGTCGAAATGCTGTTCCATCCGCTCGACCATCGCGCTGGTCTCGTCGGCATCGAGCGGCTTCGGAAAGAAACGCATCACTTCGGGATCGGAATTGATCTCGATGAACGCGGGAAGGTCGTGAGCCGCCCAGCGTCGAAGCAGAATTCGCTCCGTTCGAATCGTGTCGGTCACGAACGGACGGTCTCGAGACCGACCATGTTCCCCTCGGCTCGCCACGCGTCGACGTGCTCGGCAAAACCGAGCACACTCGTCATCCAGGCGATGGCACGCGCCGAACGCATGTCTCCGCCCCCCTCACTGTTGAGGTAGCCGGGCGTACACGTGGAGTTGTAACGAGCGACTCCCCACAACTTCTCGAACAACGTCTCGAACCACTTCTCCTGCGCGTCGACTTCGGGTTCGATCTCGACGACATTCTCGCGATGACACCGATCGACGATGTACGTCACGTGATTGACGATCTCACCGATCGAGTGGACGAAGTTGGTGGCCTGGGCGCCTTGCACGGTGCTGATCATGAACATGTTCGGGAAGCCGCGGGTCAGTACGCCGTGCAAAGTCGACGGCCCGGGGGCCCACGACTCGCTCAACGACACGCCGTCGCGTCCCTTCGGATCGAAACCGAGACGGTGGGTGTAGTCGGTGGTCACTTCGAATCCCGATGCGAACACCAGGAGGTCGACCGGATACTCGACGCCGTCGACCACCGGTCCGTTCGCAGTGATCTGATCGACGCCGCGGCCGTCGGTGTCGACGAGGTGGACATTGGAACGATTGAACGCCGGCAGATATTCGTCGTGGAAGCACGGGCGCTTGCAGTTCTGCCCGTACCACGGCATGAGCAACTCGGCTTTCTTCGGATCAGTCACGGTGTCGGCGATCCGCTGACGAATCCGCTCCATGTTCTCGAAGTCGATGCGCTCGAGTTCGGCGGCTTCGTCGTCGTTCTCCGGCATCTTCTTGGTGTCGTACCAGAGCATCTTGGTCCACTCGTCGTCGACCATGTCGACGTCGGGCTGCGCACCCGTGATGGCCATGGTGAAGTTGCGAATGCGTTCGGTCTGCCAACCCGGCTTCAACGACTCGAACCATGCCGGATCGGTGGGCTTGTTGTTGCGAGCACCAACGCACGCCGCGGTGCGCTGGAAGACGTAGAGCTCCTTGGCCGACTCGGCGAGCTTGGGCACCACCTGCACGGCGGTCGCACCGGTGCCGACGATGCCGACGCGAAGGTTCGCCAACTTCTCCATCTTTCCTTGCGAACTTCCACCGGTGAACGAGTAGTCCCAGCGGCTGGTGTGGAACGCGCGGCCCTTGTAGTTCTCGATCCCGGGAATGCCCGGCAGCTTGGCCTTGTGCAGAACACCACCGGCGATGATCACGTACTTGGTGGCGATGCGGTCGTGACGCGAGGTCTGCACGATCCAACGGCGGCGCGACTGATCCCAGTCCATCGCCTCGACTTCGGTCTGGAAGAGCGCATGCGGGTACATGTCGAAGTGACGGCCGAGCAACTGGCAATAGGCGAAGATCTCCGGCGCTTTGGCGTACTTCTCGGTCGGCATGTACCCGGTCTCTTCGAGGAGTGGCAGGTACACGTACGACTCGACGTCGCACGCGGCGTTCGGGTACCGGTTCCAGTACCAGGTACCGCCGAAGTCGCCGGCCTTCTCGATGAGGCGGTAGTTGGTGATGCCCTTCTTGGTGAGCTGCGCGGCGGCCATCATTCCGCCGAATCCGCCACCCACGATCACCACGTCGGTGTCTTCGACCACGGCATCGCGCGTGAAGCCCGGCTCGACGTACGGGTCGCGGTCGAACTCCTCGTAGAGGCCCTTCAGTTCCTTGTACTGACGAATGCCCTCCGGGCGCAGACGCTTCTCCCGCTCGATGCGGTACTTCTCACGTGCTTCTTCGATGCTCAGCGCCACGCCGACCCCTCCCTACCTGCGACGACAACCTCATTCGTCGACTCCCGAGAGTACCGCCGGCCACCCTCCTCCGCCCAACGACCGAGCGTCCCGACCCGGGCGTCTCAGCTCGACAACTATTCTCACCGCATGGCCTCTCTGCAAGGTGACTACGTGCCCAGCACCATGGAATGGGTGCGCGATCAGATCGACCTCTACGAGAAGACCGGAGGGCGTGAGGGCAACACCCTGCGCGACTCCGGGATTCCCGTGATCATCGTGACGATGCGAGGCGCGAAGTCCGGTGCCGTTCGAAAGATCGCCCTCATGCGCGTCGAACACGATGGCGTCTACGCACTGGTCGCGTCGAAGGGCGGACACACGTCGAACCCCGACTGGTACCACAACCTCCTCGCCCATCCCGACGAAGTACTCGTGCAGGACGGCCCCGAGCCGTTTTTCGTCTCCGTGCGCGAAGTCGACGGAGCCGAGTACGACACGTGGTGGCAACGAAGTGCCGCGGTGTTCCCCACCTATCTCGAATATCGGGCCAAGACGGCCCGTCGCATTCCGATCCTCGTCGCCGAACCTCGCTGATCCGACGGTCACACCCGACCATGGCGCCGTCATCGCTCCCGCGAGCATCACGCTCCGCCGACAGCGTGATCGCCGATCTGGCCGCTCTTCGATCGAGCGACGTCAAGTGGTCGGAAGGCCGAGCATTCGGCATGGTCTACGACGGCGGACCCGGCGTGCACGAGGTCGCCGAGCGGGCCGCGGCGATGTACCTGCACGAGAACGCCCTCAACACCAAGGCCTTCCCGTCGCTGGCGCGGATCCAATCCGATGTGGTGTCGTGGACGGCATCGCTCCTGCACGGACCCGACTCCGCGGCAGGTTTCATGACCTCGGGCGGCACCGAATCCATTCAGGTTGCGGTACTCGCCGCACGCGAACGGGCCCGCACCGAGCGCGGTGTCACCGAACCCGAAATGGTGATCTCCGACACCACGCACGCGGCCTTCCACAAGTCGGCGCACATGTTCGGAATCACCGTGCACAAGGTGCCGTGCCGCGCCGATTTCACGGCTGATGTCGACGCCATGGCCGCCCGTGTGAACGACAACACCGTGCTGGTCGTCGCGTCGGCACCTCAGTATCCGCACGGTGTGATCGATCCGGTTCCGCGGATCGCCGAACTCGCCGCCTCCGTCGACGCCAATTGCCACGTCGACGCGTGCATGGGTGGCTTCGTTCTCCCGTTCGCCGAGATGCTCGGGAGTGACGTCGAGCCGTGGGACTTCCGAGTCGACGGCGTGCACTCCATCTCTGCCGACATCCACAAACTCGGCTACGCGCCGAAGGGTGCGTCGGTGATCGTCTATCGAAATCGCGAACTGCGCGCTCACCAGACGTTCGTGTTCTCCGACTGGTTGGGCGGTTTCTACGCGTCACCGAATCTGCAGGGCACCCGATCCGGTCTGCCGATGGCCACTGCATGGGCGGTGATGTCGTTCCTCGGCGTCGAGGGTTATCTCGACCTCACCCGGCGAACGCTCGACACGGCCGATGCGATCCGCGCTGCGGTGCGTTCGATCGACGGGCTCACCGTTCTCGGCGACCCTCGATTCCACCTCCTGTCGATCGCCAGCGACTCGATGTCGAAGCATCCGATCGACGCATTCGCTCTCGGTGATGCTCTGCTCGAGCGTGGATGGTTCCACGATCGACAGTCACCGCCCGACACCTTGCACGCGACGGTGTCGAACTCGAACGTCGATCACCTCGACGAGTACCTACGTGATCTGCGGGAGTGCGCCGAGATCGTTCGCGGGTCCCGAGCCGACGACCGCTCCACGAATTACTCGACCCTCGAGTGAGTCAGCCCGAAGAATCTGGCGGCAATTTCCCGCGAAACACGTGACGTTTTTGCCGCCAGAACGACCAACGGGTCAGAGGGTGTAGCGGTAGACGTTGGTGTCGCGCGTGACGAAACCCATCCGGAGATACAACCGGTTGGCCGCCTCGCGCGAGGGCCGAGACGTCAACTCCACCGTGATCGCGCCGACCTCTCGCGCCCGATCGAGTGCCGCACGATTCAACGCCTCGCCCACACCGTGACCGCGCGCCGTCTCGTCGACCACCACGTCCTCGATCCAGGCCCGCACACCCGTCGGAATCCGGAACATGGCCAGCGTGAGCGAACCCACGATCCGACCGTCGACCCGGGCGACGAACAACGTCGACGCCTCCGACGCGACCAGCGCCTCCAACTGAGCATGCGTCGGCGGCGGATTCGACGACGACAACTGCGGAATCAGTCGCGCGAACGCCGACACGACCTCGTCGGTCACGGTGTCGCAGATGGTCACGTCAGCAGTCATCGAACTCTCCGGTGGGGGTGGCTCCGGTGACGAGTGTACGAGTCGAGTCCCGTACGGTTGGCCCATGAACGCCACCGAACTCTCCACCAAGGCCCGCGCGCTCGGCGGCGCGCTCGAACCTTTCGTCGGCCAGGTGTACTTCTCCCCCGAGTGTCACGCCAATTACGTCGCACTCGGCTTCCAGCCGTCACCCGGTCTGATGAACGGTGTGGCGATGCCCGAGATGGTCTCGTACTTCACGAGCCGTGGTTCGCTCATGGGACAGGTGCCCGGTGAACTCGTCGCCGCCGCCTTCGCCGTGTTCAATCCGGCGATCGTGATCCCCGCCGTCACTGCGGGATGGCAGATCACCGACGCCGCCACGGTGTGCGACGCCCGACGTCGCGGAGCCATCGGTCAACTCGAGCGCATCCTCGGCGCGAAACCCGGTGGCATCGCCCAGGCTCGCGCCACGCTCGAACGGGCCGTCGCCGTTCTGCGACCCGAAGGTCGACCCCTCTTCGCCGGCACGCTCAGCCAGTCGATCCCCGACACCGATCTGGGTGCGGCGTGGCACTTCGGCGACATGTTGCGCGAATACCGCGGTGACGCCCACACCGCGGCCTGGATCTCGGCCGGACTCGACGCCACCGAGATCGGACTCCTCACCGAACTCTTCTGGGGTCTACCGCTCAAGTCGTACAGCCGCACACGTGGTTGGAGCGAAGACGACTACGCGGCCACCATCGAACGGCTCGAGTCACGCGGTCTGCTCGAGGACGGGGCGTTCACCACCGCCGGCCGCGAACTTCGCGAGCGGGTCGAAGTGCACACCGACGAGCAGATGCGCGGCACCATCGCGGCCATCGGCGACGACTTCGGCCGCCTGATCGATCAACTGTCGGCCTGGAGCGGCGCCGTGCGCACCATGAAGGGCTACCCCGAATCCGGTCCGCACGAACTGGCCGAAGCGGCCTCGAGGCGCTGACCGGTCTCAGGGCGTGAAAGACTGACCGCATGATCCTCGATCGTCTCACCACCTCGGTCGCCGACTTCACGCGCGGCACCGGCTGGGAACCCAAACCCGAAGGACTGTGTCGCGGCGAGATCTGCGTCCCCGCACCCGGCGCCCTCGACGACGACACCGTGAACGTGAAGATCGCCGCCGAGCGCCTCGGCATGCCGATCGTCGAGAGCCCCGAACACGGAGTGTTCGCCCTCGGTCCGGCCACCCTCGGTGGCAAAGCCCTCACCACTGCCACGGCCCCCGACCCCGAGTTCGTCACCTACGACGGATCACCGTTCCGACTCTCGTCATTGCGCGGCAAGAAGGTGGTGTTCGTCGCCTGGGCGAGTTATTGAGGCTGTCGCTCCAGCCTGCCCGGGTGGCAGGCACTGCACACCGAGATCGAATCGCAGGGTGCCGTGGTCGTCACGGTCGCCCTCGACGTGAACCCCGACCACGCGCGTCCCTGGAGTGAAGCCGCCCGGCCCACCCATCCGTGCATCGTCGACACCACGCACGCCTCGGGTGCGGCCTTCGGTTTCAGCAACATTCCGATGGCGGTCTGGATCGACGAGCACGGCGTGCTCGTCCGACCGGCCGAAGCGGCATCGATCGAGCGCAGCCCGTTGCGCGACATGGACGTGCCCGAAGGTCTGCCCGAGAACCTCACCGCCATGCTCAAGGCGGTCAAGGAGATTCCCGACGACGGCGAGGCGTATCGCGCCGCCATTCTCGACTGGGTCGCCCACGGATCGGCATCTCGGTTCGTGTTGTCACCCGACGAGGTCGTCGCACGCAGTCAACCTCGCAACGACGACGAAGCACGGGCCGCAGCCGCTTTCGAACTCGGCGATCACTTGCGCCGCACGGTCGGACCCGATGCCGCCGTTCCCTTCTGGCGCGAGGCACACCGCTTGCATCCGCTGAATCTCACCTACAAGCGTCAGGCCTGGACACTCGTGACCACGGCTCCCGATGCGACCGAGAACGACCTGATGCAGGGGCCGAACGAGGTGTACGACACCAACCTGCTCGACGACGTTCTCGGGCGCGGAGGATTCGGAGCGTTCATCGTCCGACCGCAACTCTGACGGGGTAGCGTTTCGGCGTGGCCGATCTCGAGCACGTTCGGTGGATCCGACGTCCCGAACTCCGGAATCCCTACGTGATCGCCGCCTTCACCGGCTGGAACGACGCAGCCGATGCCGCGAGTGGCGCGGTGAAGCATTTGGTCGAAACGATGAACGCCACACCGCTGGCCGAGATCGATCCCGAAGCCTTCACCGACTTCGCCACCGTGCGTCCGCACGTACGCCTGTCCGACATCGGTGCTCGCCACATCGTGTGGCCCACGGTGAGCATGTGGACGGTCAGCACGCCGCAACGCGATCTCATTCTGGTTCTCGGTCCCGAACCGGCTCTGCAATGGAAGACGTTCGCTCGGCAGATCATCGGCGTGGCGCGTGAATATGGCGCCGACACGTTGGTCTCCCTCGGTGCCCTGCTCGCCGACGTGCCGCACCGACGCCCGACCCAAGTGCTCGGTACCGCCGGTGATCAAGCGGCGATCGATCGTTACGACCTGCCGCGCAGTCAGTACGAAGGACCCACCGGCATCGTCGGAGTCCTCGGTGACGCGAGCCACCGGGACGGAATGTCGAGCGTGTCACTGTGGGCCGCGGTTCCGGCCTACGCCGCCCAGATCCCGTCTCCGAAGGCGTCGCTTGCCCTCGTCGAGAAGATCTCCGATCTGCTCGACCTCGATCTCCCGCGAACACCCCTGAGCGAACTGGTCGAGCACTACGACGACCAAGTCGAACAGCTCATCGCGAGCGACTCGTCGCTCGGTCGCTATCTCGAGCGCATCGAGAACATGAACGACGATGATGACGACTACGAGTACGACGACGAAGACGACGACATCGAACTGCTCATCGACGACGAAGACGGTGATCGCAGTGAACTTCCACCGGAAGATCGGCCGCGCGACGACACGCCGCTACCCGACGGTCCGGTCGACAGCGATGCGTTGATGGAGGAAGTCGAACGCTTCCTGCGCAGTCAGAGCGACGACTGACGCCACACTTGTCCGCGAGGCGGATCGAACGACGCGGCACCGGTTCGACCGCTGATGGCGGCGAAGGCCATCGGTCCCCACCACTGCACTCCGGCCGTCGGCTCCGGCAACGACGATTGGTCGAACCAGCCGATGCCGTCGGTCTCGAGCGGATGACCTGACAACGAACCACCGGTCGCACGGCAGTGGAACAACAACATGTACATCCCGAAGCGGCTGAAGCCCATGCGCTGCCCGTCGATCACGCCGAGGAGTTGGGTGGGTTCGCATTCGATTCCCGTCTCTTCGAACACTTCCTTGACGGCGACCTCGGATGCCGAGTAGCCGATGTCGGCCCATCCAGTCGGATACAGCCACACTCCGGAATCGGGGCGACGCACCAGCAAGATGTGGCCGTCGTCGTTGCCGACGATCGCACCCACCGCCACTTTCGGCGTGACGTAACCGGGCACACCCTCGCCGATCGACTCCATCCACTCCTGCACGAAGTGGTCCTGTTCGCGCCTCACCTCGAGTGCTTCGTCGGCCGCCGCCTTGATGTCGGCCGCAACGTGCAGAACCTCTTCGTAGCGTTCGCGCTCGTAGAGGTTCTGCGTGAAGCCCATACCGGTGCGTGCGATACCGGCCAGAGTCTCGCTCCAACGAACGAGATCTCGGGTGAAATCCGACGGCGTGGCGTCGCTCATGGACGACACGCTACTCGTCTCGGCTCAGACGACGGACCCGAGTGCGAAGAGGATGGCGCGCTCGACCTCGGCCCGATGGAACGGATCGGACAGTGTCCCACCCGATGCCGTGCGCACGTAGAACGAGTCGACCACTTCGTCGCCGATCGTCTGCACCGACGCATGGCGGATGTCGAGTCCGAGATCGGCGAGCGCCTTGGTGATGCGGTGCAGGATCCCGTGTTGATCGGGAGCCCGCACTTCGATGATGGTGGCGTTGGACGACACACCGTCGACGTAGGTGACCCTCGGGGGTGCCAACTCCCCCGCCGAACGACGACGACGCCGGTAGGTCTTGGCTCGTTCGGCGAGGCGCGCGTCGAGCGCGAGTTCGCCACGAAGCGCCCGTTGCAGATTGGCGAGTACCGGCTCCCACTCGATCGGACCGTGCGGAGGGATCTGCACACGAAAGCGTGAAGCCGCCATCCCCTGCTCGTCGGAGTGAGCCTGCGCTCCGAGAACGGCGAGACCGTGCAAGGTGAGCACCGCGGCCACTCGACTGAACGTTCCCGGCCGGTCGGGTGTGACCACGGTGAGCGAATCAGGTGCGACACCGAAGGTGATCGCACCCTTGGCCATCATCTCCAGCACTTCGGCATCGGGGAAGAGCTGCCACTCTGATCGATCGGGTTCGATGCCGGTCATCACCTGATGGGTGCGGCCGACCAACTCGCGCACGAGATCGGCTTTCCAGGGCCCCCAAGCCGCGGGCCCGGTGGCCAGACTGTCGGCTTCGGTGAGGGCGTGCAGTAAGTCGAGCACGAGGGGCGTGCCGACGCGTTCGACGACGAAGTCGATGGTGGCCGGGTCGGAGAGATCACGACGGGTGGCCACGTCGGGCAGCAGGAGATGGTGCTGCACCATCGTCTGCAGAATCTTCATGTCGTCAGGTGAGATTCCCACTCGTGGAGCGATTCGACCGACCAACTCCACACCCACGTCGTTGTGATCGCCAGGGTAACCCTTGCCGATGTCGTGGAAGAGCGCGCCAAGGACGAGCAGATCGGGACGCGAGACTCGATGGGCGAGATCACTCGCGTTGGCCGTCGCCTCCCACAGGTGACGATCGACGGTGAACCGGTGATACGCATTACGTTGTGGACGACTGCGGTTCGGCGCCCACTCGGGCAGGATCTTCACCCACAGGCCACGTTGATCGAGCGACTCCAGCACCGGGATCGCGTCGTGACCGGTGAGCAACAAGCCCACCAAGTCGTCGATGGCGCCGGCCGGCCACGGTGACGGCATGGCCGGGCTCTGCTGAGCGAGCCGATCGAGAGAGACTCGATCGATGCGCGTCTTCTGCCGGGCGGCGGACGCCGCGACTCGTAACACCAGTGACGGATCGGCCGACACGTCGATCGCCTCGTCGATGTGGATCTCACCGTTGCGCAGGACGACTCCCGGTGCAACCGCGACATCGGGGCGCGACGGTTCACTCGCCGCGAGCACGCGGGCCCACACTTCGTCGCCCACCCAAGCGATCGATCGCGCCGCGTTCGACAACGACGCCATGAGAGCGTCCGCGCTGCGGTATCCGCACGCCTCGGCCACCGCGTCCTGCTCCTCGAGGTGGAGAACTTCGCCGGGACGGCCGACCGACCGATGCAGGGCCACACGTACCGAGGTGATCACGTCGGTGCCGGCGTCGAGTGTCGCCCGATCGGATGACGAGATGCCGAGGCCCCCCATCTCGGCCCACGTGAGGGCGTGGATGTCGCGCAGCCCGCCGTAGCCCTCTTTCAGATTGGGTTCGAGAAGGAACGCGGTCTCGCCGTTGGCGCTCTGTCGTTCCCGCACGCGTCGCATCAACTCGGGAAGTCGACTCTTGGTCGAGGCCTGCCACGCCTTCTCGGCGGCGGCGCGCAATTCCGCCACCAGGTCGGGATCACCGGCCACATGACGAGCGGTGAGGATCGCCGTGGCCGTGTCGAGTTCGGACTTGGCGAGTTCGACGATCTGTTTGACCGTGCTCACCGAATGGCCGAGCTTCACGTTGGCGTCCCAGATCGGGTACCAGATCTTCGACGCGAACTCGTCGATGTTCTTCGCTCCGTCGTGAAGCAACACGACGTCGAGATCGCTGAACGGAGCGAGTTCACCTCGGCCGTACCCGCCGATGGCCACCAAGGCGGCTCGCTTCTTCGGCACGACTTCTGCCACTGCGGCGTTCCACAACTCACCGAGCCATTCGTCGGTGACACGGCAGAGTTCCCGAGCGAACCTCATCCCCTGCCATCGATCGTCGGTGATGACGTCGGCCCGTCGATTCACGATCGTCATGTGTTCGACTCCTCCACCGACCCCGACGATTCCATCGACCGGCGGTGCGTGATGATGGCAGCGGCCTTCCACGCCCCCCATTCGAGACCGACGTCGTGCAAGTCGGAGTGGACGTCGGACCACGTGGCCGGAGCCAGATCCAAGACGTCGTCGGGGAACGACCGTTCCTTGAATTCGTCACGCGCCACGGGTCGCGCGCCCGCGGCGAGCAACTCGGTGGTCAAGCCGATCGTCGCCCGACGTACGAGTTCGAGTGGATTCCGTCGTTGCTCCCACGCCTCCTCGGCCAGAAGCTCACCGAGGCGATCGAGGAGTTCGCGACGGGCATCGGAGATCATCCGATCCATGCGATCGGTGTCGACCTTCGACATCAAGCTCTGCTCGGTCATCACGCGCTCGACCAGCGAGCGAAGCCACGACTCGGTCACGACGTGCATGGTCTCGAGCAGGCGCGTCGAATAGGGGTTCATGTCCACTCCAGGGGCGACGAGGGCCAACACATGATCCCAGTCAACGAGCAGTCACCGGAAGTCGGGCGGAGGCGTGCAAGCCCTTCATGCTCCTGTGCGTCGGCGGAAACGTTGCCGAAACATTCGCTTCCGACACTTCACGTGCCCTTACAACCGATCGAGGAGACCCCCATGGAGAGTGGAAATCTCGCGTGGGTGCTGGTTTCGGCCGCACTCGTGCTGTTCATGACACCCGGACTGGCGCTGTTCTACGGCGGCATGGACAAGGGACGCAACGTCCTCAACATGCTGATGATGAACTTCTACTGCCTGTTGATCGTCCCCGTCCTTTGGGTGATCGCCGGCTACTCGCTGGCCCAGACCCCGTTCGACAACGGCTTCATCGGCAATTTCGATTCGTTCTTCCTGAAGGACATCACCGTGGCAGGTGACGGCGGAGCACTCGCCACGGTCGCCTTCCTCGGCATGTTCGCCGTGATCACGCCGGCCCTCATCTCCGGCGCCGTGGCCGACCGTATGAAGTTCAGTGCGTGGGCGATCTTCGTTCCGGTGTGGCTCTTCTTGGTGTTCGTACCGGTGTTCAAGTGGGTCTACGGCGGATGGCTGTTCGACCGCGGCTCGATCGACTTCGCCGGCGGAACCGCCATTCACGTGAATGCAGGTGTGGCGGCGCTCGCCGCGGTTCTCGTCCTCGGCGCCCGCAAATCCGACGCGTCGCCCCCGCACTCGCTGCCGCTCGTGATGATCGGTACCGGCATCTTGTGGTTCGGCTGGTTCGGCTTCAACGCCGGTTCGGCCCTCGCCGCCAACGGTCAAGCCGCGCAGGCCTTCATGAACACCTTCCTCGCCGCCGCCGCGGCCGGCCTGGCCTGGCTTGTCGTGGAATGGGTGCGCGACGGGCACCCGACAACCCTCGGCGCCGCTTCGGGTGTGGTGGCCGGACTCGTGGCCATCACTCCGGCAGCTGGTTACGTGTCGGGGCCGGCACCGATCGTGATCGGTCTGATCGCCGGTGTGATCTGCTGCTATGCCGTTCGCCTGAAGAAGAAGTTCGGGTACGACGACGCCCTCGACGTGGTCGGTGTGCACCTCGTGGGTGGACTCGTCGGCTCGATCCTGATCGGCTTCTTCTCCAACCCGTCGTTCTTCGACGGAGAGTTCGGCGAGGGAATCTTCTACGGCGGCAACGCCGAGTTGCTCGTCGAGCAGATCATCGCCAACGTGGCCGCCATGATCTGGTCGTTCGTGGTCACCTTCGTGATCATGATCGCTCTCAAGAAGACCATCGGCGTGCGCGTGAGCAGTGAAGCCGAGGCCACCGGCCTCGACCTGTCCGAGCACGGCGAGACTGCCTACCATTCCGCATCCTGATCCGACGTTGAAGACTCGAGGGAGACACACATGAAACTCATCACCGCGGTCGTCAAGCCCTTCAAGCTCGACGACGTCAAAGAAGCACTGAAGGCGGCCGGAGTAGTCGGCATCACCGTCACCGAAGTACGTGGCTTCGGCCGGCAGGGTGGCCACACCGAGACCTACCGAGGCGCCGAGTACAAGATCGACTTCTTGCCCAAGGTCAAGTTGGAGATCCTGGCCGATGCGCCCGACGTCGATCGGATCGTCGACGTGATCTCGGCGGCCGCCAACACCGGCAAGATCGGCGACGGCAAGATCTGGATCACCGACGTCGAGACGGTGATCCGGGTGCGCACCGGCGAAACCGGACCGTCCGCCATCTGATCGGTCGGTGACGACCAGTTGGTCACGAGTTCCTTCTTGTGTATGATACCCCCCAGGGTATTTTCCAAGGAGGAACCATGACCACATCACTCACGTCCCGTCCCACGGCCTGGCCGCTCGAGCGCATCCTGTTCGCGATGGCCGGCACCGTGACCTTGTTGAGTGCGCTTCTGGCCGCCGTCGTGAGCCCGTGGTTCCTGATCCTCACCGCCTTCGTGGGCCTCAACCAGTGGGCCTACGTCGCGGTTCGGGCGTGTCCGGCCTCGCTGATCCTCAAGCGTTTCGGCAAGTCGCCGCAGTGTCGCTGGTGAACCGACGTCACTGACTCGGCGTCGCTGATCAGCGCCTCACTCTTCGATCGCCCAACAACCCACCGCGCACGGGGCGGGTGAGCCTTTGTGTTCTCCCGTGCGTACGTCGAACTGCGCGCCGTGCAACGGACACGTGATCGTGTGGTTGCGCAGTCGCCCGTCCGACAGACGCGCGTCGCGATGCGAACAGTTGTCGTCGAGAGCGAACAACTCGCCTTTCACTCGACACACCACCACACCGTGGACTCCGATGCCGTCGACGCGTCGCATGGCGCCTTCGCCAAGATCGGCGAAGTCGCTCGCCCGTAACGCCTCAGACATCGTCGACTCGGAATCCACCGGCGACGAGGTGATCGCGAACTCGCATCTGCAAGTGCCGAGCTCGCACTTCTTGATAGTTCCCGAGCGTCTGGCCGGGCTTGCGACTGGCACGAAAGCCGCGCGTCTGAGCCTTCATGTTCGACGTGTCCTGGTCGTAGATACGACCCAAGCCACCGAGTCCGGCCGCCTGCGTGTAGCTGTCGTCGACGTCGAGTTGGATCACGTCCGAGGGCGGCGGAACGTCGCCGCTCGCCGGTCTCGGACGCAGAATCAACAGATCGAACCAACTGGTGTCGACGTCGTCGGGGTCGGGACGGAATCGATACACCATCGGTAACGAGAGTCCGGGGAAGAAGAAGGCGTTGGGGAAGCAGAAGTACTCGATCGAATCGAGGGTGATCGATTCACTGAGACCGGAGAAGTCGTGTCCGTACTTGCGCGACATCTCGTCGCGGACGATGCGTGCGTACGCGTCGCGAGCTCGCTCCCCCGGTGCCAACGTGGGGCGCCGATCGGGTGGAAACGCCCGCACCAAATTTGCGAACAGCTCGTCTTCGGTGCGAGGTACGGGTCGTTGCGGACTCTCGAGACCGATGGTGTGGATGAAACGGCTCACGTTGGGCGGGAACACGTCGTACTGAGTCGTGACCTCGTCACCGAGCTGTCCGGTCGAATGGGTCTCGCGCACGTGATAGGCCTCGAGGAAGGCCTCGATGGCCGCCTTCCAATTGCACGGCAACTTCTTCAAGACGTGAGTTTCGACGTAGCGATCGTCGAAGCCGTACTCGACGAAGTGGTCGGTCAGAACCCCGAGATGGTCACGCAGAGGCTCGGCATCGGGATCGAAGTTGACCCACACGAATCCGGCGAACACGTCGACGGACATCTCGGGCAGGGCGTGGGTCTCGTCGGCGACATGGGGGAAGTCCCAACGATCAGGGACGTCGACCAGTCGACCGTCGAGCGACCAGGTCCAGCCGTGAAACGGACACTTCAATTGTTGGGCGAATCCGCACGACCCAGCTGGCTTCAATTGCGTACCTCGATGGAGGCACGCGTTGTAATAGGCCTTCAGGTCACCGCTCGAGGTGCGAACGATCAATGCCGAGTGCGGTCCGACGTCGTAGACGTAGTAGTCGCCGGTCTCGGCAAGATGATCGACGTGACAGGCCCACTGCCAGGTGCGCGACCACACGTGATCGAACTCGGCTCGGAACCACTCGACCGAGGTGTAGTTCGAGAAGTGGATGTCGGCATCACCGAGGAACGCCGGTGACTCGACCAACAATGGCCACGGAGGCGGCGTGGGGTCGGCGAGCAACTGTTCGCGCAGCGACGGACCCGGTGCTCGGGCCGACCCCGACGCGCCGTCCGAACGATTCCCCCCGTTCGTCATGCGACAACTCTAGACATCGTGGATCTCGATGCGGACCCGCTTGTTGCCCTTCCCCTTGTTCTCGATCTTGACCACCTTCACCCGGCCGACATCACGCGTCGAGTGCACGTGAGTCCCACCGTCGGCCTGCTTGTCGAGACCGACGATGTCGACCACCCTGATCTCCCTCACCGACTCGGGGATGAGCGAGACCTTGGTGCGAATCAGGTCCTCGTCAACGAGTGCCGTGTCGCGCGGCAGGAACTCGACGTGCACCGGTCGGTCGGCCGCGATCTCCTGGTTGACCAACTCTTCGATCCGCGCGGCGAATCCCTCCGGCACCGGATCGAACTCGAAATCCATCCGACCGCTGAGTGGTTCCATGTTCCCGCCCGTCACCGGAACCTTCCATTCGTTCCAGATCACACCGCACAAGATGTGCATCGCCGTGTGCGTGCGCATGAGTTCGAATCGACGTGCCGAGTCGACCTCACCGCGAACGACATCGCCCACGGCAGGAACCGGGCCGTCGAGCTCGTGCCACACCCAACCGTGATCACCGTCGGGCGACGGCCCCTTACGAACGTCGACCACCGATACACCGGCCAACGTCCCGATGTCGTGCGGCTGCCCTCCCCCGGTCGGGTAGAACGCCGTGCGATCGAGGGCCACCGCATTTCCGCTCACTCCCACGACGACGGCTTCGAAGTCGCGAAGATCGACGTCGCGCAAGTGGAGCAGATCGGTGTCGGATGCGAAATCGGCCATGACACAGTCTGTTCCACCGGCGAACCCTGGCACCAGCCACAGGCTCTAGCCTGACCTCGGTGAAGCCTCCGGCCCCGAGCATCCGACGACGCCACCTGGCGATCATCACTGGTGCCTTCGCTCTGCTCGTTGCCTGTGGAGGCGGAGGAGGTGCAGTTCCCGAGCCCACCGAACCGCCGCGAACGACCACCACCGTTCCCCGTGAGAGTGACGGCGTGCTACGCCTCGGTCTGTTGATCCCGCGGTCGGGCACCGGCGCCTCGCTGGGAGATCCACTGGTTCCCATCGCCGAGTCACTCGTCACCTCGATCAACGGTGCCGACGGTTTCGGTGGTCGCGACGTCGAGTTGGTGGTTCGCGACGAGGGAAACGACACCGCCACTGCACTCGCAGCTGTCGAGCGTTTGGTCGGCGAAGACGGTGTCGACGCGATCGTCGGTCCGCTGTCGTCCAACGTCGCCCTCGGCGTACTGCCGACTCTCGTTCGATCCGACATCGGTGTGTGCTCACCAGCAGCCACATCGGCTCTTCTGAACAACTTCCCCGACCAGGGACTCTTCGCACGAACGGCACCGACCGACAGTCTCATCACCCTGGCCATGGCTCAAGTGATCGCCCAGACGGGAGAGAGTTCGGCGGCCCTCGCCTTTCCCGACGATCGCTACGGACGACGACTCGCAGCGGAACTGCGCCGCAATCTGAGCCAGCAGGGTGTCACGATCACCGTCGAGATCCCCTATCTGACCGCCGACGAGTCGTACGTCGACGATGTGGAGACGATCTCCGACGACACACGGATCGTCGCGCTAGTGGGCAATCAGGAGAGTGGTCCGCGCTTCCTCAGCTCACTTCTGACCAATTCGTCACTCGACACGATCGTGATCAACGACGCCCTCTCGACCACGTCGTTGGCCAACGACCCGGGTCTCGAGCGTCTGAACGATTTCTCGATCGTCGGAGTGGCTCACGACGTCGCGGTCGGCTTCGACGCGGTGGTGAACGAGCTCGGCGAACGCCAGGTGTTTCCCAACCCGGTGGTCACGGGAACGATCCGTCAGCCCGTTCCCTTCGCCACCTCACTCGTCGATTGCATCAATCTTCTGGTGCTGGCCGCTCGCGCGTCGAACACCGACGACCCAGCGGCGTTCATGACGTCGATCATTCCGGCGAGTCGGGTCGGCTCGTCCTGCAACACGTTCGAGTCGTGTGCCGAACTCCTCTCGCGGGGTCTGAACATCGACTACAACGGTCCGACCGGATTGCTCGGACTCACACCGAGTGGTGACCCGGGTGTGGCGTCGTTCGTGAACTACGGATTCTCCGACACAGGTGAGGCCACCTACCGATCGCTGATCGGCGTGATCAGCTCACCGTGACGGCGAGTCGTCGGCCGCGTGTCAACCGGGGCTGTATCGAACGGCCTGGCCGTCGCGCACGAACCCGTAGAGAGTGATTCCCGCCCGCTTGGCGGTCTGAACGGCCAACGCAGTGGGCGCGCTCACCGACACCACCGTGCCGAAACCGGCCGCCCAAGCCTTCTGCACCATTTCGAAACTGGCGCGTCCCGACACGAAGAGCGCATGGTCGTGAGCCGGGAGGCGTTCGTCGAGGAGCAGACGACCGACCACCTTGTCGACGGCGTTGTGACGACCCACGTCTTCACGAACCAGTTCGATGCGACCGTCGACGTCGATCGCCGCGGCCGCGTGCACGGCACCGGTCTCGTCGAAGAGTGCCTGTTCGGACCGCACCGCCTCGGGCATCGCCAACACCATGTCGACCGCGAACTGCGGGAGCGTCGAGGTGTCGAAAGGTGCGAGTCGTTCGACCAGATCGTCGAGCGCCTGGTTGCCGCACAAGCCGCAACTCGACGAGATGTTTCCGAGGCGTGGCGTGGGAGCAGGAGCCCGGCCTCCGGTTTCGACCGTCACCACGTTGAAGGCGCTCTCGACCGCCGATCCGCTCGCGCAATAGCGCACACCGGTGACCGGGTGGCCGTGCAGAAGACCGTCACCGAAACAGAAGCCGACGGCGAGTTCGTAGTCGTGCCCAGGAGTGCGCATGGTGGTGGCGACCAACTCACCGTCGAGCTGGATCGACATGGGCTCTTCGACCACCAATCGATCGGGCGTACGACGCGAATGCTCGTTGTCGACTTTCACGACGAGAACGGTGTCGATGCGCTTGCGAGCCACGACGTCAAGGCTACGGTTCGCAGAGTGACGACGGACGAGCCGACACCCGACAAGGATCCGTCGTGGGACCTCATTCGTCCGGCCGGCGGTGAGGCGTACAACACCCGTCGATCGGAATCGTCGGAGCAGCCGATCATCGGCGCCCGTGAACGTGATCCGTTGCTCGCCGCCGATCCCGAGGGCACCTCGTGGTTGCTCACTCCCGACACGCCCACAGCGGTTCGCCACGACGATCGGGGAACTGCAGTCCTGTACGGCGCCGTCACCTTCATCGCTGCTGCCGTGGTCGGCCTCATCGTCACTCTCGCCGTGACCGGACCAGCCGAGAGCACTCCGATCACCACTCCCGTGGTGAGTTTCACGCCGCGGTCCACCACGCCTTCCACCAGTGGTGCTCCCACCACCGATTCGACTCCGGTCGTCGACGATGCACCGATCGCAACTGGTGACTCGTCGCCCATCGAGAGCACGACCACCGCACCCACCGAGAGCACGATCGGCACTCCGATCGTCGTCGCGGCGACCGACGGAGTGTTCCTCGAGTCGAGTGCTGGCACGACCCGCGTGCTCGACGGGATCTTCGATGTGGTGATTCCCGTGGGAGACGGCACCTATCTCGCCCAGGCGCGCGCGGGCCGATCGGCCGATCCGCTCGAGACCAGCATCCTGCGCATCGCACCCGACAGTGCACCGATTCAGATCCTCGAGCCGGCCGACGGGGTCGAGGAATGGTTCACCTTGCACGACGTGGGTGTGCGCAACGGAAGTTTCACCGCCCTCGTGACAGTGGCGACCGGGACCCTCACCGACGATTCGGTCGACGAGATCGTCTTCGTGCCCCTCGACTCGACAGAACGTCAGTCGGTGTTCACACGCGACGCGGGTCGTTCGAGCATCGCCCATCTCACTTTCGGCGGCGGCTACGTGGTGGGTGAGGTCGTCGACGAGTCGAGCCCGACCGACATCGCCAATCGTCCGTTGCTTCTGCAGATCACCGACTCTCCCGACGGAACGATCGGTGCCGAGACCATCGCTCCGGCACCGTTCGGCCTCGCCGACTCGTACAGCGAGTGTTTCGTGTGTCCTCGGGTGTTCGGCGTCGACGGAACCGGCGAACGACTCGGCTGGGTCGAAGGTGATCTGCTCGTGATCGTCGACATCGCGTCGAAGCAACGTTTGTTGGTGGTGTCGTTGCCACAAGGAACTGGCGAACGGGTCGTGTCGGTCGAGATCGGTGCCGACGGAGTGCTCCTCAATCGACGACTCTCCTCGGATGGGCCCTTCCAGAAGGCCTTGGTGGTGACGGGTGACGGCTCGATCGGCGCTTCGAACTACTTCGGTCGAGCCGCTTTCCCCAACGTGTTGGCGCGCTGACCCGAATTTCAGCCGAGTCGGGCGGCGATCGCGTCGGCGGCGCGGGCAGCGGCACCGGTATCGGTCTGCAAGAAGAGTGACGGCTCGGTGAGTTCGAGTTCGATGATCACCGGTCCGTCGGCCGACGGCAAGAGGTCGACGCGGGCGTAGAGAAGGTCACCGAAACGTTCGGCGAGCCACGCGACGGCCCGATCACCGAGATCGCGCTCGGCATCGGTGGGCTGACGACTCGAGATCTGTTCACGCGCGTACAGACCGGCCTCCATGTCGCGCTCGGTTGCCAGCAACGGTCCCTTGGCGAACGCATGGCTGAACGTACCCCCGAGATACACGAGTCCGGTCTCGCTGGAGCGTTCGACGTCGGCGAGATAGGGCTGGATCATCGTGCTGCGACCCGCACCGGTGAGCGCAACGATGTGTTCGAGAGCCGATGCACGATCGGCGTGTCGTGCCGTGTCGTTGCTTCCGGCACTGATGCACGGTTTGACCACCACGTCGCCGATCGCCAACCACTCGTCGAGTCGCGTCGACCACGGCGCCGTGAGATCTCCAGCGCCGGCGGTCTCGACGAACTCGGTGGGAACGACCGGGAGACCGGCGACTTCGGCCTCGCGCAAGTAGTGCTTGTCGGTGTTCCAGTGCACCAGATCGGCGGGATTCGCCAATCGAGTCACCGATGACACCCGATCGATCCAAGCCCGGAACTCGTCGATGCGCGTCGTGTAGTCCCAGGTGGATCGCAACACCACGAGCGAGAAGGACGACCAGTCGACCGATGAGTCGTCCCACACCGCGGACTGATGAGCGATACCGAGATCACGCAGGGCCGCCGACAACAACGGCATGTCGGCGTCGAAACCGATGGCGGCTTGCGCAGTCGCCAACGCGACAGGACCCCGGGAGCTCCCGGGGTCCTGCACGTTCGAACGAGTCGACGACTGGCTCAGAAGTCTTCCATTCCGCCACCCGGCATGGCCGGACCGGCCGGCTCGGGCTTGTCGGCGACGACTGCTTCAGTGGTGAGGAAGAGGGCCGCGATCGACGCTGCATTCTGCAGAGCCGAGCGAGTGACCTTGGCAGCGTCGATGACACCGAGCTTCACGAGGTCGACGTACTCACCAGTGGCTGCGTTGAGGCCCTCGGAGCCCGTCAGGTTGCGCACCTTCTCGACCACCACGCCACCTTCGAGGCCGGCGTTCTCGGCGATCTGCTTGAGCGGAGCCTCGAGCGACTTGGCGACCATGCGAGCACCTGTGGCCTCGTCACCGGTCAACTTCTCGGCAGCGGCGAGCACGGCAGCCTGCGAACGAAGCAGAGCGACTCCACCGCCGGGCACGACACCTTCTTCGATGGCGGCCTTGGTGGTGCTCACCGCGTCTTCGATGCGGTGCTTCTTCTCCTTGAGCTCGACCTCGGTGGCCGCGCCGACCTTGAGGACGGCGACGCCGCCCGACAACTTGGCGAGGCGCTCCTGGAGCTTCTCGCGGTCGTAGTCGGAGTCGGTGTTGTCGATCTCGGTCTTGATCTGGTTGATGCGACCCTTGATGTCGTCATCGCTACCGGCACCTTCGACGAGAGTGGTCTCGTCCTTGGTGATGATGATCTTCTTGGCGCGGCCGAGCAGATCGAGCGTGGCGTTCTCGAGCTTGAGACCGACCTCTTCGCTGATGACCTGGCCACCGGTGAGGATGGCCATGTCCTGCAGCATCGCCTTGCGGCGCTCGCCGAAGCCAGGGGCCTTGACGGCGACCGACTTGAACGTACCGCGGATCTTGTTGACGACGAGCGTGGCCAGAGCCTCACCCTCGACGTCTTCGGCGATGATGACGAGCGGACGACCGCTCTGCATGACCTTCTCGAGCACGGGGAGCATGTCGCGCACGGTCGAGATCTTCGACGACACGAGCAGGATGTACGGATCGTCGAGGACGGCCTCCATGCGCTCCATGTCGGTGGCGAAGTAGGGCGAGATGTAGCCCTTGTCGAAGCGCATACCTTCGACGAGATCCATCTCCATTCCGAAGGTCTGGCTCTCCTCGACGGTGATGACGCCGTCCTTGCCGACCTTGTCGATCGCATCGGAGATCATCGAACCGATCTCGTTGTCGGCGGCCGAGATGGAGGCGACCTGAGCGATCTGCTCCTTGTTGTCGACTTCCTTGGCGAGGTCGCGGATCGACGCGATCGCCGCGGCGACGGCGGCCTCGATGCCCTTCTTCAGGCTCATCGGGTTGGCGCCGGCGGCGACGTTGCGCAGACCTTCGCGCACCATGCTCCAGGCGAGCACGGTGGCTGTGGTGGTTCCGTCACCGGCCACGTCGTCGGTCTTCTTGGCGACTTCCTTCACCAGTTCGGCGCCGATCTTCTCGTACGGATCCTCGAGGTCGATCTCCTTGGCGATCGACACACCGTCGTTGGTGATCGTGGGGGCACCCCACTTCTTCTCGAGAACGACGTTGCGGCCCTTGGGTCCCAAGGTGACGCGAACGGCGTCGGCCAACTTGTTCATGCCGGCCTCGAGACCGCGGCGGGCCTCTTCATCGAACGCAATCATCTTCGCCATCGTGTTTCCCTTTCGTCGGAGATGTGTGGTGTGAGCGGTGAACCGAGTGTCCGGGCCGCCGACCGGGGGGTGGCCGGCGGGCCGTTCGCACTCGGATCACGCGAGTGCTAGCACTCTATTGAGACGAGTGCTAAGCAACAACCAGGCCAACGGGCGTTGCTGATCGGACTCTCCGGCTCGGATCCCCCGGCTCGAGGGCCGTACGCTCGTCTTTCATGGACATCGTGGTCGTCGGCGGAGGGGTCTCGGGGCTCTCGACCGCCCTCAAAATGAGTCGGGCCGGACACCAGGTCACCGTCATCGAACGGGACGACACCCCCATGCCCGACTCCCCCGACGAGGCCTTCTTCTGGGACCGGCGCGGCGCCCCCCAGGTGCGCCACAGCCACGCCTTCTTGGCTCGCCTCGTCACCCTGCTGAAGGCCAACGAGCCCGATGTGGTGGCCCGCCTCTACGAGGCCGGGGCGACCGAACTGCCTTTTGGCCAGGACCTGCCCCCGACCATGACCAACTACGAACCCGAACCTGGTGACGACGAGCTGACCATGCTCACGTGCCGGCGCACCACGTTCGAGTGGGTGCTGCGCCGAGTGGTGCTCGACGAGGGTCGAGTGACCTTCCAGGTCGGCGTGGGCGTGAACGGCCTGCTGCACGAAACCGACGCGGCGACCGGACTCGAACGCATCACCGGTGTGCGGCTCGAGGACGGATCCGAGCGCTACGCCGATCTGGTGGTGGTGGCCGGCGGTCGACGATCTGTGCTTCCCGAATGGCTCTCCGACATCGGGGTCGGTCCGGTGCCCGAGTTCGTGGAGGACACCGGCATCGTCTACGCGTCGCGCTTCTATCGACTGAAGCCCGGTGCCGAATACCCGCCGCGCAACGGGCCGATCGGCGGCGATCTCGGCTACATCAAGTACGGCGTGTTCGTGGGCGACAACCGCACCTTCTCGATCACGCTCGCTGCACCCACCGACGATTCCGAATTGCGTACACGTCTCGCCGATCCGGCGGTGTTCGACGAAGCTGCGCGCCAACTGATGGCGACTGCGCCATATCTCGACGGTCGCGCCGATCCGATCATGGACGGCGTGTACGTGATGGCCGGGCTGCTGAACCGTCACCGTGAATACGTGGTCGACGGCAAGCCGTTGGTTCTCGGCATGTTGCCGGTGGGTGATGCCGTGATCTGCACGAATCCGTTGTACGGACGCGGTTGCTCGATCGGCTACTGGGGTGCACACCTGATGTGCGAGTCGTTGAACAAGATCTCGGGGCTCTCGTCGCAGGAGTTATTCGACTTGGCGATCGACTACGACGCGTCGATCAACCGCGAGATCCTGCCGTGGTATCGCTCGGGTGTCGAGCAGGACGCCGAGGCGCGGCGCGTGTCGGCGGCTCTGTTGCGCGGCGACGATCCCGACGGCGACAACACCGATCCGAAGACGATGATGCGGTCGGTGTTGCGCGAAGGGCTGCTGCCGGCCTTACGTAGTGATGCGGTCGTGTTGCGGGCGTTCATGCGGAACCTGAATCTGCTGAACGCGCCCGACGCGCTCATGAAGGATCCCGAGGTGATGAACCGGGTGTTCGCCGTGTGGCAGGACCGCGACAAGCGTCCGGCCGAGGTGCCGATGGGCCCGAAGCGCCGCACCGACTTCCTGGCCCTCCTCCCCGCCTTATCAACCCTCGCAAAACGCGCACTCTGTACCGCAAGTTCCCCATAGGGGAACTTGCGCTACAGAGTGGGAGAAAACTTCAGCCGCCGGCGACGGCGGGGATGATGCTGACGGTCTCGCCGTCGGGCACCGGGGTGTCGAGACCTTGCAGGTAGCGAACGTCGTCGTCGGCCACGAACAGGTTCACGAACCGGCGCTGATTGCCCTCGTCGTCGAACAAACGATCACGGAATCCCGGATGGGCGGCGTCGAGGGCCTCGAGGACCGCCCGCAACGTGGCTCCTTCCACCCGAACGGTGGCGTTGCCGCCCGAGAGCGGACGAAGAGTGGTGGGGATGCGCACGGTCACAGCCATGACCGAAACCCTACCGAAGCACTCGTGATTTCGCCCAGACGTGTCGACCTTCACGGCGAGCGACCCGGCGACCTTGCGAGACTGACGCGGTGCGCGTGCTGGCCGCGGTCGACAAGTTCAAAGGAACGGCGTCTGCGGCCGCCGTCGCCCAAGCCATCGGCCACGCCTGTTGGGAACTCGGCCACGACTGCACCGAGGTCGCACTCGCCGACGGTGGTGAGGGAACTCTCGACGCTCTGGGCGGAGCGAACCGCACGTCGACGGTGACCGGACCCCTTGGTGATTCGATCGAAGCCGAGTGGAGATTCCATCGCGGCACCGCAGTCATCGAGATGGCGCGAGCCTCGGGGCTCACCATCGTGGGCGGAGCGACGAAGAACGATCCAATCGCGGCGGCAACCACCGGCACCGGAGAACTCATCGACAAGGCTCTCGACCTCGGAGCCGAACGCATCATCGTGTGCCTCGGCGGATCGGCCACCACCGACGGCGGACTCGGCGCCGTGCGCGCCATCCACGCACCGGCGCGACTGCGAGGTGTGGAGTTCCTCGTCGCGTGTGACGTCGAGACGCGTTTCGTCGATGCCGCGCGCGAGTTCGCTCCACAAAAAGGCGCGTCGCCCACCCAAGTTCGTCTTCTCGAATCACGGCTCGAACGACTCGTGCAGCTCTACAAGGAGACCTACGGCGTCGACGTGTCGACGATCGAAGGGGCCGGTGCCGCCGGAGGATTGGCTGGTGGATTGCTCGCCCTCGGAGCCACCTTGATTCCGGGTTTCGACATGGTGGCCGACGAGGTGGGGTTGCACGATCATCTGCGCAACACCGATCTGGTGATCACCGGTGAAGGTCAGATCGACATCACCAGCTTCGAGGGCAAGGTGGTGGG